>CAZHNU010000033.1:0-36942 GCA_964534145.1 uncultured Methanotrichaceae archaeon | reverse complement strand
CAGGACCCTCTTTCGAGGGGCTGACTTCACCTCGCAAGCCCCGCACACCGGCCCATATACGTAGGCACACTTGGTATATAAAGCTTTCTCATCCCCTAAACCATTTTTTGCCCTCGCGGGCCGAAAGGTTCGCGGACGATTAGGCTAATTGGCTCAATGACGACGTCAGCATTGGTTATTGAGGATTCAGTTCTTGGCCATATAGCCGCTAGGCATTAGGGCGCGAACTTACCCCCTCAGACCGCATCGCATCGGCCTCCCCTACTAATAAGACAGTAGTATTTATAGATGGCGCTTCAGTAATCTTGATATGGATATTTGATAGCGCTTTATGCACAGCATATTCTGCTCAGCAATCAACTGCTGCACTATAAGATAGGTCAACCTTCGCGACACAGGCTATGATGGCCATTGCAAGGTCAAATTAGTTAACTGATTTGACGGCGCATGCATTTATAACGGCATAGCGTTCAAGCCCGGAAACTATTTATTTGGACCTCATAGATAATTATTGTGAATAGCTCTTATGAGTTTATCGCTTACTTAAATAGGATCAAGGCTGCATATAGTCGGTTTGAGAGCACGATATGGGTGCTAAACGCTGCCATCATCTCCATTTCGCTTTATGCCGCCGCGCTTCTGCTAGGCCTTCCGGCCTTTACGCATTATTACTGGCAGGATTTTCTGCCCCTCGCCTACTCTCCAGCCATTCTCTCGTTGATCATTGGTGTGCTGGGCGCGACCATGATAAGGGGGATGAAGAGGTCTGATATATTTGGCTTATTAGATCCGGAGTTGTCTGAGAAGGCGAAGACAGCCTGCGACAATCGCGATGCAAAATCCCTGCCCATGCAAAGGCTCGCCGAGGATCTCAGGGAATCCCTATCCAAGGTGAAACCATCTGAGATCCTGAAATGGAAGCAGATAAATATTCGAGCTGGAACTGTCGTCATCCTGGCTGGAGCGACCATATTTTTAGCTCAGAGCCAGATCAGCGCAGATATAACTCCCTCGGATTTCCAATCGCTGACAGACCTGAGGGACAATGCCTTGGACCTATTCCAAAACGACACGCCCCGGGAGCCATCGCCGTCGCCCAATCTATCGGGAAATATCTATGGCAAGCCTTCTCTTGCAGTTCTAAATGAGGAGAAAATGGAACTCATGCTGTATCCCGGAATTGGGACGGGATCCAGGCCGAGGGGCACGGAGTCTACAGATCGCCTCTTTCAGCAGTCGCAGGCAGAGGATGTGACGGCAGTGCCGTCAGAGCTTTACATCGAGAGCCTTCCGCCGCAAAATAAAGAGATAATCAAGAGGTACTTCGAGATTCTTGCAGAGGGCTGAGGATTGTTTTGCATATTAGCAAATCCTTTGATTTTCCTCGCATTACTCTCGATATTATCTTGGCCTTTTATGGAGGTCTGAGCTATTTGACAATTCGCACAGAGAAACATTTCTTGGAAATATAAGGAAGTGTTTTAGAAATTACAGCATTAACAGAGCGCATTATATGTAATTAAAGTATTAAACATAATTAAAGTATTCTTTAAGATATTAAAATTAGTTATCACATACTCTTAAAAGAATACTGTCTAGTCTTTTTCCCTTTACATGTTCCTTCTAATGTATCAAAAATAGCTAATTTTAAATTAAAATATTAATTAATATTGGTAGGTGTAATTCCTGACCCATAAAAATAATATGTATTTGAAGCTATATTCTTAATTAAATTCAATAGCTTCAGATCCTGATTGAAAAACCGGAATATTATTTCGATAATTTTTAAAGGGACAATTGGTATATTAATTATTGCTAATAATGAGCAATATTGACTCAAAATATGAACCAGAAGTCCAGAATTAAGGTGCTAATATATAATCTCAAGGAGGTAAGCTCTTGATGACAAAGAGACGCAGCGAGGATTTAATTATATCTCAAATACTCTATATTTGTGAAGAGGGGGCCGGGAAAACTAAGATAGTCTATCAGGCAAATCTCAACTCAGTGAGGGTCAACCACTATCTCGATAACTTGATCAACAAGGGGCTAATTGATAAGATACCGCAGGGTTCTAGGTCATTTTATAAAACTACGAATAAGGGCATGATACTCAGGAAAAAATTTGAGAACCTCCAGAGCGAGATGGAAGAGCTTCATGGGATACTACTTGAAACCACAGCCTAGATTGCATTTTCGGCGATATGCCTTCGGGCCCTAGATATTCCGTTCTTCAAATACGCTAACTCATAGAGCCATCGTATAGCGCTAATTGCAATTTAGTCTCTACAATTATAGCATTAATCAAATTAGAAGCAAATTACCAGGCTATTTTATAATCGTATAAGAAATAATCAATATACTTAAAATAAATAGGAAAAAAATGTGCATTTTTATTTTTCACTGATTAGAAGTACTAAACTAAGGAGAGAACCATTATTTCTATACATTTTAAATGTCTAATTGTAATATGGATATTAACGTGGATAAGAAAATTAATCTAAAATATGGATTAGCAATATATATTTCAAAACCTGAACTTAAGGCTGGAGGGAGCTAAAAATGGGAGCCAAGCGGCGCAGCGAAGAGCTAATCATATCTAAAATCTTGGACATATGTGAAGGCGGGGCAGGGAAGACCAAAATAGTCTATCAGGCAAACCTCAATTCCGAGAGAGTGGACCGTTATCTGGATAGGCTAATTAGCAATGGCCTGGTCGAAAAGATGACCGCTGGCTCAAGAGTCATTTATAAAACTACCGATAGAGGCACCGAGCTAAAAATGAAGTTCGATCGCATACAGAGCGAGATCCAGGAGCTTCGCGAGGGGCTGTTTGATGTATCGGCGTAGGAAAATTATTGTTTTTTTGTAGCAGAAATTTTAGGGGATTTGCAAAGGAGATATATTATGAAGAACGATTGGGTGAAACCTGAATTGATAGTCCTTGTGAGAGGATCGAATAAGGAACGAGTGTTGACGGGCTGCAAATGGTATGGCGGTAATGGTGCGGACTCTAGGCTGGATGGGTGCAATGAAATAAATGGTTCTGATTGTGTCAATTGTTGTGATTTCACTGGTTCCTAGCCCTATTTCCCTTTGTCTTTGGCCCTTAGGTCAATCCGCGAGTGAGATTATTGAGGCAGCCGACAGGAATTGGAGGGATCCGTCGACTGCCCCATGGATAATATAAGATGCTCTAAAAAATTAGCAATCCACTATCACTAAAGATAGCGATTTCAGTTTATCTTGGTCTTATCATACCCATATATAGGGCAAGTCACGTAATCCAGCAGGACATCATCCAGGCAATGAGACCAGATGAAAGCGATTTTATATATGAACCAAAAAAATTGGAGTTGAAGCGGAGTTTTCCGCTTCAATGCTGATCGAAATTAGACTGGTGTTGCCGATATGGTAAAGTCATCGGGCATTGCATACACTGTGAAATCTTTATTGCATACGTCTTTTGTGCCGATGAACATATGAGCATTGTAAGCGCCGTCAGCTAAGGTATTCAAAGTGGCTGGATCAAATGTGTTTCCATTTATCTTCCAAGTCTCCGAGTAGCCTGGAACGTCCCATGCGGCAATTTGGGCTTGTGTAGCCTTGCCTTCACAGAAGCTTGGTAGAGTTGGGCACGTTGGGCATGGAACCTCGAACCATATGCATTTGGCCCTAGTACAAGTGGCATCATTCGGATTTGATATGGTTACAACAATGCCCATCTCTATATTGCAGGCGTCAGGCACAGTGACTAGTACCTCATTGGGCTTATTTGGGTCTGATGGTGTTAAGACGGTGCTCGTTATCCTCAACCCTTGCTTTACGTGTTGTACAAACGAGTATGTCATTCCGGCTTGGGCTGGAACAGAGACTGTTATTTTATCTCCTGGTTTCTTATTCTCTATCTTTGTCCAAAGGCTGGGGTCTAAAGTGCCACAAACCCAGCAAGCAGCTGCACTCATGCATAGTACGGCTAATACAGCAAATGCGGTCATGCCGATATATAATGCACTATTTCTTTTCATGGTTCGTTTCCTCCCTAGTTTTCTCAGGATTTTTAACCACAATGATTCTCAGTGGCTGAACTCCCACCGAAAAGGTCCATAACACTTAGAGTTGATAAAATCCCAAGAAAATTATGTAACAAATACAATAGCAATTAATTATCAAGATCAATAATAGAAACTAAAAATTCTAATTAATGATTCATACTACTATTTTTGCTAAAAAAATATATAATCATTTCACTTTTTAAAATTCGATACTGCATTAGTGATACGATATATTTAATTTCAAATAATTTCGCTCCTAGTAAATAAATGCCCCCTAAAAATTAATTGCTATTTTTAGTTCTTATTAATTGTATGAACTCCTTCACCTAAGCCGGACTTCGTAATAGCTAAATATGTAAATGATATTTATGGCAAGCGTTTTCAATAAATCATTACGAAATAAAGGAGGAGAATATGATGAACGATATTATTCGCTGTGCGATTGCTTTTTGCACCATAGCATTAATGATGGCGGGATTATCTCAGTCTCAAGACGAACCTGTTTTTGTCGATTTAATATTCGATTTAGATCTACCCTCAGATGCTACTGTCGACCAAATTCAAACGGCTCAATCAAATACCATGAACATTTTTAACGCGGCGACTAACACTAATATAGATTGGTCCTTATTCCTAACAAAAGACACCATTTTGCAGACGAAAACTTTCCTAGCGGCAATTTTAATTTCAGCTCCTGCGGAGCGGACGATTGAAATAGGGATATCTGGGAACAGCTTAGACGAAAAGTTGAGCGATAAATCTTACGAAGAACAAAAATCAATACTAGAAGACTCAAAAAAATTCGCATTAGCAACAAAAGTATGCGGCTCAAATGTTGTAAATATAGATGGCTTTAAACCACAATCATATGATCAGAACGAGGATACCTACAGGGTGCTCGATGAAATGGGGATGAAGTACAGCACTGGATTCCAGTCAGGGGTCTTATATGAGCCTGGACATGAGAAGGATGTTTGGCCCTACAAAGTTGGGAATCACGAGTTCTACGCCGTGCCTGTAAGCACCTATATGTTCAACGGGAAGCTGATCCCTCTTGATGACCGTTATGCTAAGGATAACGGCATTAGTTCATCCCAGTGGAAAGATATGTTAATAGGAAAATTCGATGAAATCTCTGGCAAAGACGAGCCCTTGGTCATAAGCTTGAGCACATCCATATCTGGTTCGGGAGATTACCTGGACGCTCTTACTCAGTTCAGGGACTATGCTTTATCAAATAATGCCGTGTTTGTTCCTACCCGAAATTTAGTCGATATGTCACGCACAGGCATCCACGAGTATTCCTACGCAGAAGGCGCATTGGATACATCACAAGAAGAATCATCTGCTTGCCCAGATTGTGCTGCTGCCAATAGCGCAGGCTCAAGTGCCACAATCTCAAATGAGACTCAATTTGAAATAGAGTTGTAGATTCCAGTCCATACCTGAAATAAAAAGAGTTCCGATCACCTGCCCAAAGAGGGCAAAATTTTTCTTTCTTTAATTGTTCAGTTATCATTTTCAAACCATACCTTCCACCACAGACCACCTTATGTAGAAAGAAACCAGATGACCATAAGATCATAATGACATATTGGATGTCCCAGCGCATGAGGATTCCATTCGATAATTATGACCCTTAGGTTACCTATAATGATTTGGGTACTCTTTCATATATCGACACATTGAACTTTTAAACACAAGTTCCGCTTTAATAATATGTTTTATATTAAGAATAATGTATGAATCATTAATTAGGATTTTTAATTTCTATTATTTATCTTGATACTTAATTGGTATTGTATTTGTTACATGATTTTCGTGGGATTTTATCAATTCTAAGAGTTATGTACCTTTTCGGCGGGAATTCAGCTACTGAGAATCTGAACCGAGATCAAGATGGGATATAAATTAGAGGCGGCAATGATAATGAAAAACAAGATTGGCATGCTAGTAAGCATAGTGGCAATAGCGCTTCTTGTATCTAATGTGCTTGGTTGTCATTATGCATTCAAATCCTTTGACCCAGGAGAATCCCTAATTAGTTCGAATGCAAATGTTGTCATTGAACCGGGCATGGAAATAACATTCAGCAGCTATATGGCTTAAACTAATTTCATATACACTACTGATTATAAAGGAATGATTAATTAAATGTTTACTGAAATTAAAAGGTCTATTCGCATTTTGCCTAATAATGAAGTAAATAAAGGGCTCCATAAAAAATCCCAGCATTTCAGAATATGTTGCATGTTAATTACTCTATTACCTTTGATCCTTTTCTCAGTATGTAGTGCTCTAGATTTCCACTCAGGCGATCAATATATGTTTACAATTAATGCTAATAATGATGGTGGTTATGAATATCAATGGAGTGCCTCTTCAGGAAATTATAATGAAAACGATAAGAATACCTTTATATGGGCTGCACCTATTGTGAATGTGCCTACAGAAGTCATCATATCAGTCGCAGTTACAGATATTGCTTGTGATTGCCATGCCACTTTACCAGAAACTATCACTGTACTGCCAGCTGAAAAGAAAGATACAGAAGAAAAAAGCATCTCTAACGGCACTAATTTAACCCAATTTAATAATAGTAGCACTGAAATACCGCAGAACTTAAGCATTGGCTCCTATAACGAAAACATTTCGATACCAAGCGAAAACGAGACAGAGCAAGCTCCAGCATCAAATGCCACAGAAACCATCAATGAAACTGCAAATTCCATACTCAATGATATAAAATCAACGAATTCACTGCTTGGCCTCGAAAACAGCACTACAGAGAATACTCTAGCCGAAGTGCAGACAAATAATACTACGGAAGGGGAAGATCCGACCCAGACTGGTGGGGATTTTGAAGAAAAAATAAATGCAACTGCAGAAGTTGAACCTGCATCCGCTGATAATCAGGAGGCTATAGCCGAAGTAAGTGCAATTTTGGATGTCATAAAAGCTGAATCATCTCAAGATGAAGTCGACACATTCCAGGTCGAACTTAATGCGACAGATAATCCTGATGCTTCTAGCGAGCCTATAATCGAAGCAGGTGAGATTGATCAATCTGCAGAAGGATTACTTGAGGCGGAGGCTACAGCAGAGCCATCAAGTTCTGATGTCGTGGCCGAATCGTCTCAAGGGGAAGCCGGTACATCCCAGGTCGAGCCTAATGCGACAGATAATCCTGATGCTTCTAGCGAACCTCTGATCGAAGCGGTCATCCCTCTGGAATTCAGTGACGGCACGCAGGTCAACGTGGTGTTCGTTGAAAGCAGCTCCTCTGTAGGCGATGTCGCCTACGCGGTGCCGAGCGACGGGTCCGGCATACTAGGCGATGACACCTTATATGGTGGCTCAGATGCAATCAATAACGAATCATCTATCAACGCCACTCTTATGTCTCAAATGATCGACCAACTTATAGAACAAAGCGACCTACCACGCAACTCTACCGAAATAAATGAAACTGCTACTGTGCCTAAGGCTCCAGAAGATGATTTGATACCAGAAGACACATCAGCTGGGCAGTCCGCGGGAGGAGATGTGCTCGATGGTGGCGCTGCAGACGGTGTAGCCGGAGGCGGGAATAATAGTGCGAATGGGGCAACAGATACCTCTGAAATCGTCGCCGAAATTGCGCCCGTGGAAGAGACCAGCAGTATAACAGAGCCCTCCGTTGTCCAATCACCTACTCAAGAGCTTGAAGGATCAGGATCCACAGAGGATCTGCAGAATTCAGCAATTGCTACAGGAGAGCCAACATAAGCCGAGGCACCTGATGCCGCGGCTAAATCGATTTTCCATAGGGGGAAGATTTGCTTAGACAAAAAACCGCGTTGAAGCTCACTGCAATTGATATATAAAGTACGGGTCTGCCAAAGATCATAGCTCGAGATCCACTGAATCGCCTAAGATAGAAGAAAAAAGCATATTACGCAAAAGAATACGCAAAATATTTTATATATTTTTCAAAAACTGTTACCCTAAAATCGTTCCGATAAGCTTTTATCTCTCAAATTAAGTATGGTTTTGAAGTTATAGTTCGAGATCTCATAGCTGCAGGAGGATGAGGATGAAGAGGAAGAATGATCAAGGTAAGATAGTTTTTTTTATTTTAATCCTAGTGATCTTCTTTATACTCTACACTCCAATTCTTTCCTTCGCATCGGCCCAGGATAACCTGGCCAGCGGTGGCCTGTGGATAAACAAGACCACTAACCAATCATCCTATAGCAAAGAAGAAAATATAACGTATGTAATCGAATATGGAAATAACGCTAAAGAACAAACTTTTGCAGAAGTATGTGTCACTGATATCCTCCCGGATGTAGAAGTTATAAATGCATATCCTTTGCCTGATTTAGCTAATGAAAATAACCTGACATGGAATATAGGAACGCTCGGTCCCGGGGAGAATGGATCTATCATTTTGGAGGTAAAGCCCGATATTACAAAACTTGATTTTTTTGAAGACTCTTCTGTATCGGGAAAAGGCTATGTAAATACCAGAAAGAAAATATCCACATTAAAATCGAATGCACCCTTAAGCAATACGGCAATTATAAAGGGAGTTTTCCAAGGCAAAGCAACAGGCATCATATCCTCTACCGTGGCTGTTATAATAAATCTTGTTTCAATTAACGTTAAAAGTTCAGAGCACGGTAGCGGATACTATAAAGAGGATCAGAGGTCCAGCCTTAATAATTCTAAGTCTACTGTGAAACTTAATAAGGAGCTTTCTGCACGGCATGAGTCAGTCTCGTTGAACCTTACAGGCGCTAGATCCATTGAGCTAAGCTCGCTTTGGTCGGACCGCACCAGCGCCTGGACCAACAGCAGTGGAATCACAACCTCCGTGGAAGATGAATATCTCTATATGGATTCTATTGAGAAGGAGATTTCCTACAATATCGCCGGAAGCGAGATCATTTATTCCTCCGTTGGAGACTTCTCCGGCGGAATCGCTCATATCGGCTATAACAGAAAAGAGCCAAGAGAACCCGGCAGAAAAGGAAATGTGGCCTACATATCCGAAACCTACCACGGGAGCTTTAAGGTTAGCCAGCACCTGGACTCCTACGGAACCAGCCCGACCTATAGGAAGGGTGCGTCGGGAATAGGCTTTGTCTCCTCGCAAAAGGTGCTGAACTGCGATAAGAGGTCAGGCGAGCAGGGCAGCGGCATATATAATTCTGCCGAGTCGATTCAGGCCGATACTGTTGAGAAGAACATAGACCTGTCCTACATGCCAAATGAGCAGAAAGCGGGCAAATCGAATATCACCTACGCGAACAAGTGGGGGGAGTTCATGTACACCAGGGATCCGGATAAGGGCACCGAGATCATGAACAGAATCTCCTCCGCAGATTATGTGCAAAAAGAAGCCCTCATGAGCAAGACCTATCTCTCCATGACCGGCAGTTTTGCGGGAACCGATTATCTTAAGGCCAAGGCATTATCCAGGTCAAACAACTCTACTGGCGAATCGTTCCATCTGGAACAGCAGCTTGTTGGCAGCTATCGCCTGGATACAACTATCGGCCTCAGCGAGTCGGTGAAGTACTCGTATCCGCATATCAATCTTACCAAGAGGGTGCTAAGCCATAGCGGCAGTGTCTTCACATACAGGATCTTGGTCAATAATGACGGCAACAAGACTCTAGAGCCGGTAGCAATAGTCGATCTATTGCCGGAGGGGGCCACCTTTATCAGCTCAACACTTAAGCCATCCTTAAAGGGCAGGCTCGTTAGCTGGTCGCTGCAGGCCCTGCCGCCCGGAGAGACCCAGATAATAGACATCAAGGTCACTTTGCCGAGTATATCCTCATCGGTTATAAATAGGGTGCAAGCTGCAGCAAGATATCAGAACAGGACTATCATCGCTGAAGCTGCCACATCTCCGTTTGATACAATAGCTACTGGAAATGCCACAACAAATGAATCAATTGCAAAGGAAGAGGCCCTGTCTACTGGAGACTGGAGAACGCCGGTATGCTTCGACATCAACTCCAGCGTAATTGGCTGCGAATATTATAGAAATGAATACTATGATAGTATTGCGGGAGAATGTGAGGATATACCGTAAGCCTGTTGCTTCGCTTGATTCTGAAGTAGTCTGATTTGGTTGCATCATGGTGGGAGCATAGGTACGCAGACCTCGCCCTAAGACATCATTGAGACACAAGTATTTGATATTCTCAACCAAATTATATCCTTTACTCTGAATAGATGTTTTTTATTCTCGGACATCATCTTATCAGATACTAAAATTTTCAAGTGAACATTAAATAACATAAATTATATGTAATTTTAAATTTACTCTTTTCTTAGATAAGTATGAGTTCAACAGGATTCAGCGGACTTTATTTTGCTGTGGCCGCTAATCTTACATTCTTTAATATCGGATAATGTTAATCACTCGCGCATATAATCAACGAAGATAATATGTCTATTTGTTATTGGGCACTATTAGACATATTCAAATGGTTGGGTACTAATTTTAAGTAAGAAAGATAAATAATAAATGATATTACTCGCATGATATTAAATACTATGATTCTAAAAAATCGCTATTCTTCGCCATGAATTCTCTTCAATACTTGGTAACCTTAAGTATATTACGTATTTAAATTTTGGCATTCGTGTAGAAAAAAATACTCCATAAAAAACTGTCATACTCCTAGTAACAAAATACGAACTTTATCAGAGTTTCCTAAGAATTTAATAGCCTATATATGAGATATTAGAATGATCCATTGACATGCGAAGACTGCGGGGAGGGTCCTTTCTGGTCTTCGCGGAATATTAGGTAATCAAGTGGATCTGGATAAGATAATCTATAAGGAGGTAAAGAAAAATGAAGATATTAGTATTAGCTTTGGCTGTGCTCATGCTGATCGGATCGGCATCAGCTGCAGTTATCACAGCCACACAATCGTATACATTGAGCGACAGTAAAGAGGCAACTGCAGGCGATGTATGGGAAGGCGGCAGCTATAACTGGTTCAATAATGCGGCCTCCTACAGCTCTGGAACAACCCAGAATGTTCAGGTAGGCAACACCAACGTGGCTACTGTGGGCATAACCAACTGGCAGAACATCTATGGCGATGAGCCTATCCAGGGCGCCACACCCACAACCGTCAGCCAATACGGCTCCAGCAAGCTAGTATTGGACAACACCCAGGAGCCCGGGAACGCCCTGAATACTATCGAAGACGTGCAGTTTGAGGCCAAACAGGGCAGCTCAGCGTCAATCGCCTCTGAGGGCCTTGCTGACGCATCTCCATCCTGGTGTCTCGGATATTATGATTACGATGATGCCGTCTCTACAATGGGGGGCACAACTACCCTTACCGTACCCGCGGGCTTCTTGAACACTGCCGTCCAATTCCAGGATACCACATCGGCGATTGCAGGCGCGGATGCAGGAGTCTGGAATTGCTACGAACAGACCGGCCTCATCAAGAACGCAGTCTTCGGATATGATGCAGTCTCGAGCGCCAACGTCATAGAGCAGGGAAGCATTATCGAGCATGCCGATATCGACTCTGGAGCATCTGTGAGCGCCTACGCAGTGGCTAAGGTCCTGCCAGAGGAGCTTGATTTGGATAGCGAGTTTGATGGCGTCCTCAATACCTGGGGATCCTTCTGCCAGACAGCTACTATCAACTTCGGAGATCTTGACTGTTAAGCATGCCTTAGAACTGCGAACACTATAAGGTACGCTTTGGGGGCAAAGCTCGCCCCCAATTATCTCAATTTATTAAGATGGTATAATGATCCGATGAGCGTCTAGCCTATGCGTTTTGCTTCGCTTCATAGGGAGAATGAGATGGATAGAATTATTGGGATCTCGTCGAAAAAAGCACTGGTTATGCCCATAGCAGCAATTCTATCTTTACTGCTGTATATTTCAACTGGGGTAGCATCGACAATGGGGGAAGGATCTCCGTTGCCGGATGATGTGCAGAGTTTAGAATCCATGCCAAGCATCAGCGATAATTTTAATATCGATTCCCAAGGATTAAACTACTATATAACAGATTCTGCCACAGCCACTATATCCGGAGCAGAATCTGCTAGCCTTGAGTTGCTCTCATCTCCTGTAATCGGGAATCCGCGGATCATAAATGCAATGTACATAACGATGCAGACGAAGGCAGATCTATCCAAAACCGATGACGGCTCAGCTTTGCTATCCCATGCCTACTACGTGCGCGGGTCGGAACTGGATTCTAGGACCTTACTTAAAAGCGATTATTCAGGCACTAATGCATATAATGCAAATTTTTATATCAGTATTCAAAATTTATTTGGGCTTAGGAACTTGCAGGATAGCCAGGTCCCAGCAAATTTTTGGAGCAACTACGATTCAAAGAGGAGCGCCTCTCTTAGCATAAGCATGCCTGATGAGAATTTTAAGAGCGATCTCACCAGCAGCGGAGGCTTCGTCAGTTCAAGCTCTAATTTACAGCCGACTGCAATGTCTTCTGGTGATCAGGCAGGCCAGAGCACTGACGAGATACTTCAAGACATGGTTAAGGAATATAGCATTGTGGATTTTTCTTCCTCTTCTCAGGATTCGGATCTTCCTGCGGATATGATATCGGAGAGCCTCGATGTTTATCTCCAGGAAGTATCGGCAGAGGCAAGTCAGATGGCATTTAACTACGAGGCCGTTGTGGAAGACAGTGGGACTGAATGCATGTCATCCATGACATTTTCAACACAGATAGGGGGTTAGGACGGTGAAGAAGGAACTTATTGGATGTCTTATAATTTTCCTAATATTCTCATTGACTATCGATGGCAAAGGAGTCATAAGCATATCGGGCTCATATTACAACTCAGACTCATCCTTTTCAGATAGTCTGAGCATAGAGGATGCCGTCTACAACGGATTCGTCCTCCTAGAACCAAGCGAGATAAGTTTTGGAGGTAGCGGCAGCGGCATCACTGATGAAGAGGGCGGATTCTCACAGAAAATTTCATACAATGGGCAGCAAGTGGGTGCATCCGTTGTAACCGACTCAGGGAAGTACAAATGGAATAGTCGCATCTCAAAGAAAAATGAGGTCGATAAGATCAATAAAGAAATCGCTATGGCAGTCAAGTATGATACATTTGATGGCAGCACAGCAGCTATGTTTACCAGCGATCAAGGTGCTATATCGGAAGAGCTGAATGCAATCGGTTCGCAGTATTCCGGGACTGCCTCGGTTAAACCTGAAGCCATATTTGCCAGAGGCGATGGAAGGTCAATACAGGCAGACAGTTGTCTCCTAGGTCATACAATTACAATACAGGATGGCAGCCATAAGTGGGCGCATCTGGATCTCGATCAGAGCGGTGTGGGATTGAACTATATATGGGCTGTTCAGGAGAAGATAATTGCGGATGCAGCGAATATGGGAATGGGCCTGATCACGGGCACACTTGATGGCGAGTCGTCAGTCCTGATGACAGGATCAGCTCCCAACTTCCCAAGCCAACAACTGCCGCCAGGGAAACTAGAAGTCGAGACTAAACCCATCCCATCTAGTGATTATATTGGCAATGGCGACGAGACCGATGTAGCAGAGGTAGATCTAAATCAGCTCTGGTGGTGGACGAAATCAGACGATCTGAGGAATATGATGGCCACTCTCAGCATAGAGAATCAGAACGCGAATTCACCTGACGAATCAGATGCAGATAATGTCGTAGTTACACCTCCGGCCGACCAGGTAGTTTTCTTTCATCCTGCTGTGAATTTGGATTTTGGCAGGATTCCGGCCCTGCCTTCAATACCATACGAACCTGATCTCAAGGGCAACTTCCAGTATTCGCTTAAGATGGTGATGAAAGTCTGAGGGGGGCTTGAGCCATTGTTCTTTTTTGTATAAGCCTTCGCAATATAGCATCTATCGTTTAAGAATCTTTAAAGGGGTATGCAACTTGGATGCAGGAGGGAAATTGAAGCTTGTCATAATGATATTCCTAGCCATGCTGATAATTCAACCAACCCTTGCGCGCATTGGTTATGATATAGTAGCGTCTACGGAAGGTTCATCTTTTGAGATTCACAGATATACGGAAAACGTCAATTTTACGGTAGAAGGCTTTGTAAATGGCACCGGCAATTTCTCCAGGCTATCATACATCCGCGACTTTGCAGGAATTAAAGGAAAGGAGAAATCCTCTTCCACAAAAAAAGGCCGTCTTTCTTATGACGAACGGACCATACTTAAAACCAGGGAAGGGCCTGTTGTAGTAACCATAAATCTTGAGAGCATTAACCTTTCAGATAATGAAGAGAATGATAATAAGGGTCCCATACTCATAGATGAATATGGCAAAATTAGCGTTGACGAAAAATGGCCCGCCTATTTCTCAAATTATAAAACGATATACTATTATGGGCCAATGATGAGAATCAGCGAAAGCTATGAAAATAATGGAGACATAGTAGCCTCTAAAATGGAATCATGGCAGCTCTCCAAATCCAGTTTCTATCAGGCGTCCTACAATAGAACTATTATCGATGTCAATTTAACGCCGATAAAAGCTTTTCAGGAAAAATTTTCGAATAAAACAAGTTTATACGTTCTGAATCAACATTCTATTGGCAACAGTGAGCTTGATATCATTAGAAGTAGATCAACCAATGATATCTTCGGGCGGATACATGAGGAATATAAAGGCAAGGCTGATTTGAACTTAAAAATTGGCATGCGTGAATCCATATTCCGTTCTGAAGAGGAGGTGAATGGGATTGATTGCTGTAGCGTGCCAAAATATTCCGAAATTATATAACGTAGTTTCGCTATATTGAAAATTATGCGCGAAAAATTGATTTCTTTTCAGCATGTATTCTCAGTCAGTATTGTTATTACTGATCATTGATTAGTATTTCAATTGCAAATTGGTAAACTAGATTGTAAATGCCAATTACAAATACATATTTTTGCTATAAATTTAGATACCAAATTGGTACTTCGTGTTCTTTTATTACCTCATAAGGAGAAGTATGTTCAGTCAAACTTTGAGAAATTCTCACTCAACAGGGAGAAATCAAAGGAGAGATATAAGATGAAATTGACAGTAGCAATATTGGCTTTGCTGGCTTTGGTCGGCTCGGCCATGGCATGGGAAGTGAACGATAACCTGCAATATACATACACAAAGTCGGCATGGCAGGAGGCCGGAGATAATATGATTCTCGATGCGTTTACAGGCGCAACATCTGATGCATCCTTCTTTGATCCAGGCTCATCGTATGTCCCGCAGAGTGCCGCAGAGATAACTAACACCCTCACTGGCGCGACGCTTGATCAAACCGTGAGGTATCCCGAAGCAGATTTGTCAAAGAACGATGTCACAATGGTGTTGACGCAGGGCGGCAGCGCAGATGTTGATCTTCATTCCATGATCAGCGATGCTGCTGCGGCGGTTGCTTATCAGCAGTTTGGAAAGACCGATACGCCTGAAATTGTAGGTAGTGCCAGTGCATACCAGAACCTGAACGTAGCCGGCGGATTTGGACAGACTACCGCTAATTTCGACAGCCAGGCCACAGTCGGAGCTGACTCGATCTGGGCGATTACAGATACCAAGACTGCCTTTGCCAGCGTTGACTCCGATAAATATGGCGGCGGAACCATTGAAAGTGCCAATATGGGAGTTTCAATTGAATCAGACATTGCTAAGAGCTATGACGGCACAGGCTGGGACTCACCGGAGTACTCTGGCGGCATGACAATGTGGTCCAACTTCGTTGCCTGCGACCCAACATGCGCCAACCCAATTGAGACATCCGTATCAGGATCGTCCTGGACCAGCATCTTCCCAGGGGACACGGATAATCCCTCATGGGGCGGCGATTCTTACTGGGGCTCAAACTCGATAGCTAATACAAACCCCTTTAACTAAGCGAAACTCGCCCAGAAGTTGAACGGAAGTTGAATCAATGAACAAAAAGGTGCTCGCATATGAGAGTGACGGTAACGATACTAGCCTGCATAACGGCTCTGGCCATACAAGCTAGCGGAGCCACTCAGACGAGCGCCTTAACCTTTTCTAATTTAATCAGCACTAATTCAGAATTAACAGCAGTTAAGACCATATCGGAAAATACTCTCTCCGCCCCTGACTTAAACTACAAATCGAACGGAGAAGCAAACGCTTTGATAATCCAGCCCGACGGCGGAGCTGCAATGGTCAGTCAGTGTCTGCAGTTCTCAGCAAGCAACAACGGCAAACTTGAAGGATTGGCGTCCTTCTACAGCAGCGTGACAGCCACACAGGTAAAGGATGTTTCTCTGACCTTCGGTGGCACATCCTCTACTAACGTGTGGAATGAGTATGATAGAACAAAAATCGCAGATACCAGCTTCGGCCTTGGATTGGCCAAGCCAGGGGATGGCGAATATGAATTTTCCGTCGGCGGAAATTATGAAACTATAACGAACACCGAACCGGCCTTGGTTTCCATTCCACTTTGGGAAAACGATGGGGAACTCTACAAGGAGCTTTCAATAACCTTTGAACAAACTCCTCTTGAATCAGATATCTCAGCAGACGTTCTGGATCAGGAGATAAGCTTCAATTACGGTGTCCAAAACAACCAGCCAGCCTTCTACAGCTATGATTTCTCAAGGAGCATGGAGGCCGAAGATACCTCGTGCAGCTCTTGGATGAGTTTCTCTCATTTGGTTTAGGTGCAATTTATGATAGCGATTATCGTGAAACAGGCTATAACAAAAGCAATAATATTGCCCTTTGTGGTGGCTATGCTGATATTGTCTGCAAAGGCATCTGTCTCTTTGCAGATGAGTTACTACAGCTCAGATGATTCGATGTCTGTTTCCATGGACGGCTATAATCTTGAATTTGAATCCGTTTGCGAGCTTTACCCAGATTCTATAACATACAATAATGGAGGCTCCTCCAAGCAGCCTGATACTGAGTACTCATATTCCATCTCGTTAAATGATAAATCGGCATTCTCCAGCGCAGAAACCGATTCAGGCAAGTTTGCCTGGAGCAGCAACATCATAGCAGGCCCATCTTCAGAAACATTAAGGGTAGTTACCATAAGCGAAGTTGAGAATGGGCATCTAAGCCTGAATTATGGCAATAAAGAAATGAGCGTAAAAGAAACAATGGATGCAAAGAATGCCGGCTATTCGCAACAGGCTCGCTTTATAGATAATTCGGTTGAGTCCCAGGGAGCCGGATCGACGCTCCAGCCGGTTCCCGGATTAGCTGAAAAGCTTGCTGCCCTGACAGGTAATGCCAACAGTAATGATTCATCTGAAACAGATGATGATACATCAGGGGCTTCAAAAGGAGATGAGACATCATCTAAAAGCAGTTCAACCTCAGAGCAATCATTGGATACTTTGAGCAGTGCCTCTATTGCAGGAGATAATGATCAAGATGGCAGCTCTGATGAGGGGGTGTCATCAGAAACCTCTTCGGAGGAGATGGAATCTCAAGGAATTAAACATACGATGGAAATTGCATATGGAAAAAGGACCGGCTCCATAGAAACTGATGTCATTGGCGTCACAGAGGCACAGTGGGCAATTAATGCAGGCTATAATGGTGATCAATACGTCTTTGGAACTAAAGTGCGAGGCATAAACACTGAACCAATGGACGATCTGGATATGACTGGAAAGGCGGCAAATTTCCCTACCCAGATATTGCCGCCCGGAGAGGTAAAAATAATATATAGTGATGAATTTGATCCCTGGGAGCTGGTTGAAGACAAGGATTATGTTGCTATGGTTGACAGCGAATTTCATGACTTTGATACTGAATATTCCGGCGTAAGCACGCCAGCTCTTTGGTACAGCCTTAGAAATCTGTATTATAAAACAACCCCGATGACATATACGCTCATCTCAGATCAATCTCTAGGATTTGAAATTTACAACTTCGGCATGGGATTCTCAATTAATGATAAATAAAAAATTTTTGACTTCAATAAAATGTGGTCCCATTGAAGACATAGGGCAACTACCAAAATTGTTATATTCCTGACGGTCAATATGCTAGTGCTGGCATTTGAATTTGTATAGATATCTAAGAGCTTTACGATCCAAGGATGGAAGGGATATGGGACGATTTAGGCTGATTTTGGCTTTAGGATCTTTTTTAGCTTTTTTGGCAGCTATTTTACCTCCATCCCACGGCCTCATAGGTTATGATATAGTGGCAACAGTAGACTCTAACAAGTGGGAGATTCATCGATCTACTCAAGCATTGTATTTTAATCTAAATAGTACTTCCGCGGGATCCGGTTCATTCTCTAAGTACCAGCGAATTAATCGGCTCGACGGAATGAACTCCGGTGAATCATCGTATTCACTCAACGGATCTGTGAATTATAAGGAGGGGCTTTATTTACGAGCAGTAGAAGGCCCTGTTACGGTAAAAACTAAGTTTGAAGATATTGAAATAACAGATCCAAACGAAACTACAATCGATCTTAGCACAGGGAATATTGAAATCAGAGAGCAATGGCCTACATATGTTGCCAGCTATAAATGGGTAAGATATACCGGTCGCAAGATCTCGGTAAGGGACTACTATGAAAATAATGGGGATATTGTGCATAGCTCCATTCAAGCCAAGAGTCTCAATAAGGAAAACTTCTTTAAAGCCTATATAAATAGAACAGTTATCACCGTCAACCTCACACCAACTGTTGTCAAAGAGACGCGATTTGCAAATAAATCTTCCGAATATACTCTATTAGTTAAGGCCAAAGGCACATCTACTCATTTGGATTTAATGCAAAATAAGTTCTTTTCAGAATCCGAGCCCTTTGGACGGCCAGACACCGTTAGCTTGGTCTCACAGGATTATGTTGGGGATCATAATATCAGTATTAAGGCTAAAATGGAGCAAAGCATTATCCTTCCTGAAGAACCGGATTCCTGGCTCCAGTGCTGCCGCGATTACATTGAGGAGATCAATCGCAGTTCGGGCATCCTTCCAGAAGTCTCCGCCGAAACGATATTTAATGCATCTGCGTTCAACGCGTCTACATTCAACGCGCCAGCAGCTGAAACAGTTAAAGAAAAGTCGCTCAATGGCACAGTCTCAACCAGCAATAAGATCTCGGGACTATTTCCCGCACTATCACCTAAAAGGCAAGCTGTCACAGCTGCCAACACTGAGCCACTGAATAGCAAAGCCTCAACCAACAAAACGACCTCGAAATTATTTCCCGCATTATCACCTAAACGGCAAGCTTTATGATCCACATAGCATAAAACCCTTTAAAATCACTGATAATACCTGCGGAGATGGGAATGACAGAGGACCTCAAGTCAATTTACAGCGCAGCACCCGAGATATTCAAGAGGCTTAGAAGCGAGATAGATAGAGTGATGGTGGGCCAAAACGTTGCCATCGAGCAGCTGCTGGTCGCAATCCTTGCCGGAGGCCATGCCCTGCTGGAGAGCAACCCGGGCCTTGCAAAAACGCTTCTGGTGAAGACGACGGCCGCCAGCATGGGACTTAGCTACAGCCGCATCCAGTGCACGCCGGATCTGATGCCCGCGGACATCACGGGCACGACCATCATCGAAGAGGCCGAGGGCGGCGGCAGCAAGAGGTTCAGGTTCGAGCCCGGCCCCGTCTTCGCCAACATAGTCCTGGCAGACGAGATCAACAGGGCGTCGCCAAAGACCCAGAGTGCCCTTCTGGAGGCCATGCAGGAGAAACAGGTGACGGTTGGGAACAAAACCTATGCGCTAGATAAGCCCTTCTTCATACTGGCAACGCAAAACCCAATTGAAATGGAGGGAACCTTTCCCCTTCCCGAGGCTCAGCTGGACAGATTTCTGCTCAAGATCTTTATGGAATATCCATCCTTCGACGAGGAGATAGAGATAATGGAGAGATACACCGGCAGCTCCGAGCCAACAGTTTCGAGTGTTGTCACAAAGGAGGAGGTTCTTGCGCTTCAGCGGATATGCCGCGATATACCCGTCTCCGACGACCTGAAAAAGGCAGCGGTAAACCTGGTGCTCGCCACGCGCAAATGGGAGGGCGTCCAATACGGCGCCAGCCCCAGGGCATCAATAGGGCTCATACTTGCGGGAAAGGCCAGGGCCTTCCTTCTTGGGAGAAACTACGTCTCCAAAGAGGACCTGCACGTCATGGCGTACCCCGTGCTTCGTCATAGGATCATCCTTAACTTCGAGGCTGAGAGAAAGGGGCTGACGAGGGACCAGGTTGTGACGGATATACTGAAGAGCGCAGGCGTTTGAAATCGATATGAATCAAACTATTATTAATATAGTATAAAAATAACATGGATACCGAATTCTTCAAAGAGCTGGATAGGTTCGCCCTTCTGGTCAGGAAGCGAGTCTCGACTGCCTATTCAGGCGGCAGGAAGTCGCTTCGCTTCGGCCACGGCATAAGCCCCGTGGGGTATCGCGAGTACCGCAAAGGCGACGACGTCAAGCTCGTTGACTGGAAGGCTTACGCCAGGACCGAGAAGCTCTATATCAAAGAGCACGAGGAGGAGCGAAGCCTTGTAGTTCATATTCTCTTGGATGCCAGTGGAAGCATGGGCTTCGACGGAAAGTACTCCTATGCCACCCGCCTGGCGGCAGGCTTTGCCTATCTTGCAACACTGGAAAACGAGAAGTATGCCATCTCCCTCTTTTGCAAAAGGCTTTATCCCGGCGAGCCCAGGCGAGGGAGGAGGCATCTTTTCCAGAGCATCGACGAGCTGGACGAAATTGCGCCCAGAGGAGAGACAAACCTCCGGCTTGTAGCCGATCAATTCGACGTGCTGGTGAGATCTACAAGCCTTGTGGTTGTTATTTCCGATTTTCTGGGCGATACCGAAAGAACAGTCTCCAGCATCTACCGTCTTGGCGGACACGATTTGATAATGATACAGGTTCTGGCGCCGGAGGAGGCGGACCTCGGATTTGGAGGCGACGTGAAGTTCGTGGATATGGAGACCCACAGGCCCCTGATCACGCGCGTCACCGAGGAGGAGAGGAGCGAGTATAAACGAAAGATGGAGGAGCATACAGCTCGCATAGCCGAGGCCTGCAACAACGTGGGCGCGAACTTCTTCGCATTTAAAACCGACCAGCCTATTTTCAGCGCCTTCTCAGAAATGATATCCAGAGCGGTAGTCTGGAGGACATAGACATACATGATGCTGGGCTTTGGCCGGGGATTTGTGGAGCTTCCGGATACGCCATCGATGGAGGTAGTGCTGCCGAGAGAGCTGCAAAAGGCCGGCAGCGGAGAGGTAGTGAGGGCCCTTGACAATCCTCTGGGAAAGAGCCTATCCGATATGTGTGGAAAAACAGCCGCAGTTTTGGTCAGCGATATAACCCGGCCATCGCCCAGCCACCTGCTGCTTCCGCCGCTTAAAAAAAGGCTTGATGAAATGGGAATTTCGGAAATAAAGGTGGTCTTTGGTCTCGGGACTCACAGGAGGATGACTCATGATGAGGAGAGGCTGCTCTTAAAGGATTGCCATTCTTTGCCTCATGTTCAGCACGACCCTGCAAAATGCCTTAAGCTTGGCGAGACCTTGCATGGAACTCCTGTAGAGGTCTTCGAGGATGTGGCAGCATCAGACATGATCATCGCCACCGGAAACATCGAGTATCACTACTATGCCGGCTATAGCGGAGGAGCTAAAGCCCTTCTTCCAGGAGTTAGCTCAAAGCGATCCGTCGAAAAGAACCACGAGCTGATGAGGGATCCGCGCTCCGTATCCGGACGACTGGATAGCCCCGTTCGGCAGGATATGGAGGAGGCAGCGGCAATTGCTGGACTGGACTTCATCTTAAACGTAGTCCTCAACAGCAGAAAGGAGATCGTCAGAGCAGTTGCCGGCGACTTCATAGAGGCGCATAGAACAGGCACAGCAGTTGTCGACGACATGTATAAAAGAATTGTAAAGCCGGCGGACATAGTTGTAACCTGTGCCGGCGGCCGGCCCAAGGATCTCAACCTCTTCCAGGCCCATAAGGCCCTCGATAACGCACGCGGAGCCGCAGCGCCGGGAGGCACAATCATTCTCCTGGCCGAATGCAGCGAGGGCTTTGGCAACGGCGTTTTTGAGCGCTGGGTCTGCGAGGCGAAGTCGCCGGAAGACTGCATAGACCGCTTTGGAAAAGAGTACGAGTTCGGAGGACATAAGGCGGCATTCATAGCCAGGGACTCGCTGCGACATGAGTTGATATTAGTCTCAGCCATGCCCTCTGAGCAGGTGCGAAAGTGCTTCTTTAAGCCTGCTAAAACCCTGGTCGATGCTTTGGCAATGGCATGGAATCGGCACGGAAAGGATGCCAGAATGCTCGTGCTGCCTCATGGAAACATCACGCTGGCCTCGCAATAGAATATCAATAGAATATCGCGAACCTTGCTGTCCGACTCGCTACGGCAGCGGGCATTAATGCTGGCCTAGATAGGTATCTATCATCACTTATTAAAACTTCGTATAGATGATTCTGATTTCCCTTTCAATAGCATTAAAAATCTCGATGCGATTTATTACCCATGATATCCCTGAAACTGTATACAGAATTTTAGAAAAGCTTATGTAGTAAGTAAGCACTTACTTCGCCATAGGTAAGATTGCAGGGGAAAGGCATCCTGTTTATTGCAGGAAGTTTAGCAGCGCGTAGATTGATGGTATCTCGATCATTAAAGGAAGTTTGAGAAAGTGGACTGGTTGATCTCTGCCATAATGGCCACGATCTTCTTCTCCGCCGCAGGAGTTATGGACAAGTTGCTCCTTGGAAGCTATGCCAGCGACTCCAAGGCCTATATAGTCTGCCAAATCTTGGCCCAACAAATCTTTACTATACCCATAATAATAATAATGGGGGCCGATTTCGTATATCCCGGATCTCTGCTCGCAATCGGAATTGGGATTTTGCAAATGCTGCCGAACTTCTTCTATATGCGAGCCGTCCAGGTAGAAGAGGCCTCGAAGGTTGCAGCCCTTGAATACTTCTATCCGGTCATTGTGTTCCTTGGGGCGGCCCTCTTTCTTGGCGAAGCCCTTTCTCCAAGGCACTATGCTGGAGGCTTGCTGCTAATCGCCAGCGTTCTTCTCATAACCTACCGGCATAAGGATAAAGGCAAAGGCAGCCTTTTAAAATCTGCCTTTTCCCCCGCGCTTCGACCATTTATCCCTTACTGGATCTCCATGGCCATTTACTGCATGGCCTTAAAGTGTCTCCTCTCCTCGATGAACGAGTGGCAGCTTTATATCTGGACATCACTTGGCAGCCTGATTACCGTTATGCCCTTGCTCGCAAGCCCATCGGTTCGAAAAGGCATGATGGGATTCTTCGATAACGGACTTTCTGCAGTTGGCGCACTTATATCCGAGGAGACATTCATGTTCTTAGGGATTATATTCTCAATATTTGCCTATGCATTGGGATCAGTCACCCTGGTCACAAGCGTAGGAGCACTTCAGCCTGTATTGACGCTGCTATTGATTATCGTACTTGGGATATTTCTGCCGGGGAAGGTCAAGGAAACGCTGGATCGAAATTCCCTCATCCAGAAATCGTTATCCTTTGCGATTGTAATCGTTGGGATCTATTTCGTTTCGTAAAGCATCGAAGTAGGAGTCGTAGACCCTCCTGTTGAAGCAGACGGCTATAACCTCTGTCGACCCATTTTTCTCTAAAAAGGATCTCATCTCCCCGACAGCTATTCGTGATGCTCTGTCTGCCGGAAATCCATATGCACCCGTGCTGATGGATGGAAAGGCTATGCTCTCCAGCCGATGCTGCTCTGCCAGCGCAAAGCAATTCCTGTAGCAGTTGGCCAGGAGCACATCCTCGTCGAAGCCCCCGCCGCGCCATATGGGTCCGACGGTGTGTATCACCCATCTTGCCGGGAGAAGATATCCATTTGTGATTCTGGCCTCGCCAGTCGGGCAGCCTCCTATTGTGCGGCACTCCTCCAGAAGCTGCGGCCCTGCAGCGTCGTGGATGGCGCCGTCAACTCCCCCGCCGCCAAGAAGCGTGTTGTTGGCCGCATTCACAATGGCATCTACTGCAAGTGTGGTGATGTCTCCCATCACTACGGAAATATCGCCGAGGCTACTATGCGAAGCTCTCACAGATGTGTGGTGGATGCGCTAATAGCCATAAATGTTTTCCAGGCTGCTATGCAAGACGGGAGTGGATACCTTCATAAAGCTTAAGCAAAAATGTCAGCCTGGGCCGGGAAAACCATGATAAAGCTACTAGCATTGCTGTTGACTTTAGCACTTGTGCTAACTGTAAATGCAGCGCCGGATGAGGCCATAGGCCGCGTTGTCAGCGTTCTTGCCGGCGACTCCTTCGGAATCGAAATCGTATCGGGGGACGAAAGGGTTCAGAGGATAGATCGAGTTAAGCTTGCAGATGTCGATTCTCCCTCGACCCTGGAAGCTCCTGGAAAGGCAGCCAAAAAGCACGCGGCCTCCCTCCTTCGTAATAAAACCGTGTATCTGGATATAGATGATAACACACCTGGCGGGCGAAACGAGGCTGGCCTGCTGGTCTGCGTAGTTTACCTGCTGGATTCGAACTCCAAACCGGTCTGGCCTCCATTCAACAGAATCATCGTAGAGGATGGGCATGCAGTGGTTAACGACGATAAAAACAACGAGTTCAACTCCAGCTCCTGGTGGCAGCCGCCCCCTCAAATGAAGATAAAAAGGACCTTGCCGATAATCAGCGGAAATACCGCAGTTCCTTCTGAGGAGAAGGAGGTCCTCCCTGAGTTAAAGGTCCTTGAAAAAGATCCCAACTCTTCAATGATAAGCATAGGATACCGCCGGTGATGAGCAGGCAAACGCCAACAGAACGGAATTGAACGGCAAGGGCAGGACATGGGCATTAGGGCATCAGCACCGGTCGCGAGACGGGTATCAGGACGCCGCCATGATCAAAGGTGCGGTGCCTGCGATATCGCCGGACCACGTTCTGCCGTCAGGCGAGTAAGCTGTATAGGTGCCTCTTGTATTTAAATCAAGAGATAGATCAAGCTTATAGAGGTACAGCCCATCGACAGGCATGATCGTAAGGAGGAGCCGTTTTCCCGACTCCGAGCCGCTTGCCGTCACCTTTTCTAAATCGCTGTCTCCGGTTATAATCCCGTAGCCCATTACTACATCATTTTTATGGATTAAGGCAAGGTCCATATGCCTCAGAACCCGATCCAGGGATATTAGATCCAAAGACCAGCCGCCAGTTACGTTTAGGTTCACCTCTGGCGACGCTCTCGGACCCACTGTCCCAGGTTCGCTGTACTCTGAACCAGGCAGGGGCGTGCCCAAATTTACGGCTCCAAACCCATACCCTGATTCATGCGACGAATACGGTTGGTCGCGATCCTTTATTATTCCCGCATCTCTGGCCTTCTGGATAAGCTCCGGGTCCAGTGGCATGGACATTGTTTCCCCCACAAAGCTTGGGTCAAGAGGATCGCCTGGGGAGTTGCCAACCCAATCGAGGTCGTTGGAATCGACAAGCATGGGAGGCAGCGCATGGGCTGAAGCTGTAAAATATATTATGATTATCCCATAAATAAACGGCTTAAAGCATATCATATCAGTCAATCTTCATCCGAAATTGCCTGCACGGCAGCGGGATCTCCCCGTCCTTTCTCCTTGTCCTTGCCGCATCATGGGAGGTAATGCTAAATTACTATATGACGATTTCGGATAAGGCAAATGTCGAATGTACTTGGAAGGCAACGAATATATGTCTGGTAAATTGAGGAGAGGTGAATGCTAAACCTGCTCCTGGCTGACTCGGAGATAGAGCTCGTGCCGAAGGAATTAGCCAGCCACCCTGCAGTCCGCTCCAATGCCGCGAAGAGAAAGAAGCAGGCCTCGCAGATCGTGCTGGACTCAGCTCTTCACCACTCTGCAATGAAGAGACTTGCACAGGCCGATCGCAGGGGCAGGCCGGATATAGTGCACTTCTTCCTCCTCCTGGCCCTCGAATCGGCGCTTTGCAAAAGAGGGCATCTTAAAGTCTTCGTGCACACACGAAACGATGAGCTGATAACAATCAATTCCGAAACTCGGCTTCCCAAAAGCTACGCGCGGTTCGTGGGGCTCATGGAATCCCTTTTCGTCGAGAGGGCAGTTCCCTCGCGCGGAGCGCCGCTGCTGCAGATCAGCGAGGACTGTAGTTTCAAGAGGTGCCTTGAGGAGGTCGAGCACTCAGAGGTCATAGTCCTCTCAGAGCAGGGGAGGAAGGAAAAGCCGAGTCAGCTCTTCAAGGGATGCTTCAATGGAAGAGACAACCCTCTCTGTGTCGTCGGAGGATTTTCCAGGGGAGACTTCAGGAGCGATGTTTATTCTCATGCGGATGACATCGTGTCCATATTCGATGAGCCCTTAACAGCCTGGACGGTGGCATCAGAACTGGTAGTAAACTACGAGAATGCCATCAGCCCCTGATAGGTGAGGGGCTGGATTCATTGATGAATGGAAAAGCTGAAGGCCTATGCCTGCCAGCATTACGGCCGGAGAGGTAACTCAATATGAGGACAACAACATTGATGGCAGCATCGGTCTCTGCTTTAATGCTGCTATCGCTATTCATCGCTCCTGCCGTAGGAGAGATGTCAGAGTACGAAAGGGGAGTCGCCAACGGCCTGAAGATCGGCATGTTCATGGGCGAGCTTTACGGAAAGGCCCAGTACGCTACGGATGCTGCCAGACAGTTCAACAGCTTCCTGGACGAGTTCGACGGCTTCCTCAAGGATTCCTTTGGCACAAACCAGAGCCTGATCAACAGCTTCAAGCTCAGCCCGATTCAGGTAAGCGCTCCTCAGACAGGCAGCATGCCGGAGCCTGATGCCAGCGGCAGGATTTACGGCTACCCGGCTGATGCGTACTATGCTGCAGTCGGAGCCGTTCCGGGCACAGTCCCTGAGAACGCCCATGCATCATTGCCCGGCATTTAGGCCGGACCAACCTGTGCTGGCCAACCTTTGTTGGACCAATAATTCTTTTTTGCCGCCATAATCGATGAATTCGCCGGTTGGGCCAAAATTAATTTAAGCCCTCGCTCAATCTTTCGTCGATGACTGAAGGTCGCACACAAAACTACCTTATCTTTGGAGCAGGCGCAATCGGCAGCGTTTTGGGAGGATTTTTGCGGGAGGCAGGCTGTGATGTGACGTTTGTCGGACGCGGCGCACATTTCAGGGCCATGCAGGATAAGGGCCTGAAAATTACCGGCATCTGGGGCGATCACTATATCCCTGCTGACCGGATAAAGGGCTTCTCCTACCAGAAATCCAGCGACGAATCGATGAAGGAGACGTATTCTGTAATATTGCTGTGCGTCAAGTCCACCGCCACCAAAGAGGCTGCTCGCGATGCATCCACTCTCCTAAATGAGGATGGAATAATGGTCTCAATGCAAAACGGCCTTAACAACTGGGAGACCATCTCCTCGTATGTCGGCGCTGAACGGACCGTTGGCGGCCGGGTCATCTTCGGATCAGAGATCCCGGAGCCCGGCACGGCAAATGTAACTGTGAACGCCGACGACGTCCTTTTGGGTGAGCCTTTTGTTCCAGTTTCCCGCCAGCTGCTGACTGCTCTTGATGATGATTTGAGGCGATCTGGAATTCCCTCAAGGATCGTATCTCCTGCGGAAATACATGCTGCTTTATGGATGAAGGTGCTTTACAACTCTGCCCTGAACCCTCTAAGCGCCATAATGGAGGTTCCTTACGGGCGTCTGGGCGACAGCCCGGAGACCAGGGCGGTCATGCGAAATGTTATGAAGGAGATCTTCTTGGTTGTGCAGCAGAAGGGTGTGAAGGTCCCGTTCAGCGGCTACGAGGACTACTATAAGTTCTTCATGGAAAGGCTGCTTCCTCCAACGGTCGATCACAGGTCTAGCATGCTTCAAGATATGATTCTCGGACGGCCAACGGAGATCGATGCCCTGAACGGAGCCATATCGACCTTCGGGAAGGAGCTGGGGATAGAGACGCCGTACAACGATATGCTAACATCCCTCATCAGGTTCAAGGAGGCCGGCCCATCAGCCGGTTCAGCTCGTAAACGCTGAGCATTGTCAGCCCCATGCCGCAGATCTGGACCCAGGCGAGAGCCTCCTGCAATATGAGATATCCAGCGATCACAGTCACCACGGGAATCAGGTTGAGCATGGCGGCGGACAGAGTTGCGCCAAGCCTTTTTGCCGCATAGATGTAAAAGAAATACGCTACCGCTGAGCAGAACACTCCCAGAAAGACCAGGTTGGCCAGGACGTTCGCCGACAGGGACGAGGGACTGGGCCACCTGCCGATCTCGGGAATTACAAAGGGGATGAAGAGGAATATGCTGGACGCCGCCTGGTAGGTGGCAATGGTAATGCTGGAATGGCGTCTGTCCACGTACCTGTTCAGGATTGTGTAAATCACCCAGCAGATCATGGAGCCGATCATCAGGAGGTTACCCAGGAACTGGGCTGATGAGAAATCCAGCCGTCCGTTGATGGTCACCACAAGGTAGATGCCGAAAATCGATAAAGCTATGCAGCCGACCATCTTCCAGCTCACTCTGAGCTTGAACAGCAATGCCTCGCTTATGATCGTAAATGCGGGGAGACATGCCACAATCATTGAAGCGTTCGATGCCGTCGTATACTGCAACCCGGTGTTCTCGAAGGTAAAATAGAGGACGGTTCCAAACAGCCCTGCTAGGGCCATGACGGCGAAGTCCGAGAGGCTCGCCCTGGACAGCGTGCCCGTGAAAAACGCAAGAGGAATCAGGGCTGACAGGGCGATGAACTGGCGGAAGAAGGCAATGGATACCGGTGGGATCTCTGTCAGTACGACCTTTGTGCTGATGAAGGAGAGGCCCCAGAAAAGTACAGTTAAAACCATCAAGAGCAGAGCTAGGCGGCGCTCGTTTTGCTTCGAGTTTTTTTGATGCGATAGATTTGGATACGATAGATAATTCAAGGCTTTCCTTCGGATGTTGGCAGAGGATATTGGCAAAGGATATTAATTATGCTGGCCAGATCCCCTGCCATGCTGATCGGAGTGGTCAAGCGCGGAAAATACGGCGAGCGGCTGATCGATACTATAAAAAAGCACACCGATTTCGATGTCATCTCTGCCGAGGTCCCGCAGTTTCTCCCGGGCTTCATAGAAGACCCTGAGGAGTTCGTCAGGGAGCTGAATTTAGATCAGAGGATTTTCGGGGCCGACCTCCTCATCCTCTACACATTTCATCCTGATCTGACGCCGGAGATCGTGAGGGAAGCAGGGAAACACGGCGTAAAGGCGGCGATAATCCCTGGAGGAATAGGCCGGGCAGGCTCAATCGGCGAACTGGAGAGCATTGCAGAGAGGTACAACATCCACATCGAGGTCGACGAGATATGCTGCACGCTGGAGAAGTGCGGCGTTCCTGCGGTTGACGAGTTTGCCGAAAAGCTGGGGCGGCCTGAGCTGGAGGTGAAGACCAGGGACGGCCGGATATCATCCGTGAAGGTCTTGAGGGGCTCGCCCTGCGGCGCAACTTGGCACTCAGCAGAAAGCTTGGTAGGAAAAACGGTGGATGAGGCCCCATCGCTGGCCGGGCTTTTTTGTCAGCAGTACCCGTGTCGTGCCGTTCGGGGGACGCCGGGCGGAATTCACACATCGGGGGACCTTCACAAGGATGCAATGGAGAGGGCGCTTGGAAGGCTGACAAAGATTTCGCTGCCGAAACAGTCAAGGCCCATAAAAATAGAGCCGGGAAAAAGCGGGAGACAGGAATGAAACGCGCTGATGTTGTAGGAGCAACTGTTAGAGCCTTAACGAGGGCGGAGACTACGCTGCCTGAGTGGGTGATAGATCTCATCGAAAGGGCGGCAGAGCGGGAAACGAACTCCGTTGCAGAGTCCCACCTCCGCTTCATGCTGGAAAACGTCCGCATCGCAGGGGCCGAGGGTCTGCCCCTCTGCCAGGATACAGGGCTTTTGGTATTCAGGGCGGAGCTGGGACTGGATGCGAAACTGGACTTCGATTTGAAGGAGGCCATTGCAGAAGGCGTGAGGCTTGCTACAAAGAGAATTCCCCTGCGCCCGAATGCTGTGGACCCCTTAACGCGGCAGAACAGCGGGGACAACACTGGACCGGGAGTACCGGATGTAATTTTAGAAATGGTCGAGGGAAACGACCTCAGAATTACCGTTCTTCCAAAAGGCGCAGGCTCTGAGAACATGAGCCTTGTTGCCATGTTAAACCCCGCAGACGATCCCTTTGACTTCATTCTAAAGGCCGTCTCCGAGCGCGCAGCCAACGCCTGCCCGCCGCTGTTTCTGGGGATAGGCATCGGCGGGACATTCGATCTCGCAGCGCGTCTGGCAAAGAGGGCCCTGCTCAACATGCCCGGCGAAACTGTGGAGGAAAAGGAGCTTCTTCGAAGGATTAATACGCTAGGCATCGGCCCCATGGGCCTGGGAGGGGATACGACGGCGCTTGGAGTAAAGATTGAGAAGGCGTCATGCCATACAGCATCCCTGCCTGTGGCCGTGAACTTCCAGTGCTGGGCAAACAGGATGGCCTTTGAGGTGGTGAGGTGACGGAGCATCGGCTGAGGACCCCGCTATCGATGGAGGATTTGATGGGGCTTCGCGTCGGGGATGTCGTCTACCTCAGCGGCCGGATATACACGGCCCGCGACAAGGCCCATGCACGGATTCGCTCCGCTGGAAGCCCCGTCTCTCTTGAGGGTGCAGCTCTCTACCACTGCGGTCCCCTGATTTTGGGAAATACGGTGCTCTCTGCAGGTCCGACCACGAGCGGCCGGATGGCACGCTACACGGATGAGATGCTGAACCAGGGCGTCAGGGCGATTGTCGGCAAGGGAGGCCTTCCCGGCGAGCCATTTGTCGGGAGGGCCGTCTATCTGGCCTATCCCGGCGGCTGTGGGGCTGCTGCCGCAAGGCAGCTCAAGGTCGTTGGGGTTCACCTGCAGGAACTGGGCATGGCCGAGGCGCTCTGGGAGCTTGAGGCCGAGAACCTTGGGCCAATGATCGTCGCCATAGACTCCCACGGCGGAGATGTCTACAGGGATGTGAGAAGGTCAGTACAGAGCCGCCTGAAGTGCTGAAGCGGGCTGCGGCCGATACGCGCTACCTTGTGGACCGGGGCTACCCAAAGGAGTCGGCCGTAAGGTTCGTCTCAGACCATTACCGTCTGCCGCAGGAGCAGAGGTTTGCGCTTATCAGAGTCATAGTGCCCGCAGATCTGGCGGGGCAGCGTTGGGCCAAAAGGCTCTCCCTGGAGCCAACGGCTCTGAACGGCATGGTGCTGTTTATGGACGGCTACAACGTGCTCATAGCCGTTGAGAGCCTTCTCAAGGGGCTGCCGGTCTACAGGGGGGATGACGGATTTCTTCGCGACACTCAGGGAGTTTTCAGGAGCTACAGAGAATCCGAGATAACAGCGCCTGCGCTAATGCAGATATTGGATGCGATCGCTGCAGCGTCGCCGCAGAGGGTTGAGGTGATATTCGACCAGCAGATCAGCATGAGCGGCAATCTTGCTGGCCTCGTCCGGGAGATGATGGCCGGACGCGGCCTTCCGGGAACGGCCAGAACCGCAAAAGATGTCGACCATCAGCTAAAGATCGCAAAAGGAGTTATCGCGACCGCTGACGGAAACGTCATAGATGCCGTCTCCTGCGTGGCAGATGTTCCAGGCCGGATTGCCTTTGAAAGAGGCATCAGCCCTACGTCTCTTTGATCCTTTGATATCCGGCTCTCATGGCTTCAGCTCCCAAGGATCGTGAGATGCAAGTGCAAATATAAGGGCGAAGCAGGCCTCTGGGCACTGAAGCTTTCTTTTCAGTCGTCAACTTTTTATGGTAAATTTATTTAATATAGTTCAGGGGTCGCAAGAAAATTGCGAAGTACAGGTGAGTAGCAATGAGTGTTAGAACTGTAGTCTTAACCATTCTCGTCATTTTGTTCTTGAGCGGTCTCGGACAGGCATCGCATCCCATGTTCTTTCCGCTAAGCGAGCACACCATGGCCAAGGCCGTAACATCCGGAGGCATGCCGCTTTACAGGACAGGCGTCTTCACTGTGAACGATGAGCAGGCGGTCTCCTGGCTGCTGATATTCAGGGACTCCAGGCCTCACAGCGTCGAGTGGAGATGGTACTATCCTGAAGGACGCACATACACCAGGACGTTTAGCGTCGTTCCGCCGATCGACGGATTTGCCGGCCTCTGGGCGGCTCCAGTCTGGAGCTGTTTGAAGATCAAGGGCTATGACGTGGCCCGCCTGCCCGGCACATGGAAGGTGGACGTGATAGTGGACTACAAGAAGGAGCTTACTGAGTACTTCACCATCAACGGGCCACAGGCCTGCTGAAGCCTTCGGGGGCGTGATTCTAAAAGAGCCGCGTTAGCGTTAGCTTTGCAGTTCTGCGGGAATCGCGCTGCATACACTCGTCTCTATAGACGTTTTAAGCGTGGACTTAATTCCAGGAAAAACGATAACTAAGTCTGTACTCTCTTTTGGGACTCCGCGCGTTGCCTGTTATCGCGCGAGCCCAAGAGGGGCTGTCTTTCCTTGGCCGGACTGCCCCCCTAACCCCGTGGCCACGGGGAACATACCGCGAGTAAGGATATGCCGCTCGTTCAATCACGGTATATCATATCTATCATCTGCAAAGGCCGTGGACTCGCAGGATGCGCAGGAGAGATTCGGCGGCTCGGGCTCTGCGGTCCCGCAGGCATCGCACGGAATCCACTCGTCCTTTGTGCCGCCCGAGCTGCAGTTGAGGCCGAAGCAGGCAGGCGGCTGCCAGGTAGACGAGGGACGGCTCCCGCCAGCGCCGATTTCAACGCGAGAGGCAACGTCTGCAGAGGCGACTTGCGGCTCGTCAACCGCATAGGCCTCGATGTGGGCCTGGTTTACGAATAATCCGCTGTACACGACACTGGCCAGGTAGAACGCCATAAATTTGCTGGATAGGATATGGAAACGATTGATCTTCTGAAAAGCCACGCAAAAGAGATCAAAACCTGTTTTAACGTCAAGCGAATTGGCCTCTTCGGCTCATTCGCCAGAGGTGAACAGAAAGAGTCCAGCGATATCGATGTACTGGTGGAGTTCGAGGAGCCGACCTTCAGGAATTTCATGAACCATCTGAGAAGAATGGGCTTTCGGCTCAAGACTGATGAAGAGATTATAGATGGTCTGATGGAGATGAATCGAGTTTTGCCTCCAGCATTCGCCATCTGAAACTTATAAACCCATTTGAAGAACCAAAAAAGCACCTTGATTCTGTCAAGAAGTCCACCAAGGCAAAAAATATGATCTGTAGCGAAATCCCGACGCCTTCTTATCTCTTCTCGTACCTCAGCTCCAGCCCGCCTTCCTTCCAATCGAATGCCGGCACGCTCTTTCGCCTCGTCCCCGATGCCTGAAGCGCCTGCACCACCACAGGCACTGTGATGGTCGCATCGGAAAAGACCTGTACCATCTTCGCCTCCCTGGCAACCTTGCCCCAGGATACAGCCTCGCTGAATGTGCATCCTGAGAGCCCGCCCCAGTGCGGCGCGTCCGTGGTGTACTGAATGGCGTAGCTGTGGCCGCCCGAGTAGACGCCTATCAGCTCTGCAATGACCTCTGTTTGCTGGATGAAGTTCTTGGGAACTCCGCCACCGATGTAGACGACGCCTGTGCGTGTTGATTTCTCAACCATCTGGGTGATCTCGTCGACATCCTTAATCTGGTCCACCATCACCCTGCAGCCTTCGCGGTAGGCTATGACCATGCCTATTCCAATTGAGCTGTCTCCGAGCGCAGGCACAAATATGGGCACGCCTGATTTGTGAGCGGCTCCAAGTATCGTCGTATCTGGAAGGCCCTTTCCCAAAGCATGCATCAGCTCCCTGGAGGAGTAGCGATACTTTGTATCGAGTCCCTTGATGAATCTGGAGATATGAAGATCTGCCTTATGAAGCTCCTCCTCAGAGACGAAGACATCGTAGATCCTGTCGATCTTGCGCTCGTTTAGATATGTATCGTCTGCACAGGCGCTTCCCTGGTAGTGAACGATCCCCAGACCCTCGCAAAGGTCGTGGAAGAGATTGGCGCCGGTGCTGACCAGGCAGTCTACGAGCCTCTCCCTGATGAGATAGGCGATGAACTCGCCAAGGCCCGCTGGAACCATAGCCCCCGCAAGCCCCAGAAAGATTGTGGCCTCATCATCCAGCATGCGCTCCCAAATGCGCAGGGACGTTCCAAGCTGCCCGCCCTGAAAGCCCATCTTGCCCATATCCCTGACCAGGTCGGAAACGCCCCTGTCCTTCATGGGTATGGTCGTCCGGATCTTCCCATCATTGCAGGCGACACTATGATCGTGATCCATGAAATCCCTCACCGTCAGTTAGAAGGCGTATGGATGCCCTTAAAGATTATCTACCTTTGGTATGACGGCTGTTTTTTGGCATGACGACAGTTCCCTTTCATGAAGTTTTATATACCAAAACTATCCCTACAACAAGGTTCGATACGATTAGCCGGAGTTCATCGGGGAGGTGAAGGATCGTATGCCAGCTGTCAGAAGCTTACAAACAGTAACTAGAAATATGGGCAATGAAGGCTTGAACAATGAAGGCTCGGGCAATGAAGGCATATTAAAGGCTTGCAGCGAGGTCAGACGCCATGTGGACGGCTGATGACTCTTTGGAGCTGTATGGGATAGAGAATTGGGGTAACGGCTATTTTTCAATTAATGATAAAGGCAATATTATTATAATACCCAACAAAGATCGTTCGCAGCATGTGGATGTAATGGACCTGGTGGAGGAGATTGAGGACTCCAAGGATCTGGAGTTTCCCGTCCTTCTGCGCTTTCCTCAGATCCTGGAGAACAGGATAAACGAGATTAACGGGGCCTTCAACAGCGCCATAGAGGAGTTTTGCTATAAGGGCCGCTATCAGCCGGTCTTTCCAGTGAAGGTCAACCAGCGAAAAGAGGTCATCGAGTACATCCTCAAGTACGGGGAGAAGTACAATATCGGCGTGGAGGTGGGAACCAAGGCCGAGTTGCTGGCTGCGCTTTCCTTGGGGCTTCCAAAAGACGCGCCGATGGTCTGCAACGGCTACAAGGATGAGGATTATCTTCGTCTGGCCTTAAGCATCCACAATGTGAATAATATAATAATAGTTGTGGATCTCTTCGAGGAGATCTACGATATTTTAAGGTATGCAGAGGAGATGGGCGTTGAGCCGCGAATAGGCATGAGGATCAAGCTCTTTGCGCGCGGTTCGGGCCGCTGGATCGAGTCAGGGGGCGAGTCGGCGAAGTTCGGGCTATCAACGGGCGAGGCGCTTGAGTTGATGAGGATTTTGCGGGAGAAGAATCTAACTGAAAGCCTGAAGATGATTCACTTCCACATCGGCTCGCAGATCACAGATATCCGAACTATAAAGAACGCCATGAACGAGGCTGCCAGGATATACGCCAAGGCCAGGAAGCTGGCGAAGATCGATTACTTAAACGTCGGCGGTGGCCTATCTGTGGATTACAACGGCTCCAACACTGCAACTCCTTCAAGCGCCAACTACACTCTTCGCGAGTATGCCAACGATGTCGTCTACACAGTTCAAAAGATCTGTGAGGAAGAAGAGGTTCCCTGCCCGATTATCGTCTCTGAGAGCGGAAGGGCGACAGCGGCGTATCACAGCATGCTGGTATTCAAGATCATAGGGAAGAAGAACTCCAAGGACTCTCTTCTTCGGCCCCCCAAAGAGGACGATCCCATTCAGATAGAGGACCTCTGCTGTGCCTTCAAGGAAATAAACATCGACAACTACAAGGAACACTATCACGACGCCCTGCAGTACAGGGATGAGCTTTACGATTCGTTCAACCTCGGCAACATCGGCCTCGAGGAGAGGGCTAAAGGCGAGACGCTCTTCTGGATGGTCTGCAGGAAGGCTGCATTCTACGCCCGCCAGGCCGAGGACGACTCGGACGAGTTCATGGAGCTGAAAAAGCTGGTCAGCCAGAAGTATATAGGCAACTTTTCCCTGTTCCAGTCGGTCCCGGACATGTGGGGTGTGGAGCAGATCTTTCCGACGATCCCGCTGCACCGTTTGAAGGAGATGCCCTGTGAGCACGGGACCATAGTCGATCTTACGTGCGACTCGGACGGAGAGGTCAAGCGCTACGCAGGAGACAGCGAGGGGCGGGAGTACCTTGAGATGCACAGCCTTGTTGAGGACGAGGACTATTACATGGGGATATTTCTGCTGGGAGCCTATCAGGATACTCTGGGCGATTTCCACAACCTGCTCGGCAGCGCTCACGAGGTTCATGTGAAGGTGGAGGGCGACAACTGGTGGATCTGCCAGAAGGTGGAGGGAGATACCTGCCGAAAGCTGCTCGACTTCTTCAACTACGAGACCAAGGACTACATCTGGGAGATAATGGATCGGTGCGTGGAGAAGAAGCAGTGCATAGACAAGAAGGAGCTGGAGCAGATCGAGGCTCAGCTCAACAGGACGCTGAAAGGCTACACCTACTTCATAGATGAGCCCAACGGGCATGCAAAGGACGGCGCTAAAGAAAAGGTCAGGGACAAAGAGATGGAAAGAGCCTGTCCGAGAGTGAACCTATAGTCTTCAGCGCTGGTAGAGGCATATATGTACGTTCTTGATCTCCTCAAACGCTCTAGCCCAAAAGCGGCTCAAGCAATAGAGGGGGTCACTTTTGAATACCGTCTTCTTTGTAGTGGAGAGCTGTACAACGCGAATGTCATTGCAGTTGATTGGCGCAAGAGTGATGCGACTAGTACATCATAGCCTAAATACGTCTTCATTTATGCCTTAAGTGCTTTGCC
>CAZHNU010000032.1:0-38623 GCA_964534145.1 uncultured Methanotrichaceae archaeon | reverse complement strand
GCTTGATAAGAGCGATTATAGCTGAATAAAAGCTCTTTATATAATTTATATTTTATAGAATTGATATTTTTTTTAAAATAATTGATCTTAATATGCGAAGTAGCCATTAATCTCTATGCCGCTATTAAATGATGGCTTGGCTAGTTATTGGATATCAATCTTCAATCTAGCATATTGAAAGGCCAATCAAAAAGGAAAATATAATATTTAATTTTCTTTTTACGTTCTCTCGTCGCTATCATTCATGCCAACAGGAACGCCCTCTGCATACCAGGCATTGTAGCCCATCATCCTGAGGATCGCAACAGACATTATCCCGCCGACGTCATCATCGGCTACAACGGCGATAGTTCTATCTTCAGGTATTCTATCTATATTGTCGGTCAGATCGGCAATTTGAAAGGCATTTCTTCCTGCAGTTGTAACTCTGTCATCTTCCTCATCATCGCCAACCGTTACCCTTGACTCGTTATCCATGGCATCTTCGGTCAGTTCAATTACGTATAGATCATCGCTCCTTTCGTCTCTGGCCCTGTTGAAGTCCGCAGAGGACATTATGAAGTTATCCCTGGAGAAATCATCGGTCAACAATGATTCGGCTCTCCGCTCGATGGCATTTCTATCGTTATCGCTAATGGGGGTTGTATCCTCCATTTCCCAGTATCTTTCAAAGCCCGTTGCAGTTCTGTTATCTAAGTCCCTATCCCCAGTGACATCTGCTCCGGGTTCTCCGGGCTGAGGCGGAAGGCTTTCATCGTCATCATCGTCCGTCTGTGCCACTGTCAGTGCTGATAGAGAGAAGAACAGCACCAACATTGCAAATAAAATTTTAGATTTCATACTATACCCATAATTAAATATGGGTTTTAAGTATATAAAAATTATGAAACGGTAGTTAACAATAGGCGACTCAATCCTTTTCGAGCAATTAATCGTATTATAATGAGTGAAAATATAATAAGTGAAAGCCAAACTAATAACCTTTTAATATATCGTCATTAGACATCTACCAGAATAAAGGCGTATCCGCTTGTGTAGGAGGCATTACAATAGCCGAAAAGAGAACTTTCGCCCTGCGAGACCCCGATGGAAACGAGATCGGCGTCTTCACAGGAACATCGCCCAGGCAGGCAGCCTTAAAGGCCGCTAACAGGGGCTGCACAGATATCAAGCTGAGAGAGCGGGGCACAAAGAAAGTCCACATATTCGTAGGGGAAAGGGTGCAGGTCGATAAGCCCAAAGGAGCCCCAGCCTGGATGCCGGGCAAGATCTGGAAGCCCAAGGTCAAGAAAATCGGCATTGAGAAGCTGGAGGAGATCTGAGATAATCGGCAGATGGTTCACCCAAGTAATGGTGGCGAGGGCATTTGCCCTGAAGCTAATGATGCCTGAAAACCTTTAGTTGCCCGGGGCTCTCTCTTTGATAGATTGCCGGGCACTTAAAGGCATGATGAAGCCTTTTGTCGCGCAGACGGCTGACGGTGAGCTTATGCGGGCGAATGCTTTGTACGTCGGCAATTGCCGTATGTATGAATGGCAAAAGTCGACAGCCTATTTTCGTTCCCACTCCTAACTCATGGACTTTTGTCGTTTCTTAAAATTAGAGTGCCCTTTGATGAACATAAAGAGATGCCCTTGCAGCCAGGCGAGCGAAGCGCACCGGTTCTGGAACCCGGCCGTCCAGGGTGAACTTGTTAAGCAGGATTCGAGCCTCATCCTTTGAGGCCCCAAGGACGCGCACGTAGACATCATAGCCTGTCTTAAGCCTCACAATCTCGCGCTCGCCCAGCCGGTTGTAGGCGCACAGCTTCTCACCGGCCACGTCCTCGGAGAAATATTCGCGAATGTACCCCTCCAGGCCGGGCGAGTCCTCATATGTCAGGCATACCAGCGGCCTTTTCGTCTTCTCGAAGATCTCTCCAATATCGATGATGTTGAACCAGCTTACAGCGGCGCCGCTAAGGATAAGGGCGTTAACGTCGGAGCGATCCAGGCTTTCGTAGATCTTGAGGACTGCCTCACTCGAGTCAGTGCCGCCAACAGTTGCGCAGGCAAAGGCAATGCCATCCACGCGAAGGTCGGCGCGCATTACGATGCCTGCCAGGATTGATGTGGGGCGGGAGCGAACGAAGCTTTCGGCAACTCCTAGGACGCGGAGCGCGGGCTTATTGAGGTGAAGGGGCATTGATGATTATTATGGCTACCTTGTGAGAAGAAATTGTTGATTCGTCCCGGAAAAATGCTTTTCGCTTTCGGGATGCTGTTCTTATTTATTCTATTAGAAACTAATTTGTTCTCATGCCCATTCTTCGAGAAGATAAAGACCTCCGTCGCGCTCTACAGTCCTGCAAGACCATCTGCGTCGTAGGCATCTCTCCCGACCTATACAAGCCCAGCCACTTCGTCTCAGAGGTTCTGCAAAGTCGCGGCTTCAAGCTCTGCCTCGTCAATCCCAACTACGCCGGCCAGCGTATCCTGGGCGAGCGGGTCTACTCCTCCATCGGCGATATTCCTGACGAAATTGACATAGTGGATGTATTCCGCCGGCCTTCTGCCGTTCCGGAGGTGGCGGAGGAGGCAAAGGCCAAAGGTTTCAAGACCTTCTGGATGCAGCCGGGAGCTGAGAATCCGGATGTCATAAAGCTGCTGGATAAGGAGGGCTACAACGTAGTGTTCGGCAGGTGCGCAAAGGTTGAGTCCATGAGGCTTCTATAACAAAAAAAGAGAAAGGTTCATATTTTTAGATAGAGTAATATTTTTAAGGCCGTTATCCCTGTTTCTAAGGGCTACTTGATGTTCTTAGGCACTGTCAGCAATTGAGCTACGAAAATTTAAACATACAGGCAGCTTATGCGGCCGGAGGCTCGTTTATGGAAGAGATGAAGCTGAAGGGAATGAAAATAGCCATTCTCACCTCTGAGATGTACGAGGATCTGGAGCTGTGGTATCCTTACTTCCGGATGAAAGAGGAGGGCGCTATGGTCGAATTCGTCAGCATGATTGAAAGCCCAATTGAGGTCATGGGCCGTCACTACTATCCTTTGAAAACCGATAAAAGCGCTCGCGAAGCGAAATCCGGTGACTACGATGGGCTGATCATTCCCGGCGGATACGCCCCCGACATGCTGCGTAAAAACGAGGACGTGCTGAAGTTTGCATCGGAGATCTTCGCGGCCGGTAAGCCCGTGGGGGCCCTCTGCCAGGGATCTATGGTGTTGGGGGCTGCCGGAGTCCTAAAAGGGAGAAAGGCAACGGCCAAGCCCGGTGTCCGGCAGGAGATAGATAGAAGCTCCAGGGCTCCGCTGGAAATCCGCTGGCAGGATCAGGATCTTGTGGTAGACGGAAATCTCATCACAGCCAGGACAAAGCAGGCCTTGCCTGAGTTTTCCAGGGCCTTTATCGGCGCCCTGGCGTCAGATTAGCTGATGGACCATCATCGTCAATATGTATCATCAATGGGGCTGGGATAATGGATCCGGGATTAGTGTCAATGGCACTTAATGGGCGGAGAATCGCAATTCTGGTCGCAGATCGATATGAGGATATAGAGTTCTGGTATCCCTACTACAGGATGAAGGAGGCAGGGGCTTCTGTCATGGTCTTGGGTCCAGGTTTTGGCCCTGGGGAGGTACACGGAAAGTACGGCCATCCTGCAAAATTGGATAAGAGGACCAGAGATGTCCGACCCGATGATTTTGACGCCGTCATAATTCCGGGAGGCTACGCTCCTGATCTGCTGCGCAGGTGCAAAAGCACTCTGAACTTCGTGGCCGGCATCGCCAATGAGGGAAAGGTCACAGCCGCCATCTGCCACGCCGGATGGGTGCTCATCTCCGCCCGCGTGATAAAGGGAAAGAGGGCGACCTCGTTTTTCTCCATCAAGGATGACATGGTGAATGCCGGGGCCGACTGGGTTGATGAGGATGTGGTGATCGATGGAAACCTCATTACCTCAAGATCGCCTGAGGACCTTCCAGCCTTTTGCAGGGCGATAATAGAGGCGCTTGCACCGGAAAAGGATTAAAAGGGCTTTTATTGTCTTTTGCATAGAATTTCCAAGCAATAATGGGTGTTCAAAGTTTCACAATATGTTATTAAAGCAGCTATCGCCGTAGGCCATTAGTTTACCATGATTGCGGCTGCAATCATTTAAAATTATTTATATGATCAATTATAGTATTAGCAAAAGCTAAATAGCCTTCGGGTTTTAGTACCTGTCGATGTTCGCTGGCTGGGACGAGTACAACCTGATAAATGATGATCTTGCCAGATTGGTGAGGGACCTGCCTCCCTCCGATTTGGGCGAGATCATAACTTATATCCTCTCTTCGCCCGGAAAAAGGGTCAGGCCTCTGATCCTCATCTCCTCTGCGCAGGCATTTGGTGGCACGGCCCTGCAGGCCATGAATGCCGCGCTGGCAATTGAGCTGGTGCATGCGGCATCCTTGGTCCACGACGATATTCTGGACTGCGGTGTGGAGCGTCGGGGCTCTCCCAGCACCTTTGAGAGGTATGGAACGGATGCGGCACTGCTTGCGGGAGATTACTTGATCTCCAGGTCGATTGAACTCGTATCCTATTACAGCCAGCCGGTGATCAGCTGCTTTGCCCGCGCCTGCATGAGCATGTCTGAAGGAGAGATGCTCGACCTTTCGAAGACCTGCTCTCCAGAGGACTATTACCTGTGCATTTCAAAGAAGACCGCCTCCCTTTTCGCTGCCTCTGCAAAGATGGGATGCCTGATTGCCGATGCTTCGAATGAGGACGCTGCAAGGTTCAAGCAGTACGGTCTGCACCTTGGACTCGCCTACCAGATTTTAGATGACCTTGAAGAGTACATGGGGATCGACCAGGGGAAGCACTCAAAGAAGACCTCGGTGACCCTTCCATGGATCTACAGCGAGCTTTACGGGCGTGAGACCGCCGTCGATATGTGCAAAAAGGCGGTTGGCGATCACTGTGCAAAGGCTAAGGTCGCCTTATCCTTGGCCTCTGGTGACAGGACGATGAAGTCCCGTCTGGAAGAGATAGTCGACCTGATGGCCCTAAAGGGGCTGGACAGATGCAGATTGCAGAAAAGCCTCTGCTGAAGATCGATGCCGAGGCATCGAAGGACGGCAGAGGAATCATGCTTCGACCTGCCGGCCCACTGGCCCCGGTGGCAAGGCCTGTCATAGATATCATCAATAAGGTCTTTGCAGACGAGAAGCCGATAAGCTGCGGCCCAGACAGGTTCATCTTCTCCACCTGGGTCCCTCCTGCCCCAAGCCTGGCCTTTGACCGTATGCTGTCTTCCCAGGTAGGTGCATTGACCAGGCGACGGGTCCCCGACCAGTTTTCCATCGCCATAATGAGGGCCTGTCCCAACGACTGCATCCACTGCAGCGCGCCTTCCCGGAGCGGAGAGATCCTGGGCGACGATGTAATTTCGAGGGCCATAGGCGAGGCCCTCGACCTTGGATCTTACCTCATCACCTTCGACGGCGGCGAGCCGATGCTTCGAAAGGAGCTGCCTTCTCTCGTCTCCTCTGTGGACCCGCGAGCGATAGCCACGACTTTTACCAGCGGCTATCACCTCTCCTTGGATCTGGCTAAACAGCTGAAGGCAGCAGGATTATACGCCGTGAGAATCAGCATCGACAGCCCCTACGAGGAGGAGCACGACCGTATTCGCGGCCGCAAAGGCGCCTTTCAGGATGCCCTCGCTGGAGCAAGGAACGCCCTTGAGGCCGGCCTCTTAGTGGACCTCTTCATGGTCACGTCTCCCGGCAATATCGATTACATTGAGGATGCCTTTCAACTGGCATCCGATTTGGGCGCACATGAACTTTCATTCTACGATATCGTGGCAGTCGGAAGGTGGTCATCCCACTTAGACGATGTTCTAACGCCTGAAGACATCCAGAGGCTGGAGAGGTTCCATAAGGAGAAGAACAGATCACAGGGTCCGAGGGTGACGGCCCTTCCTTACCTCCTCGGCCCAAAGATGTTCGGATGCTTTGCCGGGCGCAGGTGGATTCACGTCGATGCGGCTGGAGAGGCTTTGCCGTGCGCTTACATGCCTCTTTCCTTTGGCAACATCAAGGATTCAAGCCTTAAGGACATCTGGAAGGAGATGTCTCGATACCGGTGGTTTTCGGGCCGGTGCGCCTGCCAGATGAAGGACCCGGGCTTTCGCGAGGCTCACAGCCGGATGTTTTCGCAGACGGAAGAATTATAAATTACGGCAACTTATTACTATCCTTATTTAGGTTTGCGTGGGGGTTTGAAATATGAAGCTAAAAGCAATATCAATATTAGCATTGTTGGTCGCCTGCCTCTCAGGCCAGGCCGGATCGCAGGCGGATCCATTGGCTCCGGATTACTTGACTGATGACCAGGACCCGAGGAGGACCACCAGCCTGGATAAGTATGTGATCCTCGACCCGAGGCTCGACCCTTTGAGCATAGACCCTCTGGTGAGGCCTCTTGACCCAGAGCACACTGCCGAGTACAGGCAGATGCTGGACAGAATCGGCGCAGTGTCCGCGGAGGAGGATCTGGCGGGAAGGTGGATATTGGAGCTCAGGGATAATCTATCAAGATCACTGGACCTAAATCTCCTTCAAAACGGCCGCGTCGTCTTTGGCCGGGGCGACATGATCATAAGTGGAATGGGCCGGCAGGCCTCAGCCAGCGGGCTGATGTCTCAGGATGTGCTCTACCTGGATATCGTATCCCTGGATGATGAAACTCTCTACAGATGCGTGCTTCGGCCAGACTCAAACTCTCTTTCCGGAAGCTACTATGCCTTTGGGCCGGAGGGGGCTGTCTGGTCAGGGACTGTTAGTGGAAGCAGGTCCTTAAATCAATAGCTATGGCCTTCGAAGATCTGTCCATGTCAGGAGATCCTGATTGGTATAAGGACGCAGTAATCTACGAGCTTCATGTCAGGTCGTTCCTGGACGGGAATGGAGACGGCATAGGCGATTTTCCCGGCGCCACAAAGAAGCTTGACTACCTCTCAGATCTGGGGGTAACTGCTCTTTGGCTCCTGCCCTTTTACCCGTCTCCTTTAAAGGATGACGGCTATGACATCACCAACTACTTTCAGGTGCATCCCAACTACGGGGATCTAAAAAGCTTCCGCAAGTTCCTGAAGGAGGCTCACCGCCGCAATATTCGGGTGATAACCGAGCTTGTCATAAACCACACCTCCGATCAGCATCCGTGGTTCCAGAGGGCCAGGAGGGCAAAGCCCGGCTCGGCATGGAGGAACTACTACGTCTGGAGCGACAGTCCTGAAAAGTACCGAGAGGCCAGGATAATCTTCAGGGATTTCGAGTCCTCCAACTGGGCATGGGACCCGGTCGCCAAAGCCTATTACTGGCATCGGTTTTATTCCCACCAGCCCGACCTCAATTACGATAATCCTCTGGTTCATAAAGCCATGCTGAAGGTAATCGACTTCTGGCTTGAAATGGGCGTGGACGGCATGAGAATTGATGCGGTCCCCTATCTGTATGAGCGGGAGGGAACAAACTGCGAGAATCTTCCTGAGACACACGAGTTTTTAAAGAAGCTCAGGGCGCATGTGGATCGCAAGTTCTCCGGTAAAATGCTTCTGGCTGAGGCCAACCAGTGGCCCGAGGATGCAGCCGTCTATTTCGGCAGCGGAGATGAATGCCACATGGCCTTCCACTTTCCTCTCATGCCGAGGATGTTCATGGCGCTGCAAATGGAGAACCGTTTCCCGATGATGGACATCATGGACCAGACTCCAAAGATCCCCGAGGGTTGCCAGTGGGCCCTATTCCTGCGAAACCACGACGAGCTGACTTTGGAGATGGTAACGGATGAGGAAAGGGACTACATGTACAAGGTCTATGCCCGCGATCCCAGAGCCAAAATCAACCTTGGAATCAGGAGAAGGCTTGCTCCTCTGATGGGAAACAACCGCAGGAAGATGGAGCTGATGAACATCCTGCTCCTGTCTTTGCCCGGAACGCCCGTCATCTACTACGGGGACGAGATCGGCATGGGGGATAACTACTATCTCGGCGACAGAAACGGAGTTCGTACACCCATGCAGTGGGACCAGAGCATCAACGCAGGATTCTCCGATGCCAATCCCCAGGAGCTTTACCTTCCCGTAATCATCGATCCTCAGTATCACTATGCGACCGTGAATGTCTCCAACCAGGAACGGGATAGATTTTCATTTTTGTGGTGGATGAAGCAGTGTTTGGCCTTACGAGGGGGTATCAAGGCATTTGGCAGGGGCGATCTAAAGTTTCTCCTCTCCGGCAATCCAAAGGTTCTGGCGTTTATCAGGAGCTATGAGAAGGATGCCGTGCTGGTGGTGGCTAACCTTTCCCGCTATCCCCAGCATATCGATCTCAACTTGAGCGAATATGCAGGCTATGTTCCGGAGGAGGCATTCAGCAAAAACGCCTTTCGCCTCATAGAAAAGTCTCCCTATTCGCTGACTTTGGGGCCGTATGATTACTACTGGTTTAATTTGCAGCAGGAGAAGACCGCAGTCTGCATCCGGGACCGCGGGCCCATGCAGGTGATAGAGACAGGCGGCTGGGAGAGGATACTGGAAGACATAACCAAGGACCGCCTGGAAGAGATACTCCCCGCTTATATGCAATGCTGCGGCTGGTGGTTCGAGCGAAACAGGTCAATGCAGTGGGTAAAAATTGTGGACAGCGTCCCGATATCGAAGGGCTCCCTTGCCTATCTCCTTTTCCTGGAAATAAGCTACATTGAAGGGCTTTCCGACCTGTATCTTCTGCCACTTTCGCTGGCTACCGGGGAGAAGGCGGAGAAGATCATAGCGAGGGTCCCGCAGGCGGTCATTTCCAGGTTTCGGAGCAAGGGCAAGGACGGCATCCTGTATGACGGCATATATGATGAGGAGCTTCGCAGCAATCTTCTATCCATGATTTTGCACAGCCGTCGCTCTCACGGTGAAGGGGGCGAGCTTGTATTTCGGCATATTAAAGATCTGCAGGAGCTCTATTCCAGTGGCAGGCTCAACTCTGAGGTGCTCACGGCAGATTCCAGCGTCACAGAGCTGCAGTTTGAAAATATATTCTTTTTAAAGCTTTTCCGTCATCTGGAGGAAGGCGTAAACTATGGCTTGGAAATGACGAAGTTCCTCACTGAACAGGGATTTCCGTATATTCCGCCGTTTATCGGAGAGATTGAGTATCTGCGCAAAGGATATGAACCCATATCTATAGGCATGCTCCAGCCCTTCATTCCAAACGAAGGCAACGCATGGATGTACTCCCTCGATGAGTCGAAAAGATACTTTGAGCGTGTTCTATCCAGAAGGGAGGCCGTTCCGAAAGGGCCCGTGTCTCTGGTTGAAATACGCTGCGAGTCTATCCCGCCGCTAATGCAGGATTTAATTGGCGGAGCATTTCTGGAGATGATCGGCCTTCTAGGCAAAAGGACAGCCGAAATGCACCTGGCGCTCGCATCCTCCAGGGATCCCGAATATGAGCCGGAAAGCTTCACTTTTCATCATCAAAGGACGCTTTACCAGTCGATGCGTGTGGCTGTAGGCAGCGCATTCCAGGCCCTGGCCGGATACCTGGCCGAATTGCCTGAGAACCTTAACGCAGACGCTGCATCCGTTCTGGCAGCTAGGCGATGGATCCTGGATGAGGCAAAAAAGGTAATGGACTGCAAAATTACAGGCATGAGAATAAAAGTCCATGGGGATTATCGCCTGGGCCAGATCCTTTACACGGGCAAGGATTTCCTGGTCTTCGGATTTCAGAGCAGGCCTGAGCATATCCTGGCCGAGCGAAGGATGAAGCGATCTCCTCTTGTTGATGTAGCCAGCATGATCCACTCCTTGCGGTCGGCAGCCTACAGGTCCCTGATGGACCGAGCTTCGATGAGGCCTGAAGACAAAAGCCTGCTTCTGCCCTGGGGTGAGCTTTGGTGGAGGTACCTCGGCGGAATCTTTCTCGCCTCATACCTGCGCCACTTAGGGAGCAAGCTTCAGCCCGAGGAGCGAGTTGAGCTGGAGACTCTTCTGAATATCTTTTTGCTGGACAGGGCAGTTCGCGATCTTCACACAAGCCTTGAGAAAGGGGCAAGTCCCGCCATTCCATTGCAGGTGCTTAAGTCCATTGTTGCCGGTAGGACGCAGCAAAGCGGAATTTGAATTGGGGGCAAAATAACATAGCAAAATAACATTGTCGAAAAATTTCAAATAAAACAAGGCATATCTATATTATATGGATAGTGTGAATACTAACCGCTATATTTGCATCCACGGACATTTTTATCAGCCTCCGAGGGAGAATCCATGGCTGGAGGAGATTGAGCTTCAGGATTCGGCCTATCCCTTTCACGATTGGAACGAAAGGATCAACGAGGAATGCTATGCTCCCAATGCAGCATCACGGATCCTCAATCCTGAGAGGCTTGTAATTGACATAACCAACAACTACAAGAAGATGAGCTTTAACTTCGGCCCAACACTGCTCTCCTGGATGGGTGAAAAAGCGCCGGACATACATAAGGCCATCATCGAGGCTGACCGGGAAAGCAAGTTCTTGGGCCATTCGCCGGCCATGGCTCAGGCCTACAGTCACATGATCATGCCTCTGGCCAACGCCAGAGATAAGCGCACGCAGGTCATCTGGGGAATAAGGGATTTTGAGCACCGTTACGGCAGAAAGCCTGAGGGCATGTGGCTGCCCGAATGTGCAGTGGACCTTGAGAGCCTGGACATCATGGCAGAGCACGGCATTAAGTTCGTCGTCCTTGCTCCACATCAGTTCACGCGGTTTAGAAAGCTAGGCGAGGATTCGTGGAAGGACTCCAAAGAGGCGGACCTGAGGATGCCCTATCTTTGCCGTCTGCCGTCAGGTCGTACCATCAGCGCCTTCTTCTACTTCGGTCCTACATCCAGGGAGGCGGCATTTGCCAACATCCTGGATAGCGGGGAAATATTTGCCAAGCGCCTGATCAGCGAGTTCTCTGAAGACGGCCCCCAAATAGTCAGCATTGCCACAGATGGGGAAACCTACGGCCACCACCACAAACAGGGCGAGATGGCCCTGGCATACTGCTTCTACTACCTTGAATCAAATCACCTTGCCAATGTGACGGTTTACGGCGAGTATTTGGAGAAGTTCCCGCCAACGCATGAGGCCGAGATCGCCGAGAGAACGTCATGGAGCTGCGCTCATGGAGTCGAGCGGTGGATGAGCGATTGCGGCGATAACAGCGGCATGCACCCCGGCTGGAATCAGGGATGGAGAACTCCGCTCAGGTGGGCCATGGACTGGCTTAGAGATGCGCTGATCCCCATCTATGAGAAGGAGGCTGCTGCTTTGCTGAAAAGCCCCTGGTCTGCCAGAGACGACTACATCGATATAATGCTGGATAGGTCCACGGAGAATGTGGACAGGTTCTTCGACCGGCACGCGACGCGGGAGTTATCCCTGAATGATAAGATCAGGGCCCTAAAGCTTCTGGAGATGGAGAGGCACGCCATGCTGATGTTCACCAGCGATGGCTGGTTTTTCGATGAGATATCGGGCATTGAGACAACACAGGTGATGAAATATGCAGCGCGGGCAATTCAGATTGCCAAGTTTCTAACCGGCGTTGACCTGGAGCCGGGATATACCGATATTCTTCGCGGGGCCAAAAGCAATATTCCCGATTTCAAAGACGGCGCGAACATCTACAGAATGCTAGTAAAGCCTGCAGCAGTTGATCTTGATAGGGTTGTCGCTCACTATGCCATATCCTCCATCTTTGAGGAGTATCCGGAGATGGCCAAAATCTACAGCTATCGTGTTAAAAGGGAGTACTACGACCTTCAAAAGCTTGGAGAGCAAAAGCTGGCCATCGGCAAAATACACGTGCGTTCCGATATAACATGGATTGAGGAGACGTATAACTTTGCAGTTCTCCATTTCGGCGATCACAACATAAACGCCGGCGTGCAAAAGTTCTGGGGGGAGGAGCAGACGCGGTCAATGAGGGACGAGATCAAAGGAGCTTTTGCCAAAGGTGATCTGCCGGATGTCATACGCCTGATGGATAAGCACTTTGGCGATCACAATTATAACCTCTGGCATCTTTTCAGGGATGAGCAGGTTAAGGTCTTTAACCAGATCCTCAAGGCAAACATCGAAGAAATCGATGGGACCCTTCGAAGGACCTATGAGCATCATGTACCTGCGATAATGGTGATGAGGAACCTCGGGGTTCCTCTGCCGGATGTTTTGAATGCTATAGGCAAGTTCATAGTAAACAATGATCTTCAGACGGTCCTGGAGGCACAAAAGCTTGATCTGGCAAGGCTTCGGCAGGTCGCAGAGGATGCGAAGAAGTTTTATCCGGATATTAACAGGTTCAGCCTGGGTTACATTGCGGGCAAGAAGATAACCGCGCTTATGGAGGAGTTCTGGAAAACTCCCGAGGATGTAGGGATACCCAAGACCATAAACGATATGATGGCGATAATTGAGCCGTTGCAGCTGGGACCTCACCTCTGGAAGGCCCAAAATATCCTCTTCATCATAAGCAAGAGCCTGTACCCTCAGGTGAAAGAAAGAGCAGATAAGGGCGATGAGGCTGCCAGAAAATGGGTGGAGCAGCTTGAAGCTCTTGAGGGCCACATGTACGTGAGGACGCACTGATGCGATTTCCGGTGGCCACCTACAGGCTGCAATTCAACTCGACATTTGGATTTCGAGATGCTTTGGGCATTGTTCCGTATCTGCACGACCTGGGCATTTCAGACATATACGTCTCCCCGATCTTCCGGGCAAGGGCCGGAAGCGCCCACGGCTACGATGTGGTGGATCACAGCCGGATGAACCCGGAGCTTGGAAGTGCGGAGGACTTTAGCGAGCTGGTCGTTACGCTGCAGTCCCGTGGAATGGGATTGCTGCTGGATATGGTCCCCAACCACATGGCCTACAGCCCTGAAAATCCCCTCATCTACGATGTTTTGGAGCGGGGAGAACGCTCCAGGTACTATAATTTCTTCGATGTGGACTGGAGCCGTAGGTTTGCAGGAATGAGTGGGAAAATTCTCGCTCCATTTCTTGGAGATCTTTACGAAAATGCGCTGGAGAGGAGCGAGATCAGCCTCGCCTTTGGTCGGGACGGCCTTGTCGTCGATTACCGCGGGTTCAGGCTGCCTCTAAGCCTGAAATCGTATCCGCGGATCCTGGGACTGGAAAGCGATGCTGCAAACTCCCCTATTCCCGGATTTCTCAGGGATATGATCGCGCAGGCCGGCAAGAATCCCGAAATAGTAAAGGGTTTAAAGCAAAACCTGTGGAACCTTTGCAGCGATGATTTGAAATTCAAAGCCTTTTTTGAATCACGGTTGGCGGCCTTCAGAGGAAGGAGCGGAGATCCAAGAAGCTTCGATTTACTGGATAAACTTCTCCTGGAGCAAATATTCTACCTGTCATTCTGGAAGGTCGCATCAGAGGAGATAAACTACAGGCGGTTTTTCACGATCAACGATCTGATATCGCTTCGGGTCGAAAGACTGGATGTATTCGATTACGTTCACACTCTCCTTTTGGATCTCATCCGCATAGGCGCAGTCACGGGCCTGCGGATCGACCATATAGATGGGCTTTACGATCCCAAGGAATATCTTTGCAGGCTAAACGAGCACCTGGGAGACATCTACACAGTGGTGGAAAAGATTCTCGCATGGGATGAGGAACTTCCCAACTGGCCTGTTTCAGGGACTACAGGATACGATTTCCTAAACATGCTCAACGGCATCTTTTGCTGCAAAGATAACGCTACCAGATTCGAGGGCATCTATAGAGATTTTTCGGGGTTAAGGGAGCCCTACGGTAATATTGTCTACAAAAAAAAGAAGCTGATAAAGGAGCGGTATATGGGTGGTGATGTGGATAACCTCGCTCGCCTCCTCAAACGTGCTTCCGAAAAGGACCGCCAGGGGCACGATTTTTCCTTCTCCGGACTTAGGAACGCCCTCGGGGAGTTCATGGCATCGCTTTCTGTTTACAGGACGTACGGTAGCCGAGGGGCGCTGGGCAAATCCGATCTGGCAGCAATTCAGGCCGCTCTTGCGAGGGCACTGGAGAGATGCCCGGAGGCGGAAAGTGAAATAACCTTCTTGGGAAAGGTGCTGACAGATGCCTCCCTGAGTGAAGAGAGGAGGGCTTGTTACCGGGACTTTGCTGCCAGGCTTCAGCAGTTCACCGGGCCTTTCATGGCCAAGGGATTCGAGGACACAGTCCTTTACTGCTACAACAATCTCATCTCCTTAAACGAGGTTGGCGGAAGTCCCGAGAGGTTCGGCACAACGGTTGAGGAGTTTCACCGCTTTAACGAAAGACGTCTTGAAAAATGGCCGAACTCCTTGAACGCCACGGCCACCCATGATACCAAGAGGGGCGAGGACTCGCGTATGAGGATCAGCGTCCTCTCTCTGATTCCTGATGAGTGGCGCGAGTCCGTCATGAGGTGGAGCAGGCAAAATGAGCCCATGAAAAGGAAATTGTATGGAGTGCCTGTTCCGGATAGAAATGAGGAGTATCTGATCTACCAGGCCCTGATTGGAGCCTTTCCCTTCCAATCGGGAGACCTTCCGTCATTTTTGGAAAGGGCTAAAGGATACCTCGTAAAGGCCTTGAGAGAGGCCAAGGCTCACTCCGACTGGATGAGGGTCGATAGGGCATATGAGGATGCGGTGCTGTCTTTCTTCCAGGACATTATGGATCCCTCATCCGATTTTTACGACGACTTCGCCTCCTTCCAGCGAAAGGTGGCGATCCTTGGCATTCGCAACTCCTTATCCCAGACTCTCTTAAAAATCGTGTCTCCGGGGGTGCCTGACTTCTTCCAGGGAACTGAGCTTTGGGACTTCAGCTTCGTGGACCCCGATAACCGCCGGCCCGTAGATTATCAGAGGAGAATGTCTTATCTTGCAGAGATGAGGAAAAAAGGGAATATGGATTTGCTGCAGGTTATCAGGTCCCTCCTGGCGGAGCAGGAGGATGGCAGGATAAAGCTGTTCCTTATCAACAGGCTTTTGATGGCGCGACGGGATAACGCCGATCTCTTTTTAAAAGGAACTTATCGGCCGATTGCGGCAGAGGGAATGCACAAAGGGCGGGTTGTGGCATTCGCCAGAGTACTCGGGAACAAATGGGCGTTGGCTTTGGCTCCGCGATTTCCTGCCTCCTTAGGTGAGGGAAGCGATGATGCTTTAATTCGCCTTCCAAAGGAGGCGCCTATGAGGTGGAGAAATGCCATAACAGGGGAGGATATGACAGGCGGCAAAATCTATCTACGTGAGGCTTTCAGGCATCTGCCCGTTGCCTTGCTGATGGGCGAGGCGGGACAATGAGAATAAGCGGCATTTTGCTCCATATGGTCTCTTTGCCCTCGCCATACGGGATAGGAGACCTCGGACCGGATGCCTACAGCTTCGCGGATCTCCTGGCAAAAAGCAGTCAGGGCATCTGGCAGATCAATCCTCTCAACCCCACCAGTCTGAAGATGAACAACAATCCTTACGACAGCCCCTCGGCCTTCGCGGGAAATACGATGCTCATAAGCCCTCAGCTCCTGCAGGAAAAGGGACTGATCGAAAAGAGCGACCTGGACGACCGGCCGTCATTTCCGGAAGGAACCATCGACTATCCCAGGGTTACGGAATATAAAGAGAGGCTACTTGAGTCTGCCTACGAGCGTTTCAGAGAACGCGGCCTTGCGACTGTCCGCGAAGGCTGCAGATACGCCGATTTCTGCTCCGAGAACTCGGGCTGGCTGGATGACTATGCCCTTTTCGCCGCCTGTAAGGAGCATTTCGGCGACCGCTCCTGGGACCTGTGGCCTCTTCGGATCAGGGATAGGGATGAAGGTGCGCTGGATAATCTAAGGCAAAGGCTTGCGAATAGAATTGAGAAGGAGAAGTTCCTCCAGTACATCTTTTTCCAGCAGTGGTATTCTTTAAAGGAATATTGCAGCAGGCTGGGAATAAGGATTTTGGGCGATCTTCCTATCTACGTGAGCTACGACAGCGCCGACGTCTGGACCCATCCTCGGATATTCGACCTGGACGAGAAAAAAATGCCCATCACCATTTCAGGAGTGCCTCCGGACAGCTTCAACGAGAACGGCCAGCTCTGGGGAAATCCCACTTACAGATGGGATGTCATGGCAGAGGACGACTTCTCGTGGTTCATTCGCCGAGTTATGCATAACCTCAATCTCTTCGACCTTTTAAGAATTGACCACTTTCGAGGCCTTGTCGCCTACTGGGCAGTAAAGGCGGGAAGCAGGACTGCCAAAGCAGGGAAATGGTCCCAGGCTCCAGCAGAGGATTTTTTAGGAGCGCTCAAGAGACGCTTTCCTTGCCTGCCGATAGTTGCCGAGGACCTCGGATTCATCACAGCAGATGTGCGAGAGGTCGTAAATGAGTTTAAGATACCCGGCATGAGGGTTCTCCAGTTCGCCTTTGGAGAAGACATTGCGCTATGCCATCATATTCCTCACAATTTCATCAAAAACTGCGTGGCATATACCGGCACGCACGACACTGACACTGCCAGAGGGTGGTTTGAGAATGGCATGCCTCCTGAGGAAAGGGAACGGCTTTTCCGGTATCTGGGAAGGAGGGTTTCATCTGAGGAGGTCTCATGGGAGATGATAAGGCTCACAATGCTCTCCATTGCTGATACAGTGATCACTCCCATGCAGGATGTACTGGGCCTGGGATCACAGGCCCGAATGAACCGGCCTGGAGAGCATAACGGCAACTACCGGTGGCGGATGCTTCCAACGCAGATGGTTCTGGATAGAAGGCTAAAGGAGCTTACAGATATCAGCGGAAGAGCATGAGGAAAACAACCTTTTTTTAGAAAAAGGCTAAAGGCTCAATGGCTTGAAAAGCGTCAGGTTTATCCGCCATTGTGGTCCACCACGCTTCGTGGATCCAGGTTAACTGGACTAGAGTTGGAGGTTCGATAAACATGAGACGTTATAGCGTATTTCTAATTGCGGCTATGGCCTTTTTTGCGGCAACTGCAGCCACGACGTCCGCCCAGCAAAACACAAAGGAGGACCCTTTAGGAATGGGTTCCTGGGAAAGGATTGTCAGCACAGAGCATACGTCGGAGTATCTGGCAAAGACAGGCGGCGTCGTGCTGCCGGACGTTACGGGCTATCCCTATTGGAACGGCGCAGGAAACTGGTCGTTCGAGCTGCTGGACAGCAATAAGATGAGGCCTCTCGGCGATATTGATGTGCGCATCTTCCAGGTAGGGAACCTGCTATTCGGCACAGGCGTTTACAGCGAAGGCTTAAGACAGCAGCCAGTCACCGCCGATGGCTACCTGGCCGAGGGGAACTCCATGGTCTTAAACGTTGTATCCCTTGAGGATGTCTATCTCTACAGGCTCACCATAGATAGCAGCAACCAGAACAGCATTTCAGGAACGCTGTATATCTTCGCGCCTGCCGGGGGCGAGCCGATCAAGGGGACCGTTGCCGGCGGCAAGAACGAGGCCCGCACCTTCAGCCCGTTTGATCTGAACGCCACGTCGTGAGTCTTCTAACTAATGTCGGGGCTTTAGCCCTGGCTTGCTTTTCTTCTATTATTTCCTTTGCCTTTTCAATCAATCGGCTCTTTTTCGCACAATTCCGGCGCTGCAGCGCCAGGTTTATGGACGATCGTTCCATAAAAGTGCAGCCAATAAAAAGGAGAGATTGTATTGGGTTATCTTAAGTTGTTACTGTGTTTCGCAGCTCTTGCCATGTTTACGTTTACTGTTATAGCATTTGCAGAGGACGATAATGCATTGTCCGGCGTCGGCGGCTACCTGGATACGGGCGACAACTCTGCCAAACAGGAAATAAGAGAGGCCTTTGGGGAGGAAGACCTCTTCAATCCGGGAAAAAGCAGCTCAACTCTAGGGACCGGCAAGAAGGCCGCGGTAGCTGTAACCAGGGACATGCTGCCTTCAGCTTCAAAGGCCTCAGAGGTCACATATTCTCCTGCAAGCGTTGCGGGCAAATGGTCGCTGGTCCTCACAGACAGCATAGAGAGATCTGCAAACCTGATGCTGGCTCAAGCAGACGATGCTATTTTCGGCAGAGGGATTATGGTTTACGGAGATGTCACTCAGGAGGTTGCAGCGACAGGATCCGTCTCCGGCAACAAGATCCGCCTTGACCTTCTATCCCTAAACGACATGAACCTCTACCGACTGGACATGGACCTAAGTGGCAATCTTCTGTCTGGAGAGTATGCTGCATACAGCGCAAGCGGTAATGCATGGTCAGGAGTAGCTGAAGGAAACATCTCCTGAATAACAAATTTTTAAATGTAATTGATGAAGAGCCGTAAGGTTTTTAACGTCATCTGTCGATGTGTAACTAGACTTATCAGCCAGTAGGTCTCATGGGCCTGGCTGGTAAAAAGAAAGATGCAATAAAAAAAGCATTTGATAAAGGTCGGTAAAGGTCATCTTAAAGGAGGTTTCAGCGAAATGAAATTTATAGCATCAATCCTATTGGCTTTATTCTTAACGGCATGTCTGTCCGCCAGCGTGTCCGCGATTCAAGATCCAAACTCCGTTAGCCTGGGTCCGGGAGAGTCCCTGGCAGATAAGCTGATCGAGGCAAGCAATAGCCCCGGAGTTTTAAAAACCAGCACCGGATTTGCACCAACGCCGGAGGCATCCAAGAAGGAGTGGGCCAACAGAACCGGCGTTGACTTCACAATGCCTGAGTCCCTCTCAGCTAGCGGCAATAGCGCAAAGGAATCCAGGGCTGCTGCAGAGGCTTCGGGAAGCGAGGATGCAGCGAGCGCTGATGAAACACAGACATCCACAACAGAAGACACCTCAACAACAGAGCAATCCACTGCCGAGGATACATCCGGAGTTCAAAGCGATGCATCCTCGTCTGATGCAGCAGGCGTTGGGGGCAGCTGGTTGTTTACTCTGGAGGACGGCGCTGCCAAGGAGATGGTACTGACCCTCTTCCAGTCAGGAGATGCAGTATTTGGTACGGGCAGCATAAACGAGGGCGACGACACTCTTGTAGTTGCAGCCTCCGGTGTTGTGGACGATGAAACCATGTACCTGGATATAACATCCATCGGAACTATAGGCCTCTATAGAATAGCGCTGGATCTTGACGGCGATTTAGCCAGCGGAGACTATGATGCCTTTGCTGCCAGCGGAGAGACCTGGACTGGGACTGCATCGGGCGAAAGGTCCGTGCCCCAGTAATCATTTTTCGAGAGTAACCTTTAAAGCCTTAAAGCCGAAAAGGCGTATTATCAATTCAAATTTGGAGGTTTAAGGAGATGGGATTTAGAAGTGTGGCATTAGCTTTGGCCGCGATGGTCTGTCTCTCAGTTTTGGCGCTGGGCGAGATACCACTTGGCCCGAAGAACTACGAGCCGACGTTTCCGGCAGAAGATATGTCGGGCAACGAAATATATCAGGAAGTGAGAGAGGGCGTTTATGCGAATGACGAGGAAGTTGCTAACAACGCAGTGCTCTCTTTCCGAAATGAGAGCCTGTTTTACACAAGCGCAGCTACTGGAATGACGCCGGGAATACTTGAGAAGAATGTGAGAACTCCTGTAGTCGTGATTAAGGGACTGGGACCATCGCCCGCAGCAGGTTCTTGGTCTTTTAACCTGAGAGATACGGTCAACAGATACCTTACGCTGAACCTTTACCAGACCGGAAACGACGTGTTCGGCTATGGTGAGCTGACCGACGGTGGCGTTCGGACGCAGGTTACGGCAGGCGGAACGGTTCTGGCCGACATGCTTTCCCTGTACGTCATACCTACAGGCAGCCAGAGCGTTTACAGGTTCAACCTCGACATCAAGCCGGGATCTATGGACGGAAGCTACGTTTACAGCTCTCAGGGCGTAACTCAGCCGGGAGTTGCCTTCGGAAGCCTGTGGCCTGCTCAGAGCACATCAGCTGCAGTTGCTACGCAGATTCAGCCATCGGCCTCACAGCAGGTTGCACAGCAGTCTGACGCACAGCAGCCAGGCACAGGACAGCAGGCTGCTTGAGGATATTGATCCTGGATATCGAGTTCAACCAAAACCAGAACTGGGATGCGATCGGTATCTCGATCGCCCTTCGCCCTTTTTCTCATTTTCAATGGCATGTCCATATAGATAATATTATTACTTTTAAAATTGCATAACATATTGTAGTAAAAATTGGAGGTAAATAATGATAAGAGAATTGCTGCCGATTTTATTTCTCATCGGCCTGGCGATGCAGGCATCATCGCAGGGCTATTTAGGAACTGTAAACACGGGTACGGGAATCGAGACGCCAATAACGGTAGGCTCTGGAGCTGCGCCCCAGGGAGCAAGCATCGGGGCACCTACTGCGGAAAACCTGACTGGAACCATGTCGCTGAACCTCATTGACGGCATTACCAGACAGATTGACCTCAATATCATTCAAAGCAATGATTTGCTGCTGGGATACGGCAACATGACCAGCGGGACAGGAACACAAAGGATTACTGCAGCTGGATCTCAAACGACAAACGGGATGGCCATTTATATCCTGCCTGTGGATGCTGCCGAGGTCTACAGGCTGAATATTGCAGGCTCCGGCGCATCGCTGTCGGGAAGATATCAGGCATTCGCAGCCAACGGAGCTACCTGGTCCGGAACCGTTACGGGCGTATCAGATCAGATTTTGGATTACAGGCAGACGACGGCTCTTGGCAGCGGCGCCAGCGCGGGCTCTTCGGGCGCAGTGGTAGGGCAGCCCGCTGGCGTTTCAGCTCAGCCGATAGGCCAGTCTGCAGGAATTACAGCCCAGCCGATCGGTCAATCTTCAGGGCTAATCGGCCTGCCGGCAGGCCAGAACAACCTTGGCGGAAATAGGAGCTTTTACAGCAGCAGCAATGGACAGACAACGGCCACCTCTGATGGCACTACAACAATTTCCACTCCCGGCGGCACTAACATAATTTCCACCCCTGGCGGCACCACGACTACCACCTCAGACGGAACTACAAGCGTCACTTCTGGTTGATCGCTGAAAAGCATTGATGAGAGGCATTAATGCGGACTGCATTGCAGATATCCTAAGCACCATTTTTCAATAAGCTAAATCAAAAACTAAATCAAAAACTGGATTAGCAATCTTTAAAGGCTGGCGAATGCATAGCAACCTTGATGAGTTATGATGAAACTTCATAAGGCCTCACTTATAATCCTGATCTGCTTAATGCTATTTTGCGCTCATCCGTCCGCAGCAACCTGCTCTTGCGGCGGGGGAGCCTCATCGAGCTATAACTTCCTGGGCGATTCCAGCTTTGATGTCGATATGATGAGCTACGAAGACTTTTCACGGGATTATTATCTCGCGAACAAGCCGGAAAATTCTGCAACGGCCAGTTCAGCCCTGAATGGGGCGGCTTTGGCTCTTTCGAAGGGAGCAGAAGCGAAAGATGAGCCGAACGGTGCAGGCAGTATCAGCATCTCCCTCGACCTGGAAGAGGGCAGCCATATCGATGCAGTTCTGTTCAATGCCGGAAAGGATCTGTTCGGCAGTGCGCAAATGGCCAAAGATGACGCGAGTGCCGTCGAGAGCATGGGCGCAATAGGCGCGAAGGATGATGAAAACAGGCTGATTTTAGAGCTTGTCTCTTTAAAAGGAGAGCTGTACAGGTTCGATCTCAAGAGCGGGGGTAAAGCCGTCCTGGGAGATTATGCCAAGGTCATGCCTGATGGCACTGCGAAAAAGGGAACGGCCATAGGGACTCAAGAGGTTGAGAATAAAGAAATTTAATGGAAATAGGCCGAACCGCCGGTGTCGAATCGGCATGGACGTCTGCGCATGCAGGCGTGTAGCCGGGTGCGCAGGTGCAGTGTGTGCAGTGTCTCAGGCATTCATTCCCGGCCCAAATCTCTTCATGAGCCGCTTCATATTCATCTTTCCCATGCCGCCCTTCATGCCCTTTATGGCCTTCTGCATGGCCTGATGAGACTTCAGGAGTTCGCGGACCATCTCCGGGGAGGAGCCGCTCCCTCTTGAAATGCGCTTGATTCGCGATGCGGTTATTATCTTGGGATCATCCAGCTCCGCCTCGGTCATGGAGTCCATTATGACCCTGTATTTGTCCAGGCGGTCCTTTGTCATCTGATAATCTTTATCCGACAGCTCAACCCCGAGGCCGCCCATCGGAAGCATCTGCATGATCTGCTTTAAGGGGCCCAGCTTGTTCATGGCCTCCATCTGCTTGTACATGTCCTTGAGGGTGAACTTGCCCCTCATCATGGACTCGATGTCCACTTCCTCGTCGGACTGGACCTCCTGAGCCCTCTCGATGAGCGTTTTGATATCGCCCATGCCAAGCAGGCGTGAGATGAACCTGTCAGCCTCGAACCTCTCAAGATCAGCCGGAGTCTCTCCGACGCCTATAAAGGCCACAGAGGTCTTTGTCTCTGCAACGGCAGATAGAGCCCCTCCGCCTTTGGCGGTGCCGTCGAGCTTTGTGATTATCACTCCCGTGATCTGCACTGCCTCGTTGAAGGCTTTGGCCTGCTCGCTGGCCTGCTGGCCGATTGCGGCATCCATCACCAGGAGCTTGTGATCTGCCTGGGTCACGGCATGAATATCCTTCATCTCCTGGATGAGGTCGGCCTCCAGCGCGTGGCGGCCGGCGGTATCCACGATCCTGACATCGTATCTTTTCGTGGCCTCAAGGCCGTTTCGAGCCACAGCAGGTGCGTCGGTGTTGCCCTTTTCGCCGTAGAAGAATATCCCCTGCCTCTCGCACAGCGCCTTTAGCTGGTCGAATGCTCCGGCGCGAAATGTATCGGCGCATATGACCGCGGTCCGGAGGCCCTTCCTCTGGAAGAATGTGGCCAGCTTTGCGGCGGTCGTAGTCTTTCCTGAGCCCTGCAGGCCCACGAGCATTATGGTCTGCTTTTTCAGGGGGATGTCGGCGCCCCTTCCAACGAGGTTTATCAGCTCCTGGTAGACGATGTTGATGACGTGCTCCCTTGGGTTCATCCCTGCAGGCGGCTTTTCACCCAGCGCTCTCTCCTTTATCTTGTTGGAGAGGGACATGACGAGCTTCACATTTACATCGGCCTGAAGCAGGGCACGCTGGATTTCTCTGACAGCCTCATCCACCAGAGCCTTGTCAATTTTATTCGCCGATGCGATCTTTCGTAGTGCATTTCGCAGCGATCCGCCTAAGTTGTCTAAAACCATAAAGCCTCAAATTTAAGAAGTCAAGCATTCCATATAAAAATAATCCTTGCTATCGGATGTTGAACGCTTAAAATAGCGTCCCGACCGGGATTCGAACCCGGGTTGAAGGCTCTCCGCGCCAGAACTGCACCGCAGGCCTCCGGGATGTCCACTACCCCATCGGGACAATAGATGGGGAATGGCATGCTTCATGTAATTAAGCCTGTTGGCCTGGGGAACGCGCCCGAGCAGTCCTTATGGCACGCAGAAAGTCGATCTTTCTAAACTCCGGCCAGTAAGGCGCGCAAAAATATGCAGCGCATTCGTTCCCATTCGCCTGCCAGGGAAGAAAGTTGGATGTCCGAAACTCTCCGCCAGTCCTTATAATCAGGTCGACCTTCGGGACGGGCACTCCATCGTGAGGGTAGAGGTACTGTGCTACGAGGTCTTCGTTTAGCTCCTCGACCCTCAGGGTTTTCTCCTTTACGCGGCGAGCCAGTGCTCTGGCAGCATCCACCAGCTCACCCTGCCCGCCGTAGGCCAGAGCAACATTTAGGTACATCCTTGAGTAGCTGCGAGTTACGTCTTCCACGCGGCATATCGCCTCCTGCAGATCGGATGGCAGAAGGTCTATCCTGCCGATGGCCCTGACGCGAATCCGGTTGTTGTGCACCTTGGGAGAATCGCAAAGCTCGAAAAACTTGTTCTTGATCAGATCGAAGAGATAGCGCTTCTCGTTCTCGTCCCTCTTGAAGTTCTCCGTAGAAAACGTATAAAGGGTCAGGTGCTTGATCCCCAGCTCCAGACACCAATCCATGACACTCTCAGTGGTCTCTGCTCCGTGGTTGTGCCCCAGGACCTTTGAAATGCCCTTTCGCATCGCGTACCGGCGGTTTCCGTCCTGAATTATTGCAACATGCTCAACAGGACTTACCGCCAGCACCTCTCTTTTAAGAAGACGCTCATATAGGGCATATGCGGGGTTGGATGCCTTGAATGCTTTAAAACTCATTCAAATAATTGTTTCGCGAATTCCTATTTAAATAGGTATGGTTGGATGGTCGGTTTGGGACCCCTCCCGCGTTTCTAGGGCAAGATACTAATAACAGATAGCTGATTCCCATTCTTCGAGGGCCCGTGGTCTAGCTGGTTATGACATCGCCTTCACACGGCGGGGATCACGCGTTCGAATCGCGTCGGGCCCATAATTATTCTGTTCGTCACAACCTTTAACTATTTAACAGGGATTCTAATCTTTTAGGGCGCGAAAAAGAGATTTGGCTCCTTCCGGAGCGATAAATGATAAGTTCCTGAAGATTCCATTGATCTGATGTCCATTGCTATTAGAGGTGATACGCTGTATAAGAGAAATGAGGAGGAAGAGGGGGCCGTAATTACCAGGGTCCGCCTTCCCCGAAAGCAAGATAGAGAAATATTTGGTCATGTGGAGAGCTTGCTTGGATCAAACCGAATAAAGGTCAGAGGCCTGGACGGGGTAACCCGAATGGCCCGCATACCCGGCAAGATGAAGAAGAGAATCTGGATTAGAGAGGGCGATGTGGTTATAATCATACCCTGGGAGTTCCAGAATGACAAGGCCGATGTGGTCTGGAGATACACAGGACCTCAGGTGGATTGGCTGCAGCGCAAGGGATTCCTCAAAGGCACTGCATGAGCAGGCGTTCCAGGGATGAGGAGTTCGATACCAGAATCGATGTTTTGCGCACGAGGATAAAGGACTCCGATGATCTGAAGGTCTTAGAGTCCGTCTTCGACACGCGCACGCTTCTGAACCTGTATTCCCTTGCCAGCAAGGGAGTGATCGATGCCTTGGGCGGGTCGATTGCTACCGGAAAAGAGGCGAACATTTTCTCTGCTCTTGGCGGGGGCAAGGACCTCGCCATCAAGATTTACAGGATATCCACCAGCAACTTCAAGGCCATGCAGGATTACCTGCACGGAGATCCAAGGTTTGGAAGCGTGAAGGGAACCAAAAAATCCGTCGTCAACGCCTGGACCAAAAAGGAGTACCGCAACCTGCTGCGCGCTGAAGAGGTGGGCATTCGCGTGCCCCACGTCATTGCCATGAGGGAGAATATCCTCATCATGGAGCTTGTGGGAAACAAAGACCATCCTGCACCGCCTCTCAAAGAGGTGAGCCTGGACCCTGAGGAGGCGAGGCGGGTATTCGATAAGCTGGTCGAATACATATCTGTGCTTTACAACCGCGCGGGGCTTGTTCACGCCGATTTAAGCGAGTTCAATGTGCTTTACGACGGCGAGCCGGCAGTGATCGATATGGGCCAGTCTGTGACTCTCGACCATCCCATGTCGAGGAAGTTCCTGGAGCGCGATATTGCAAATATTGCCCGCTATTTCCAAAAAAAGTACGGCATCGGCTCTGAAGAGGAGATATGGGCAAAGGTAAAAAGCGATGCCAAGCTGGCGAAAGCCGATCAATGATTTAAGAGGAGGTTTAAGGAATTGGAAATCAAGATTCCTGAAGAACGCATAGGCGTACTGGTAGGGCCCGGCGGGTCCATGAAAAGCCTTATCGAGGAGAAGACCAAGACAGAACTGGTGATTGATAGCGAAACAGGCACGGTTTCCATCGCATCTGCGGAGGACCCCCTTTCAGCCATGAGGGTCATGGATCTGGTGCGTGCGATCGGCAGAGGTTTCTCCCCAGAGAGGGCGCTGCCTGTTTTAGACGACGAGATGCTGATGCTGGATGTTCTCGATCTCTCCAAGACGATCGGAACCAAGAGCGATATGGCGCGCATAAAAGGGCGGATCATAGGCAAAGACGGGAGAACAAGGGAGATAATGGAGCGGCTCTCAGGGGCAAAAGTGTCGGTTTACGGCAAGACTGTAGCCTTGCTTGGCTACCCCGAGCAGATCAGGATCGCCCGTGCGGCGATAGAGATGCTGCTGGACGGCGCGCCCCACGGCAACGTTTACAGCTTCCTGGAGAAAAAGCATCAGGAGCTGGCCAAGGATGAGCTGAAGGATCAAAACGCACTGTAATATACATTGAGATTCAAATAGATCCAAATAAATCCAAATAATTCCGTGAGGAAAAAAGGTTGAATTTCGCCCTGGAGCTTACCCTAATGGATTGGCTGCTCATAGCAGCCATACTTATCGGCATTTATTCCCTTCTGCTTCTCCCAATAAAGAATAGCGAGGCATGGAAAAGGCGAGGATTAACTACCTGGGGCCCAATACCCCTGGTCATTTTCATGCGCACGACGCACGGCCTAAAGTTGCTGGACAGGCTGAGCCAGCCCAAAGGATTCTGGAGGCTTCTGGCATCTGCGGGCGTGCCGCTGGTTATCCTCAGCATGGGCTATTTCCTGGCAATACTGCTGCTCATGACCTATCTCATGATACAGGAGCCGCCGGAACCCAGCAGCTACAATGCGCCGAGGAATATACTGCTGATACCGGGATTAAACGAGTACATTCCCTTCGTATGGGGCTGGATAGCCCTCTTTGTGACCATGGTCGTCCATGAATTCGCGCACGGGATCCTAAGCCGTGTGGAGGGCGTGAGGGTTAAATCCATGGGGATCGTCACCTTCCTGCTCGCACCGATAGCGGCATTCGTCGAGCCGGATGAGGAGGAGCTCTTCGGCAGCAAGGATCGGCCGCCGCTGGTGAGCAAGGCTGCAAGGATCAGAATTCTCTCCGCCGGAGTGATCTCCAACTTCCTGGTCGCAATTATTGCCATGGCTCTTTTCTTCGGGCCTGTAATAGGCTCCATTTCGCCTCTGGAGCGGGTGGTGGCGGTCGATGTTCAGGATGAGTCTGCGGGCGACGCGGCAGGCTTCCAGAAAAGCATGGTCCTCCTCGAGGCCGATGGAAGTGCTATCAGCAGTCTATCCCAGCTCGGCGAGGCCCTCAGCGACGGCAGCGCCGACGTGGTGGTCATGAGCGACGATCGCCGCGAGACCCTCTCTTTGAAAGGAAGCGCCGTAGAGGGCATCAAAGTTGCATCGATCATTGAGGATTCGCCTGCCGGGAACGCAGGCATGCCAGCGGGAACGATCATCGCAGACATAGACGGCACGAGGATCGGGGGGCTGAATGATTTCAGGAGCTATATGAACACCACCCACCCGGGGCAAGAAATATCGGTGACGTCTGCAAGCGGTGAGGTCTACAGGTTTGCCCTTATTGCCTATCCAGACGATGACGGCAGCGGCCTCAATAAAGGATTTATGGGCATCGTATTTTCGCCCGAAGCCGCTTATACCGATGCAATCTACGTTGGGGGTGTGGCCTTTCAGCAGGCTCCGGCAAAGCAGTTCCTGGTCGCTTTGAACTCCATACCGAAAAGCGGGCTGGCGGGATTTACCTATCTGCTGGGACTTCCCTTTGCAGGGATTCCAGGGTTTACCGAGAGAGGCTTTCCGGGATTTAGCGGCTGGATCACCGGCGTCTTCGAGCCCACAGGCTGGGCGGAGCCGCTCGGGCTCAGGTTCTTCTGGATTGCAAACCTGCTGCTGTGGATTGGCTGGATCAACCTCTATGCAGGGCTGTTCAACTGCCTGCCGGCTGTGCCGCTTGACGGCGGACATATCTTCCGCGACCTGGTCCAGTCGGGCTTTGAGCGGGTTGTGAACGTCCAGAAGGCAGAGCGCCTGACCAAAACCGTGGTTGCACTTTTGGCATGGCTGGTCCTGACATCGCTGCTGATAACGGTGGTAGCGCCATTCACCCACTCCCTGTCTCTGTAAGCCGGAGGAATATTTCCACTCCCGGCAATTTCTTTTTGATGAGATTGCCTCTTAGAAGCGGCGGACACGTTAGTTTTAAAGCTATTAAGGTAGCAACAGCTCACTTGCAGGTTGTATCCATGAGAATTTACGCGGCAGTCTGGCTTCTGGCAGCCCTTGCGGCCTTTACCGGCATGGCTCATTCTCAAGAAATCACGGACCTATACTCCAGCATCGAGTCGGCAGATGTGACTGTGGATGGAGATGTTGCAGGCTATGCCCTGCGTCTGGATTTGGTCTCCAGGGGCGATTTGCTTCAGACCAGGAACATAGACCTGGATGGGCCGGGAACCTATATCACAAGCTGGGCTGCTTTTAATGCCGAGGAAGGATCTTATGATGTTTGCGCAAGCCTCTGGAAAAATAATACAGAGGTTACCAGGAAATGCAACAACTTCTTCTATGGCGGGCGCATTCCTGTGAGGTTCGATGTGCGCGACTTCTATGCCGATTCCAGAGGCATGCATCTCTCTATCAGCGATAGAGATCCAACGATCGTGGATATTTATTATATGCTAATCTCTGGTGACAAGGCCGTCTACGTGTCTCGCGATAGGGCGGTTCCCATTGCAGGAGGGCTTGCGGCCCCCACGCAGATAAACTATCCTTGGAAGCAAATCCTGGAGGACAATAAAAGGTACACAGGACGCGTAAAGATAGTGGAGCTGAACCATAACCAGACCAGGGCCTTCATGAACTCGTTCGTGTCTCAGGATGACGCCGAAATCTCGGAGACCTATGAGGATGAGACCGGAGCGAGCGCGACAGTTATCGGTAACTCTCGTGTTCCCTTTGAGGGGACCCTCAGGTTTGATCTATCCCAAAACGGAACCCGACTATCAAGGGTTGAGAGAAGGACTCCGGTGCTGCTGACAGGCGATGACGAAACTGTGGAGATCTCCTGGAATGAAACTCTTGAACCCGGCGTCTATCAGCTATCGATAGTACTCTTAGGCAACGACGGCGATATCAGGGACGTTGAGGAGAGCATAATCGAGGCAGAGGCCATCTCAAGGCCGATCAATAATTCAACAGCAGAAACTGAACAGTCTCCTCTCCCGGCAGCCTCCGGCCTGATTGCGCTGGCCGTAGCAGCGATTATTGCAGGGTGCAGAAGAAGAGGCCGAGTCTAGATGAGGTCAGACTAGGCTAGACAGAACTAAAAGCCTCATACCAAAGGCCCTCCTGGCCGTCAGGAAAAACTACTTGAGGCATTGAAATATCTCAAGGCCTAAAGAGGCGTCAAAGAATCAGAAATCCTCAAAGGAGAGTTTAAATGCATAAGATCGCAGTTTCCATCTTCATCGCAGTCCTGCTGCTCTTCTTGGCGGCGGAGGCGCTTGCCCAGGAACAGGCTTTGGCTCCAGAACAAGCTCAACCTAAGGCTCTTCGCGTCGGCTTTGAGAAGACAAAGCCCCTGAACAACCTGGATGTGTACGGCTCGAAGCCCACCTACGATATCGAGGCATTTGCGAACATAAAGCCGGCCTTCAACGTGAGCCAGCGGTCGGGCACTGCCGCAAAGCTAACCTACAATACGAGCATTTTCAAGCCGATTTACAATGTCAGCGCTTATTCCAATTTGAGGCCGATGTACGAAGTCCCAAGCTCAGTTCACAGCAAGCCTGTATACGATATCGGTAGCTACCCTACAATTAAGGCCGTAAACAGCATACCTTAAAAAAAAGCCTCTGAGGTCCGGCTCAGAGGTACTTGCTAATTTTTCCTGCGAGCGTTGCCTTTGGATGCGCGCCTACGAGCTTGTCCAGCAGCTTGCCGTTCTTAAAGATGAGCAATGTGGGTATGGCCGTTACCCTGTATTTGTTGGAAGTCAGGGGATTTTTGTCGACGTTCAGCTTGCCGAAGACCGCTTTGCCTTTCATCTCCTTCGCCATCTCCTCCAAAACAGGGGCGATCATGAGGCATGGGCCGCACCATTCTGCCCAGCAGTCCAGAATGAATAGGGGGTACTGGCTGGCGGCTGAGTCCACGGTGCTGTCGGTCACAACGACGGGCTTATCGGGGTAGGAAATCCCCGGTTCGGGGGGCTTATTCATTTCGCTCATCATCTTCTCCATTTTCTTTTTCCTAATCTCATCCAGGTCGTCCAAAGATTTATGCCTCCAGCTTGCCTTTAGCGCCTGCAATCAGGGACTGGAAATAATCCAAATCTACAGGCATTACCTCAAAAGGCAGGTTTGTAAAATCGAAGAATTCAAGAAGTTCCTGCTCGCGCTCGCCTGCATCCTTCATCGTATCCAGGTAAACGACACCTTTGAATGAGCCCATTTGCAGCCTCGCCTCCATTGGGCCCCAGTTGAGTCTATGAAAAATGTCTTGCCAGGCATCCAGCCACCCGGGCGAGAGATAGAAAAAGAGGCCCTGCTTTGCCTTCTCCTCCATGCCCTTGCGGGTGATCAGGGCGTCAACGCAGTTCTGGCAATCGATTAAGGCAGCATGATAGGGCTTTATAATCTCTTCCATCTTGGGGTGGCACTGGCCGTACACAACTACCGTTCCCTCGCAGCCCCTGCATTTCTCAAGCTCTGCTGTCAGAGCCTCTTTAAGCTCGTCGAAGTCCACGTGCAAGCCCGGCTCCAGATAGTGAGCCTCGGATGGAAAGCCTAAGCGTTCCCGCAGCTGCTCGATCTCCCTTTCAAAGACGCCGCAGGCAATGATCGCGTACATATCTTGACACTTATAGGGTTTCCATCGAATATATCTGTGATCCTTGAGTTCGTCAGTTCTCAAATGGCTGTCTAAGGAGGCTGCGGACAAGGCCGTCCACTATTGGGCCCGGGATAATGCCCGAAGGCATGGAGCAGTACAGAGAATCGGTTACTAACGTTGGGGTGCGGAGGCAGAGAAAACCCCGGTCTTTAGGCCGGTCTCCTGGACTTTTGAACATTAAAGGCATGTTGCGTAACCACTGCTTGGCAAAATCCATCTCCGATGTAGCCTGGAATATGCTGGTAACTGCAACATCGTACAAGGCTGCAAGTGCCGGTTCGATGGTAGTCCTGGTAGATCCGAGAAATACGTCTAAGATGTGCTCAAGATGTGGTCTTTTTGTTGAAAAGTCGCTATCCGATAGAGTCCATAACTGCCCTCAATGTGGGCTGTCAATGGACCGTGATTGGAACGCGGCCATAAACATTCTCAGATTGGGATTACAATCTGTTGGCATAGGAAGCCATAGAAGCCCCGACCTTCAGGGCGGGGAGTAGTCACCATCGTTTTAAAGCAATCGGATCTGCCCCCTGAAAGAGACCCAATCTCGTTTTTGGCTTTTCTACATCAGCCTCAAGTTCATCCCTATGTTCCTCTCCAGCGCTTTTCTGTACACCGCATCTCCTGTGGCCACATCCTGGATGGCAAGGCCTGTGGAGTCGAATATAGTGATCTCCTCGTCGCTGGTCCTGCCTGGCCTCTTTTCAGTGAGAACTTCGCCCAGCTGGGCATAGATATCTTCAGGCTTGAGGATGCCTTCTCTAATTGGCACATTAACCTCTCCGGAGTGCACAGCCTGGGCCAGGTCGTCCACCACCACCCTGGCCTTTTTGGTCAGTGAAGACTGTAGCTCCTGCTTGCCCCTGGCATCTGCGCCGATGGCGTTGATGTGAGTACCGGGCTTCACCCACGCCTCTTTAATTACTGGTGAACGCGAAGGCGTGGTTGTGATCAGGATATCGCAGTCGCAGGCCGCCTTCACGTTTGTGGTGATATGGTAATCGCAGTCCAAAAAGGATCTGGCCTCACTCTCAAAGGCACGGCCGGCATCAAGGGAGCTATCTGAGACAATCACCCTCTTGATATCAAAGAATCTTCTCATAGCAAGGAGCTGCGTCCTGGCCTGTGCGCCGGCGCCGACCATTCCAACAACGCATGAAGCGGGCCTTGCAAGCGCTCTGGCCGCAATGCCGCCTGCAGCGCCGGTTCTCATGCTGGTGAGATATGTTGCGCCCATAACCGCCTGCGGCGCTCCCGTTCTGGGGGAGTTTAAGACCAGCAGCGCCATGACTGTCGGGAGCCCAACATCCTTATTTCCCGAATGGACGTTGACGATCTTTACGCCTGCAATGTCCCGGCCTTCCAGGTAGGCGGGCATGCTTCTAAGGTCGCCATTGTGTTCATGGAAGTAGAGATACGACTTGGGAGGCATCTGGGTCCTGCCCTCGCCGTGGTCTTTGAAGGCGTTTTCTACAGCTGCGATTGTATCCTCAATGGTCAGCAATGATTTTACGTCCTCTTCGGACAGCCAGACGATCTCCATAAGGGCCACCTCCATAGATTTCTCGCTTCTTTGGAGAAATAGCCTTTGGCCTTTTGGCAAATGATAGAATTGTTTCCCCTCAACGTGCATGAGAGCAGGGGCCGATAGAGACGCCTGATGCCGCTATGATTAAATATTGGATAAACAATATGGGGAGGCCAAAAACATGAACGGAAGATACACAGATAGAAGAATAGAGTATGCATTGACTCTGACGGTAGTAATTGGAATTTTGCTGATTTTCTTGGTGCTGATAGGCCAGTGAACGTTTGCAGCCGCAACAAACATAAGCTGCCTCAATAAAAAAAGGCGGCGATGATCCAGCTAGCCGGTTGGGATGGGCCTGAGTGCATCGGAGACAGCCTATATCGCTATTCAAAGACGATCTCCTGGATCAGGCTTTACATCGTCGTCAAGTCCTCGAAGGAGGCATTGGAGTTCTCGGAGTTTTACGGAGGAGTGACGGGCGCTCGGGAGGACTTCGAGGTGGCGGCGGACAGCGGCCGATGGATGCGCTTTCGGACCGACATGGCGTATACCCCTGACGGCAACTTAATCCTTCGGCTAAGGGATTACACAACTTTGGGGACTGTAATTCGGCGTACGGGCGACGGCATGGAAATCGCTGAGCAGATAGACTCTATCGAAGATATGGTGGCATATCTAGAGAGATGTACGGCTGACTTGAGCCCTTGATCAATGTCATCATCGATTTTAAAAAAAGGCTAAATCGAAAAGTCTAACCATCCCGCGCTCATTTCTCCAGCAAAGCATGGACCGCTATGATGTGGCAGTAATCGGCGCAGGACCAGCGGGCTCGATGGCTGCGAAGTATGCATCAAAGGCAGGATCCCGCGTCGTTATCCTTGAGGAGCACTATAGCATCGGCTGGCCGGTAGAGTGCGCCGGATTGCTTGGCCAAAAGGCCATTGAGGAGTCGGAGCTTTCGCCGGGAAGCCATATTCGCCTGGGATTTCGAGGCGCTACGGTCTACTCCCCGGGCGGAAAGAGGCTGGACTTCAAGGCAGCTTCATGCAAGGCGTGGTCGGTTGATCGAAGGCTTTTTGACAGGGCGCTGGCTCTGGAGGCTATGCGGGAGGGGGCAGAGCTCCGGCTTTGCTCCCCTGTCAGGAGCGTAAGACGAGAAGGCGAGGGAAGCCTCCTGGCTTTATCCGACGGCTCTGCTGAGATCCGAGCGAAAGTTGTGATATCCGCAGAGGGCGTCAGGGCAAGAATCGCTCGCCAGGCAGGCATTCCGCCTGTGCAGAAGGTGCTCTCCGGGGCCCAGGTGGAGGTGCCTTTTGAGGTCGAGGACCCCGAAAAGGTCGAGGTCCACCTTGGCGAGGCCACTGGCCTGTTCGCATGGGTCGTGCCCTTCGGCGAGGGCCGGGCCAGGGTCGGCCTGTGCGCCGAAGATAGGGCTTGCGACCGCCTGAGGGCCTTTCTGCGAAAGGAATCGATTGAAAGAAGGCTCCTTGGGTCGCCCGCAGCCCTGATTGTGGGCGGGCTTCCTCTGGGTCCGCCCGCATCGGCCGTCGCGGATGGATTCATGGCTGTGGGCGACGCGGCAGGACAGGTGAAGCCCACATCCGGCGGAGGAATTTATCCCAGCCATGTATGTGCAAAGATCGCGGGCGGCGTGGCGGCTGCTGCCGTGCAGGAGGGCGACTGCTCTGCAAGCCGGCTGGGGGAGTACGACCGGCGCTGGCGCGCGGCATTGGGTCGGGAGCTGGAGATTGGCATGAGGGTAAACCGGTTCCTGAACAGGATGAGCCCTGCTGAGGTGGATGAGCTGGTGGGCTTTATGGCCGGGAAGCCCGAGATTTTGAGGGCCATAGAGGAGAACGGGGATATCGATAGGCCCAGCGTGCTCATGATGAAGATGCTGCCGAGAATTGGGCTGAATGGGATACGTATGGCAAAATTATTGAAATATTGTCTGAAATGATAATTGTCAGCTTGCCTCTACCCTGCTGTTCCCCGCCTCGTCCTCGACGACCAGCAGCGTATTGTCGAACTGCCCCTGCACATCGCTGATGTGGCTGATGGCTATGACCTGCGGGAACCTTTCCTCAAGGCTTCGGAGCATCTGTATCATCTTCTCCCGGTGCTCGATATCCTGGCTTCCGAAGACCTCGTCCAAAATTAGGAATGAATAACTTTCGCCGTCGGGGCCGAAGCGCATCAGGTACTCGCTTATGGCCACACGGACAGAGACTGCGATCATGTCGATTTCCCCGCCGGAGTAGCGGGAGATGGGATAAAACTCGCCTCCATCCTCTACCAGGATATTGAAGTCGTCGTCGATTTTGAGCATGCAGTACTTCCCGCTGACCTCCTCGAGGATCTCCCCTGCGGTCCTGGCGATGTCGTTCTTCACTCTGATCAGCACCTGATCCATGAACCCGTTGGCAAGGCCTCTCGTCGTCTCAATGACCTCCAGCCTGCGGTTGACCTCTGCGAGGGCCTTCTCGTAATCTTTTTTCCTCTGAGCATCACCTTTCAGGCGAGAAAGATCGCTGCTCAAAATGCCCAGCCGGACCTTTTTCGCTGAAACCTCTTTTCGGATCTCCGCCAGGTCCCTTTCCGCTCCGGCCAGCGCCTGTGCTGCGCTATCATGAGCCTCCCGGTTGTAGCCAAGGGCCTTTAACTCAATGCCGGCCTTTATCAGGTCCTTCTCCAGCGATTCCAGGGAAGAGGCTGCCTCTTGGAGCCTATTTTTAATCTCCTGCTCTGCAGCGAGCGAAATCCTGATTTTATTTGCCTCCTCCTCTGCCCCGGCAAGGGATTTGCGCTCCTGTTGGAGTGCATCATATTCCTGGGGATCAAATTCCATGGCATCCTTGCTGTTTTGCAGAGCATTCAGCGCTTCACGCCGCCTATCCAGCGCATATCTCTGGCGGGCGATCTTTTCCTCCAGCTCCGGCATCTCCTGTACCTTCTTGGATAAGGAAATGAACCTATCGTGCAGCGGCAAAAGATCGGCGAGCCTCCTCCTGGCATCGATGTATTTCGACTCATCATATCCTAGGGCCAGAACCTCGCCCTTCAGCCTTTCGCACATCTCGGCCAGGCCGTCCCTCTCACTTTGCAGGACTGCATTTTCCTTTTCTCTTTGGGGCAGATCCACAAGGCGGGCCTCAAGGTTGTTGCATTCCTCCGCCTGGGCAGAGAGCCTCTTGCATTCGGCCTCGATCTCTTCAAGCCTTCCAGGATCAAACTTAACGGTTCCAAGGGCATCAATCCTGCGAGTGATCTCGTTCATCTCCGCCAGGGCTTCGGAGAGCTGGATCTCAAGGCTTTGAAGTCCGGCGAGCAGCTCCGAGCGCCTGGCTTTCCTGGCGTTCAGATTGTCAAAGGCCTTTTTGAGACTGCTTCGGGCCTTTATCGCCCCATCTATCTTCTCCCTCAGATCCCCGATTTTTCCATTGAGATCTGCAATGCTTTTATCCGCTTCAAAGGCCTCCTGTTCATACTTTCTGATCAGGAGGTCGCGCTGGTCCAGAAGAGGCCTCTCGCAGGTGGGGCAGGTTCCCTTTTCGCCGAGTGCTTTGACCTTGCCTAAATTCTTCAGGGCGGCAGATTTTGCCAGCTCCCAGACCTTCTGTCCTCCCAAAAGATCGGACAGGCCGTTATTGAGATCGTTTCCTAGGCTGTCGAGATCTCTATCCTGCTTCCTCAGCATCATCTCCTGATCGTTTAGATCCTTGAGGGATTCCAGCTCTTTTCTGGCTTTACCAGCTTCGGACTCAAGCCTGGCTCTCCTGCCTTCAAGCGATTCTTGTCTGGAGCACAGGTCGTCCCTCTCTCTTTGCCTCTCCCTTTGCACTGTCAGCTCAGCCATCTCTGCCTGAAGCCTTCTGTAGCTTTCCCTGGCAGGCAGTATTTCCTCCCGCCTGGCCCTGGCCTTCAGCAGGTCGTTGATAATCGATTGCATCCTGGATAAGCTTGAATCAGCTCCCGCAAGCCCGGCCATTGCCTCCTTCAGGCGCACCTGGAGGTCGCCGTGCAGGTCGCGCTGCAGCTCCAGTTCGGCAAGCGCAGCCTGAGTCCTGTGGTACTCCTCCTCCTGCGGCCTTATCTCCCCCAAAAGCGCCTCTTCCTTTTGCAGCTGTGCGCGGCGCGAGATGCTTTCCTGGAGCATCCTCTGAGAGCCCTCAATCTCCGCCTTCGCTCCCACAATCGCTCTAAAGATCTCCTCGTGCTCCCTTCGCTTCGGCTCCAGGAGGTCGAGCCTCTCCTTTACCAAAGCCAATCTCTGAAGTCCCGGCATTAAGTTCTGGAGGAGCACCTTCAGGGATTCGATCTCCTTTTGCCGCCTCTCCTCTGCAATTATGATCGCCTTCTTCTCGCGTACCGATGCCTCCAGCCCCAATGCCCTTTCGGCCAGGAGGTCGTGTGAGTGCTTCTTTTCGGCCTGAATATCAAGCTCCAGCCTTCTCCTCTCCGTGGCCGAGCAAAGCGCAGCCTCCCTCTCTTCAGCCGCCGCCGTCTCCGACTGGGCGATGCGAAGGCTGCTTGCAGCCTCTTCCAGCCTTTTGCCTACATCCCCAATCTCCGCAATCGCCCCTGACAGGCGGTTCTTCTTCTCCTCCTGGGATGACCTGTCTAATTTGATCTGGTCGATTGCCCTCTCCTTAATGTCGTCCAGGCCAAGGAGCGTCAGCAGGTACTCCCTTTTGCTCGTTCCTCCTTCCTTCAGGAGGTTGTCCAGGTCCTTCTGGCGGGCATAGAATGTTTTCATGAAGTCCTGGTAGCCGATTTTCAAAATCTCCTCAAGCCGCAGGTCAACCTCCTTTGTGCCTGCCGCGATTCGCTGGCCGTCCAGCAAAAGGTAAGCCTCCGGCGTCAGGTTCTTTCCCTTCATAGACCTGTAGATTGCCAGCTCCTGCCTGCCCATTCCGAGGTGAAGCATCACCTCGACATTATCTGAGTCTCTCGCTCTGGCGCTCTTTATGTAGTCCCTTTTAATTGTAGAGGCCCTGTTTCCGTAAAGGGCCCAGGCAATGGCCTCAACTATTGTGCTTTTCCCGGAGCCGTTGCTGCCGATAATCCCCGTCAGCCCGTCCTGAAAATCTACCTCAGAGCGGCGATATTTCTTGAAGTTGCGCATGGCGAGCTTATTTAGATGCATCGAGAACCTCTGCGCTTCTGGATAAAACCGCCCTTTTCATGAGCTTTGACCCATAATCGATAACTTCGTCCTTTATGGTTCTCGGAATTCGATCCTTCACGGCCTCGTCCTCCATGAACCTGGCGAACTCCACGTCAAGCCTTTGCCTATCGACCGGCCGCTCGATTCTCTCCTGTTCGTCGGCGAACTCTGCCCTGATCTTGAGGTACAGGGCGGAAGCGCCAAGTCGGTTGATCCTTAAGGGATCTATGCTCCTGTAGGCGGCTCTGTTCACGTTCTTGAGGATGATTCTCACCATCTTGTCCTTGACCAGGTCGCTGTCGCAGAGATCCATGAGCTGTTCTGCGATCTCCTCCGAGGACAGTCCCGTGCAGTCAACAGCCGGGTGGTCGATCATGCACCTCTGCCTTACCTCCACGGGCTTTACGTCGCCTCTTTCCAGGTCCACCAGGAGCATGCCTTTTTGGTCCTGCGCCTCTCCGAAGTTGAAGTACTCCACAGAGCCGCTGTACCAGGCGTTCTCTGCTATCCGGGATTGGCCGTGGAAATGGCCCAAAGCAATGTAATTGAAGTCCCTCTTAAGCAGGCTGTCGCTCAGCTCATGCTCCCCAACGCTCCTCATCCTCCGGTTTTTAAGCGATTCAACAAGGCCGTGCATGACCAGCACATCGCCATTTGAGTTCGAGTGCTCAATTTTTCGAAACTCTTCCACATAGTCCCCAGGCTCCAGGCAGAACGGGATGCAGTGAAAGCTGCAGTCCCCAAGCTCAAAGCGCTCGTACTTATATCTCTGAGCAATGTGCACCTCGTCCATCCTCTCAAAGAGGCGAAATGGGCTTGTCAGAGAGTAGCTCTTTGGAGCATCATGGTTGCCGCTGATCACGACAACCGGAATTCCGGCATCGTTCAGCCTGTCGAGGCCAGTTTTGAATATAAAAAGGGGCTTGATCTTTGGCCTCACATGGTGGAAAACATCGCCCGCATGAACCACGGCGTCGGGCCGGAGCCGGATTATTTTGTCTATCGCCTGGTCGAAGCCGGTGTAAACCATCTCCTCTATCCTGTTCTGGCCGTGCTGGTCCAGGCGGCTGTAGCTGGAAAATCCCAGGTGCGAGTCCGCCATATGAATTATCTTCAATTAAGCCCCTCTCCTCATCTGGTAGTCTACCCATAATGTGTTGTTAGTCTGGGAACAGCTACCATCATCA
>CAZHNU010000031.1:24957-38665 GCA_964534145.1 uncultured Methanotrichaceae archaeon | reverse complement strand
ACAAATAATATTTGGGAGTTTAACATTATATACATTTTGGAGCTTTCTGGTTGATCTCTTGAAATGCTCGCCTTTATATATAAATCTGCAAGACCTAACTTAGCATATTTTTACGAAAAGTTTATTGCTGTTAAAATAGATATTGTACGCTGCCCATTTGAGCAGAACTGACAATCCTTAAAAAGTTCTCAATAAATATGCAAGGCATTAAATATCAATAGCAGGAGGTAAGTAATTTGGCAGAATTCAGACCCTTTGAGCTTGACGGCATACCCATTGAGCAGCAGTGGAAGAGCTGGAATCAGATTGTCAAGGAACCTTACGAAAAGGATGCGGTTGATGCCTACACGCGGACCCGCATCATTCTCATGAACGGCATAGAAAACAATTCAGTTTTGACGTCTCACGCAATGGACAGGATGATTGAAAACAACGAAATTAAGGCACAGCTGGCAATGATCCGGAGAGCCGATTCGCAGCATCAGGAGGTAATCAACTGGCTAAATCCTGCAGACCAATCCATCATTGAGACGACAATTGCATACGAGCAGGTAGCAGTGGATCTGACGGCCAACCTTGCAAAGAACGAGCCGGACCCGTATTTCAGACAGGTGCTTGACTTCGCGCTGCTGGAGGACTTCGATCATCTTTACCGGTACGGCTGTCTGATGGAGATTCTTGAGGATAAGGACCCTGATACTATCACCCAGGGCAAGACGGAAATCAAGCCCGGGAGGCCCACGGCCATAGAGCACAGACATCCGTTTGACAGCATGAGGACGCATTTTGATAAAGATACGGCATCAGCCAAGACGAAGATGAACTACTTCACGATAGTCTCAGGCGAGCAGCAGACCATGCTTTACTACAGGTCCCACGGCTTCATGTTCAGCGATGACCTGGCAAGAAAGCTTTACGCCGAAATAGCGGAGATCGAGGAGCAGCACGTCACGCAGTATGAGCTTGCAGGAGACCCGACGATGACGCTGCTGGAGCATGCTGCGCTGGTCCAGCTCAATGAGGCCTATAACTACTACTCCGCAATGCAGACGGAATCGGACTCCAGAATCAGGGGAATATGGGAAGAGCTTCTTCACGACGAGATGGAGCACGTTTTCATAATCGACGAGCTGCTGCAGGCTCATGAGGGCAGAAGACTAAGAGATATCATCAAGACGGACAGCATCTCACCCCTTATTGTGTTTGAGCCTAACAAGGACTACGTCAACAGGGTTCTCGAAGAGCAGGTCGATCTCCAGCCGTACAATATGAAGTTCGTGCGCATGCGTGATCTCCCGGACAAATGGAAGTCCTTTGATTACCAGAAGAAGGTCAATGCAGGCGGCGTTCCTTCAGCGAGAGTTGTGGACGATCTCGGCAGAGGTCTGGCTGTAAGAGCTGAAAGGGGCCCGGCTGAGAGGGCAATGGCGGAAATGAGCGATAGGAGAGCCAGAGCTGCATAGATCTCCGTCATCCTTTTTGCCGTCATCCTTTTTATTTCGCAGGCGATTGTCGTAAAATGTCACAGGCGTTCAAGGATAAAGGATTAAAGCTCTTTCTCCTTATCGGCAATTCCCAAAAGGTTCAAAAGGCCTAAAAGGTTCTCCCTAGATAGGCTGCCGTCAGAAACTTTTTTTAGAATTTCCTTGGCATTGAATGCCACGCCAAGTCCGGCGTTTTTGATCATGAGACAATCGTTTGCCCCATCGCCCACGGCGACGATGTTATCCGGGCTGATCCTCTCAAGCTCTGCCAGGCGGTAAATTATCCGACCCTTAGCTTCTGCATCGATTATGTCGCCCTTTATCTCCCCTGTGAGCAGCCCATCCCTGATCTCAAGCTCATTGGCAAAGGTGTAGTCAAATCCCAGGCGCCCCTTGAGGACATCGGTGAAGTATGTAAAGCCGCCGCTGATAAGTGCGATCTTATATCCGACCTCTTTTAGGTGGTGGATGAGCTCCTCAGAGCCTGGAGTTAGCTGCAGGTCGGCCGCAATCTCCTCCAGCGTGCCGATAGGAGTGCCTTTCAAGAGGCGCACCCTCTGGCGCAAAGACTCCTGGAAGTCCATCTCGCCGTTCATGGCCTTTTCGGTAATGGATTTTACCTCCTCATCCACTCCCACAAAGCCCGCGAGCTTGTTTATGATCTCGAAGTCCACAATCGTCATGTCCATGTCGAAGACTATGAGGCGCTTCTCCTTTCTGGACCGCCCGAGCTCCAGGATGAAAACGTCGAGCCCGAGCCTCTCGCATTCTTTTTTGAGCTGATCCTTGCAGGATTGAATGTCGCAGTCAGAGAAATCCATCAGAAACTCAATTGAGATCAGCTCTCCCCTGGCGGTGACAGATGCCCTTTCGATGTTTATCTTGGCGCTGGCGGCAATCCCTGCGACGTCGCGGATTATCCCCACCCGATCTCTGGCCAGGATCGTTACGACGTAGAGGTCCTTCTTGGACCTGCGCCTTCCCCTATACTGCTCCATGGGCAGGAGGCCGACTGCTATGCCAAGGCGGGGTGAGTTCTCCATGAACCAGGCCTCCATTTCTCCGGGAGCGATCAGGGCGCTGCTGAAATCAGCGACCACCGACATGACGAATATTCCCTGCATTACTCTTTGGTCCATGTCCACAATGTTTACCTGCTTATCTGCCGGCTCCTCAAGTAAATCGCAAATGAGCCCCGGCCGATCCTTGCCTATAAAAGAGATAACCCAGAGATCGGCGGTCAACGGCATTGCCTCCCCTTCAGTGGTTGCATCTCTCCATTCGTTGCAATTCAAGCCTTTATACTTTTTCCATCGCAACCGCGCATGGCGCTCTTCTGCAAAGGCCCTTAAAGCTTGCCTCATCAAGAGGTAGTTATGGCAATAGCAATCGATTCCAAAGGGGACCTGGGCCATTTGCCATATCAAGAATTTACCTCGTGGGGAAAAATTCCTCGAAACAATCGAAAACTTTTTATTTTTGAATAAAAACATATATTCTTTGGGGTGGCTGCCGATGAGTTACCTACCTCCTGCAATCTCCTCTTCTGGGCAACCACTCCTTTTACTATCTATCAGTAATTTTTTGATTAGACCTACTGATATGAACTTCTAATATCATGATCATATCTGCAGCAATCCGCCCTCATGTGCCAAGGCAAAAGCTACCCCTAATCAGAAGAATCGCTGCAGGAGATATTAATAAGCCGCTCCACACCGCCTATTTCATCCACGACAGATGCGACGGCCTTCGGCAGCAGGCCTCTCCAGTCGCCGCCGGAGAGCATCAGCCTTCGAATTGCAGTGCCTGAATATCTCTCCCTTTGGTACATCGGCGGCTTTTTCACCTCAATGCCGGCCTCACAAAACAGCTGCACCACCAGGGGGTTGTTGGAGAAGACGACATCAAAGCGAGGAGCCATGGAGGTCACGTGGTCCACCCAAATGGCGTTTCGCAGTACATCCTGCAGAGGGATGACATAGCATCTGTCCCTCAGGCCCTCTAAAGCAGCAGTGATCATGTCGATCCTCTCGCCGGCCGTGAAGGGATTCTCGGGGGTATGGCTTTCCTGGGCGCTTCCTATCACTATCACTATCTCGTCCACATCCTCTGAGATCTTCTGCAAGACGGCCTGGTGGCCGAGGTGAAAGGGCTGGAAGCGCCCTATGTAGAGCCCCCTCATCTATCCTCTCTATCCACTCTCTCCTCTCTCTCCGCTCATTTGCCTATGACCTGCTTTCCGATCAGCTTGATGGCGCTCTCCTTATTGGGGCCGATCGGCGAGCCCACGACGATCTGCGTCACTCCGGTCTTTAAAAGCTCATCAACCCTTGCGCGGCAGTCTTGAGGAGTGCCGGACACAGAGAAGGCCTCGACCATTTTAGGCGTGACGGCACTCATTGCAGACTTGAAGTCGTACTTGGCCAGGGCATCCGATATCTTTTTAGCCTCGTCCATGCCGATGCCGTGCCTCTGGAGCACGTTCTCCGGCGACCCGGCAACTATGAAGGCGACGACGATCTTCGAGGCGTTCACGGCCTTGGCCTGGTCCTTGTCGGCGCTGAAGCTCGCGTAGGCGCATACCTGAACATCCTCCGGCCTTCGGCCTGCCTTTTCCGCACCCTGGCGGATCATGGGAACTGCGAACTTGAAGTCCTCCGGATGGGAGGCGTTGATCAGGACGCCATCGGCGATAGCTCCCGAAAGCTCCAGCATCTTCGGCCCCTGGGCTCCAATGTAGATGGGAATCCGGCCGGCGGAAAAGGCGAGCTGGGCGCCCTTGAAGCCTGCCTGGCTGACCTGCTCCTTTGAAAGGAAGGCCCTGATGGCAAGGACTGCCTCCTTCACGCGGGTGAGAGGCTTGTCCCAGTCGATTCCCATCTTATCGAATGTGGCCTTATCGCCAGGGCCGATTCCGAGGATTGCTCTGCCTCCCGAAAGCTCATTTATTGAGGCGATGCTCGAAGCCGTGATGGCCACATTCCTGGTATATGGATTGGTGACACCGGTCCCCAGCTTGATCCTGTTGGTCATCAGCGACAAAACGGCCAGCGTGGACCAGACGTCCCTGTTGTTGTAGTGATCTGTAATCCATATGTTCTCAAAGCCTGCGTCCTCAGCCAGCTTGGCCATGTATCCTACTTTCAGGACGGAATCGTCCGGGACGAACTCTATTCCAAACATTTTAAATCTCCTCTAGCGTTAGGCGGTCGCCGGCCTTCAGGCAGAAGGCATCAGCAGCACTTCCAAGGTTCACCGCAATTTCTGCAAAGCCATGGCTCCCAACGGTTATAAGCGGTTCGATCCTCCTGCCTTCGGCGTAGGTTCTCACCCTGCGAAGCCTGATGCCCTTGAGCCGGACCTCAAAGGCTGGAAGCTTTCTCATGTTCAGTATCAGGTTGCCGAACCTGTCCACATAGATGACTGTGGCCTCGACTCCATTTTCGGTTTTCCTGGGCTCTCCAAATCCCAGATCCTTCGGCCGGACTGCAGGACCAAAGCTTTGAGGGCTCTCACCGGCGGCCAGCAGGGCGGCGACGGGCGCGAAGATGTCCCGGCCGTGAAAGGTCGAGGATGCCTCGAACTTAGAGGCGATCTTGTAGGCCTTCGGATGCCCCATGGATTTCGCAGCAGGCAGGAGCAGGCCGTTGTCGGGGCCGACGAAGAGGTGGCCGCCGCTCTCAACTACCAGGCCGAGGCGGTCCGTTCCCACGCCGGGGTCGACCACAGCGATGTGAATCGTCCCTGCAGGGAAAAATCCGGCAGAGGAGAGAAGCGCGAAGGCTCCTGCGCGCACATCCTGTGCAGAGATGTCGTGGGCGATGTCGACGAAGGTTACGTCTTTATCTTTGCCCTTTTCTTTGAGCCTGCTTAGGATCACACCCTTCATCTGTGCCGGGTAGAAGGAGCCGAAGTCAGTGAGGAGGGTGATGATGGTCATAGAACCTCGATATCAAAGGCCCCGCCGACCTTAAGCTCTTCCGCCCCTCCAAACTCGGCAACCGTTCCCCGAACCCTGATGCGATCGCCAACGTTTAATTTTTGCTGCACGTCCTCCGCCCCGGAATCGCGAGGAACGAAAACAGGCATTTGAGTCGAGTCCACCTTGATGATCAGGTGGCCGCCGGTCTTGGTTGGGTTCATCTCAAGGACCACGCCCTCCAGAGATACGCGGGAATCCTCCTTCGAGCCTGCGACTGCACCATCTTCATCAGGGCTGAAGGCCCAGGCGGCTACAGCCAGGGAAAGAAGAGCCATGACGAGCAGGACCATCACAATCTTCTCCTCTTTTTGCATCATCATGGCTGTCTATCAGAGCTCCCGCTAATTGAAATATCGTGGACTTATTTAAAAAAGTTTTTGGGCTTAATGTAGCTTGATTAATTTCCTGTTACTTCTTCCCTTCAGGCTTAGGCCCAAAGCGCTCCTGCCAGGCCTTCTCCAGGTTGTCCAGGCAGATGTCGCAGACGCCCCTGTATGTGCCCTCGGGCCAGGCCAGAGAGTGAACCTGGGCCTTGATGGGGATCAGCAGCGGTCGGGCGCGGGTACAAAGTTCGCAATCAGCCATAGTGAATCATCTCCTACTGAATTGTTGATTTAGGCTCTTCCCGTTTTAAGCTTTCTGTCTATCTTACTTTTAAACGCACGGTATCCAGTCCGTCGTCTGCTCCGAGTCGGTCGAGTTCAGCAGGAGCTGTATGTACTTGTCTATGTTGAAGGTCCCCGTCAGGTCCTCGACGCTCCTGCCTATCTCCAGATACCTGCCCTTCTCATTTGGCTTCGTCTCCCTGGAGACCCAGCCTATGTGTGCGACGCCTATCACCTGCGAGCTTAGCTGTACCTCGAGGGCATTCCTGGTCTCGTTTCCAACGGTCCTAACCTCGGTCGACTTCTGCAGGTGCTCTGCCTGGCTGTATGCCTCGGTCACAACAGCGCCCGCATCGTAGTTCCTGACGCAGAGCACGTCCTTCCACTTCTGGTCGTATGTTCCCGTCTGGTAGCTGACCGGGAAGTACTCGAACTCCGCGTCCTGAGTGAAGTTGATGCTGTTTCCCCTCACATCCAGCTCGAACTCGGTGCTGTCGTAAAAGCTTCCCGAGCCGGATATTCTCTCCGTCAGCTTCTGCCCGAAATATCCCGAGGATGTCTGGCCGTAAAGCTCATGGCTGCGATATCCCACACCCTTTATCACAGAGCGCTCGAACACATAGTCCGCTGCAAGCACTGAATTCGCCATGGCCGCAGCCAGAAAGAGCGCAGCAAAAGCTGCCCACCTCAAACCTCTTTTCTCCGGCGAGGAGGATGGTGTATCTCCTTAAAAACATGTCGATAACCTCGGAAAAATGCAAAAGAGTTGACATTTTAGTCCAAGTGACAAGAAAAAAGGCAACAAAATCGCATAATCATGCGGGCAATCCCACCATTTTCTTTTTATCGATAATCATTCTGCAGCACCCTTTCAAGAGCGATCTTCGGCAAAAGTCGAAAGCCTCTGGACCGGCAAACGGTCTTTAATGCGCCTTTTTCGGGCCTTTGCGCTGCGGATGGTAATCCTCAAGGCCCATAACTAGCTCTGTTAGATCCTCGATCAGATTATCGTTGATATCAGATACTTTAATTTTTCTTAAAATGTTTGGGACATCGATATCTGCCATTGAGATTTTCGGCAGCATGCTGTGCTTGAAGCCTTCCACGATCACGTAGTCCATCCCATCATCTTCAAGCTCCGCCAGAGACGACTCGAGGTCCCCTCTGTCCCGGGTCACCTTGAGCCTGGCCTCTCCAAGGCCCATGACCACATCAGCGCCTGCATCGAAGTGGCGCTTCGTGTCGCCGCGGTCTACGGGGTGATGGGCCATGTTCTTGATAGTCCCTACCCTGCCGTGACTTGCAAGAGAGCTGATAAGAGCCACAGCCAGCGTTGTTTTTCCTGTCTTTTTCGTGCCTACTACCGCTACAACCTTCATCAAACCATCTAAATTAGCTCGATTAGGAACCTGGCGAAGGCCTCGAGATCCACAAGCCGCACATTTTCGTCAGAGCTGTGAATATTGCTTTCCATCTGGCGCCCGACACCGTAGACGCATGTGGGAATTCCCGTTTTATCGGTGGCATAGGCCTGGTCGAGGCTGCCCTGCGCACCTGAGAGCCTCGGCAAAAAGCTGGTGGCAATCTCCACAGCCCTCCTGACCTCTGCCACCCACCTGTGGTCCGGGTTCATTCGCATGGGTGGATATCCCGAGAAGAACCTGAAGTCCATATCAATGCCCAAAGGCTTTATTGCCTGCTCCATCTCTGCAACAGCCCCCTCCATGCTCTCCTCAGGTATTACGCGGCGATCGCCTCTGATAACGCATCTGTCCGGGACGATGTTTTCCTTGATGCCGGCGTTGATCATTGTTATATTCAGGATGGGCGTCAGGTGCGTTACTCCAACCGCCTCCAGGGCGGAGCTGGCCGGGAGAGACGACCTTCTGGACTGAACCGACCTCTTGAGGTTCATGAGGGCCTGCATGAGCGGCAGAGACCTTTCAATGGCGTTTGCTCCCAGAAAGCTCGTGCCGCTGTGGGTGGACTTGCCGTGAACCACGGCCTCCCAGTTGATTATTCCATTGCTGCCGATGACGACATCGTCGGAGAAGCCGTCCATGCAGAGCATGCAGTCGCCCTTCACGAGCCCGATGTCCGTCAAGTAGCATAGGCCCGAATAGCCGCCCACCTCCTCATCTGTCGTCAGGAGGACGCTTAAATTGCGCTTTGGCCCACTCCCGCTATCCTGCATGGCTCTTAGAGCCGCAATCAGCCCTGCAACAGATCCCTTGCAGTCTGAGATTCCCCTGCCGTAAGCCCTGCCGTCCTTAACTGTCATATGGAAGGGATCGGTGCTCCATCCATCGCCCGGCGGCACCACATCCAGATGGGCATAGATGACTAAAGTCTCCTTTGCCCCCGCGTCAAGGCTCGCCATCATGTTGACGCGGTCGCCGACGAGCCTTTTATCTGCACATCGTGCCTCGAAGATCTCCTGGGGCATGACCATCTTTTTTACAGCAAAGCCCAGGCCCTCGAAGATGGGGACCACATAGTCCACAACCTCGTGATAAAAGCTTCCGGGTGGCGCGACGGTCCGGAATGCAATGAGATCGCCAAGAACCTGCAAAAGATAATCCATATCCGCTCGGAGGCATTCGTCAGGCATGATATCCAAATCTCCCTGCCTTTTGTTTATCCTGGCGGACTATAAACCCTTCTCTTTGCACAGACGTTTCAGATCATCGGTCGTGGCATCTGGATGAGCGGTCAGGTATTTCGCGACCTTTGGAATATGAACCAGCCTGCAGTCTATGCAGGTCCAGACCCTCTTTCCCCGCTTCGTCCTCACAAACCTGCCCAGCTCCTGATCCTTGCAGGGATAAAGAGGACAGAAGCAGTGGGTGCACACCTGGCCCTCGAAATGGTGGCACGGATAATACTCGCAGTTTCCCTTCTCGGTTGCATTAGGCGGCAGGTCGGCCACATCACGAATAGCGCACGGATCGTCGGTGACGAGCCCGTCAGCACCAAGGCGCAGCAGCCATGCAGCCTCCTTTTTATCGTTTATGGTCCATGGGTAGACAGAAATGCCGTGCCTATGGGCATCCTTGAAGAGCCTGGGGCTGGCTATCCTGGGAAAGATGGCATCGGCCCCGGCCCAGAGGGCAAGCTCCACGGGCTTGACCGGCAGAGAGGAGATTATTATCCCGGTCCGAAGGCGGGACAGCTCCTTGACCTCGCGCAGACTGGAATGGTAGAACGAGGTGACTATAACGTTGATGTCATTGCGGTTGTCGTTGAGGTTGTCTTTGCTGTATTTATTGTTGTTATTGTCTTTGCTGTCCTCGAGGGCTTCCGCCACCAGCGCCTCGATACCCTCCTCCTTCATCTCGACCACAAGGCCCAATCCAAGCCGCTGAGCCAAGAATGCGGCCTCTTTCAGTGTCGGCACGCCCAGGGCCTTGAGGTCTTCAAGCATCAGATCCTCGACCCTGCCCTGTCCTTTGGTTGTCCGGTCCACAGTCTCATCGTGCATGAGGATGAGGGCTCCGTCTTTGGAGAGGCGAACGTCCACCTCTACCATGTCGGCTCTGCAGCTCTTTGCAGCCTTTATGCCCAGAAGCGTGTTTTCGGGAGCCTGTGACCTGGCGCCCCTGTGGCCTATCACGAGTGCCATTAAACACGGGTTGTCCGGAAAATATATCCACCTTTTGGGAATGCTGGAAAAAGGTTATACTTCATCAGGGCTGTTTTAGATTCGAATGCTTGAAAATCTTGATAAGTTCGCCAATTTAAAGAGGGACGTTTCCGAAATCAACCTGGATCCGCTGCAGCGGGGGGGAATTCTGACGCCTGCGGCCCGCGAGGCCCTGATGGAGTGGGGCGACGGATACTCGATATGTGACTTTTGCGCAGGAATGCTGGACCGGATAAAGACGCCTCCCGTAGAGGGGTTCGTCCACGAGGCGCTGCCGGAGTTCTTAGGGATCGACGAGGTCAGGATCACCCATGGTGCGCGGGAGGGGAAGTTCGCGGCAATGCATGCGCTCTGCGAGAAGGGCGACTATGCGGTTGTGGATGGAAACGCCCACTACACAACCATTCTGGCAGCGGAAAGGGCCGGCCTTAAGATCGAGTTCGTGCCTTCCAGCGGCGAGCCGGACTACGCCATTGACCCTCAAGGCTATCAGGATGCCATCGAAAGGGCCTATGAGCATAAGGGCAACGTTACCATGGCCGTTTTGACATATCCCGACGGAAACTATGGGAATCTCGTGGATGCGAGGGCAGTGGCCGATGTCTGTCACGACTACGGCGTTCCCCTGATGTTAAACGGCGCTTACTCTGTCGGGAGAATGCCGGTCAACGCCCGCGACCTGGACGTCGACATAATCGTCGGAAGCGGACACAAGTCAATGGCATCCTCAGGGCCCGTCGGCGTTTTAGGGGCCAACGAGGAGTACGCAAAGACCATATTTCGACTCTCCTCCTCAAAGAAGAACAAGGAGGTCGAGCTTTTGGGCTGCACGGTGCGCGGAGCCCCGCTCCTGACAATGATGGCCAGCTTCCCGGCGGTAGTCGAGCGGATAAAGCGCTGGGACGAAGAGGTTCAAAATGCCCGCTGGCTTTCTGCAGAGCTTGAGCGGCTTGGAATGGTGCAGCAGGGAGACCGCCCGCACAACCACGACCTCATGTTCTTCCTCGCAGAGAATCTCTACGAGATCAGCAAGACGGCCAAGAAAGGACGCTACTTCCTTTACCGCGACCTTAAAAATAGGGGCATCTGCGGGATCAAGCCCGGCCTTACCCGCCAGTTCAAGCTGAGCACCTTCGGGCTTTCCAGGGAGGAGCTTGAGGAGGTTGTGAAAGCGTTTGAGGAGATCATAGTGTCATATGGCAAAACCAATTCAAGCATTACAGAAGCCTGATGCCAATGGCCCAGGTGGCAAGCAAGCCAATCTTCCACCTCCGGCCCGCGGACGGCGCGATAGGATCACATTTGAAGGGCGTCCAGGAGGCAAGAGAGAACTTCAGGCAACTGGCTGTAGAGATTGCGAGAAGGTGCGACGTCACGTTGCCGGAGGATGAGATTTAAGGGATGGAGATGGAGATTGTTGAGGGGCAAACGTATTTAATTGCAAATGGCTAATACCAATTTAAAGGAGGAGAGAATAACGACCTTTAAGCTGCTGCCCATAATATTATTGTTAATGTTCATGATGCTGCCAATCCTTGCCCTTGTAGAGACGGGCATAAGCCAAACAGATGCAGCTACAGCTCAAAAAGACGCATCTACAATTCAAACAGAGGCATCTGCAACTCAAAAGGAGGCAACCTACTGGTTCGACAGAGGCCTGACCTTCTATATCCTGAAAAACTTCACCGAGTCCATAAAGGCCTACGACAGGGCCATTGAAATCGATCCGCAGAACGAGGAGGCCTGGAACAATATGGGAATCGACCTGGGGATTTTGGGCAAGTATGACGATGCCCTTTCCGCCTTCGATAAGGCGATTACAATCAATTCATCGTATGCAGAGGCCTGGTTCAACAAGGGCGTGATATATGATGCGCAGGGAGACTACCGTTCGGCAATCGATGCTTATAAAAAGGCAACTCAGATCGACCCGGATTACCAAGCAGCCCTTGAGAGAAAGAACCTCGATATCGACATAGTAATGGCTCCGTCGCTCTCGTGCGGCTGCACGCAGCAGCTGACGATGGTTTAGGAGGAAAGCAGGGCTAATCCCCGCCAATTCATTGGCAGGATATGTCTCGTTAAATTTGCGAAGTTAACGGGAGTTGCGATGCAATCGCAACACGTCGAAGCCATGAAATAATCGCCCCGGGACGGCACGGCATTGGTTGAGATACCACAGACGTCTGCGACTTCAGTCGCGGGAGCCGTCGCGCGCAAAAGACTCCCCGGCGATAACATAAAATGGCAATAAGATTAAAAAAAGCTTTGATGCGCAAGGTATTCATCTCATATCGTCGAACTGACAGCGCCGGTTGGGCCAAGAGATTATACGCTCATCTCTCCATGCGATTTGGAAAAGATCTCATATTTCAGGATGTCGAAGATATTAAGTTTGGGCGCAACTGGCTGGAGACCATTTTGCAGGAGCTTTCTTCATGCCAGGTGTTTCTCGTGGTCATTGGACCTCATTGGCTTATGGATTCGATAAGTCGTCGCAGATTAGACGACCCTAAGGATGTGCTTCGCATGGAGATCCATAAGGCCCTTTCCAGCAATGGTGCTGTAATTCCTGTGCTGGTAGGAGCAGCATCCATGCCTCATTCCAGTGAGCTTCCAAGGCCGCTGAAACCGCTTGCCAAGCTGCAGGCCGCCCATCTTCGTGAAGAGCAATGGCCTGCTGACGTTGAGGCTTTGATTGAGCAGCTCAAAGAGATAATCCGTCCGTCCTTAGAGGATATTCCGCTATCTTTTGCAATTCGTGAGCTATCTGATATGCAGGACCGATATTTCAATCTGCTGGAAAACGATCGATACGCCACGGCTCTTGAAACGGCTCAGAAAATACAGAGATATTTGGATCGAGCATTGCCGCTTTATCCAGAAGATCCGACCCTGAAGGCAACGAGGGGCTACACTTTCAAGAATGAGGCCGTGGCTTTGCTTCGATTGGGAAGGTATCAAGAGGCAAAAGCAGCCCTCGATCAGGGTGAGTCGATATTCCGCACTATGATTATTGAGCTGCCCCGTGATGCCAGCGCCTGGAATGGTTTGGGCAGCATAGAGGCGGTGAGAGAGAACTATCAGAAAGCCCACGAATATGTCGATGAGGCTCTAAAGATTAGTCCTGATTACCCCGACGCTCTGCATGATCACCAAATAATTTTGCAGGCCCTTGGGATCGAAAGGTGCGATGCATTGCCAAAGCTTGCGCTAACAGGCATAAATCGTTACCCGGAAAGGGAGTGAGAGTGAGAAGGATGGACAGCAAAGAGATTATCAGAAGGCAGTTTGATGCTCAGGCGAGGAGCTTCAGCAGCTGGTCGGTGACCAGGAACGAGGAGTACATGAAGGCCTACTTCGAGTTCCTAGGTCTAAATAAACGGGACGAGCTGCTGGATGTAGCCTGCGGGACTGGCGAGTTCGCCGTTTTCTGCGCTGAGAGGATTGGAAGCGTTCACGGAGTCGATATCTCGGAGGGGATGATCGACATTGCCAGGAAACAGGCCAGCGACAGAGGCTTGAACAATATCGATTTTCAGTGTCACGATGTCGAGAGCATTCCCTGCGCCGACGGTTCGTTCTCTGTCGTCCAGTGCAGGTCCGCGTTTCACCACATGGAGAATTACCCCAAGGTTTTTGAGGAGATGCTGAGGTGCTGCAGGCCCGATGGGCGGCTGGCAGTCCAGGACATTATGGCCTATGAGGACCCGAAGGTCAACTCCTTCTTCGAGGCTCTTGAGAGGGAGATAGATGTCAGCCATAATGCTACGCTGGATAGAAGGGCGTTCGTGGATCTCTTTGATCACAACCAGGTTGAGGTGATTCGATCGTTCTCTGTGGAGGTGGAGCTGAACTTCCGCGAGTATCTGGGGCATGCGGTTCAGGCAGAGGGCAGCCTTGAGAGGATCGGAAGGCTGGTGGAGGAGGGGCTGCAGGATAGGGATATATCGCGCTTTCTATATATAAACCATGATGATATAAACCATGATGA
>CAZHNU010000031.1:21039-24857 GCA_964534145.1 uncultured Methanotrichaceae archaeon | reverse complement strand
ATAGGGATATATCGCGCTTTCTATATATAAACCATGATGATATAAACCATGATGACATAAACGATGATGGTGAGTTGGCCTTCAAGAGGCCGGTATTCATGGTCCTGGGCCGGAAAAATTAGGCCCTTCCATATCCATTACTTAAACCATTATTGTGAAGAATCTATTATTGTAAAGAATCCATTGTTGTGAAGATTTTAACGAAATCATTAAGTATATTCAGAGAATCACTTCCCCAAAATAAGCATTTAGATCTTTAGAAGGAAATGAAGATTTAAAAACTGCGATTGTCCGCCAAGCCGGATAATAGAATTGAAAAATTTAGGGAATCGGTTAAGAGGGGTGACAGCATTTGTATTTTGGAGTACTTCGAGGAAAGGTAGATATCTTCAAGCGTGAGGATGATCTGGAGACGCCGCACCTTCAGATCAGGGTTATCGACGGGAACAACGAGAAATGGCGCATTGCAGTCAACGTCCTGTCCAGCGACCAGTTGTTCCTGATATTTCACCGGGCAGAGCCGCTTCGCAGCCACCCGATCTTAAGAGAGCTGGTTAAGGTCAAGACGGGGTTCACTCTTCTTCCGGAAGCATTCCGCTCGGCCTCAACCTCCCTCGATTACTTCAGGGCTCCGCTGTTCGACTGGCCGTCCGGGATTGCGATCCCGTCTGCAGGTCCCGGAGGGGACGACGATTTGCAGGATACGCTTACGGCATACCTGAAGGGCCTCAAAGAAAGGGGCGGGGAGATATTTGCCTTCGGGGCAAAGTTCCCTGCGCCGGAGAATCCCTATAAGGAGTACCTGATCGACGATCAGTTCGGAACAAAGCAGGGGATTCATAATATTCACATGAACCAGGGGAATCCATCCGGCCAGTATGCCAAGGACAACGGCGTCTTCCAGGACGGCGGCCTGATCCTCAAGTTTCCCGACCGATTCGTTGGGGTCTTTCTCCGCTTCAAGACGCAGTGGCTGCCAACAAACGAAAATGGAAACCGCCTGCCAAGCGCCAGGGAGATTCCACCGGGCGGCTCGCCTGATGTGATTACCGGGCCGGATGTGTCCAATCCGATCGTCTACATCGAGCGGGTTCTCGTGAACCCGGCAGGAAGCGACCTTGGCAAAGAGGTGGTGGTCATCGGGAACACGACCACCTCGCCTGTGGACCTGACAGGGTGGAGAATAGTGGACAAGAATAACTGCGTCGATGTAGTTCCCAGCCTGCTGCTTCCGCCAGGCGAGTCCCGACTGGTGAAGCTCTCCGGGAAGGGTGTTTCGCTTGGAAATAAGGGCGGGACCATCAGGCTTGAGGACCCATCGGGCACGCAGGTTCATGCGGTGAGCTACGCGGAGGGGGATGCGAAAGCGGAGGGAAGGTATATAAGGTTCATAACTTGAGGGGAGGCGAGAGCGTGAGGGCTGTGATTTGAGGCGGGGTGCCGGGGCTGTGGCTGGGGAGAGGTGAGAGCACGGAGCCTGGCGGTTCGCTGTCATGGCAAAACCACTCAAGAAAAAAGGAATGGCACAGCAGTACGGCAGCGCGCGCTGATACAAAGAGAATCCAAAACAGCATATATCTTTGCATGCGTATACAGACCTGTGGCATCCAGAATAATTTCTACAAGGAAGGATAAGGCAGATTTATCCGAATACTTCGGCTCCCTCAAAGATAATCCGCTGCTGGACGCGCTTGAGGAAGATTCGAAATGGATAAGAGCGAAGGCTATTGCAAGGCCGTTCAATCTAGCCATAAGCTGAGAGACGAGCGAAATGCACCCCCCAACCAGCACCGATTGGTCAAAGCCGGAGAAGGAGATCGCCCGCCGGGCATACAGGGCCGCCTATGAGCGCGAGACAGCGGCCATTGCAGAGAACGTTCGCAAAATGGCGTCTGAGGTTAGTGGCCCTCCCGACTTATGGAAGATTCACGACTACCTGACTGAAAAGCGAGATGAGACAGACCGGAAGTACGGCTACCGCTACTCGGTTCTGTTATCTCTCTTCGGCCTGCTGATGTCCGAGGGATGGGTCCGGCTGGAGGACCTGGCAGGACTTTCCGATGAGAAGCTGCAGGAAATCCGCCGAATCGCGGATTTTTATAAGGGGCTTTGAGATAATATCTGCATGGCTCAATTTTGACCATAGTGACTGATGCCGTACAGATGCGATTCCCTCTCCCGGAGAGGAGTTGGAGGCAGTCCGCCTGGCGTTTGAGCGCGCCCCCGTCCCATCTCGCGCGAAAACATGGCAACGCGCGGAGTCCCGGAAAAAGCGTCAGCGAAGGTCTTAGCTGGTGGCAGAGATCCAAGCTTGGATTCTCAGACAGTACTGGGCAAAAAATCATAAACACAGAGCGCTTACGACTGATAGAGAACAATGGCAAAATATGGCGAATGGAACCTCAAAGGCGGGACCCTCAGCGACAAAACGGCAAAGAAAGAATACGGTGTTGATCGTGATTTCGTTATTAAAGGCATTGAGGCAGGCAAGCTCGAATATCGCCATGGATCGATGTGGGGATATCCATATATCAAAGTCCTGAGAAGCCAGCTCGAAGAATACATAGCTGAAGAGCTTGGAGCGGAATACCTGGCAACGGCCAAGAACAAAACGGAGCTTCGGAAAGTCAAGAAAGAGATATCCGATATCAATAAACGATTGGATGAGCTGCAGATTCGGAAGGCGGAGCTTGAAGCATCGCTGAAAAAATAATGGGTTGGGAAATGGTCATATTCGGCGAGATCCAGGATTCGTTCTTCTTCTTCATGAACTCGGCCGAATATGGCATGAATATGGCATGAACATGGCAATTCTCTGCAAAGGCACTGGCCGCACATCTTCAGTTCAGAGATGGGCGACATCGATGAGATAAACAGAAACTTTTATAGAAAATAAGTGCAGATATATTTCTGGACGATAAAATAAGCGAATTGGTTTCCGTACAGGAGATGTGCAATTGCGATGCTTTTGGCACAGCTGATGTGGCTATTATTATCATAAGAACGGGGTGGGAAAGAAAACGAACGTTTACAGAAACGAATTGGGCCAAACACACCGGGACCGGCCGGATCTGACGAACTCCGGCGCTCCCCAGGCAGCAGTCCTCGCTGACGGCAGCTCCAGGACCAGAATAGCTCAGCCCACAGGGGACTTCGAGACCAGCGTAGGCCTTAAGCTTGTGGCCTCAGGTCTCACAGGACCGATGGTTGCCGTCTCCCCCAATGACGGCACGAAGAGGCTCTTCATAGTCGACCAGATAGGGGTAATCAAAATCCTGGAGCAAAATGGAGAGCTGATGCAGGAGCCCTTCCTGGACCTTCGAAGCAGGCTCGTGAAGCTGTCTGTCAGCTATGACGAGCGAGGGCTGCTGGGATTGGCCTTCCACCCCGACTTCAGGAACAGCGGCAGGCTCTTCGTCTACTACAGCGTTCCTCTGAGGAGAGGCGGGCCCCGTGGGTGGGACCACACAAACCGGCTGTCGGAGTTCAATGCCTCATCATCCTCAGACCCAAATAAAGCAGATCCCGATTCAGAGAGAGTTATCATGGAGGTGGACTGGCCGTATGCAAACCACAACGGAGGGCAGATACGCTTCGGCCCGGACGGATATCTATACGTGCCGATGGGCGACGGCGGCGGGGCCAATGATGTCGGCAGAGGTCATAATCCGGATGTGGGGAACGGCCAGGATTTATCCAGCTACCTGGGCAAAATCCACAGGATAGATGTGGACAATGCAGGAGTATGGGATACGGGAGCAGTGGATACGGGAGCAGTGGATACGGGAGCAGTGGATACGGGAGCAGTGGATACGGGA
>CAZHNU010000031.1:0-20939 GCA_964534145.1 uncultured Methanotrichaceae archaeon | reverse complement strand
GGATACGGGAGCAGTGGATACGGGAGCAGTGGATACGGGAGCAGTGGATACGGGAGCAGTGGATATGGGAGCGGGTGATATGAGAGCAGGTGACTTGGGATCAGGTGACAAGCCCTATGGCATCCCTGGTGACAATCCCTTTCTGGGCGATGATGGAGCGCTTCCTGAGATCTTCGCCTGCGGCCTAAGAAATGTTGCCTACCTGTCCTTCGATCCCAAAAGCGGCCACCTTTTCGCGGGAAATGCAGGGCAGGATCTCTTCGAATCGATTTACATCATAGTCAAGGGCGGCAACTACGGCTGGAACATCAGGGAGGGCACTCACTGCTTTGATCCAGGCAATTCCAGGCAGCCGCCCGACGAATGCAGGACCACAGGCTACAGAGGCGAGCCGCTGATAGGCCCGGTGGTTGAGGTTGGTCACGACGTGGGAGACGTTATCATCGGCGGTTATGTGTACAGAGGCAGCGCCGTGCCTGGATTTCGCGGACGTTACATCTTCGGGAATTGGGTTTGGGCTGATGCGGAGATCGGCAGCGGGACTCTGATGGCGGCATCGCCTCCACAGGGCCGGAACTGGAAAATGCCTTCAGCTGCCGATGGTTTGACGCCGGACGATATGAGGATGTGGATCGTCCATAATATTAACGCAGCTGGGGGATCAAAGGAGAAGATCAAGGGCTTTGTCCGGGGCTTTGGAGAAGACTTTGAAGGCGAGCTGTATATTATGGCAAGCCAAAAGGCGGGGCCTATTGGAAATACGGGCAAGGTATACAAGATAGTGCCTCACAATTACGATTCGGAACATTGATAAATTTCTTATAATATTGATGACCAATAATTTACTATAAGTCAAATTCAACGCTCAAAGCTCTGGATGCGACTTACAGCGGGTAGAGCTTGAAGGGCGTGACCTTGAGCCAAATTCTCTAATGGCTGGTGGCGGCAATATGGCAAAAAATAAAACAACTATTACGGCAGAGCCTGGAAAGCAGGATCTCTTTATCACACGGGAATTCGATGCATCGCGGGAGCTTGTGTTCAAAGCATTTACCGATCCGAAGCTCTATGTGCAATGGATTGGGCCGCGGGGACTCACGACGAAGCTTGAGACGTTTGAGCCAAGAAACGGAGGCTCATATCGATTCGTCCAGAAGGATAGAGAAGGCAATGAGTATGCATTTCACGGTGTGAATCACGAGGTCTTACCACCTGAACGAATCATTGATACCTTCGAGTTCGAAGGACTGCCGGAAAAAGGGCATGTCCTCCTCGAAACAGCAAGGTTTGAGGAGCTACCGAACAACAGGACAAAGCTTGTGTCCCAGTCAGTCTTCCAGTCGGTTGCAGACCGCGACGGCATGGTCCAAAGCGGCATGGAAGAGGGAGTTAACGATTCCTATGACCGCCTTGATGAGCTGCTGGAAAAGATGAAAAGGTAAAGGCTTGTTAAAATCTGATTATGATCCCAATCCGCAAATCTGCCTGCATCTTTCATGGAGCCAAATGGTCCTAAAGGCCGAAAGGGGTATGGAATATGGAAATTCGCATTTGTTTGGTATTAATAATATTAGCTATCCTCTCACTTGGTACTGTTTCTGTGGCTCATGAGAGTGATGGAATGAGTGACGGAATGTCAGTTGAAACGGAAAGTGCGACAGCAAAACAGCCTTCCAATGGAGGAGAAATGATACCTGCACCACCTGTAAAAAGCGGTTACGCCGACGTGAACGGCCTTGACATGTATTACGAGGTTTACGGTTCTGGAGAGCCGCTGGTTTTGCTTCATGGAGCGTATATGACAATCGATCTCACTTTCGGGGATATGATCCCGGCACTTGCCAGAGACCGGCAAGTAATCGCCATTGAACAGCAGGGGCACGGGCATACCGGAGACATCGATCGCCCATTGAGCTATGAGCAGATGGCGGATGACACGGCAGAGCTTCTCAGGCAGCTGGGGATTGAAGAGGCTGACATTATGGGATACAGCATGGGCGGCACTACTGCATTGGAGCTCGCCATCCGCCATCCGGATGTCGTACGCAGACTGGTTGTTATTTCGTCACCATACGATAGAGACGGCTGGCATCCTGAGCTGTTTGCGGCAATCGAAGACATTACGCCTGAGGTGTTCGAGGGCTTTGGATTTCCGGAAGCATACGCAGAGATTGCACCAAATCCGAATGGCTGGCCGATGCTTGTTGAAAAGGTGAAAAGGCTTGACCTGGAATACGCAGGCATGACCGCAGAGGAGTTTGAATCGATCAAAGCACCCACGCTGATCATCATCGGAGACAGCGATGCCGTTCGTCCCGAAAGCGCTGTTGAGATGTTCAAGCTGCTTGGCGGCGGTGTGTTTGGTGATATGGCCGGCCTTCCTCGACATCAGCTTGCGGTGATCCCCGGGACCAGCCACGCCGGCATGATAGAACGCGCTGACTGGTTGGTGCCGATGATTGAAGAGTTCCTTGACAGGCCTGTTGAAGATAAGCCAATGGAAGATATTAGCAAATAAAAAAGAAGGTGAAATTATTTCCGATGATAACGCACAGCTGCAGCAGCTGCCCAAGCCCGATCCGGCGCTGAGGCGCCTGGACGAATTGGTTGGCACATGGAGCATAAAAGGTCGCACGCTTGACTCCGAAGTTGACAACGTATCTGCACAAACTGCTTTTGAGTGGCTGCCGGGCGAATTCTTTTTAAAACAGAGCTTCGAGGCCGACTTTAAGGGCATGAAAATCCAGAGCCTGGAACTCATTGGCTATGATCCGGATAGCGATTCCTTTCCATCATTTGTCTATTCAAACCTGGCGGGGGTCCCGATCCCTTACCGATATGATGTTCGCGGCAATGACGTAACAATCACGACAGACCTCGCTGGAGGGGCAGGGATGACCGGAAAGATCAGCGGGGACGGCAACACCTTCTCGGGCGGCTGGAGGCCGAACCCCGGAAAGGAAGGACCTGGAAACGTAGCGTATGACTTTGTCGGGACCAGGGTGAAGTAGATTGCATGCTGAATATAGCCAAAAATATCAATCGGTTTTAGCGCCAATCCGGCATCCGATCAACGCTGCAAGGTGCAAAAGGAACGTTCTTATTCAATCAAACTAATTTAATGCTTCAAGGAGATCGTAAGCCATGAACAATAGTACGCCAAAAAGGTCACCACTTCTGTTCTTTGTATTGGTTTACGCTCTTTCTATTCCGCTTTGGGTGCTTAATCTCATTTATCCGATGAATCTTCCAGTGGATAATCTTCCCGTGACGGACATTGTGGCCACTTTTACCCCAGTAGTGGCAGCATCCATCCTTGTGTACCGGGAAGAGGGATTTGGGGAAGTAAAGAATCTGTTGAAAAGAACCTTCGATTATAAGCGGATCACGAAAAAAGTCTGGTATGTTCCCATCATTTTCTTGATGCCGTTTATCTACGTGCTGACATACGTGATAATGCGTCTCGTCGGGCTGCCGGTCCCAACTACTTGGAACCCGCCTCTTCTGACACCGCTCCTCTTTATTGCGTTCTTTTTTGCCGCTGCAGGTGAAGAGCTTGGCTATACGGGATACGTCACCGATCCTATGCAAGCCAGGTACACCGCACTGACAGCCAGCCTCATCATTGGGTTGATCCATGCGGTATGGCATTTCCCGTCGGAGATTTCAATTGGCCAGAGCCTTGGATTGATCATATTAGGAGGAGTTATGCTGGCCGTTAGTTTCCGGATTCTAACCGTCTGGCTTTATAACAACACTGGAAAAAGCGTCTTTGCTGCCATACTCTTTCATGCCGTGACCAATACTGGAAGGAGCATATTTCCCGGCAGTCGTTCAGCCTTCGAAATGTACGACGGGGCTATCGGCTATGGGCTCATTGCCATCACGGCTGTGATCGTGGTGTTCTTGTGGGGACCAAAGACATTAGCCCGGTTTAGGTATGCCCGCCAATCGGACCAAGGCTGCTATTCTCATTGATTATTTTCCGAGAGAAATGTAACGCAACAGAGATTAAAAATTTAAAATTATCAAATAATTTTCTCTTATGCCGGATTAACCAAATTTCTGGGCTATCCATTCCTTTATCTCATCCCTGACTCGCCGGAACTTTTTAGGCAGCTCCTCTTTTGAGTCTCCGGCAACGGCAGGGTCTTCGAAGCCCTTATGGATAGTCTCTTTGGCCGAAGGGACCTTTGGAATAGGCCTTAATGCGGTGCCGCACAGAGGACACGCATCTTTTGCCTTATCGCAAACGGTCACTGCAAGATCCAAAAGGACTCCCTGGTACTCATCCATTCCCTTTGAGCGCTGGCCCGATATGTCGATCCCAATCTCCTTCATGACAGCGACAGCACGCGGATCCACGGATGTTGCTCTCAGGCCCGGCTGTAGACGTCATACATATCCCCATGCATTGCCCGAAGCAGTCCCTCGGCCATCTGCTAGCGGGCAGAGTTGTGGGTGCAAAGGAAGAGAACCTTTTACTTTGAGGCCCCCTTGCCTCCTTCGCCTTTGGATTCCTTTGATTCCGGCGCCATGTGCCTTTTCATTTCTAAATTTCGATTACCGTTCACTCCTAAATCTCATAAATATTTCCCTGCCAGTCCTGCCAGCTGTAAATCCTGGAATCAAATCCCATAAGCTGCAGTGCATACCAGACCAAGGATGAGTTGAATAGATCCGTCGAGTAAACTACAGTTGGCCTATCTTTGTTTAGCTTGGCAAAGGTATCGTTAAGCTGGTCTCCCGGCCGGACCTTCCCATTTTCGAGAGTGCTGTCCACCTCAATAAAGAATGCCTGCGGGATTCTTCCTTTCCCGAACTCCTCGAAGGTCCTGACATCGACCATCTGGGGAGTCCCTGATTTCACGTACCCGTAGTCCGCCAGCAGCTCAGACCTTGGAATCGGAGTATAGCTGGTCGAATTCCTGGTATTGAGCCTGGTTTCCAGAGGAAGGCTTGCTGCCGTCCAGTCGTCGAGCCCTCCGTCAAGGGCCTTAACATCCTCATGGCCGAGATATTTCAGCATCCAAAGCACAAAGGTTGCCTCGCCAGAGCGGAACGAATCGCTGTACACTACAATCGGATCGTTTTGAGAGATCCCTGCATCTCCAAGAATTTTTGCGATCTCCAAGGCCGGCCGAAGAGTGCCGTTTTCGTAGAGGAAGCTTTTGGAGGGAATATGGATTGCCCCACGAATATGCGCATCGCCGGGTGCATGGCTGTTCGAGACGTCGAGAATTATGTCGGAGCTGGAGACGGTAGGCAGCGATTTCAGAAGCTCGCCCTTTATAAAGAGATCTGATCTGTAAGCAGGCTGAACATAATCAGTCTGCAATGTCTGAGTTTTTTTCTGATTATTATCGGCGCTGGTGGCTTCATTTTGCGATTCGTCCTTGGCCGCGTCACCTGCCTTAAAGCTTGTTTCCTTTGATTGATCCGTCAAACTTATGCCGGCCAGGGGCACATCAGAGCTGAGGAAGGCCTGCGCCGATGCCTCCCAGTTTGCTCCAGATCCGCCGCATCCCGATGCAGTGCATTTGGCGCTTGATGGTCCGATTATCGTCAGGGCAAGCACGAGAAATCCGAGAGCAATATACCTCTTGCTCATCTTAATGCTCACTTTAATATGCCTCTCCATTATTCTCTTAATTTGCCGCGAAGCTTTTAAGGATTTCCTGGGCCACCATGATCAGGCGCAATTCTCGGCGCAAACGAGATCTCATGCCGATTCGTGCCGATACATCCATGAAGTTGGATGTGAAATTCCTATGGCTTCGAATCATGATATAGATTTTCAAGCTTTAAGCCAAATTATTCATTTCTGATTTGCAGATATATGCGATTTTTTGGGGAAATCCCAAAATATAAGGAGATACCTATGGAAATGATAATAGGCCAAAAACGATATATATGAATATGTAATGTCTCCTTCCTGTGAGTGTATCAAGTTGGCATATTGCGGTTGGGTGTATTAGGTCACGCCTTTCCCGCCTCTATGGCAGAGCCAATAAAGTTGATTAAGCATGGAGTCTAATCACTGAGTCTGATACTTCACAAATTAAGGAGTATGTTTGATGATAGGGGTTTTGAAACATCTTAGCAAAGCTTTGGTTATAATGCTGACTGTAGCCTTTGCGGCGTCAGCAATCATCGGCACACCATCTCTTGCTTTGGACTTGGACAAGTACGATCCTGAGCATTCAAATGGATCTGGAATGGGCGATTGGTGGATTAACCATCCGAACCAGAGCGCCAAGGCCGGATCAGCAGTTGAACATCCTGATTGGGTTCTGGATGCCCTGAAGGAGAAGCCGGTTCTCATCATGGATCACACGACAGACTGCAGCTCCTGCAAGATACAAGAAAAGAATATTGAAGAAGTCACTCCTGACTTTGATAAAGATATTGCCTATTACGATCTCCTGGCCGACGGCAAAGATAAAAGGGCCTTCGAGATACTGAACGCATACAGTCCGACAGGTAAAGAACAGTTCGTGCCGACAACCGTCTTTATAACTCTGATCAAGGACACAGACGGAAAGGTCAAGGTTGCATGGCACAGTGAAATAGATGACATGACAAAAGAGCAGCTCAATGAATACCTGAAGGATGCGGTATACTACTATCGCCAGAATGCGAAAAATTGGGATAAGTGAGTAATTCAAGCCGGAGATTATTGGAGATTATTGCCTTGGGTGAAAGTTCCCTTGAAATGACGGGCAAAAAGCGCCTGCAGATGCATGCCTTCACTTTGATTATAGCTTTGACCATCGGCCTTTTGCTGCTCGCCAGCCTTCTTATCGCCTGCGCCCAATCGGCGCCGCTTTCTCATCAGACGTATGCTGCTCCGGATTTCAACGCCACGAATGCCGATGGCAGGCCGTTCTCTCTGAGCGACTACAGAGGAGAACCTGTAATCCTTCACATCACCAACATTGAGGTCCCCATCTGCAGGGAGTGCGAGAAGTCCCTGCGCGGCCAGATTGAGGCGCTGGCCAGCCTCAAGGCGGAAAACCCCGACGCAAACATCATTACGCTAAATCTCAGGAAAAATCCCTACTCCGAAGACGGGCGCACGCTTGCTGAGTCCTGGTGGAATGTGAACATCAGCTGGCCCTGGGCTGAGGACCTGGAGCCCTACGCTATTGGAAGCAAGTACATAAATTACTGGACCGTAAGGGACGGCTTCTCGAATCCAACCATACTTCTGATAGACAAAGAGGGAGCCATAGCCGGGATATATCACGTCTACAGGGTGGGCGAGGGAGAGATTGAGGGTGTCCAGGATTCAAAGGTTCTTCAGGCAAGGCTTGACAGCCTGAACAGATCGGAATGGACGGGGCTCGATGGGGGCCTTGGCGGAGGCGGAAGCATCGAGGGAGAGATCTCAAGCCAGAACGTCTCTGCATTCGGCATGTTCGTACTGGGGATAGTGACGTCTCTCGCGCCCTGTTCAATCGCCCTGATGATTGCCATTTTTTCGTACATAATGACCATGCGGCGAAAGGAGGAGTACCTGCAGAAGGGCATATCCACATCCAGGGAGGGGTTTATGATCGGTGTTGCCTTCACCCTTGGAATGGGCCTGGTCTTCTTCGTGCTCGGCCTGTTCATCTCACAGATAGGAATCTTCGTGAGAGACTCCAGGTTCTTCGACCTCATAGCCGGAGTCATCATGATCCTGCTTGGGATAACCAATCTCAAGCCCCTGGAAGAAATCCTGGAGCCCATATCAATTTTGTGGAAAAAGAACTCTGAGTCTCCGGAGTCGGAGGCGAAAGAAAAGGGAGAGGGCCTGATCTTCAGGTCCGTCAAGACATCCATAGGCCTTTTCCAGTATTCGGCCTTCATCGGTGCCTTTTCCCTGGGGATTTTCTTCGCCCTCGGCTGGGCCCCCTGTGCTCTATCGATGGTGTTCCCTGTCCTCATCTGGCTCGCATCCCAAAACGTCACGCCCCTGATGGGGGGCATGATGCTCTTCGTCTTCGGCCTGGGACACGGAGTGCCCATCATTCCCATCTCCACCTTTTCCCGGACGGTTGGAGCCAGAATTGCGGATAAGTACATCTCTGCAGGCCAGGTGCTCACCAAGGTTTTCGGGCTGCTGGTAATGGCTGTTGGAGTCGTGTATGCGGCCAGGTACTTCGGGTTTGCCCTGTGGTAATTTCGCTGCGATGATGTGATAGGCTGTGGCAATGGAAATGACCAAAAGCATTATACCTCCCAATTCCTCTTGAAGGGTGGTGATTCTCCTTTGGATAGGCTAGAGCTGGTGATCAGGAACACCGAAGAGATAGTGACTGTAGATGAGCTAAAGGCGCTGCTGGAGCAGAAAAGCCGGCCGCGTGCCTATGTGGGCTACGAGACCTCGGGAAAGGTCCACCTGGGGCACATGCTGACGGCCAACAAGCTCCTCGACCTGCAGAGGGCGGGCTTCGATGTGGTAGTCCTCCTGGCCGACCTGCACGCCTTTTTGAACGAAAAGGGCTCACTTGAGGAGGTCAGGAAGATCGCGGACTACAACCGCGACTGCTTCATGGCCCTGGGCCTCGATCCAGAGAGGACTGAGTTCGTCTACGGCACAGACTATCAGCTCAAGCCCGAATACATGCTGAAGATCCTGCAGATGGCCCGCAACACCACGCTCAACCGCGCCAGGAGGAGCATGGACGAGGTCTCCAGGAACGCCGAGAACCCCATGGTTTCGCAGATGATCTACCCGCTTATGCAGGCCGTCGACATCGCCGACCTGAAGATCGACCTGGCTGTCGGCGGCATAGACCAGCGAAAGATCCACATGCTGGCCCGCGAGGAGCTGCCGCGCCTCGGCCTTCCCGCGCCTGTCTGCATGCACACGCCGCTAATTCCCGGACTAAACGGCGAGAAGATGTCATCCTCGAAGGGGAACAACATCGCCGTGGACGAGCCTGCCGCAGACATCGAGAAGAAGATCATGTCGGCCTTCTGCCCTGCAAAGGTCGTCGAGAACAATCCAGTCATGGCCATTTTCAAGTACCACGTCTTCCCGAGGATCGAGGGCGGGATTACCATCAAGAGGCCTGCCAAGTTCGGCGGCGATGTGACCTACCAGAACTACGAGGAGCTGGAGGCGGCGTTTGTGTCGGGAGCGATGCACCCGCAGGACGCCAAGAAGGCATGCGCTGCGTATATGGTGGAGATACTGGCGCCGGTGAGGGAGAAGATGGGGTAGGGCGAATGCAATAATTTTTCTCTGAGGCGAATAACTTGGACAATGAAACTTTTTTGGAAGATCACTTAAATAAAAAATTTAATAAATGGTGTGAAAGACGTGGGCTCTTTTGTGCGGATCAAGGCAAAATATTCAAAGCAAATGCTTTCGTAAATAGAAAAGATCTATCGACTTCTGAACGTGCAGCATTTTACCTTCATGAGTTAACAGGATGTCAAGGTTTAGAATTCGTAGCATTTTCCAATGCAAGAATTAAGAATCCAGTTAAACTATCTAACGATGTTATTATTGTTCCCTGCTTCCTTAATGAAAGTCAGCGTGAAGGTCTAGATATCCAAAACCTACTTCTTTTTGCTACTTGTGAAATGGAACGCCACCATAGATACGTCTATGATGGTTGGATTCCTATAACGGATTGGACTAAAGAAGTCGTTCGTGAGGCAGTTAGAAAAATTGATGAATCACTGTCCATGTTTTGCTTATCTAGCCGGATTTTCTTTGAATGGGAGCCTAAATATCCCTTGCCCTCACCCTCTGAATCCCCGTCTATATACTACTTTGAAGATCAAAATATTAATGAATTGGAGACGCTTTCCAAGCTTCTTGATTCTTTAGGAGATAAGGATAGGATTGCTCTTTATCGAAGCATAGCTTGGTTATCACAGAGCTTACGCCTTAACGAACCTGCGGCTCGATTTCTTTTTTTAATACTTGCTATTGAATCACTTGCAAGATACATTGAATCGGATTCATCTTCAGATTCAGCATTGGCTGTATTAAAAACAAAACAGATTTCGAGGAAAGAAAGGCAATTACGGCGTGAGGAATGCATAGATGCTATTTTGTTTGATGTGTTTGAAAATGATAAAACTGATGCGATAAAAACCGCATATTTCGAGTGTGTTGTAGGGATAAGGAAACAATTGGAAACTCATTTGAAAAAAGTCTTCGACCCTGATGTTAAACCTATTGAATTGCTTTTCGAAAAGAAAGTTGAAGGGTCTTCTTTATATGATCTTAGAAATATTATCGCGCATGGTACAATTGATGCTCTGAGCGAAGCTCAAAGAGATCTAATCGCTCAAAGGATTTGGGACGCGGAAAAAATAGCTCGGCGATATATATTAGCTATATTTAAGAATGCTCTACATTTCGAGCCTGCCCAAAATGTTATGAAAGCAGCAATTTTTATAAATGTTGGAAACATGATTACACAGTATGAGAATACGCATCATAGTCCTTTACATATGGCAATTATATATTCTTAATTTGATAAATCAATAATCCTCAAATCCCTCGAACCGCTCTCTCAGCTCGGCCATTTGTGCAGGCGTAAATATTGCAGACGCATCATATACGTTATCATGATGATCGAAGTGCAAAAAGATTATCTTGTTTCCAGCAATTGTATAAATTATGACAAAAGGGATTGGCATGAACTCCCCGAAGGCCTTTAAGCTCATGAACTACCTGACACGATGAACAAGAGATTCACAGGCTGCGAAGATGGTCGAGCAGTTTTTCTTTGGTCTTAAAATTCTTTATGCGACCTCTTTTGTAATCCTCAACTCCTTCAAGGATGCCTGAGACTAAATCCTCTTTCTCTACGACTTCGAAGCCGCATTTTCCTTTGAGAAGCCTTTTGCTTCTTAGCATCATATCTGGATAGCCACTGAATATGCTTTAAGGATTTGGTCCTGGAATTATCGATTGAATTTCGTACCTTGGAATCCTGATGAAATAGCCCAGATAGCCTAAAGACGGTGCTGGCGCAGTTGCAGTGACCAACAGGGCGGAAAGTATGGAAGCCAGCACTTACAATGTGTTCAATAAACAAATTCATAGCAAAAATGGAAAAGAGATACCTTCCTCAGACCCATGACCTTGCCTTTAGATCTGCAGGGCGTTCTCCTTGATTCGGGTTAGCCTGACGACAATATCCCCATCCGGACAGGTTACTTCCACGTAGCCTTCGCCCTTTTCCCACGGCATTTTCTCGCTGAATCGCATCGCAAAGGCGGAAGGAAAGATGGCGTTGAATGCCCGCACGCACATTCCCTCAGGCGTTCTGGCATCAAAGACGAAAGTATCGCCCTTTTTCATCTTTGCTGCACCTATGCACTTCTCTTTATCTCCTGCGATGCTTATTACCTCGCACCTTACTTTATAAACCGCCATATATTCTCCTCCTCATAATGAAGCTAGGGGCCTAAAATGATGGCTGCCGTTGTGCCGCTGTATGAACCAAGCATCGTATGAACTAGGCATCAGTCCACTATGTTTCATCACTCCACGGCCCGATGGCATACGTTAATCGGCAATTATATTTAGCTATTTCTTGGCGTTTCCTCTAAGAACTGCTGTGAGGGAAATATTCAGCATTATTTCCATCATCATGCATCTTTACAACGTGTTTAAATAATAAGTGATCTCTTAATGCTTAATATAGAGGCGATAATGAAAACCCTTCAGGAAATCGAAAGGATTCTAAAAGCTCAAAAGCCCCTCCTTCGAGAAAAATATAAGGTCAGCGAGATAGGCATCTTCGGTTCGGTCGTAAGAGGCGAGCAGAAGGAGACCCGCGACTTAGATCTGCTGGTTGAGTTCGAAGAGCCGATTGGCCTCATCAAATACGTAGGGTTGCAAAACTTCCTGAGCGATAAAGTTGAGGTGAGGGTGGACCTGGTAACTAAGTCGGGGCTTAAACCAAGAATAAGCAAACATATCCTGAAAGAGGCAATCTTCGTATGAAGGAACGTGATCATGGGAGCCACATTGAGGACATTATCGAGCACATGATCTATGCAGAGGATTTTGTAAAGGATCTAATCTTTGAAGATTTTGCAAATGATAAGACAACAGTTCTTTCGGTTACGAAATGAATTCAGACGAACTCTAATTCAATCAATTTAAAATAACTCGCTAAACTGCCAGATAGATTTTCCATTTGAACATTATTTTCTCCATTAATCATGTAATAAATAGAAATAAAGCCAATAAGAGCAACTCCATTCGACAGAGACAGGAGCGGCAAAAATGTCCGATGGAGAGACTTGGCAGGAAACAGGCACCGCTTATTTAGATAATGCCAGGAAGCAGTGGCCGGGCAAATTCAAGGAGGACGAGAGGTTAATTTTCAGCCAGATTCGCCCCGGCGACCGCATATTCATCGGCACGGGCTGTGCGGAGCCCCAGCATCTCGTATCCTCCCTGCTCGGCTACGTCCAGAAAAATCCAAAGGCCTTCCTCGATGCCGAGCTGATGAACATCATAACCCTGGGAGTCGCTCCCTACACAGATGAGAAGTTTAGATACAACTTCCGGCTGAACTCCTTCTTCATCGGGGACAACACCCGAAATGCAATAAACCGGGCGGCTGCAGACTATACGCCGATATTTCTCTCCGCAGTTCCCGATTTGATCACCTCTGAGAGAATCCCCCTTGATGTCGCCCTGATCCAGACATCGCTCCCGGACGAGCAGGGCAACCTGAACCTGGGGATCGGCGTGGACATCGTCAAGGCTGCAGCAGAGAAGGCAAGGCTTGTAATCGCCCAGGCAAACTCATTCATGCCCCGCATCAGCGGGGACGGAGTCATCAGCATCGAGGACGTGGACTTCATAATTCACAGGGATGAGCCCCTGCTGGAGTACATCGAGGACGTCCCGGGAGAGATTGCACGAAAGATCGGCGGCTATGTGGCCCGAATAGTCGAAGACGGCTCCACCATTCAGCTCGGCTACGGCAGCATTCCCAATGCCATTGTCTCGGGCCTGTGCAACAAAAAGCATCTCGGCATCCATACGGAACTTTTCAGCGACGGTCTTGCCGATCTCATGAGAAAGGGGGTTGTGGACAACTCTCAAAAGTCAATTCACTGCGGGAAGGCAATCGCAACGTTTTGCATGGGGCGCAGGGAGACCTATGACTTTTTGGACAGAAACGACTGCGTGGAGTTTAAAACCATCGATTACACCAACAATCCGCTGATAATCGCCAGGAACCGCCGCATGACGGCAATCAACAGCGCTCTGGAGGTCGATCTAACCGGCCAGGCAACCGCAGAATCTTTGGGCCATACCTTTTACAGCGGGATTGGCGGCCAGGCCGACTTCATGAGGGGCACTGTGCTTGCTCCTGGTGGAAAGACCATACTTGCTCTGCCCTCTACTGCGAACAGGGGAAAGGATTCCAGAATCGTTCCCTTCCTGGCAGAGGGGGCAGGGGTCACTCTTACAAGGGGCGATATCCACTATGTGGTGACCGAATACGGCATCGCATACCTGCACGGCAAGAGCGTCCGGGAGAGGGCAATGGACCTGATAGCTATTGCCCACCCGAACTTCCGTCCCTGGCTGATTGGCGAGGCCAAAAGGCTCCACTTGATCTATGAAGACCAGGCCTTTGTGGTGGGCATCAGGGGCGAGTATCCTGAGGAGCTGGAGACCAGCAGGACGACCAGAGCCGGAGTGAGGTTGCTCCTCCGGCCGGTAAAAATCAGCGACGAGCCCTTGCTGAGGGACTTCTTCTACTCATTATCGGATGAGACAATGTACCAGAGATTTTTCTCTGTCAGAAAGGATGTTCCCCACGAGGTGCTCCAAAAGTTCACGGCCATCGATTATACAGAGAAGACGATAATCCTGGCCATAATTGACAGGGAAGGAAAGCAGATGGTCTCAGGCATCGGACAGTACAGCCTCAACAGGGACATGCATACCGCAGAGATAGCCCTGGTAGTCCTCGACCAGTGCCAGAACCGGGGAGTTGGGGCCGAGCTGTTGTCCTATCTCACCTATCTGGCCAAAAAGCAGGGGCTTTTGGGATTTACGGCCGAGGTGATGGCAGGAAACGACCCTGTCTTCCGGCTCTTTAGAAAAATGGGATTTGACGTCGAAAAGAGGAACGAATCGGGCATATTCGAAATGAAAATCTCTTTTAGATAGTTTCAATTAGTCCTATTTCCACTCGATTTGTTCAGGCACGCCGCCCTCTATCTTCAAATACCACATCTTTTTTTCGCCTTGCCTTCGTCCCCAGGATCCCGTATTAATTGTCTTGGTTTGTTGATCAAGGAAGCGATCGTGGGTGTGTCCGTAGACAAGCCAGTCAAAGGGGCCTCCCAGCATCAGACACCTGCATCTTGATTTTGCGAGCACCTTGATCCTATCCCCTGCATTGCTTTTGCCGCTAAGCCTGGTTATAGGGTCCTTTTGCATCGAGCTTAGATATTCTCCCTCTTCCTGCGTAAAATAGCTTATTGCATGCCATATGTTGTCGGCCAATTTTCCGGTTAGGCCTGAGTGGTAGCTAAGCCTCCGGGCCAGGGACTCATAGAGCTTCATGTCCTTGGTATACGGATTTGCCATTACCTCCAGCTGATGCCCGTGAATGAACCTGAATTTATAAACATCGTTTAAATTGAGCGTTGATCCAAAGGAGTTGAATGGATTTTCCCCGAAGTACTCGGGAATTTCATTCATATAAAAGTCGTGGTTCCCGACCACGTAGTGAATTTTTATGTCCTCTGGGAATTCCAGCATCTTTCCGACCGCATCCCCATGCTCTTCAAGGATTTTTATCGAATCCTTCCGCCAAAAGTCGAAAATGTCCCCCAAAAGGACCAGATGGCCTCCACTAGAAAGCGCATCGCTCCTTACAAAGTCGAGAAATCTGGAGAACTGCTTATCCTGACTCTGGCAGCCGTCTTCTCCTAAATGCACGTCTGAAACCGAGATTATCATGCTTTTCAGGCTCCTTTATGTCTCTAAATTATGGCCTTCCTCTTCATAGTCGATATGAGCGGAGATATCCACTCCGAATAGTCTTGGAAGCCCATTAACTGCCCATGAGTTTACAGCCCATGAGAGGGCAAACCACACTGCAAGAGGCTCCCCATAGCGGTAATGCCAGAAGCCCGCCAGCGAGCCCAAAAGCTCCATAAATCCGCCCAATGAAATGCTCACAACAGCCATGCCCAGATTCCATTCCGCAGATCTGCGGGTCGAAACCAACAGTCCGAGAGCACCCATTATCGCATACATCATCCAGACTGCAGGCCCGGCCAAGGTCAGGTAGCTCTCCCAGAACATAAAGGCGGGGAACAGGACAAAAACAGCTATGAACGGCAGGCTTTTCCATGACTGAAGCATTGAGAGAAATCCCAGACGCAAGAACCACATTTCCAGGAGATCTGTGAGATAGAGCATGGTAATCATCAGGATTATCCATCCGCCCACCACGAAGAGATAGATTTCAGGCACGCCTGCATAGACAAGCGAACCTGCCTTTGTATTGATTATCTCGACGGTCAGGGACAACGCAGCGGCTGATGCCGCCAGCGCCAGAAGATGGCGTGTGTACATCCTGGCAGCGCCGATTATTGCCAGAACGATTGCCAGAAAATAACCCATGTCAAAGGCAAGTGGAGAGCGGGACAGATCGCCAGCCAGGTAAAAACCAATCAACGAGAATAGCGCAACTGCAGATACAAAGGCAACGTTGAACCGCCTTCTTTTCCTGGACTCCTCAGTTTCTTTCTTTGAGAGGTGAAGATAAACTGCATCGTTTAGAAGCTGTAAAATGGCAGGCGTGAAATGATTAATAACTGGAAGCCTGGCAAGGTCGTAAAGGAAAAAATCAGCCCCAATGTTGAAAAGAAGGTCCCAGCCCGGAAGCTTGAGGAGGAATTCAATGCCCCATTCGTAAAAGTCCTTCACTTTGGGATCGGGCCTGTCCCAGTTGCCGTCCTTCCCCGACGGATGCGAATATGGCAGGTCGCTCAAGTTGTATTTTGCATTGGCGTCTCCAAGCCCGTGCTCGCTAGCCTTGAGGATGTGCGTTATCTCTAAAGGATTATAGCCCATCAGCTGGCTCGCTATGGAATCAGCCGACACAACGTCTCCGGAGGCGACAATTGTCTGGAAGTTCACAGGCCTGCAGCTGAGTGGGCCTATGGCCTCTCCGCCAATTGTGCCGTCTATGACTGTCAGCGTGGGACGGAAGGCAGAATTTATCTCGTAGATTACATCCTCGATTTTCTTTCGGTGATATTTTGCCTTGTCCACATTGGGGAAGGTCCCGTACATATTTTTCATGCCGAGGGTAACGCCCGTCAATAGATGGGTCTTCATTGTCGGCACCGAGATTATAACATCGGCATCGATCAGCTCTTTGGAGACTCTTTCCACTTTTAGAGCGCTGCTATTCCCAAAGTCGAACCGGACGATCTGGGTTTCTGATAGATTTACGAGCCGAACCCCTTTTTTCTCTGCCCACTCTTTCCAGCCGGAATCCTCAGCCGCCCTCCAGAACTTCGTCCAGATCATATCTGCATCGGCTATTGTCGGCTCGCCTCCGGCCAACCTTACCATGTCCACTATCACGCCTGCTACGTCAGTGCTGGTGTACGTGCCCTTGATCTCGGGAACTCCTCCGCAGATGTTAACCTTAATTAAAACTTTGTCGCCCTGTTTAACAAATTTGTCCATTCCGCCTAGAGCCGATATTGCCTCCTCAACAGCCTTAGTCGGTTTGGGATTCTTGACCACTGCAAAGCCGACAGGCCCATGCCGCTCCCGGCTTCGTACGTCCTTGAGAGAGTAAAGCTCTTTAGTTTTCCTCCTGCGCTTTTGAATTAAAAGCGGCACGACATATCCTGCAAATATCCATATAGGATAGAGAAGAAATGATAGAAATACTGCAAAGGATGGGACCTGCTCCTTTGATATCCCTGTAATGTTGCTGTGCAGCATGAATTCGGATCCCTTCATGTTTGAAAAGAACGGAAAAACGCATCGTATCAGGTCTGCATAGAGGAGCGAGCTGAAGACTACAAATACGAGGACAATTAGAAGCGCAATTACAATTTTAGACTGCCTGTTCCAATCCAGCCTTTGGCCGAGGAAAAAAATCGCCAGGCCTGACAGGAAAAGGAGTGGCGGATCAATTAAAAAGCTCATTTTCTGTCTCCTCCTTAAGTTAGCCAGTGCTAATAGGACAAATGATACTATTTGAATCTTTGCGGTATTTTGAGTTTTGGGAGCAAGCGCATCTTCAATACAGGCTTGAAAATTGAGATTAACATTTCAAAATTGCTTAGCGGTATTTGAAAGACATATTAAAGGATTTTTTGCCATTTAAGGAGATCTTGCATGACCAAAATTGCGGTGCTTCAGCGATTTCACTGGAATTTCCTAATATTTAAAATTAAAAGCGATCATATTATAAAAATGAAATGAATTAGCTCTCGGATTCTATCCCTTCTTAGACGGCTTCTTTAGAGTAATTTCCTGCCCGTTTCTGATATCTTCCTGCCTGCCTCAGAGACCTTCTCCTCTACATCGGCCATAGCCTTCTTTTCATCGGCCTTTGCATGGGCTATCTTTTTCTCTGCCTCTGCCTTTGTATCGGTTACCTTCTTCTCAGCTTTTGCCCTCTCTTTTTCAGCCTCCGCCCTTGCATCGGCCGTCTTCTTCTCCATCTCAGCATGCTCCTTTGCAGCCTCTGCGCTCGTCCTGCTCGTATATTCATATGCCATTTCGTATATCTCCTTTTTTATTTCTATATTTTAGATTTCAAACAGTTTAATCTTTTCTATTTTATTGAACATAAAACGCTAAGAGCTTTAGCAATCGCCCTATGGTTATTTTTAAACGGTTAATAGAAAATACAAATATTAGTGATTGGAAGATAATGATTATATATGCCCTAGCCTTTTTAATTAATCTTTACTTTATTTTCACTTAATTTTCATTATTTCTGCGACGAGGCTCTCGGGAATCTCCGCCTCCCCTCTGATCTTATTTCCTGCCACCCAGAGATTTATGGCAGTGCAAACCTGCAAGACCTGCCTGTCATTTTGTGCTCCGTTTGCAATCATTTTCGCTATTCTCTCCTTATTCTTAAATGTAACTTCATGCACAATCTCAATTGTCTTCATCTGAGCAAGCGCACGAGCTTCAATATTTCCCACCGTGAAACCTCATTATGTCTTGGCTTAACATCCTTAGGCCGATTATGACTCTTTTAATAATTATCTAAGATCTATTCTCTAATTCGCCTTTCATGGCAGAATATCTCCCGACGGCCCTATTCTTCCCTTTGATGTCTGGCATATCACAGTCTCCAGCCCTGACGCCCTCAGGACAGAATGAACCTCCTTCATTTCCGAAAAACTAGGGCGAACTATATCCAGCCGTTGATATTCAGGGCGGTAATCGAGAACGCAGACCTGAACCCATGGATCGATATCTGCAACCTCTCGGCCGATTTCCATGATCTCATCGATGCTTACGAGCGCTCGATTATAAGGAATGCCAATGCCCAAAAAGACCGAAGGATGCTTGCCCAGCATGTGCCTTACAGCCTTCCAGGATGTTTTCAGATACCTCTTTGCCAAATGCTCGTCCGAAAGTCCTGTAATCTCCATGAATGTTTCAGGCCTTAATGCCTTCAGGTCTATTCCAATTTCAGTCATTCCGGCCAAAACAAGGTCGTCCAGATAATCCTCTGTTAGAATTGTGGCGTTGGTGTCCACATGCAGCCTTGCATCGGGACTTAAATCCCTTAAATGGCCCAGGTACTGCAACAGCCACCTGCGGTTCAGTGTACATTCGCCTCCCGAGATAGCCAGCCGATTTACATCATAACGCCTGCCGGTGGCAGTCATGATGCTTGCTGCCTCTTTCGGCGTCAACGGGTCTCCCAGACCAAGGAAGGAAAAGCCCCAGTTTTGGCACTGAGGACAGCGAAGGTTGCATCCTGCGGCGAAGCAGGCCGCCTCAAGGTAGCCGTCTTTTGCCAGCCACCAGGGTGTCCCGACTCCTCCGACTCTGTGTGCCATGAAGCCGCCTATCAGCCTCCTGGGGATCAGGCCTCCTAATTCCGTCTTTATCCTCATTCCCTGGCGAACGGGCGTGATGCATGCCGGAGCGAGCTTGCCGTCTATGTCAAGGGCACATGCCAAGCATCCGCTGGTATGGCAGGGCATGAAGGCTCCAGGGTCGCCCGGAAATCTGCCGATAGGATGGCCTAGGAACTGCAGAGCATCCTTGACGGCTGCTCCTTCTGGGACCTCAGCCGCAATGCCGTCCACATCGATCGATACAGTCATTATTATAGCAGATAGATGTGAATCGTAGAGATAAAATTATCGATCAGGTAAGTGAAACTATCGATCAGAAAAGCGAAGCGATCCATCAAATTCCATCAGCATTTTCGGTAAAATGATTGGATTCCCAGGAAAACAACAGCAAGCGCAAGGAAGATAAGACTTAAGAAACCCATAAGTCCATTCATTTTTTCCTTGAAATTTGGCGCCCTGAATATGTTTTGAAGAGAATAGAAGGCCAGAGCTAAAAACAGGAATCCAAATATAAAGAATCCAGCAGCTCTAATGTCGTCCATTGAACCAGATCCCATTTGAAAGGCTGCCGCAAAACATCATGATGATAGACAGCAACGCATCAGGATCACACCGGCGGCATCAGCGGCGGCCTGAACACCCCCTTCTCCGTTATCAGCGCCGACACCAGATCCAATGGCGTGGCGTCGAAGGCCGGATTGTATATGTCGATTCCCTCAGGCGCAAGCCTTGTGCCCGCCAGGGTGCAGACCTCCTCAGGGTCGCGCTCCTCCACAGTTATCTCCGCCTCGCTGTGGGCCAGATCGAAGGTGCTTAAGGGCGCTGCCACATAAAAGGGGATTTTGTGGAACTTCGCCAGAACGGCGTGGCCGTATGTGCCTATCTTGTTGAAGACGGCGTCCTTGGTTATTCGGTCGGCTCCAACTATGGCCTTATCGATCCTCCCCTTTCGCATCAGGCTTCCGGACATATTGTCGCAAATGAGGGTTACTGGAATCCCGTCCTCAGAAAGCTCCCAGGCGGTGAGCCTCGATCCCTGATTGAGCGGCCTGGTTTCGCATGCATAAACGTGGATCTCCTTTCCGGCCAAAACAGCCGACCTTATGACGCCGAGAGCCGTTCCCCAGCCCACACAGGCCAGGCGCCCCGCGTTGCAGTGGGTGAGGACGCTATCCCCATCATCCAGCAGCTTCGCCCCGTTTCTGCCGATGGCCTTATTGATCTCGATGTCCTCCTTTGCAATCTGCTCGGCCTCGGCGAGCGCTGCCTCGCGGATATCCTCGGGAGTGTCCTTATCGGAGATGGCCTTTAAGGCCCTATCCGCTCCCCAGGAAAGATTGACGGCCGTTGGCCTTGAGCCCTTGATCATCTCTCCGGCCATCTCCACCTCCTGATGCATGTCAAATGCATTGCCTGTCCTGGAAAGATGCGCGGCAAGGGCTATTCCATATGCACCGGCTGCGCCTAGGGCCGGAGCGCCCCTTACCTGCAATTTTTTTATGGCCTCTATCAGCTCACGAATGCTGTTAATCTTAATTGAAACAAGCTCACCAGGAAGCCTTGTCTGGTCTATCATCCAAAGGCCGTCGTCCCACCAAATCGTCCTGGATTCGCACATGCTCAAGCCCTAATCACCAATTCCAAATAGAATCCTTGCTACTATTACTATTTTTGCCTGTAATCGAAATGTTTTTATATCGGCAATTGACGTATTTAGTATTGGCAAAAGTCGAATCTCATTTCATTCCTACCTCCTTTACCAAGACTTTTGCCTACCTCCTTTTCACCATGGCCCAATTCACCTCCATTGTTAGACTTTTCCATCCCTTGCCAAACTTTTTAGATGCATATAGATGGGC
>CAZHNU010000030.1:0-38929 GCA_964534145.1 uncultured Methanotrichaceae archaeon | reverse complement strand
CTGCAGAGCGAGAGTAATCTCGGAAGTGTACGGGCTTACTCCGGCCTAAAGACCGAAGTTTGCGCCCTGCTCTCTTTTATCAATATACAAACGCCAGCTTCTAATAAAAAAGAGTTAGAGCCAAAAAAACGCCAAATCAGTGGCTCTGGCTCATTTTCTCTTCACTCCATTCCTTCCTGCAGGCCCTATGCTTCTTTATGGCCATTACCATCAGGAAGGCCGAGGAAAGTCCCACCAGGATATACACCAGGCGCGACAGCTTTGAACCTCTTCCCAAGAGGGCATCCACGAGGTTTAAGTTCAGAAGGCCGACCAGGCCCCAGTTCAGGCCGCCTACTATTACGAGCACAAAGGCCAGTATGGGGAACAAAATGCAGTGTTTCATTCGAAGCAGCTCCTTTATATTTTCCATAAAGATAGGGGCTGTCAAACTACATAAAATTTTGTCGGATTGGCGAATAACCGCTAACTCTAGCGCACGAACTTTTCAATCTGCTCTAGGGCAAGCGTATCCATTCCGCACTGCTCCAGGTGATGGGCCAGAAGACTTGCCCTCTCTCCCTCGGGGTGATAGACCAAAATCCTCTGGGGCGAGATGTGCTCGAACATCTTCATCAGCCCTCTAAAATCCAGGTGATCGCTCAAACGAATCGTGGGATAGGAGGTATCCCTCCTGCCAGTCAGGAAGTACTTGTTCTTCCCCGGAACAGAGTAGAGGTTCCAGGGAGAGACGACGTTCGTCCCTTTTCCGTTGGCCTTTGTTAGCGGACCTGCCTCGGGCATCAGCTCCTTCGTAAGCGCAAGGCTTTGCTCGTCCATCCCGATCTCGTCTTTGTAGCCCATGCCTCTCATGAGGGCCACGGCCCTCTGAGCCTTGCCGAATGCATAGGCCCCAAAGCTGGCGCCGGACTGCAGCGCCTCGAAGAAGCCTCCAAGGTCATCATCGAAGATGCATGATGGGTCCCAGGGATCGCCGTAGTTGGCCTCGGATATCAGGTAATCGCACCGGGGCAGACGGCTGTAATCCTTGACGTCGCCGGTGGCAAGCACCTTTGTGCCCACCTCAGTCTCCCAGTAGAACGCAGTCGATCCTATTGTGTGGCCCGTGGAATAGGTCTTGACCCTGACATCGCCGACCATTACGTCATCGCCCACGGCGAAGGTCCGGCCCATGTATTTTCTATCGTAGCGTATCTCCAGGGCGCGGGCCGTTTCCTTCGAGGCCAGCGCCTTTGGCGAGAGCATCGCCGATTTTCCATAGTGGTCTGAGTGGGCGTGGGTGATGAGATAGGCGTCCGGCTGAACGCACGCCTTCGGAGACCTGCTGGTATCGATAGAAAATATATGCGAGTCGAACCGGATGGAGAGATGCGGCGCAGTACCGCCCCGGCTGTTCACCCTTCTAAGCGGCTCGATGCCAAAATCCAATCCTCCATCCCCTCCTTATAACCCTTATAGCCCTTTTACTTCAGGGCTTCGTTTATGGCTTTTGTCAGCTCTTCCTTGGATGTGACTCCCATCCACTTCTTGAGCTCTTTGCCGTCCTTCTCAAGAATTAGCGTGGGAACGACATAGATTCCCTTTTCAGTCGCCAGGTCGCCCTCCTTGTCCACATTGATCTTCCTTATTTCTGCCCTGTCCCCGAACTCCTTGGCAACCTCCTCGAGGATGGGAGCCTGATTTCTGCAGGGACCGCACCAATCAGCATAGAAGTCCATTAAAACGGGTTTAGCCAAATACATCACCTCATAAAACCTGTTCGTAGTAGCCCCGATTTGCAATCGGCCTCAAGTAAGATAACAATGGCAGCTCATAGTATATCAAGCTATATCGAATTTAACCCCAATCTTAAAGATTTTAAGGGTCGGCAGGACAAGCATTTCCATGCCGGATACCGACTCGATCTCTTCCAAAATCTCGGCAATTCTCTTCTCCCTGGCCGACACCGTGAACCAGAGGTTGTAGCCGCTCTCGTTCGGCCTCAGGTAGTTATGCGATACCTCGGAGTACCGGTTGACAAGCTGGGCAACTCCGTCGGCCTCCTGCTCGGAAACTTTGAGGGCCACGAGCACCCCGCCGCAGCCAAGCCTTCGCATGTCGAGAATGGGGCCTATTCTCCTGACGAGACCATCCCTTTGCAGCCGCTCCAGACGCCTGATGGTTTCAGACTCGCCGATTCCCAGAGCCTCTCCCAGCGCCTGGAACGGCCTGGAGGTTACTGGAAAACCCTCCTGGAGCGCCGAGAGCATTTTCAGGTCCAGCTCGTCCATCAGCAAACCTCGGCGCAGAGAGGGTCGGACTCCAGGTAATCGCCGGTCTTTGCATACGCTCTCGCCCGGCACCCTCCGCAGGCCTGGCGGAAGCTGCAGGATTTGCATTTTCCCTTAAGATCCCTTTTTCTCAAAGACATGAATACAGGAGACTTTTCCCATATCTCTATAAATTTCTTCTCCCTGATGTTTCCGGCCAGAACGGGCAGGTATCCGCACGGGTAAACCTCTCCTTTCCGCGAGACGAAGACGAAGCTTGTGCCCGCCAGACAGCCGCCGCTGCGCCTTTTGCCGGGGGCGGCCCTCGCTATGCGGGCGTACTGAGGGGCACAGGTCACCTGAACCTCCAGGCCTCTATGTCCTCGCTCCTCATCGATTTGCCTCAGCAGTTCCTCCTGGCGCTCCGGGGAGACCAGATCCTCCTCCTGTCCTCTTCCTGTCGGAACCATGAAAAAGAAGTGAATGGCCGCAGCGCCCAGCCTTTCGGCCAGGTCGAATGCGCCCAAAACCTCCGGCTCGTTCCTTTTCGTGATTGTGAAGTTGATCTGAAAATTGACCTTTCCCCTCAGGCTCTCTATTCCCGACAGCGCCCTCTCGAAGCAGCCCATCCCGCGAACTGCATCATGCCTCTTAGCCGTTGCCCCGTCCAGGCTGATGCTAATCCTGCTGATGCCCGCTGAGGATATCTTATCGGCGATCTGGGGTGTCAGCAGCGTTCCATTCGTCGCCAGAGAAACGCGCATTCCTTTATCTACAGCATGCCGGGCCAGCAGGAATATGTCGGGCCGGAGCAGCGGCTCGCCGCCGCTGAGGATAAGCATGGGCTTCATTGACGCTAGCTCATCGATGAAGGAGAGCGCCTCCTCTGTCGTAAGCTCATCAGGAGCGGGCGATGCTGTGGCTGCAGCCCTGCAGTAGCTGCAGCTCAGGTTGCATGCGCCTGTCGTTTCGAATGCCACGATCAGCATTACAGCAGGCCTTTCTTGACCAGCAGCTCGGCGTTGAGGATGCTGGCCCCTGCAGCGCCCCTGACGGTGTTGTGGCCCATGCAGATGAACCTGATGCCGGACCTGATCCGCCCTACAGAGACGGACATGCCGTTGCCCCTGTTCCTGTCAAGGCGCGGCTGGGGGCGGTCAACCTCGTCCTTGACTATGAGGGCCTTCTTGGGCGATGTGGGCAGGTCTCCTAGCTTTGGATCGAAGTCGAGCATTGCCTGCCGGACCTCGGCCGGGGATGGATTGTCCCTCATGGTGACCCAGACCGCCTCTGTGTGGCCGTCCATGACAGGCACGCGGTGGCAGCTCGCAGAGACTGTGAAGTCTGCGTTGATGATTTTCTTGCCATCGAATTTCCCCAGGATCTTCTGGGCCTCTGTCTCCACCTTCTCCTCCTCTCCGCCGATGTACGGGATGACGTTTCCGAGGATCGCCATAGATGGAACTCCCTCATAGCCTGCCCCGCTCACGGCCTGCATGGAGGCAACGTGAACTGTTTTTATGCCGAACTTCATGAGGGGCTTTAGCGGGAGGGCGAACATGACTGTGGTGCAGTTGGGGTTGGTGGTCATATAGCCGCCGTTCTCCCAGCCCCTGTTCTCCTGCTGTACCTTGATGATGTCCAGATGCTCGTGGTTGCACTCAGGAATTAGAAGCGGCACGTCGGCTACCATCCGGTAGGAGGATGTGTTGCTGGCAACAGCAAAGCCTGCGGCAGCAAAGGCGGGCTCGGCCGTCTTGGCTTCATCTGATGGAAGCGCCGAGAAGACTATATCTGCATCGACCTCTTTCGGGTCCACGTTCACCACAGTCATCTCTGCAATGTCGGCCGGAAGCTCGCTCTCCAGCCTCCACTTGGCGGCCTCGCTGTATTTTTTGCCCGCGCTCCTTTCAGATGCAGCGAGGCTGGTAAGCTCAAACCACGGATGCTCTTTTAGTCCCTCGATGAAACGCTGTCCTACGGCGCCGGTAGCACCTAAGACGCCTGCTTTGATCTTGGCCATTAACAATCACCTAAAGCTAGTGAAGGGGCTTACTTGCAGGGGTGTATATATTTCTTCTCAAGACGGCTGAATCAAAGACTCCTCGATTTCCCGACCGCTTTATGGCTCGCGGGCATCCGTTGCCTGAAAGCAGATTCGCTGCACATAAACAATAAATTGCTAAAATTGCAAAAAAGAAATATCATTATTAATGATCTCGTTAATTGACGATTTATCATTGTCGAATATCAAAGATATAAACATTATATATTTTACAGTTTATTTACCAAGATGACGAACGCTGATTTTCCTGCAACTGGCGTGGCAGCGAGCGTTAACTTAGAAATTTTATGATTTATAATCCTGACAAAATAACGTCAAACTTAAATAGAAGCGATGTAGAAACTAGGTCCAAGCCATCGAATAACTCTTCGAAGGAAATGGGGCAATAAGGAGGGATTTATCAATATTGATGTGCGGACATCCTGGGGAGTATTTAAGATTTATTATTTTATGTATAGAATATGAATAAAGTGCTATCTATCGAAAGGTGTTAAAATCATGGCAGATGATGTTAAGGTTTTGGGTATGCCCCCCGAATCGGGACGCTGGGTCCTGGTGATAGTGGGGCTAATAATTCAGCTTTGTCTTGGTGCCATTTATGCCTACGGCGTAATTAGAGTTCCACTGACAGCATACTTCAATAGTCTCGGCTTGGAAGTTAGCGCAATGGATATGACTTGGCCCTTTATCGTATTCCTGGCTTTATTTGCGCTGACAATGCCTCTGGCAGGTCCCTATATCCAAAAGATGGGTCCAAGGAAGGTATGTATGGCCGGGGGAGCGCTCGTCGGGATCGGCTGGTTCGCGGCCTCCTTTGCCTCCTCGCCCATGACGCTTGCCCTTCTGTATGGCGTTATAGGCGGCATTGGTGTAGGTATAGCTTATGGTTGTCCTATTGCCACTTCAGCGGCTTGGTTCCCCGATAAGCGCGGACTGGCCGTCGGCCTTACAGTCTTGGGCTTTGGCTTCTCTGCAGCTCTGATTGCGCCTATAAGCGATTTCCTGGTCAACAACTATGGCGGAATAATGACAACGCTGAGGATATTTGGCGCTGCCTTCTTCGTAATCACAATAGTGCTGTCCATGCTGCTGGTGTTCCCGCCCACGGGATGGTGTCCTGCAGGATGGAAGCCGCCAGCCGCCAAGGCCGGGGCCGGACCAAAGCTCGATTTCATGAGAAACGAGATGACAAAGACCACCACATTTTACGGTCTGTGGCTGTGCTACACAATAGGTTCTCTCGCAGGTCTTACAGCCATAGGAATAGCCAAACCAGTAGGGCTTGAGGTGGCGGGATTGGCGGGAATGGATGCTGTTGCAGCAGGTGCCTTGATGACGAGCCTGACTCTGCCCTTTGCCCTGTGCAATGGTATTGGAAGGCCTATCTTTGGCACGCTGACTGATAAGGTGACTCCGAGAAACACGGCATTGCTGACCTATGTGCTTATCCTGCTGGCGTGCTTGCTGCTTTATATGAATTACTCAAGCGTCACCATGTATACGCTATCCTTTGCCCTGCTTTGGGGATGTCTCGGCGGCTGGCTGGCAATTGCGCCAACGGCCACAGCGAGCTATTTCGGGACTAAGGATTATGCTAAGAACTACGGGCTGGTCTTCACCGCTTACGGCGCTGGAGCAGTTATCGGAGGCATAGTATCTGCTCAGGCAAAGGACATCCTTGGGGCCTATCAGCCGTTCTTCCTGGTTGTGGCAGGTTTAGCGGTATTGGGTTTGATCGTTGCCTTTGTGATGATGAAACCGCCGACAATGGCTGGTGCTTCCAAAGCCCCTCCGGCAACCGAAACGAAGAAGACATCAACTTAACTTAATTTTTTATTTTCTTTTCTTTCTTTTGAGAAAAAAGAATACAAGCTGATCAGCGGCAATTGCAGCAGCACATTTTCTTCTGCAGTCCATAAGAGGCAGCAAACTCCTTGTTCACCTTGACAACCTCCTCGTTGAAGTGCTTGAGGTTGTCGGGGATGGGGCCTAAGGAATCGGCCTTGTCCTGGGTATCCACAAGCGTTGCTGGAGGCACGAACTTGCCGTCCGCGAGCTTTACGCCTATTACCACCGCCCCATGAGCTACAAAGCATTTCGTGCCAAGAGTTGAGGCGTGGACAACTGCGTTGAAGCCCACAAAGCTGTCATCGCCGATCTTCATTGGCCCGTGGACTACGGCTCCGTGGGCTATCGACACGCGCTTCCCAAGCTCAATGGAGCTGCCCTCAAGGCCGTGAAATATGACTCCGTCCTGAATGTTGCATTCATCGCCGATGATGATCGGAAACGCCTCATCCGCCCGGAGCGAGACCGCAGGGGCGACGTAGACCCTGTCGCCGATTCTCACGTCTCCGATGAGGGTTGCTGAGTCATCCACGTAAGCTGTCTGTGATACGGTCGGCATGCGCTCAACGCTATTCCAGGAGGTCTTTGGGTTGCTCTTTTGCATGATTTGCACCACCTCCCCTGGTATTTGGCATTCACCTTAAAAGAGATTGCCATCAATGATTATTCCCATAATGGAATATTCTCTACAATTGATGGCTAAAGATTTCAATGCAATTTTTCCATACAGCGTTCAAGAGCGCGAGGCTTGAGCAGGAATGGTCCGGACATTTCAAAGTCAAATCTTCGTCATATACCGAATATTATAATGTATAATTCAGATAATAGCCGCCAAATTTAAATATAGGTGGAAACAAAACGCTATATCAGCCATCGAATAATCCTTCGGAGGTAGCGGAGGGGAAAAAGGAGGGATTAGCGAAGTTTAATTAGAAAAAATTTTCTAAATGATTAATCAATATTTATTACAGGTATTGAATAAGAATAGAATGATATCAGTTCAAAGGTGTTAAATCTATGGCAGATGATGTGAAAATATTAGGTATGCCACCAGAGTCTGGACGGTGGCTGTTGATACTTATCGGCACCATCATTGAGCTGTGTCTTGGTGCTGTTTACGCATATAGCATACTAAGTCCTCCCTTGAAGAAGCTGTTCACCACTCCTATAGCGGATGGCGGTTTGGGTCTAACCGTAAGCGCTATTGAGATGCAATTGCCCTATATAGCCTCCCTTGCGTTCTTTGCCATAACCATGCCTCTTGTCGGCAAATATATTGAAAAGCTCGGCCCCAGAAAGGTAGGGATGTTCGGCGGCGTAATCGTGGGCCTGGGATGGATCCTCGGCTCCTTTGCCTCCTCCCCGATGATGCTTACAGTTCTTTACGGAGTCATCGCCGGCATCGGTGTGGGCATTGCCTATAACTGTCCCATTACCACTGCAGCAAGATGGTTCCCGGATAAGCGCGGTCTGGCCGTGGGCCTGACGCTTCTGGGATTTGGCTTCTCCGCCTTTATTACCGGAATGGTCGCAGATTACATTTCCGTAAGCGCTGGTGGACTTGGCGGAATACTATCAGCCATGAGGTACCTGGGCATTGCATTCCTGATCCTGATAGTTGTCTTATCCATGTTCCTGGTATTTCCGCCTGCGGGCTGGTGTCCTGCCGGCTGGAAGCCGCCTGCAGCTGCAGCCGGGGGCAAGAAGGTGGATTTCACCAGGGATGAGATGATGAAGACAAAGAGCTTCCTCGGGCTCTGGATTTGTTACACCATTGGCGCACTGGCCGGCTTGATGGCCATAGGCGTTGCAAAGCCCGCTGGCCTGGAAGTGGCAGCGAACGCAGGCATCGCCGAGGTCGCGATTTCTGCCACGATAACCTTCCTGGTGCTGCCCTTTGCCTTCTGCAACGCTATTGGAAGGCCGATATTTGGCACATTGACCGATAAGCTCACGCCTCCGAGGACGGCCATTCTTTCCTACGTGCTGATCATAATCGCCTCGCTGCTGGTGTACACCAATCCGGCCTCCATCAACATGTACACGATATCCTTCATGATATTGTGGCTGTGTCTTGGCGGCTGGCTGGCCATTGCCCCTGCGGCGACAGCTAGCTACTTCGGCACCAAGGATTACGCCCGCAACTACGGACTTGTGTTCACAGCTTACGGTGTGGGAGCTATCATCGGAAACCTCATGGCTGGAGCGGCAAAGGATACTCTCGGCGGATATGTCAACGTCTTCCCATACGTCGCTATCCTGGCTGCAATCGGCATTGTAGTGGCCTTCGTTATGCTGAAGCCCCCAAGACCAGCAGCTTAAGCCACAACTTCAGCCCACTCTTTTTTTAATTTAATTTTTAACCGCAAGGTCTCCCGAGAGCCTTTCAAGGTAATGGATGTACATGCAGGCTTCATAAGCCCTGGATAGAGCCCTTCCAAAACATTTATTTATTCTAAAAGTCATATTACTGTTAGCTAATACATTCTGAGGTATAAATATGCCTGATTTGGAGTATATGGAGTTCTGCTGCAATGACCTTAACCATCCCTGTGAATGGCGGACGCGGGGCAGAACCAGGGAAGAGGTCATGGACAGTGCAAAGGCCCATATGGCGAGCGAACACGGCGTAACCGAGATGGGCAAAGAGACTGAAGATAAGATAGAAGGGGCTATAAGATCTGTAAAGACCAAGGCGGAGGACGTTACGGAAAGCGCTAAAGAAAAGATATAAGCCTACTTCATTTTGGCGAATTGCATTAGCGTTAGCTTTCCTGGCTCAGATATTCAGAAAGCTTGGTCTGCATTGCTATGCATTTCTCGCCCGGTATTTCTACTGGGTAGATCCCTGTAAGACAGCCCATGCAGAGATGCTCCTTCGGCAGGCCGATGGCCTCAACCAGGCCCTCGTGGCTGACATATCCCAGCGAGTCGGCGTTTATTACGGCCTCAACGCCTGCAATTGTCTTATAGGCCGCGATCAGCTCCTCGCGGCTGGCCATGTCTATCCCCAGATAGCATGGAGCGAGAATCGGCGGGCTTCCTATTCTCACATGCACCTCCTTGGCCCCGGCCTTCCTCACCATGTCCACGATCCTTCGGCTGGTAGTGCCCCGCACAATGCTGTCGTCCACAAGGACCAGCTTGTGTCCTTCTATGTTGGGCCGGATGGTGTTCATCTTCAGGCGGACTGCCGTCTCTCGCATTCCCTGGTCAGGCATGATGAATGTCCTGCCGATATATCGGTTCTTCATCAGGCATTCGCGGTAGCTTATGCCCGATTTCTGGTGGTAGCCGACGGCCAGAGTGATTCCGGAATCCGGTATTGGCGTTACTGTATCCGCCTTTGCAGTGTGTTCTTCAGCAAGCTTTGTCCCGATATTCACCCTTACATCGTAGATCAGCCGTCCATCCAGGATGCTGTCCGGCCGTGCGAAGTAAATGTACTCGAAGACGCAGTGAGCGGGGCTCGGCATTCTGGCGAGCTGATGACACCTGATCTCTCCGTTCTTGAGGACGATCAGCTCTCCGGGCTTGACGTCGCGGATCAGCTTTCCGTTGAGGGTGTCGATGGCCACGCTCTCAGATGCAACGATATATCCGTTCTCGACCTCGCCAAGGCAAAGCGGCTTGATTCCCAGAGGGTCGCGCACGGCTAAAACGGTGTCACCATGCAAGAATACGAGCGAGTAAGAGCCCACGATCTTTCGCATCACAGCCCTGATTGCGTCCTGAAGGTCGTGTCTGGACAGCTCACGCACGAAAAGGTGGGCTATGACCTCCGTATCGGATGTAGAATAGAAAATGTCGCCGTTTTGCTCCAGCTGCTCGCGCAGCTGCACGGAGTTCACCAGATTGCCGTTATGAGCAACAGCTATAGCCCCATCCTTATACTTTACCAGAAGAGGCTGGCTGTTCTCGATGCACGATCTTCCCGTCGTCGGGTAGCGAACGTGGCCTATTCCGACGTTGCCGCGAAGGAGCGCAATCTGGGCATCGTCGAAAACCTCGGAAACAAGGCCCATGCCCCGATGGGTGCGAATGGACTTGCCGTCGTGGACCGATATTCCGGCAGCCTCCTGGCCCCTATGCTGCAGAGCATAGAGGGCGTAGTAAATCGATTTTGCTACGCCGCATCCCTGTTCCTGCAGGGAAATCCCGACCACTCCGCAGGCATCGTGCACTTTTGATCCCTAGTAGTCGGCCTTTCTCATCCACTTGTAGCTTCTAAGCCTTGGCGTCTTGCCAAATCCGCATTGAACGCAAATCTTTCTTTTGAAATTGAACGAGATGCTGCCACAGCGTCTGCATCTGATGTGAGATCTCTTGTGGCGTTTGCCCATTGAAGGAGTACCCTTTGTCATCTAGAACACCTCATGGTGAAATGTATACGACGTTATCCCCGCGCACGATCACTGTTCCGATCTTACGTGCGACCGCTCCTTCTGCCACTTCCTCAGTGTTTTCGAGCACCAGGTTCATGTGAATATCGTATCCCTGCAGCTCTCCCCGAAAGACCCTTCCGTCCTTTAGCTTGACGATGACGGGACCATTCAGTGATTCATTCAGAATATCAAGCGGTCTCTGACCCATTAAACCTCTCTCCAGCTTTGATAACCGCAAAAGGCTTCAAAATCAAACTTGCGCGTTGCATATTTAAACCTATCGGGATATCTCATGCTCATGAAGACGAAGTCCAGGCACCACCTTAAAGGAAGCGAGGCCAGAAAGGTAATCGCCACGCTGGAACCTTTTCTGGAGGAGGACTCGCGCCTAAAAAAGGCATCCCTTGAGCGAGCAATAACTGATGAGGGTGTAGATCTCATTTTCGTGGACGGCAGGCCTCTGATCATGATAATAGATGAGCAGCCCTTCTTTACGGTCCTTGGCGCAATTGAGCTTTCCCCTAAGAAAAGGCTGGTGGTGGTGGACACTGGTGCAGTGAGGTTCATAGTCAACGGGGCGGATGTCATGAACCCCGGAATTGTCTCTGCCGATCCGGAAATAGCTCCCGGAGACCTGGTGATCGTCGTTGAGGAGCGATATAAGAAGCCTCTGGCAATAGGGCGTGCGCTAATATCGGGACTTGAAATGAAGGGTGAGGGAAAGGCTATAAAATCGTTGCACCATGTAGGGGACCAGGTATGGAAGGGCTTGGAAGGTTAGTAATCATGGAATATAACAGGCCTTATAAGCTAAAGGTCTTTGGAGGATTATAATGGAAGATGTGGGAGATCTCATCGGCAAGGGCTTTGAAGTCTGGAAGCGAAACCTGAACCTGTGCTTTCCTTTTCTGCTGAGCCTTGTATTCTCCATTCTGGCTTTGCTGCCGCTGCTTGCAGCATTTTTGGCGATTATCGGATTTTCAGGCGATATATCCGCCCTGGAATCGGCATCGCCTGAGGAGCTTCTATCGATGCTTGGGGATGAGCTGTTCATCCTGATCGCGGCATTCTTGCTCGTGATCCTCATCATGTCCCTTATCAGCGCCTTCTTTACGGCCGGGGCCATAGGAATGGCCAAAGAGGCGCTGGAGACGGGAAAAAGCACGACGGCTGCAATGTGGTCGCAGGGGCGAAGGCACTTCTGGAATATGTTCATCGCATCCATAATCACGACCGTAATAACGCTTGCAGGCATGGTCTTTCTGCTTCCGGGTATCATTTACCTCATGCCGTCCTTTGATCGCGGCGCACAGACTATCGGCATGCTGGTCGCGGGAATGGTGCTGCTGATCGTTTACATCCTGATAGTATCTCTTCTTTTGGCCGTTGTGCCCTATGCCCTGGTGGTGGATTCGCTGGGCGCTGTGGATGCAATTAAGACGAGCATTGATTTTTTCAGGTACAACAAGTTCGATGTATTCATACTCTGGCTTGTAATCATCGCCATTTCAATTGGCCTGCAGATGATTGGAAGCTCCATTTCGGCGGGCGATGCCGTAACCTACCAGCCTCTTGCAGCGCTCACCGGGATTATTAACATCCTGGTCTTTGCGCCGCTCTCCAATGTGTGGTGGACAAGGCTTTATATGGGCAGGACCGGGAAGCTCAAGGATAACGGGGTGACAGATCCTTGGTAAGCTTTGATAAACTGAATTACAGCAACCTGCTGATCAGCTTTCGAAAGCTGGCTCCCTTTCAGCAGGCCGTGATAGTGGGCACTATCTTCTTCCTGATATACTGGCTTTATGATGTCCTTTTCCTGGGCATGAAGCCAATTGCTGCCGCCAGCGAATCGATCTATTCCGCGCTGCTGTTCCTCGTGGTATATTACTTCACAATGACGGTAATACTACGGAAAAATCTCCAATCAGGCGCGCAGGTCAAGGGCCCCAAAAAGGGCCTCAGGAACAAATGATCCTTCAACGATCTCCCTCCCAGAAATTTTTTTATTTTAGAATCCTGGGCCAAACTATAAGTTCTCCCCGGTATTTATCGCTATGAGGGACGAATATGCTGATAAAAATCATAAAAATGACCCTTCCTGAGGGCTCAAACCTCATTTTAGGCCAGAGCCATTTCATCAAGACCGCCGAAGATTTGTACGAGGCCATTGCCGGAATGGCCCCCGGCGCCAAGTTTGGCGTGGCCTTTTCCGAGGCCAGCGGCGACTGCCTGATCAGGCTCGAGGGAAACGACATAGACCTCATGGACGCGGCGAAGAAGAACTCCCTTGAGCTTGGGTGCGGCCACACATTCGTGGTGCTCTTAAAGGATGCCTTTCCAATTAATGTCTTAAATGCTATTAAGGGCATACAGGAGGTTTGCGGAATCTTCTGCGCCACGGCTAATCCTGTGGAGGTAATCGTGGCCGAAACTGATCAGGGCCGAGGAATAATGGGCGTGATCGACGGCTACCCGCCCAAAGGCATTGAGGATGCGGCTCAGGTCGAGGAGCGGCGAAGGTTGCTTCGGAGGTTTGGATATAAGCTATGATCTTGTCGTGAAGAACGGCCGCGTCTTCACCTCTTCGGGCATCAAATCAATAGATATCTGGATTAAAAACGGCAAAATAGCAGCTTTGGGAGGGCCGCATCGGGCAGAGGACAGCATAGATGCCAAAGGGATGCTGGTCCTGCCGGGGGCAATTGATGCGCATGTTCACTTCCGCGATCCTGGGCCGACGTACAAGGAGGATTGGGAGAGCGGTTCAGTCTCGGCTGCCGCCGGCGGCGTGACGACGGTGATTGATCAGCCCAACACCGATCCGAGGACCATGGATGCGAAGTCCTTTGACATCAAGCTGGACATCGCCAGGCACCGCTCAGTGGTCGACTTCTGCATCAACGGGGGCCCCGGGAAGATAGAGGAGCTTGTTGGGGCCGGCGCAGCAGCTATCGGGGAGATCTTTTCTTACGAGCACAGCGACGCCCAGCTGGAAAAGATTTTAAAGGGCGTGCAGGTGGCCGGAGCCCTGCCCACGCTTCATGCAGAGGACGGCACAATCGTCAGGGAAAAAACGGATTCTTTGAGGCATCTTCACGAGCCGGATGTCTATTCCAGGGCCAGGCCGGCTGAGGCAGAGGCCGCAGCCATTGAGAAGGCCGTCTCCTGGACGGACAGGCTGCACATCTGTCACCTCAGCACGGGAATAGGCTTGAATCTTATAAAACATGCAAAGGGCAAAGGCAAAAAGCTGAGCTGCGAGGTGGCCCCTCATCATCTTCTGTTCAATGTCAAGGATTACCGAAAGCAGAGCTCCTACCTCAAGATGAACCCTCCCCTGCGCCGGCAGGAGGATAGCGATGCCTTATGGGCGGGCCTTCGAGACGGCAGCATAGACATCCTTGCCTCGGACCATGCGCCCCATCTGCCCGAGGAGAAGAAGGACGACATCTGGGAGGCCCCGCCTGGAGTTCCGGGCGTGGAGACTATGCTGCCCCTGATGCTGATCGCCGTAAAAAGCAACCTCATCGCGCTTGAAAGGCTTGTGAACGCGGTTTCTGCGAGGCCTGCGGAGATATTCGGCCTGCACGGCAAGGGGCAAATCGAGATTGGAAGGGATGCAGATCTGGTGCTCCTGGATCCGAGATCGCCCAGGGAGATAAGGGCGGACAGGCTTCACAGCCGCGCCGAGTGGACTCCCTACGAGGGCAGGATGGGCATATTTCCCCAGATGACCCTTGTCAGGGGAGAGATCGTCTTCGACGGCGACATCGAGGTCCGCCCCGGATATGGGCGATGCTTATCCATGCAAAGGGTTTTATGAGAACAATGCCTTATTTTTAAGCATGAAATCCGATTCCACAAGTACCAGCGATCTGGAAAGGATGATTGGAAAGGCTGCGGTTGAGGCTGCCAAGATGTCGAGCCAGGCCAGCCAGGCTGCCAAGAAGTTCTTGGCCGAGGCGAGCAGCGAGACCAAGGGCTATGACGTTCCGGCTGTTGATCTGATCGAAACCAACGAGATACTCATTGCCCGCGTGGCCCTTCCCGGCGTCACAAAGGCCATGATCGACCTTCGGGTCACAGAGGACTCATTTTCGGTTGAGGCCAGGCCCGAGCCTAGAGAGGGCAAATACCTGCGAAGAGAGACGAGCCCGCTCGGCATGAAGAGAGACCTCAAGCTTCCCATGGAGATCAAGCCGGAGCAGGTTAAGGCTACCTTCGAGAACGGCATCCTGGAGGTGCAGTTCCCGAAGCTGGTGGTGGTTAACGCCCAAAGGGTGCAGGTAGATTGAGCCTGACCACCTTTATTTAGCGACGCATCAACTTTTATATATTATTCTTTAAAAGCTTCTTTTTAAAGCATTTTTTAAAATAATATTATTTAAAAAATTAAGGCGAAGACTGGCCTTTTATTCCAGTTGAGCCAGCCTCTCTGTGGTCACTACCTGATAGGCGTAGTCTATTGCCGTCTTCTCCCGTGGCTGCAGGGAGAGCCTCCACTTCATGGCCGTGGCCGTGGTTTCCGACGGTTCTGGCTCTACTGCTGTAATCCTTGCCTCCTTGGGGCGGCTGTCGCTTACTTCTAGAGTTGCCGGCCTATCCAGGTTGCTCTCGATTTTCAGGTGGTAGGTCCAGTTCTCAGTGGTCTCCTTGACGGTGCTCGTCCTGTTGTCCGTGGTTATGGCCTTGATCCTCTCGGTGATGTTGTAATCCTTGAGCTTCTTGGTCACCTTGAGGTCAGGCGAGGAGCCGATGACGATGGATGCGTTTGTGCCTGTGGGCGTGTAGGGCATGTTGATTGTGGACACGTATTCGCCGTTCCTGTAGAGCATTGCCCTTCCGGACGGCCAGGGCATCTGCATTGTGTTGTTGGCCCTGATCTCCTCTACAGCCGGTCCCTCCTCCTTGTTATAGGCGTCCCAGGTGAACATCCTCACAAGCGGCGCAGACTGCTCGAATAGGGGCAGGCCTATCTCCTTGTCCATCTCCAGGTCCTTTCTCCCGTCCAGCTGGAATATGTAAAGCGTCTCAAGCTCGCCTGTGGCTGAGGCAGGGGCCTGTGGCGCAGGAGCCTCCTCGTAGGCATCATACAGGGCCTCCTCTGCATAGGCAGTTTGTTGTATGTTGTACAAAGCCCTCTTGGCCAGGTAATCCTCAACGCCCGCCGGGAGACCTGCCACAAGCTTCAGCAATACGCCTTTCAGGTCCTCTCCGCCGCTATTCCTGACAATTGCATTGGCCTTCACCAGCACCGATTCATCTGTCAGGTGCAGGTCGTATCTCGGCTCCCAGTAGCCAGCGCTGTACATGAGATAGCTCAGATCGAACCTCTGGGACCCGGGGGACGATATGTTCAGAGTGTAAATGGGATCGCCGTCATAGACCACCCGCTCGACAGTTGCGTTCGTGACCGATAAGAGCACAGTGCTCTTGTCGGCAGAGTCGGGTACGTCCATCACGAATTTGTGCGTTCCATCTGTTACGTCCAGGCTGCCTGCCCGCTTCACGGAGACCATGCCGTCAGGGTAGATGGTGACCGAGTCCACGGGCAGGTTTATGGCAGTAGTTGCCTCGACCGTCGCCTCCTGGGCGGAAGCGATGGATAGAGCTTGTATGCATAATAACGCTGCAAAAAAAAGCATAATATGTCTCATTTTGACTCACCAAATGGACCTTAACCTCTGAATAATTATACTTTATTGGGCCAATGCAATACAGATGTTACAGCTCGGCCTTATATTGATAATTGGGCTCGCCATCACAATCAAATTTATAAAATTGGAAAGCGAGCCGTGAGCTTCGAATAATTCCAGGGCATCAAATCAATAAGAAACTTTTTAAAGCACTAGGATATTTAGGCCTAATATGAGGGTCTAGTTTTGAGGCCGCTATATATCCTTCTCTATTCTATGCTAATCGCGATGAGTTTATCTGCAACGTGCCAAGAGGATTCAGCGCAAAGCATTCTATACGAAGCTGATGATTTGCTCTATTCAGGAAATTACACGGATGTTTTGGGTTATTATGATAGGGCCTTCGCACTAAACCAATCAAACCCGGATGCTTTGCTCGCTAAAGCTAGGGTCCTTTCAATTATGGGAAGATATGATTATGCCATAGAATGCTATGATAAGGCAATAAGCTTGAACTCTACAAACCATGATGCCTGGCTCGGTAAGGCAAGGGCGCTGTCCGAGCTGGGAAAATATAATACTGCCATAGAATGCTATGATGAGGCGATAGGCCTCGATCCCACAGATAAGTACGCTTGGTCGGAGAAAGGCTTGGCATTCCTTTTTATAGGCAGGTACGATTCGGCGCTTGAAGTTTTCGATGAAATGATTGAGCGTTTTCCAGATGACAGCTATGCATGGCTCCTTAAGTCCAGCGTTCTAACGACAATGCGCCGCCAGGAGGAGGCAGTTGAGCTCTACGATGAGATTATTCGGCGCTTCCCAGAAGATCCTTCTGCGTTAATCGGGAAGGGCAACGCACTCATTGCTGCTGGCAGACATGATGAGGCAGCTGAGGTTTTCGATGAAGCGATTCGGCGATTCTCTAATGATGAGAATGTGTTGGTCGAGGCCGCCAGAGGGCTATCTGATATGGGCCAATACGCGGAAAGCCTATTGATTATCGAAGAAGCCATAGAAAATAATCCGGAAGATGAATGGCTATGGAATTATAAAGCTGATATTCTGGCACAGATGGGGAGATATGATGATGCGATTTATGCCTATGATATGGCAGCAGTAATCGAAGAAAATGGATACGAAGGTCAAATTCAAGCAGCGATATCCAAAGCGCAATTCCTGTCGAAAATAGGCAGATACGACGAGGCAATGCAGATCTGCGACGAGATAATCGAGGGCATTGTACCTGAAAGTTCGAATTTTCGTTCGGTATATGGTTGGATGCTGAAAGCCCAGATCCTCGCAGATCTGGGCAACTACGAGGATGCCATACAAACATGCGATAAGGCCCTTCAGCTTTTTCCCGACGATGAGAGTCTTAAAGAGAGCCTATTGTATCTCAAGGGAGATGCACTGTCCCGTCTGGGTAGATACGAAGAGGCAATGAATACCTACGAGATAATTATAAACGAGTTCCCAAGAAAAGATCCTGCATGGGCATCAAAGGGCAGTGTTTTGCGCCGGATGGATAGGCAAGATGAGGCCATAGCCTGCTTTAATGAATCGATAAATATCAACCCGAGAGAATCCGGATATTGGATATCAAAGGGTTTGGCCTTATATGAAATGAAGAGATATAATGATTCGCTCAATTGCTTCAATGAGGCCATCAGGCTTGATCCGAGATCTAGTTATGTGCATAACATCAAAGGTCTTGTACTTTATAACATGGGCAAATACGACGAGGCCCTGGACTCATACAGAGAAGCATTGCGTATAAATCCTAAGCTTGTCGAGGCCTGGACCGGGAAAGGCCGCATTTTACAGGCAATCAATAGCCCGGACGAAGCGATGATAGCATTTGCAAAAGTCAGGGAGTTTGGAACTGATGATACAAAGAAGGCCTTGATCTACTGCGTTTTCTTACTATGCTATGCCCTAACGGTGATGGCAGCCTATTCGATATCAAGAAACTGCAGTAGCTTTATGATATTGATAATGCCTTTAATAAATCTGATAGGCTTCTGCTGGACTCTATCTGGCCTCCTTGATATCAACTTTGTCCTGAAATTTCTAGCCGTGGGCCTGGCAATGATTATTTTAGCCGTATTTCCTCTGGGATTTCTGAGCATTCCGGCAGTCCCCTTAAGGCTACGCATAATCTGGGCCCTCTGGGAGTTCGAACAGAGCCATAGTATAATTTCTTGGATAATCCGGGTAACAGGTATAGTCGCAATTTCTGGATATGCTATTGGCGCTAGCCTCATCTATTTTAGCTATGTCATACCTTCGGAACAAATGGTGCTCAATGTACTCAGACTCACTTTGATCTGCATGCTGGCAGTAAACCTGATTTTTACAATTCCCCCTGTCTTTGGAGTTATGCTATCCAGGAACATCGGCAAAGATGTCCGTAATATCATCTTCATCTCACAGTTCGGCAGTTTCGGAATCAATTCCCTTTTGTTATTGCTTATACTTTGGAGTTATGGACTCGATGGAGGGGATTACAGACCTATAGTAGAAACTATACCCATAACGACACCTCCCTACTTTATGGGGCTGTTGATGTCCTTATTCATAGTAACCATCTTGATTCCCTACTTCATTGGGTGGAGACTATCAAAGAGCTGGAATGAGCAGCTTCTAGGAAAGGAGAAGACCTGGATAGATCAACTGCTGATGACTTTTGAGTTCGTAACAACAACTCTCTACATGCAAAAGCTGCAGGAGATCGTGACAGAGCTCAAAAAAGAGGAGATAGCCTTCCAAAAAACTGATTCGGTTGTGCAGTGCGACGGACCAGAGCCATCCTTGAAGGCCGTCGATTATAACCCAAATCCAATTAGTCTTAAGAGTCAATGGCATAATTTTCTCAGAATAGCATTCCTAAATCCAAAAGGCATCAGCTATGCCTATCACGAGGCCAGGCACCTGGATCCAAGGTTTAATTACATAGATTTCATTAAAACTTTAGGCGGTGATGTCAGTGAGTTCTTCGGTCAATTCGCCGGCATAAGTCCAGATGAGATGGCCAAACGCACAGAGGTTTACTCCAAGATATATCAGGCAAAGATTGGAGGGCTGGATAAGGCCCTCGAGAGGGAGAGGGATTTCAAGCCCCAGCTTTGGATAATCTTAGGAAGCCTTATTAGCACGCCGATTGTAGCACAGGCGATAAATCAGCTTGCTAAATGGATTGCCACCACGTTTTTGCAGATGCCAATTGAGACTCTGCCTCCGATACCTTTAGAGGAACTCTTACGGATTCTTTAACTGCTTGGTTAATAGTAGCCGGTGTAAAAGTATGACGGCATATATGCCTGGACGTAGAATAGCATTTTGCAAATCTATTTTCGAGATTGTTCTACAATCCCCATAGTGGCAAAAGCACTAGTTGTCAGCCAAATAAAAAGGATATAAGCCAGCAAGAGACCAATATTGATTACTGCTAATAAAAATTTGCTTAAAGCGAATAGGTGCTCCCGATCATCGGCTGTGTACACATATATGCCAAAAATCTCTGCCAGTATTGAGGGTTCTTTTATTAGCGGGCTGGCAATCAGGGCGAAATACGATAAAAGGTAAATGATCAGCATACCTAAGCCAAGCGTGAATTTTATCCATGCCCACGACCTGAACATTTTCCTTGTTTTGTTCAGATCGGTCGCGTCAGGATTCAACTCCCAGCGCTTGCCCAATGTCCAGGCGAGAGCGAATAATGAGACAATGAGGGATACTGCCAGAAAGAATGGGCGAGAAAAGGTCGACCCTAGCGGCAGGTATATTGTAATTGCCGCGGAGAGAAGGACAGATGCAAGAATAAGAAATCCCCAAATACTGCGAAAAAAGAGGGCTATTTCCCTTAAATCTTTTGTCTTTGCACTCTCGATCGCTCCGACATCAACATTGGCCGCTCCTATCTCTCCGCTCGTTCCAATTCCTCCAATGGCGTATCTCCTGCTGGCAGAATGCCTCTGATCAATGGATATCTCATTGTTAATAATCCTTGAGGCAGATATGTCACTGCCCGACGCAATGCTTATATCGACATATAAGGTTCAGAGACATAGATTTCGCAATGGTGTCCAAATGTTTCTGGATTTTAGGAATGAGGTCGAGGAGCTTCTTCACGTCGCCCTGGATAAGTGCAGTTTCCCGTCAAATGAGGGGTTGAGCAGCCTATCGTTGGATTCAAGCCCCCATGCCGATCTGGCTTCATCCATCGCCTTTCGGCTGGCTCCGGTGCTTAAGAAAAAGCCGGCTGCAATAGCAGCTGAGATTCATAAGGCCCTGCCGGCGGAGCGTCAGTTTGTGGACAGGGTCGAGCTGGTAGGCCCTTATCTCAATTTCTTCATGAATAGGCAGTTCTTGAGCGCGGTTTTAAGGGAGGCCTGCAAAAACACCGGATGGACGGGCCGCATGAAGGAGAAGGTCATTGTCGAGCATACATCCGCCAATCCCGACGGGCCGCTCCATGTCGGCCACATAAGGAACTCCGTCATCGGGGACACGCTGGTTCGCATACTGCGCCGCGCGGGCTGCAGCGTGGACGCCCAGTACTACGTAAACGACATGGGTAGACAGGAGGCGATGGTGGTCGTAGGCCTTCGGCACTTCCCCCTGGAGAAGATCAAGGCGGACCATGCCATAGCCAAGGTCTACATCGCTGCCAATAAGGTAATGCAGGAGAACGATGAAGCCAAGGCCAGGATCAAGGGAGAGGCTGACTCAGTCATACAGCAGTACGAGTCCGGCAACCCTGAGATCTCGGCGGAGATCCGCAAGGCTGCAGAGTATGCGATCTCCGGGATTGAGGAGACCCTTCACCGGATGAACATTCGACACGACAGCTACCACTGGGAATCAGAGTTCGTCAGGAACGGTGATGTTCTGAAGGTGATTTCCGACCTGGAAAAGACCGGCCTCACCGAGCGCGAAGACGGCGCATTTCAGCTGGATTTAAGCGGCTTTGGCTTTGAGAAGAAGATGGTGCTTCGAAGGGCCGACGGTACATCTCTCTACATCACTCGCGACCTGGCCTATCACAGGTGGAAGGCAGAGAACAGCGACAGGATGGTGGATATCCTGGGCGCTGACCACAAGCTCATCTCATCACAGCTTTGCACGGCTCTCCGGCTGATAGGCGTCAGAGAGCCTGAAATCGTAATATTCGAGTTCGTCTCTCTGCCCACAGGCTCCATGTCCACCCGCAGGGGCAAGTTCATCTCTGCAGACGAGCTTTTGGACGAGGTGGAGGCCAGGGCCTTCGAGGAGGTCAGCCTGCGCCGGCCTGATGAAACCGAGGAGTTCAGGAGAGAAGTGGCAAGGCAGGTGGCGATAGGGGCGGTCCGCTATGATGTCGTAAAAGTCTCTGCGGACAAGGCCACCACCTTCGACTGGAAGCAGGCTCTTGACTTCGAGAAGCTCTCAGCTCCCTTCATTCAGTACTCGCATGCCCGCGCCTGCAGCATCCTTAGAAAGGCAGGCCCGTTCGGCCAGTTCGATCCTGATCTGCTGACAGGGGAAAACGAGATCGCCTTGATCAAGAAGATCGCAGAGTTCGATCTTGTCATCGACCGCTCCGCTCGCGAGCTGAAGCCCCATCAGCTGGCGACATATGCCCGCGAGCTGGCAGAGACATTCAACCTGTTCTACAGGTATAGCCCGGTACTGGATGCTCCTGCAGATCTCAAGAATGCCAGGCTGGCGCTGGTCGAGGCCTCGAGGAACAGTCTCCGCGAAACGCTTGAGACGCTTGGAATACCCGCGTTGGAGACTATGTAAAAGATGAAGGTCATCTGCGGCTACAACGTCAACATAGATGCGGTCCACACCATCAGCGGAGATGAGATATCAAGGCTGATCGTTAAGACGGGCGCTCGTCCTGAACTCAAGTTTCCTTCAAGAATATGCAGCCTGGACGACCTCTTCTCAGGCCTCCTGTTCTGCATGAAAAGGGGGATTGGTGCAGAGCTGCTAATTGACGACGCCAATACTGCAAACCGTTTGAAGGCGCTTTTCCCGTGGGAGTACAGACTGGGGGGAAACGCCGGCAATATGGCCAACGTCCTGGCGGATCTAGGGGCCGAGGCGGTGCTGAACGTCCCGGCTCTGACATCAAAGACCGCCTCCTTCCTGCGCCCGGATGTGAAAATTCCCAGAGACGGCAGGCTATTGCGGCCGAAAGAGGCTGCTGGGACGGAAAATGACCTGACGCACTTCGTCTTTCAGTTCCAGGCGGGGACAACGGCAGAGGTGCCAGGCGGTCAGGACGAACGTGAAATAGTTATATCCCCCAGAGAAAATCGATTTATAGCATCCTTCGACGGCCTTAACAGATGCCTTTATACCGATCCGAGCTTCGACGCGTATTGTAGCGAGCACCTGCCGGAGTTCGACGGCGCGCTGATCGGAGGATTTCACCTGGTTTCATCGCTTCAGTTTAAGGAGGCGATGAAGGTGAAGATCGAGCAGATAAGGTCCTGGAAGGAGGGCCGGCCGGAGCTTTATATCCATGCCGAGATGGGAAGCTTCCAGATGCCGGAGATCCTGGGCTATCTGCTGGAGCATTTGGCTGCAGATAGCATCGGCATGAACGAGGACGAGCTTGAGATGGCATTCCCCGGCAGGTTTGAGCGGGGAAGGTCGGGCTTACTGAAGGCTGCAGAGCGGCTTAGATCCCACTGCGGCATCGGAAGGATCTGCATCCATACAAGGGATTACGTGATCTCCTCAGTCCTGAATGCAATCGATCCTGAAGATGAGATTGAAGCCCTTGAGCGGGGAACTGATTTGGCTGCGACGCTTGCCGCCACCGGCAGCGTGCTCGGTGAGCGCCCTGTGCTCCCGGTAAGCCGGGCTGGCGAGTCTGCTGTAAACGACTTTTGCCGGGAAGGGGCAAAGCCGTGCGGCCGCGGAGGATATATGCCACAGGATAGCGGATATCTCTGTCTGGTTCCGGCCCTTGATGTGAGAGAGCCCAAGACCGTTGTGGGTCTGGGCGACTGCATGACCGCAGCCACATTTTTCTATGAGCTATCGTTCCGATAGATCTTTTAGGGGATAATGAGATGCCTGTAGTCATGAGACCATTAGCCCTGCCGATAATGATGTTCTTGCTGTCGGGACTGATCTTTTTTCACGGGCTTGCCGGAGGGGAGAGCGCGTGGACAGAGGAGCCGTGGGACGACGGCCCAGTCCTCTCATGCCAAAACGCCTCAATCATGTCGGATCTTCTGCCCCTGAATTTAACCGAAAATGGGCCGAAAACCGTTAGATTGGCCGGATCTGATATCAACATCTCGGATTACCTGTCAAGAGACCGGCAAAACGAGCTTTGGGTCAGCGATAACGGAACCTGGACCAGGTATCTCCTGGGCACACAGGGGGATGAGATGGAGCTTGTGGCCTATGCGCCTGCAGGAGGCTTCGCCGATCTCTACAGGATATCCTATGCATCGGGAAACATATCACATAGGGGCTACGATATCCTGCAGGGGCATTACATATTTGATATGATCTTCTGCGATCCTGGCAGGACTATGCTTGTCTTTTCTGTGGATAACCAGCCGGCAAATGCGGTAATTATAGACATCCTCCCGCGAGAGGCCGAAAGCCTGCAGGGCCCTGTAGCAGTCGAGTCCCTGCTGCCGGAAAAGGCAAGGATTCTCATCCAAACGGACGGCGCAAAGGACTACGACGTATTCGTTGACGGGGCCTTCTACAGCAGCGATATTGGCGACGGCGTTTCCGACGGCATGTCCAGCTTTACATTAAGCGGAGACGAGATGCACACAATCGTCATATCAAAGAGGGACTCCCTCGGCAAAACCACTTACAAGAGCGAGCATAAGAGATATTTCAAGAGTGGCTATACATACACGCTAAAGGCCTGACCAGTGCATTGGCGCTGCTAATGCAAACGCCGTCTTGTCATATGGAATGCCATCAAAGAGAGAGAACACCACCAAAAAATATTACTATTAATAAGACTAAAATAGTAATGGGGTGTTTATTTGAAACTCAAGGTTTTGATGCTTTGCATGGCACTGGCCCTTCTGGCAGGACCTGCGCTCGCTCAACCCGATCAACAGCTGACAGGAATCTGGACCGAATGGGATTCGGCTGATCAGGGCCAGCAGGCGGCCTCTCGCGGCCTATCGCAGACGGCAGCGTATTCCGAGTTTGCCCAGTACTACAGCATGGAATCAGGCGCGCCTTCCGGCCAGGCTGAGGGTGTCGAGCGGTTCGACATCGCCGGCCAGCAGCCGACGACGCTTTACGTCGGCGGCGAGGAGCAGAGAGCCGTTCCATACAGCCAGGCTCAGGCATATGCCACATTCACGGGTGGAAATGCCCTCTGGATCCAGGGAACGAACAGCTGGACGCAGTATGCCCAGGTTCCTCAGGGATCATACCTTTCGCTGATTGCCACAACGCCCACGGGCGGCAACGGATATCTCTATGAGATCTATCCGAACGGCCGGCTGGAAAGGAGCTACTACTACTTCTATTCCCCATACACGCGCATAAACTTCTACGCAGATACCATCGGCCAGCACATACTCCTCTTCTCCCTGAACAACCAGGTCAGCAACGGCGTGATCGTGGATGTAACAGGATATACACCGGCCCCCGTTCCAGGCCCAGCTCCAAGCCCGACCCCGTCAGGAAGAGCAAGGATTAACATAATCTCCGACACTCTGACCGGCTACGAGGTTTATGTGGACGACATCTACCAGTTCACAGAGGGACAGGGCGGCATTCCCGACGGCTATTCAAGCTTCACAGTGACCGGAAACCGAAACCACAAGATCACCATTCGAAAGGGCGGATACTACTACTCTCAGACAAGATACTTCCCGGCTGGAGGCGTGTATACTCTTAGAATCAGCTGATGTTGAACGCTTCCACCTCTCTTTTTAAGAACCCAAAAAAAGCAAAGGCCCGCAAAAAAGGTTTGATGGTTTTTAGGCGGACTTAACCTAGCTCCTGCCCAAAACCGCTCCGCCGTTGGACCTGCCCTTGCTTCCCATGAAGTAGGCAAAGTCGCCGCTATTGTCCGTGTCCTTTCCGTCAGGAATCCTGGCCCAGGTGAAGTCGTTCTCCTCAGAATCGCTGAGGCCGTGGGTCTGATCAACGATTGTGCCGGCAGCATCGTACAGGGAAACGGTTCCGTTCAGGATGGCAGTCCAGCGAGAATCTCCATCAACCGCCAGAAATCCGCGGGGCTCTATTATGCCGCCAAGAGCAATAGGCCCTGTCCACGCGCCGTCAACTATCTTTACCATCCAGCCGGTGACATCCACAGGCTCATCGCCCGTGTTGAAGATCTCCACCCACTTGGCTGCGCTGTCGGATGGGCTCAGCTCTACCTCGTTAATCACTAAATTGCATATGCCGGTGCTGCAAAGCGCCATCGCGCAGCACAGGGCAAGCACAATTAAAGAGACACGCTTTATATTCTGCATAATCCTTAACTCCACTCCTTGAATCCTTTTTTAATAATCGAAGCCCGTCATTGAGGCTTCTCTATTTAATACCTTTCTTCCCGCCTCTCCTCATCTCTCATTTGGTCTGCCTTTCGTCGCATATCCCTGCCCGAAATCGCCGTCGGTATTCGTATCATAGCCGTCCGGGTGTCTTCCCAAGGTGAAATCGTTATCAAGCAAATCCTGGCGGAATGGCGTCTCATCTACCTTGGCGCCCGATTCTGTGTAGAGGCTGCCAAATCCACCATCGGGGTGCGTCCATTGGGCGCTGCCTGTGACGACGTAGAAGCCCTTGGGGGCGATTATCGTTCCCTGGGGCAAAGGCTGCATCTTGCCCACCCAGCCGCCGTCTGTGATGGTGACAGTCCAGCCGCTTATATCGACTGTATCATTTCCTGAATTGTAGAGCTCTACCCAGTGAGACCCGCCCTCCGGTGGGTTGACCTCCATCTCATTGATGACAACGTCGGCAAAGGCTAAAGGGGCTGCCAGGAGCGCTGCCAGCAAACAAAGGACATATAAATTGATTTTCATTTGGGTTCATGCCTCCAATGACTCTATATCTGCACCGTTAAAGAAATTATCCAGCTATATTACGGTTGCTGCCAACTCTGAGATTTCTTAATGCACTCCTCCTGGAGCTAATTTCAAAAATAGATTTATATGTCGGGGAATAACTGATGTAAATTAATTTAAAATAAGAATAAGTTTAAGCAAGAGCGAAAAGCTGGCCGCTCTAATGATAATGAGATTAAAGCAATCTTATGGAGGATTTGGAAAATGAGGGATACAATTGCGGCAAATGCATGGAATATAGGTGCAAATAGATTCCGGCTACTTTTGTGCTGCTTTTTTATGTGCCTTTTAGCCGTATTGCCTGGCGCATCTCAGGAGGATAATTTAACGTGCCAGAGCATAAGTGTAGCCGGGTATGCAAACGTGGCCTTCTGCCTGCCTTCTGAGGTTTCAGTCGTTTTAGAGGACCTGGCGGAGGCAAACTACACAAAAGGAAGGGAGGCCAAAGCCCTGCTTATTCTCAACTCAAACGAGGTATACCTGCATCTACTTTATCCCTGCACTATCCATGCAGGGCTATCGGAATCTGAAATCAAGTCTCACATCGAGGCCTACGACCCCCATATAAAAACTGCAGGCTACATCGTTTCGCCGCTGGCAGTCAACAATTGGCAGGCGGTCTGGGGAGAGATCGGGAACTGGACGTTCGTGGCCTGGCAGGCGGCAGACAATGCCTTGGCGTTGATGTACCTGGATACAAACATGCCGGATGAGATCCAGTCGAACTTCCTGCAGTCTCTAGATATAAGCGTAGACCAGACGATTTCTCCTCTCTCGCCGGAATACTGCCAGCAAATGAACCTGAATCAAACGGCACAGCCTGCCATCATCAGCAGAGATTCCATTACCGGAAGCTACGTCAGTGCTGAGGGTAATCTGAGCAATTATCAGGGATCTGAGGCAGAGGCCGGGACGGCCAGGTTTGAGGAGACCAGGGAGCGCATGGCATATGAGATGGAGGAGACCAGGCAGAGGCTGGATGAGACCAAAGAAAGGCTTGAGGGATATGGAATGATCCAAAGTCCGTTCATCCTGACCTGACATCTTTTTATCTATCTATGTTTTATCTAATATCCCAGATTGTCGTCTATCAATATTAGAGCAATGCGGCCGCTCTGTTTCTCATTGGCCAGTATGACGCACTTTCCTATGCCGCTTGGCGTTCCGTACACCTTTTTGGAGCGCGCATCCTCGAGGGGATATGCGTATTCTCTGATCCGTTGAAGTGCATCCTGCAGCGTTGGGACAATCTTGTTAACCCCCGCCACCAGGATCAGGCTCTTCGCTGCAAAGGGCCAGGCGCCCACCCTGCTGCCAGTAGCGTCGCAGGACACAAGCTCTCCGGTCATGGCAATGGCGTTCACTCCTGAGAGGAAGTACTCGGATGAAACAGCCTTTCGCCTCAGTTCGCCTCTCTTCTCTGCATCGTTCTCGGAGGTGACGACCTCATGATAATCCTTCCAGCTGTGGCTGCCGCTGTGGAGCAGATCCTCAAAGCCGATTTCGATTAAGGTAGTTGAGGAGCCGTTCATGACTGTGGCTCCTGGCGGAATTATCTCTTTGATCTTATCTAAAGCATCTTCACCGCTTTTTTCGCGATGTACCTTTATTCCTCTTCCTTCGATTGCCGGGACTACAGAGGCTATTTCCTCCTGTGAAGGCATGCGGTTCCACTTTTTCGCCTCGACCTTCAGTTCGGGCAGGAGGTTTACAGCGCTGTACTTTGTTATCCTTCCCATGGACGCACCCAGGAATCTTATTTATCAACAATCATTAATATAGTTTTAGGTTATATTTCTTAAACGCCAATCCCCGGCAATTATACAGCTTCAGATGTGCATAGATTCATATCGTTGGATCTCAATCTATTGCCCAATTGGTGGGAGGAATAGTTATAAAAAAAACAGCACTTCCTTTGATCTTCCTGTCCCTTATGATGTTAGCCGCATCTTGTGCGGCAGAAAATGAAAACCAGTCCTCGGACAACGAGAGCATGGCTCTCTGGTGGAACGAGTTCGAAGATGGCGGGCAGGGCGAGAATGGTTTTGCAGATGAAGGCGCATTCACGGGCGAATACGGATTTACAGATGAAAATGAATTTATGGATGATTATTTCGATATCTATTCGTACTATGAGGAGGCCCCGCAAGATGAGCCGCTAAATCTTGCCTTTCCAGTCGATGACTTAAATGGCGACTCTGCATCCGATATCCTTGTCCTGACAATCTCCAGCGGCCCGGATGCCAACGAATTCTCAACAGCCGTATCTGCCATGAGCGGCTCTGACGGCATAATTCTCTGGGAGAGAGAGTATTCTGATGGCTTCGCTATCCCGTATCCTGCCGAGGATTTGAATGGAGACGGGCTCAGTGATGTGATAATGAACACGATCATTGCCGGAATGAGCTCCCTTCCGTACAGCGAGCTGTCTGCCCTTAACGGATATGACGGGACTGAGATCTGGAGCCGCCCGCATTTTCTGGCGATTACGTTCGCCTACCCGATGAAGGATGCCGCAGGCGATAATGCCACAGACCTGATCGAACATCTGTTCGGCATCGACAGCATAAACGGCTCCCTTGTGACGAAGATTTCCGCAGTGGACGGCAGCAGTGGAACGGAGATTGCATCAGAAATCTTCCCAGGCGCCATTGCAGTAGAATATCCCGCCGGGAACTTCACTGATGACCATGTACAGGACAGCATTACTGCAGCCTATCTGGTGGATGAGAATATGCCAAATAGCATAGCATCGGCCATCTCGGCCAAAAGCGGATCTGATGGCACGGCGCTATGGAACATAAGCTTTGATGAAAGCCTGGCGATAGCAATCCCTGTTGAGGATATCACCGGTGACGGCTTGGACGACCTGATTGTCTATATTGTCGGCAACGATACAGAGGTCAACTTCGAGATGGCTGCAGTCCAGGGATCAGACGGACAGACTCTCTGGAAGAGGTCGTCGGGAGAATCCCTGGCCATTGCCTTTGTCGGGCCCGACCTGACGGGCGAGGGCACGAAAGACCTGATCGTGTATAAGCTGGATGAGTTCGAGGGCGGCGAGACACAGGCCGTGAAGGGAGACGACGGCAGCACTTTGTGGACGCAGCCCCTGATGATATTCATCCCTCAATAATACGCCACCCGGGCGGAGTTGAGCTTTTCCTTTTTTGCTGTCTGGAGATTGCGTGACCTTTCACTGGTCCTGGTTGGCTCTTCAGTCCTGATATGTCATTCCTGAGGATCGGCCCGGAAAACCTTTAAACTATGATCTTCAAAGTAAATAGGTTACCAAAGCACAAGGAAAACAGGAGGTGCATAAATGCGATATGAAAGCATAAACGAGCTGCCGAAAACCGTCCGAAACCTTCCGGCCCGTGCCAAGACAATTTACATGAAGGCCTTTAACAGCGCATGCGAAGAGGGCGATGATGCTGGCAGCGAAATGGCCCGCGAGAAGGCCGCCCATGATGCAGCCTGGGCTGCAGTAAAGCTGGAGTACGAGAAAGATGAGGAGACCGGGGAGTGGGTGAAGCTCGGGGAGTCTGTTGGAAAGCGATCACGCCACGCCCAGAGGCCGCGCCGCAAATCTGCAAGCGGGACTGCCTCGCAGCAGAGGGCTCATGCCTGAAACCTGTTCTAATATCGATTGCTGATGGGGGCTAGTGGCCGGGAAGTTGCTCGGACGCACCTCATCAGCCATTACGCGCCGGTAATTTGCCTATTCTCGATATGATCCGTGCGCGGTCTATGTGCGTCGCGCAGGAATGTTAAAGCTTACGTCTTCTCAACCGAAATACTCTGAAACGATTTTTTTGAAATGACCTTTTGATCAGAACGCAACTGCCGCAAAAAGTTGAGCATAAAATTGATACGCCTTGGGAAGCCGCATGGTGGCACAGGCGACTTCCCTCAGCAAGGATCGGCCCAGATTGGGTTAAGTTGTCTCTCCAAAGCAAGCATTAAAAGCTATTTGAGATAAATTGGGATAATTTAGGAATGATTAAGAGATTTTATGAACCCTCCTCTCCGCATGCTTTGAATCTGCCCGCATGTTATGCCTTTATTCGTAAATATGACGGCCTGCTCTCGATTGGTTTGGGCCTGATTGAACCCAGGCAAGAGGAGGATTTTGTCGGGGCAGGCCATCAAAAGCCTGTAAGGAGGGAACAGGCCTTTTGGGCGGGATTTGATCTGCCCTGTTAGGGCGAAAGAGAGCTTTTCGACGGAAAGAGATAAAGGTGTTTGAGATGCGGTATGAATATTTGTGAAATTTTAAGCTCATTTAGCCTCGCACTTCCTTCGGCGGTGGGGATCTATTCTCTGGCCCAATTGAGGCATAACATGCGGGCCGCAAATGTTATTTATTTAAACAATCTATTTTTTAAGAAAGGTAGACATCCATGCCTGAGAGACTGGTTTCTACTAAAAGCACGTATCGAGAGAGTACTGAGGGGCTGAGTCCGGAAATGCGCAAGCGCCTTGAAAAAAGTATGCGCCGGAATAGCAAGCTGATGAAGCGGCAATTCAAAGGCTAATGTTTCTGTGGCTTAAATGCAATATTGATCTTTATTTTGTTTTCTAATATTATTTTATCCTTTTTAAGTGAATAAAATTGATTTATTCGGAGATGGATAATATGGCCAAGCTCAGCCTAAATCAAATAAGGCAGCTGTGCACAAGCGCATCCTTTGAGAGAGGTCAACGATATTTCGAAGTGGGGAGGGTGAAGATCAAGGAGACATCACCCACCAAGATAACGGCTGCTGTATCCGGCACCAGAAACTACAAGGCTCAAATAGATCTTGGTGGGATGGGGGAAATCTCCGCCAGCTGCACATGCCTATATGATTGGGAGGGATACTGCGAGCACATTGTTGCCACGCTCCTGGCTATGCTGGAAGATAAGGTGGCAATCGATGACTTGGTCGAGGCGGCGGCGAGAGATAGAAAAGCATGGATGAGCTGCTGGATGGGGTGGAGACAGATGCTCTCAGGAGCATCCTTCGCCAGGAGATGGAGCGTCTGAGGGAGAAGCACAGGAGACAGCCGGCGTTCATAGACGAGATGAAGGAACTCTAGGAGCAATTATATCTGCTTTCAAAGCTACTTGAGAGATAGTGGAGACAAAATTATGCCGAGAACTTCGCCAAAAACAACGCCAAAAGCGGCATCAAGCCCTCAAAACGACGAGACGCTTCGGGAGATAGCCGATCATCTTGAATCCATCAGCGATGCCCTGGCATGCATCCATGAGGAGCTTGCAGATATCAGCTTTACGGGAAAAATAATGACCATCTTTAAGGTAATGGAGCTGCGCCCGGACATGAAGGAGAAGCTTGAGCCGTTGATTAGCGAAATGGCAGCATCCATGGATTTCGATATGAGTGGGCCTGAGGAGAGGTAGGCTGCGAATTTTTTATCTAATTAGCTCTATTAGATACACCGCTAGCTTGTAGCAGGTGCGTCCCCATCGATTTGGCTAATAATTTTTTTAAAGAAGCTCATGAGATAATCACCATATTACATTGCACATGCCCTATCAATGCCTGGGATGGGATAACACTTTAAGAAAAAGTTTATATTCAAAGGCAACCATTAATGTTACGCTAATGGCCCGTTGCTACATTTCCCGCGCCATCGGGTAGATTTTTAGGTTGGTTAGCGTAGCCATTTGGAGGGGCCTTATAACGGGCCGGGCCCCTCTCCCTCCTTAACCTTTTGAGTTATTGACTATGGCCTTGACGATATTGTACTTTGCTGGGGTCTTGCCAGGATCTGCCGCAGAGGCCTCCTCTCTTGCCCTGTCGGATTCCTCATACCTCCCCTGGACATAAAGGACGTTTGCTTTGTTTGACCAAGGAAGCGCCCAAAATGGCTTCAATTTAATGGCCTCATCGTAGGCCGCCACAGCCTCCTCGTATCTGCTCATGTTCACGAGCACGTTTCCTTTGTTGTTCCATGCCTCGGCATAGCCGGGGTTTATTGAAAGGGCTCTATCATACTGTCTCATGGCCTCTTCATACATCCCCTGGTCGGCAAGGATATTTCCAGAATTAAACCAGGGCTTGAAGTACATGGTATCCGCTTCCTTGGCACGGTCGTAGCACCTGAGGGCCTCCTCCAGCCTCCCGAGCTCGAGCAGAACATTGCCCTTATTGTTCCAGGCAGTTGCATAGCTGGAATTTCGCCTGATGGCCTCATCATAGCTGTCAATGGCTTCTTCTCTTATACCCTGGATGGCGTATATATTTCCACTATTATACCAGGGCCTGGCATCGCCGGGATCTATCTTTATAGCCTCGTTGAAGCATCTTAGGGATTCGTTGTATCGGCCGAGGTCCGCAAGGGCCTTTCCCTTCCTGTACCAGGCGGAAAAGCAGCCTGGATCTATCTTTATAGCCTCGTCAAAGCATGCAATCGCCTTTTCAAATTCGCCCTGCATTCCAAGTCCATTGCCTTTATTGCTCCAGACATCGGCGCTCGTCTCATTTTCAATGCAGCTCCCTTGAGCCGTGAGTACTAAAAGGAGCGCTGCTAATATAGCGATAATCCTGCCCAAATAAATCCTCTCCAAAGGCCGAGTGGTACATCCGGGAAGATATGGCTTTCGCAGTGAGATAAAGCGCGTCTGTAGACTTTCTCCAGGGAAGCTAAAAATGCCGGAAATTTATAAAAAATGAAGGGGGTGGGAATTACCGATTTAAACGCAGGGCAGCCAGTCAACGCTGATTGCACCGCAGGTGGAGTTGCCCCACAGCTGGATGAACTTCTCGATCGAGAAGACACCGGTGAGGTCCTCGACAGATCTGCCGTACTCGGCATGGCGTCCCTTCAGGTTGTTCTCGGGCTCGGGGTCCCTGGAGAGCCAGCCGATGTGAGCCACGCCGATAACGTTGCTGTTCAGATTGGCCTCAAGGACACCAGTGCAGCATGCGTTCAATGTTCCCAAATCGTTGGTCTCGATGCCCCTGCAGTGCAATCTGGTTTTGACCTCGGTGGTCTTCTGCAGGTGCTCGGCATGAGAGTACATTTCTGTGAGCACTGCACCTATCCTGTAGTTCTGGACGCACAGCTTCTCTACCCACTTCTGGTCGTAGGTGCCGGTCTGGTAGGACACGGGCATATACTCGAACTCAGCTTCCTTGGTGAAGTTGATGTAGTCCATGGGATAATACCCTGTCGGATAGTCGTAACAATCGTACAAACGCCTGTATTCACGGGAAAGCTGCCTTTCAGCCTCTAGCTCCGTCCTCTCGGTTATCACGTTGCCCGATCCAGACTCTTTTTCCACAAGCTTGGCTCCCAAGAATCCCCATTGGGTGGAGACGATCATCTCCACATTCTTGTATCCGACGCCCTTGACAGACGCCTTTTCATACATGTAGTTGGCAGCTCCTGCCATGCCAATAATAGCGATAGCTAACGCTGCCAGAACAAGAATTTTCCTAACCGTATGCATTCCCTCCTACGATTTATGATGATGCAACCGTTATGCCTCTCGGTCTCATATATATAATCTTTGCATCATACGGGCTTTTATGCAGATGTGTACTTTCATCCAGTTTCATTATTAAAATAAGAAGTTCTTGATGTTAGTTTAAGATTGATACTATTTGAATAATTTAATCATACAGTATCCCCATATTGAGCGGCGCTGCTTTAAGCAGCACATCCACTATTAGCGCTGTAAACAGCATTGCACGGTAGTTGGCCGATTGGTAGAACAGCCTATCGCCTCGCTTTGCAGTGGGATTCCTCACAAAATCAGCATTTTGAAGAAGCAGCCAGGCGCCCGCAAGGGCAGCTGAAGCCATATAGATTAACCCGAGCCCCGCATAAGCGCCCATAGCCAAAGAGAGAATAATTCCCGTTATCCAGAAGATCGCCACCATCTTGGCGGTTACAGGTATACCGAATATTGCAGGAGTCGTGGGGATTCCCTTCTCCCTGTCGCCTGAAACATCGCGAGATGCATCGCAATTGGTAAATCCCCAGTCTGTGATGCAGATCATTAGCGCCAGGATTATGCCTGCAGGGTGAAGGCCTGGACCGGCCTTTAGTATTCCGGCAGGCTCAATTGCCAGCCAGACGCCGAGAGGCACAAGCCCGAAGGAGAGCCCTACGAATAACCAGCTGAAAGGGGTGTTCCTTTTAGCCCAGGCGGAATAGATGGAAATCAGGATGGTGGCTGCGACCAGGCAGACAAAGCTCTCAGGATTGAGGTAAAGCGCTGCGGCAGCAGCTGCACCGAAGAGAAGGAGCGACCAGACCTGCGCCTCCCTTTTGCTGAGCTGAGCTGCTGGCAGCGGCCGGTTGGGCATGGCTACTTTATCCACGTCTATATCGCAGCAGTCGTTGTAGACGTAAGAGCTGGTGATGGCACAGTAAGCTCCGATAGTGGCGATGATGAATGGCACAAGAGGCGGCAGGGCTCCGCTCACGGCATAGCTTGCCAGGAGCGCTGAGGCGGCTGGCATTGCCAGGTCCATAGGGGCAAGCGGCGGGCGCAAAAGCTCCCAGTACGCCCTGAACCGGGAGGCGTCCATTGTGAATGAGTTCATCGCCACTCCCTGTCAGTCCAATCTAAATAAATCCCTCGAAGATATCGGGGTATTTGTCCGGGTGCACCAGATAATCGAGGCTGCCCACCTCTTTCAGTAGCGGATACATCTCGCGGCCTCGAGACATTCCGAGGCGGCGCAGCTTTGTGCTGTCAGGCGCATCGATTCTTCGAAGCGTTGCCGTCTTTTGATATCTCTGATTTTCTATCCACCCGTCTTTGGTGAAGAAATATGCTCCGCCTCCCAATTTCCTGTAGGGCTCGTAGAGCGATGAAAAGCTCCTGGCCACGAAGTTGGCCATCTTGAGTGTATTGTTGGATCGGTTTATTGTGATATGGCCGTAGTCCGGTGGTATGAGGACCTTGTCCCCGGCAAAGGCGCTAACGGCTACAACATCGCTTAAATCCTCCTTTTGAAGCACATAGAGCGCTTCACCCTCCAGGACCTCGTATATTTCAGGAAATGTCACATTTCCTCCCGGGATTTGCGGATGATAGTGCCCAGCCGTTTTAATGTATTCCACGCCCAGCATGCCCGGAGGAATAACGGTTATATCGTATCTGAGTCCCTGCTCCAGCAGTTTCTCCTGATCGGACCTGCTTAAGTAAAGGTCGCGGTACATGTAGTAAAGATCGATATTTTCTGCGCCAGCCAGCCAGTCTTTGTCGAAGATGACGTCCGACATATCGTAAAGCTTGCGGATATCCGGCTCTCTCGCCTTGCCTGCGAACTCCAGCTTCATCTTCCAAACACCGTATATAAGAAGGAGGCATCTAGGATTTAACACAGTCGTTTATGTCTTCCAGACAAGATGTTCATGGCATTCGAAGGTTTGCCTCTAGAATACTCAGCTATTTCGCTGATAGCATTTCTGAGCCATCTCGCGGCAGAATGCAGGGCCTTCGTTGGGCGAACTACCGCGCCCTGAAGGGTGCGGCTTCCCACTTCATCGCCAAAACTTCCATCTCTGATTCAACATTGAATCAACATTGAATTAGCATTTTTGTTAAGTGAAAGTAGGAGACAATATTCTTTTATATCAAATCCCAGACAAATAGCGGCCTGCAGTAATCTGTGGGGAAGCTTACTTGAGGCTTTCTGAAGATTCTCGATGGGTCTATCTTGACATCCTGGCCGTGATAGTGGGCATAAGCGGCGGCTTAGGTGCAGTCATCTTTCGGGAGCTTGTGAGGCTTGTCCACGAGTTCTTCTTCGGGTTTGTTCTTGAAAAAGCCCCGAGCACCTACTTTGTCGTCCTGCTTCCCGTAATCGGCGGATTAATAGTGGGTCCCGTGATCCACTACCTCGCACCTGAGGCCCGCGGAGACGGCATACCTCATATCATGACAGCCCTTCAGAGGCATGGAGGAGACATAAGACGAAGGGTTGGGCTCGTGCTGATCTGCACCTCGGCGATCACGCTTGGCAGCGGGGGCAGCGCAGGCAGAGAGGGGCCTATAGCGCTGATTGGAGCCTCTTCGGGATCAACTATTGCGAAGGCCCTTAAACTCTGTCCCAAGGATATGAAGATGCTCACCGTCTGCGGCGTGGCGGCCGGCATCGCAGGGACCTTCAACGCGCCCATGGGCGGCGCGATCTTCAGCATGGAGGTGGTCTCCAAGAAGTTCTCCTCCTCAGACGCGGTTCCCATTCTTCTGGCGGCAGTCGTTGGAAAAGCGGTGGCATCCTCTTTGATCGACCCGGTGCCTGAGTTCATCAATCCCACGTTCTACTTCACCTCCACCGACCTGCTGCTTTGCTTCCTGGTTGGACCCCTATTCGGGATCTTTTCGGCACTGTGGGTCAAGGCCTATTACCGCTGTGAGGACTTCTTCAACTGGCTGCCTATATCCGATTGCCTGAAACCTGGAATCGGAGGAATTGTAGCAGGAGTATGCGGCCTCTTTTACCTGGGATACGGCATTATGGGCGTGGGCTACGATGGAATCAACAACGTCTTCAGGATGGCGGCCTTCGACACATCCAGCCAGCTCATAGTGCTGCTGATCATCCTGGGCCTGCTCAAGATGGCCGCCACCGCCTCAACTGTGGGCTCCGGCGGAAGCGGAGGTGTCTTTGCGCCCACACTTTACATCGGAACCATGTTCGGCCTGGCATTCGGCCTTCTGGCAGAGGCCGCATTCCCTGCGATGATCGCCAACCCGCTGGACTACGGGCTAATTGGCATGGGGGCGTTTTTTGCCGGGACCGCAGGAGCGCCCTTAACCTGCATATTCATGATCACTGAGATGACCGGGAACTACAGCGGCCTCCCCCAGCTCATAATATCCTGCATCCTAAGCTACACAATCGCGAACTACCTCCTAGACAAAGGGTCCATTTACACAATCAAGCTGATGAGAAAGGGGATCTACGTGGATCTGCCTCAGCCGGTGCTAAACGAGGTGACTGTGGGAGATGCCATGCAGAAAAATGTGGTTACGATCCAACCCGATGCTAAGATTTCCTCGGCTAGGGATTGCCTCTTTAACTACAACTATGCCGGCCTTCCTGTTGCAGACGGCGGCAGGCTGGTTGGAATAATTACCTTCGACGACATAAGGAAGATTCCCCTGGAGAAGCAGGAGACTATGGCTGTGAGAGATGCCATGACCAGGGACCCTATAGCCGTTTACCCCTACCAGTCGGCAAAGCAAGCGATGGATACCATGTACAACAACGGAATTGGCAGGCTCCCAGTTGTAAGCCCCGCAAATCCTGAAAAGGTTGAGGGCATAATAACCCGGACGGATGTCATTCGGGCATATGAAAGGGAGTCGCAAAAGGAGCGAAGACCGAGCCTAAAAACGGCGGCGGTGAAGTAAAAATAGGGATCTTGGCGGCTATCATTTTGGCTGGTTCACAATAGAGGCACAACATCCATTTCCTGCCAGAGAATAGAGAGATTAGGCTTACCTTGGAGATGGTGTGCTCGACGGTCAGTGGCACTCTGCTAATAATTTATTGAGTCATGCAATATTAATATTATCCCGAACCGCTCAACTTTTCGTTCTCTCTGTCCCCATGCCTCTATGGTGAACGTTCTCAAACTCAGGCATCCCTTGAGTATGCCCACAGGAAATAGCGAAGAGCCAATTTATATTTACCATGAGAAAATGCATCTAAAGGTGGATTAAGATCTCTAATTATTTGATCCAAATTAGTGTTTTTCCTTGGGTAGATTATTGGAATCAAGTAGAATCGATTGATTAGCATTTGATAATTCGTTTTTGACGTGAATCCCTTATCGCAAAGAATTAAATCGCCTGAACGAATTTTTCTTGAATTGAAAAGCCTTTCCACAAAAGGAATAAGCAATTTTGAATCATTAGGACAATCTTTATGAATTTCAAACCCAATAAGGTTACCCTCAAGGTCTATAGCTAAAATTAACTTGAATCCTACGAAATAACCTATGGAAGGATAATAAGACCATTTATATTTTTTATTCTTTTTACCTATTTCTCCAAATATTAAGGTTAATTACGATTGGAGATGTATCGATAATTATTGTTCTTTGCTTTTTATCTCTTTTTCGGAGTTCAGGCTGGAATAATTTGCTTAAAAAACTGTATAATGATTCATAACTTAAATCAAACATTAATTTATAGATTTTCTGTGGATTTATAGCTGAATCGGTATCTAATAGCCTTTGCAATTCTGAATTCTGGTTTATTTCTGAAACTATATAAGAAATATCTCTTTCAAACAAGCTTGATAGAACTATAATTTTTATCGCTAATATGAAATTATCTATGTCAGATACTTTTAGCTTGGATGCAATTTTCCTGGCTCGGCGAGATCCGATAGCTTCAGGTATTTTTAGTACTATTATCCATTTTGAGTGCTTGTCATTAGGAATGAGAGGAGATAACATGAGCTTACCCTTTCTTTTGTTGTGCAACCTAATAATAAGCGCCCAAATTACTTAAAGCTAACTAATCAAAGACGAATTTGAAATCAAAACAGATTCTGGTATTTATTTGCCTATCAAAGGTAAAATATCTATGTAACTTTGAATTAACCTGTTAAAATCAATTTGTTTTAAAGAGATTTTGGGTAGTCTACCCCAATTAGATTTATATACTACCATTTAGCGAATAATGCAT
>CAZHNU010000029.1:0-39164 GCA_964534145.1 uncultured Methanotrichaceae archaeon | reverse complement strand
CTGATTTTAAATATAACCAAAAAGCGCAGGCCAAAAAAATGCATTAGATTTGCGTTCAATCGATCGACGTTGCTTAAAACTCAGGATGGCCGTACATGCAAGCAACGATATGTTATTTATATACATGGCTCAAATCTCCAAGCATAAGAATGATCATCCATGAGGATATTAAGCCCCACAGGCGCGGTTTAAGATGTCTACAAAGAGCAAGTTGAACCTGAACAGGGTTGATATGCCCAAGCAATCCCCTGAGGCTAGAAGGCATAACTTCCAGGAGGTAGCCCTGGGCTACACTCAAAATCTGGCAGAGGAGGAGGCCAAGAGATGCCTCCAGTGCAAGAAGCCCAAGTGCGTTGAGGGATGTCCTGTAGGTGTGGATATTCCCGAGTTCATCAAGGCTCTGCGGGATGGGGATATGCCCGAGGCGGTAAGAGTCCTGAAACGAAAGAACAGCCTGCCGGGCATCTGCGGCAGGGTCTGTCCTCAAGAGGTGCAGTGCGAGTGCCTCTGCGTACTGAACAAGAAGGAAGCTCCAATAGCCATAGGCCGCCTGGAGAGGTATGTGGCCGACTGGGAGCTCGGACAGGCCGATAAGGCCAGGGCAGAGGTAGCCTTGCCCAGCGGGAAAAAGGTGGCAGTCGTCGGCGCCGGGCCGGCAGGATTGACATGCGCCGCAGATCTATCGAAGTTCGGTCATAAGGTCACAATCTTCGAGGCACTGCATGAGGGGGGCGGCGTGCTGGTTTATGGAATACCAGAGTTTCGGCTTCCAAAAAGCATAGTGAAGTCTGAGATAGAGTACGTAAAGTCGCTAGGAGCCGATCTCGAGCTGGACTGCGTTGTCGGTAGGCAGTCTCAGCTTTGCGATCTCCTCAAGGACGGATACGATGCTGTATTCCTTGGGATCGGCGCTGGAGCGCCGCGCTTCCTGGGCGTGCCGGGCGAGAACTTAAGCGGCGTTTACTCTGCCAACGAGTACCTAACAAGGGTTAACCTCATGAAGGCCTACAAGTTCCCTGAGTACGATACGCCGATAAAGAAAGGAAAGAAGGTCGCGGTCGTTGGCGGGGGCAACGTGGCCATGGATGCTGCAAGGTCTGCCGTGCGCCTGGGAGCCGATGAGGTGCATGTGGTCTATCGTCGTTCCAGGGAGGAGATGCCTGCCAGGCTCGAGGAGGTGGAAAACGCCATGGAGGAGGGAGTAATCTTCGATTTCCTGACCAACCCAACGAGGTTTTTGGGCGACAACAGGGGGATGGTGAGTGCAATGGAGGTCGTGGAGATGGAGCTCGGTGAGCCCGATGCCTCAGGCAGGCGAAGCCCGAAGGTCAAGAAGGGCTCTGAGCATGTCGTAGAGGTGGATACTGTGATCATCGCTGTCGGAACAGTCCCCAATCCCCTGATCGCCTCCAGCACGCCGGAGCTGAAGACCACCAAGTGGGGAACCCTTGTGGTGGACGACCGATGCAGGACGACGATGGAAGGCGTCTGGGCGGGCGGGGACATCACCACCGGAGGCGCGACGGTGATTTCGGCCATGGGAGCTGGAAAAGCGGCCGCTAAGGATATTGATGGGTGGCTGAGGAAAAACGGGAAATGGGCTTAGGCTTTAACTGCCTAAGTCGCAACTATTTTAAGCCCGTCTAACTGAGTAATTTAAAATCTGTTTAACTGAAATATTAAAAATATCGGGCCTTTGTGCCCCTATAATGGGTTTTTGCCCGCGTGGAGCACAAAGGACCTGCTCGTTTGGTGGTTTGGCATTAATTCTGATTTAAACCCAGCCGCGCGTCTTCATGGCATCGACAACCCTCGCAACGGCTACCGTGTAGGCTGCCTGGCGCATGTTGATGCCGTATTTATTTGAGGCGTCGAAGACCGCATGGTAGGCTGCAGTCATCCTATCGTCCAGCTTCTCATACACCTCGTCAAATGACCAGCAGTAGCGCATGATATTTTGCACCATCTCGAAGTAGGAGACGGTAACGCCGCCGGCGTTGGCAAGGAAGTCAGGAATGACATGGACGTTGTTCTTGTAGAGAATGGCATCCGCCTCGGGCGTTGTGGGACCGTTTGCGAGTTCCACTATGATCTTAGCCTTTACCCTTCCGGCATTCTTTCCTGTAATGACGTTTTCCAGCGCAGCTGCAACGAGTATGTCCACTGGCAGCTCCAGCAACTCCTCGTTGCTGATCTTCTTGCCCTTTGGAATATTCGCCACAGAGGATGTCTCGGCCTTGACCCTGCCTGCAACCTCGACGTCAATTCCGTCGGGGTCATAGACACCTCCCTTGGAGTCGCTCACGGCTACTACTTTGCTGCCGAAAAGCTCCTTTGCCAGGGAGTGAGCATAGCTTCCTGCGTTGCCGTAGCCCTGGATGGCAATTGTGGCCTTCTGAAGGTCGATGTTCAACTCCCTGGCCGCCTCACGAAGGGCATACATGCCGCCTCTCGCAGTGGCATCGCTCCTGCCGCATGACCCGCCAACGCATAACGGCTTGCCGGTAATGCAGCCGAACATGTTCTGGCCTGAGAGCTTTGAGTATTCGTCCATCATCCAGGCCATCATCTGGGGCGTTGTGTAAACGTCTGGAGCCGGAACGTCCTTATCCGGGCCGAAGTTCTGCCAGATCTTGTCTACATAGGCCCTGCTGAGCCGCTCCAGCTCGCCTGCGGACATCTCTTTTGGATTGCAGATTACTCCGCCTTTGCCGCCGCCCAGCGGCAGTCCGAGAAGGGAGCATTTCCAGGTCATCCATGCGGCCAGCGCCCTGACGGTATCGATGGTCTCATCGGGATGGTATCTGATGCCGCCCTTGGTCGGTCCCAGAGCATCGTTGTACTGAACCCTGAAGCCCTGGAATACCTTAAAGCTTCCATCGTCCATGCGTACTGGTATGGATACATGGAATTCGCGCATGGGGTGTCTCAAGAACTCATGTGTTCCTGCATCTAGCTTTAAAATCCTGGCGCAATCGTCGAGCTGCTTTTGAGCGATCTCAAAGGGATTTTCTTTTGCCATTCTTACATCACCGCAATTGCTTCTACCCAAATGTTTATCACTGACTTAGTGGCCCTCAAGGGGCACCTCTATGTATTTAAAAATTCTGAGTTATATTTATAAACATGGTGATAGGCCGGAAAAATCCTGCTGCCTTATTTAAACTTTTTCGACTTATAAATTTCTAGGAAGCAATATCTACGTTGGATCATCATTAAGTTTATATATGGTCACTAGAACGCGAATTCATAAAATTTCATAAAAAATCTTAAAGAATAAACTGGGATTGTTTGGTTCGCGGCTTTTACCGGAAAAAGGCTAACTCGCCTGATAATGAAGCTGGCCCCGCATAAAAATAGGATGCAATGGTATCATGCTCTATGCCATTGCATTGACAGCGCTTATGTATCACTCGCTGATTGTGACCCAGGCATCGAGAATCTCTTCGGCCTCGTCTCTATACGCGTCCATGACATATGGAATGCCTGAGACGAAGGCCGCCTCCTCGCTTAAGGCCATGAGATCCTTCCTGGAAATGGTTGAGAGCTTGAAGTTCCTGCTTCCGGCCATGAGCTGCTGCAGGCCGGTCTTGAACTTCTGGCAGTAGGTATAGAGGGCCACTGCTCCTAACGGGATGTCTTTCATATCGTTGCCGTATTTGGCCTTGACATCCTCATAGCCCACGAAGATCTCCTCGGGCTTCGAGCCGTACTTGGAGACGGTCTTCGGTAGGTCGCCCTTTGAGATCCAGTTGCCGATGTTCTTTCCAACCATTCCGGGTATCATCAGTGCCCTGCCCATGCAGACCGCCTTGAAGTTGGGGCTACCCATGGCGATAGCCTTGAAAACTCCATCCTCTGTGGAGAATCCGCCGGCCATTGCCATATCCGGAACTCTCATGCCTCTCTTGGATAGCTTCTGGGAGAACTCATAGGCCAGGGATTGCAGGTAGAATGTGGGAATACCCCACTCGTTCATCATTGGCCATGGGCTCATTCCTGTGCCGCCGGGTGCGCCGTCGATTGTGAGCAGGTCGATCTTCGCCTCTGCGCCGTATCGTATGGCCATGGCAAGCTCAGCCATGCTGTAAGCGCCGGTCTTGAGGGTAACGCGCTTGAAGCCCAGATCTCGGAGCCTGTCCACCTCGTCAAGGAAACCGTCTCTGGAGACGAATCCAAGGCGCGAGTGTCTCTCGAACTCCTTTATGGCCCCTGCCTTAAATGCCATCTGCACCTCTGGATTGGTCGGATCGGGCTGGACCACATATCCGCGGCGTTTCAGCTCCAGCGCCCTCTCCAGCGTGTTGACCTTAATTTCGCCGCCTATGCACTTGGCACCCTGGCCCCACTTGAGCTCAATGGTGTCGAGGTTATGTCTGGATGATACGTATTCTGCGACGCCGAGACGTGTATCCTCGACGTTCATCTGGACCAGTATTTCTCCGAATCCCTCGTGGAACCTTTTGTAAGTGTTGATCCTTCTGTCCATCTCAGGGGACTTCTGGACTTTGTTGTCGCTGCCGAGGACAAGTTCTGGGTCCACTCCGCAGACGTTCTCGCCGCAGACCAAAGTTATCCCTGAAATGGCGGCTCCGACTGCGAACTGCTCCCAGTTCTTTCTCGCAATATCTGTAGATCCAAGAGCGCCAGTAAAGACGGGGAGCTGCATTTTTACCTTTTTCGACCAGCCGTACTCGGTTTGCGTATCAACATTCGGGAAAAGGGCTGTATCGGGATTGGGCTCTATGCCCTCCGGCAGGCCATAAGCGCCAACAGCATATCCCTGGATATTCAAATGGGAGTAGTCCAGGGGGTAGTTCTTGTCGGCTCCTGCGGTCATTTCTCCAAAAGGTCCCGGATAAAGAACTTCTCTTCCTCTAAATGAAGCAAGCCAGGTTTCACAGCCGCCCTTACATCCGTCGACGCATCTGGTGCATATTCCTGACATTGGAGCTACATCTCTGGAACGGTTGAAGGTCCCAGTAGCTTCGTTGGCGTTCGGCCTTCTAAGATTCATTTGTTTGCCACCTATATGATTGAAGATCCTTGCTGAGAAGGGCCCAACCGACGACCGGAGAAGATCCCGGCGGCGCGGTGATGTATCATTTTTGCCAGGATCCAGCGGCCGGTCTTCGTCTTCTCTGGTCGGGCCGCGTTGCTGGCCCAGCCACCAGTGCGTTTCCTATATACCTATATAAAAGGATTTCCAAATGCAATTAAATAGATATAAGGAATGCCTTTTCCGGTCTGAGGGGCGCGGAAGGGTAAGACCGGCGATCGAAAGGCTTAGATAGGCACGGTTAAATTAGGGCGAGGAAGAAGATGATAGCGATAGTTGACTATGGGATGGGCAATTTGTTCAGCATCTACAACGCGCTAAACCGCGTGGATGCGTCTCCCAAGATCGTAAGCGATCCGGAGAACCTCACTAGGGCTCAGGCTGACGGAATTGTGGTTCCTGGCGTTGGAGCCTTTGGAAAGTGCATGGAACGCCTCTCACGTTTCGAGAAGCCACTACACTTTGCCCTTGAGGAGGGAACGCCCGTCTTCGGCATATGCATCGGCCTGCAGGTGCTCTTCAATGAAAGCGAAGAGAATCCCGGGGCACGGGGCCTGGGATGGATTCCTGGAAGGGTAATACGGCTGCCCGAGGGTGTAATGATACCTCAGATGGGCTGGAACAGCCTTTCTATCAGAAAGGAGGTCGAAATGCTGGACGGGATCGCTGATGGCGACATGTTCTACTTCGTTCACTCATACTACGGACTTCCAGATGACCCGTCGGTAATTGCTGCAACAACTTCACATGGCGCAGAGGTTACTGCGGCTATTGCAAAGGATAATTTGTTCGCCACTCAATTCCATCCCGAGAAGTCCGGAGCTAAAGGCTTGAAGATACTGGAGAACTTTGTGAGGGCTGCGAGATGTTAGCCAGGCGGATCATACCCTGTCTGGACTGCGATCTGGGGGTGCCCGGCGGCAGGGTTGTAAAGGGCATCGAGTTCAAGCAGATAAGATATGCCGGCATCCCCTGGGAGCTTGCCGGAAAGTACTATGAGGATGGGGCCGATGAGATCGTTTTCCTCGACATCACGGCGTCTCACGAGCGCAGGGATACAATGGTGGCTGTCATAAAAAAGACCTCTGAATCGGTTTTTGTTCCGCTGGCCGTTGGGGGCGGAATTAAAAGCGTGGAGCAGGCAAGAGAGGTCTTCAATGCCGGAGCCGACAAGATAACAGTAAATACCTCTGCCCTGAAGCGGCCGGAGCTTATAAGCGAGATCTCCGATCGATATGGCAATCAGGCAGTCGTTGTGGCAATTGATGCCAAGCGGCGCTACAACCCGGAGGAGGGCCGTGAGGTCGTCCAGACGCCCGAGGGCCCATGCTGGTTTGAGTGCTCCTTTTACGGGGGCAGGGAATTCACGGGAGTGGATGCAATTGCCTGGGCCAGGCAGGCTGTGAACCTCGGCGCTGGAGAAATTCTTCTCACGAGCATGGACCGGGATGGAACGTATGATGGGTTCGATATACCCTTAACCGATGCAGTTTCCAGAATGGTGAGAATTCCGGTTATAGCCTCTGGAGGCTGCGCGAGCCCCGAGCATATGCTGGAGGTATTTCAGAAGACCAATGCCTCTGCGGCGCTCGCTGCAAGCATCTTCCATTTTGGGGAGTGGAACATAGGTGATATCAAGAGATATCTTGCGAGCCGCGGGGTGAACGTCCGCCTCTAGGCAGCGCCAGGTTTATACAAGGGGGCATGGAGGATGCCTTTAGAGATGGGGTTGATTGAGCTCACAAAGGCTCCCTCAAATCAGCTGCTTGAGATCAGATCGGTTGGCGGAGGATTTGGCTGGGAGAAAAAATTCGAGTCTTTAGGGATCCGAAGAGGCAGGAAATTGCGGAAGATAGCCTGCCAGCCCTTTGGAGGGCCGGTTGTAATCGAGGTCGATGGCTCGAAAATATCCTTAGGAAGGGGAATCGCCTCGAAAATAGAGGTGGAAGTAATTAAATCCCCCTCTGGTAAGAATTAGCCCTTTTTCCAAAGCTTTTAGTTTTTGGAAACCTTCTAGGTTGATATGAGCTGTTTTAGCCTCTGTATGCTCTCCATTGCCTGGGCCGATTCATGGAGCTTCTCCTCTTCGAAATGCCTTATTATCTCCTCGATGCTTGCTCTCAATGAATAAACCTTCATTGGTCTGCCCTTTCCCTCCCTCTTGATCTCCTTCTCCTCAATCCACTGGTTGTCGCGCAGGGTGCGCATGGCAATGCTGACCTCTGGCTGTCGCAGGTCTGAGCCCATCTCGATTTCACGAGAAGAAGCCTCGTCCACATTTGCCAGAAAAGTTATCAGCGTAGCAACATTTCGCGGCACGCCCAAAGACCGCAGTGTTTCGACGAACTCCATATCCTTGTCATCAAGGATCTTTACAGTGGACTCCCTCATAATGGTCACCATATTTTTTAGTCAGAAATACTTTTTCATATAAATAATTTGTTTTGAAGGCTTTAACGTGAGCATTTGCTAATTTAAGCGGGCAAATGATATACCAAGATTCTTGTAGCTTAGTATTTACAGATAATGGAAATATCTGTTTAGAAACAGCCTTTAAATGAATTTATATTTCATTTTGTTTTCAAAAGTTGGCATATAGATTAATTTTAATATTTTCTATCCTATATAGTTATACCATTCGGTTAATGAAATTGGCATTAGATATTTAATTATTATAAGAAATTAGTTTCCAAGCTATTAAACTTCCTTTAACCGTTATCTGCGGGCTTAGTGAGTTATCTCATCGATTTTCAGCTTATAAATCTGGTCTCCAAGTCCTTAAGTAACCTCTGCAGCACATGATACGAGCGAACTTATTGGTAGGCATTCCTTGATTGCCGCTCTTTTAAAGAGCAGTTTGCGATATTTCCCAATTCGGGCTTTTCTTAACTTATATTCGCGAACTGATTAATAAGCAATAAACGTGATTGATTCATCAAAGCATGGAAAAGGACATTAACAAATGTTTCGAAAGAAATTTTTAAAAATAAAATTAAACAAAGTAATATATTATTAATTCGACATCAAGAAGTACTGATTATTTATTCCTACAAGTTTATTAAAAATAAGTTTAATAAATCAATTTTAAATTAAGAGAAATTATGAGAATTAAGTTAATTTTGCCTCTATCTGTGATTGCTATCCTGGCGATATTGCCCGGCATAGATGCAGCCGAAACTAGCTGCGATTCGGGACTGAATATTGGAAATAGTCATCCAACCAGCATTGTCAGTCCAACAGGCTCATCGTGTCCAAGCGGCTCCGGCTGCATATCAAGCTCCGCGTGTGCATCATGCTGCAGCTGCATGACTTACATCGGCTGCGGAGCGGCAAGTGACTGTGTCACGAGCGGTTCATGTCAAACCGGCGGCATTTGCGTGACCTCATCAGCATCTCCAACAGGCGCCAAATGTCCGTCAAGCACCTGTTGTACAACTCGATCTGGATGCGCCTTTAAAAACGGCTGCATCATAAGCTATGTACGCTCGGGTTTTGATGAGTGTCTGTTCAAGGCCAATTGCCCGGCAGGCAGTGTCTATCCAATGGGCAAAACATATCCGGCGGTAGGCACCTGTTTGACAGACGGCACCTGTTCGACAGGAAGCACTTGTTTAACGGAAAGCACCTGTTCTGCAGGCGGCATACCCACGACAAGCATCGATGCTATTCGATCGTCTCTCAATTAATTAGCGCAATGGGGGATTTTAATAGAAAAAATTTATTAAATTCTAAATGACTCGATTTTTCGGCTTTTGCTGCTCACTGGCTAGTTGTCACGGATACCTCCTGCATCACCAGGCCATTAGTGAGACAGTTATTGAAGTTCTCAATATCGGCGACGTGAGATATCTCGTTGCTGCATCCAGAGCTGAAGGCCATTGCTTCGATGGCCTGGATCGTCAATCCACTAGTCATGCAGTTGCCGAAGAGGCCGGTAGTTCCTGACTGATCGATCAAATTGACTTCTCCAAAAGTCTGAGCGTCCAGGCATGCCGACTGGCTGGCTTGACTGTTCGTTAATTCGTTTAGGGCAGCCGTTTCAATGATTATTTGCTGGTTCTCATTATCGCAGCCCGCAGTGTCTGCGCTGATGGAGGAGCCTTCCAGGAATTGAGAAGCTGTCATGCAGTTGTCTGCAGCGGTTTGCGTATTATACTGCAGCAGGCTGGCAGCAGAGCCGTCGACATGGGCCCCTAAGGCGGAGACCTGCATCATGCTGCTTTCGGCAAGCGAGTTGCCCAGGGATGCGCCGACACAGTCCTGTACCGCAGCGTTTCCGCTCCCCCGAATGATTGCAGACTCATTAATGCTCTGGGTAATATTGCCCAAAGCCACGCAATTTTCAGCAGCCAAAATCGTCCCTACCTGAATATCCAGGTTGTCGCAGCCGATATCTGCCACATACATAACGCCATTTTGGAAAATGAAAGTTCCTTCCAGATCATATCCTGTAAGCGAATTATCGGTTCCGGCCAATGCCATGCTTTGTGAAGTTTCGATGCCGCTTCCCAGCTGAATTGCATCGATATCGCATGTCTGGACAAAGCTCGCACTCGTTATGCAATTGGTAGACAAATAGGTAGTTACATCCACAGTTCCAACGTTGCCGTCTCCAGCAGCCGATGCACTAGCCACGAGAAGCATCAGCCCCAGAGCCAAAGCTAAGCGGTTATTCATAACTTGCCTCCTTGTATTCCCTAGCCTAGAAGGGCTATACCTCCTAGATCTAATAAAATTAATGAAGTTGTGCTATTTTATAAATAACAATGAAGTATCATTAAGAAATTTCACTAAATATAAACGCTTAGAGCTTTTAAATTGTAATATAATTACTAACTTTTCCTATGCAGACTAATTAAATGGATCTCAAGCGCGTAACCCATTTTCGGTTTTTGGATTAAAAGGAACTATTGCTATTCGTTTGTTTCCTTCAACAAGCAGAGGGCCCCGCGGTGGTCGGAACATCGCGAAGCCCTGAAGGCTGTACTGGCTTTCGTGCAATATCCTGGAAAGAATTAATATTGCACGACAATAATCTAATATCTGCATATGGTTAAAAATTTTGCGCTTGAGATTAAATAGTTCGCTAGCTAATACCTCTTGCGGTTATTTTAAAAGCATTAAAAGTAGGCTCCCATAGGCATTGTCATATGATTTTGATGGGACTTCTATGGGAGCTATTTTTTCTTTATAGCCTTGTGCCGCTATTTTCGTTTTAAAAGATCCTTCACGTCTATTGCAGCGTATATCCAGGTGGTTATATTGGATCTATTTCTGGAATAATCACACTTGGGATAACTACTTCCGGGATAGTTATGTCTGGGAAAGTTACCTTTGGGATTGATACACCTGGCATGGTGATCTTTGGGATCGTGGTGCCTATTGGGTTGCAATTTGCCTGTCCATTTCCTGATATTGAAGTTGATTGAGAGAATTTTTTAATTGTGATCTCTCCCATTGGGCTGATCCCGGCCGCATTGCAAAACGCCTCAGCAAATGCGATGCCGTTTCCGCATGCTTGTGCCTGGGTGAATGCTACGGCGTCGGGGATCGATATCGAATTGCCACTGAAGGAATTGGAACTGGATGTTGATGATGAGTACGCCTCTGCTGCAATGCCATCAAGAGTAATGAGTAACGCCAATAGAATTAATGCCGTTCTCATCTGAGATCCTCCTTATTTCAGCTTATCTGTCTTTTGCACGGTGCAATTTCCATAAAAAATTGGAAATTTGGTACCAAAATTTCAGCAATTATTTGCTGAAGGAGCTTGATACCGAGAGGGACGAGGCTAACTCACATTTGCCGCTGGTATCTGTGTAAGTCTCGGTGATTGTGGCGGTCTGTGCGCACAAATCACCCTTAGCGGCTGCGCCAGCATATGCGTCTGCGGTGGCTGTGCCGAAATCCATAGGCTTCCAGCACTTGTTCATTTTGCCGCAATTATTTGCTTTCCCACAATCCTTAGCCTTCCCACAATCCTTGGCCTTTCCATAGTCCCAGCCACCTGCCGAGACAGCTCCGACGGAAAGGACCAGCATAACCATAGCTAGAGCCAGTACAGTCTTCAAGAACTTCACCTCTTCTTTTGCTTCTGCTTCTATATTCTTGCATCAATATTCTTATATCGATGCCTTACATCTATTCGAGGAGAATTACTCCTTTGTTTTGATTACAGGCCTCAAGATCCCTTAATGCCTTTCTTGGCAAAGCTACTCTGCACCTGAGAGTCTACGCTTGCCTTAACGCCGGTGCCTGATACATATGTTCCAGCGTTAGCATCCGTTCCAGTTCCTTTGGCCGAGCTTCCCACATAAATCTCATTGCCACCGGAGTTCGCTCCGAATTTATCTGACACAACGGCAGTATAAGATACTGCCACAGAGTGAGAGACCCCTATTATGGCTGATGGCGTGGCAAAGCTCACGGACGCGGAGTCGCCTTTTCCGCTGGTTTTTACCCATCCGGTGTTGGATATGCCAACTATGGCGCCAGCCGCAGCATCAGCCGAGGCAGCTCCGTTAGTAGCGGTATTCGTCATTGTGGAAGTGCTGGCAGAGCCGTAGCCTCCAATTCCGCTAGCTCTGGCATCTGCAGTTGATGAATCCGCGGCCAATGCTACCGATGATCCAAGGATGAATGAAGCCAGTATTAATGTCAATATTGTCTTCATTTCCGACCTCCTTTCAACAGCTTGAGCGTCTATCCTGCTATACAATTTCCATTTAAAAAAATGGAAATTCGGTTTCAAACGCTTCAGCAATTATCTGCTGAATGAGCCTGATACCGAAAGAGATGATGCCAACTCGCATACGCCGCTGGTGTCAGTGGCTGTTTGGGTGATTGTGGCGGTCTCTACACACAAATCTCCCTTAGCAGTTGCACAAGCATACGCATCTGCGGTGGCTGTGCCGAAATCCATTGGCTTCCAGCACTTATTCATTTTGCCGCAATTATTGACCTTTCCATAGTCCCAGCCTTTTGCAGAGACAGCTCCGACGGAAAGGACCAGCATGACCATCGCTATAGCCAGTACAGTCTTCATAGATTCACCTCCCGTGCATTTGTTACAACCCAATCTTGCTCCACTAAGTTATATTCTTGGGCGAAGGATAAAAACTGAAACTTCATAAGTAGTGCTTGATACCTGCAATAGTAACCGATTTTTTTTTCTATAAAAGATAATACATCTATTGTGTACATTATTAGAAAAAAATCATTTAATAACTTCATCTATTAATTCTAAAATTTAGGAAGTTTAATCTAACGATTAATAATTATTTTACCGCGATGAAAATCAATCGCCTTATAAAAGCTCATCTGCCAAGCAAGTTACAGATGCCTGAACTTTTGGGTCTTAATTCATGAGAATTTTGCTTTCTTTTCTTCTTGGCATCAGAAGAGCTAATTCCTTATCGCAAATAATTATTTTATGTATGGAAAATATTTTAAATAAAGATAAGAGTTATAAATGGGTTATCAAAAAGTTGTGGAGGGAGACGAAAACGAAGGCTGCAGCAGTTATTTATGCAATTTCTATTATCTTTGCTACAGCTATTGTATTTCCTGCTTCAGCCGACTTTAATTTGGAGCGGGAGATGTCGCTAGAATACGACCAACTGGTCAAGGGAACGGGCTTCTTCACCTCTTATAAATATGCCTTTATGCCTGACCTTCTGGATGCTGGTGTAGAGAGCAAAAGCCAGACTCACGGAAGCGGTTCCATCAACGAGAGCTATTCAACATATGCGTTCAGCTCGTTTATCATCGATGTCAAGCACGATCAGGACGAGGAAAATGATACGCTGAAGACTCCCTGCGGCATCCAGTTTGAAGAAAGCAGGAACATGATATTTAGTCCTGTGACAATTGCCGTTAACAGGGGCCATTACGCCCGTAATCCAATCCAATATGCATCGCTTTTAACGGACAGAAACTGCTTGAAAAACTATGATACTGGCAGCGCCATGAAAAATGCCGTTAAGTATGCCCATTCTCTGCAAAAGGATATGCTGGGTGTTGTAGACTATATCGATCAAGGCAATAATACAATGAGCGTTGACGAGAAAATAACGGATGGCTGGACAGACCTGGGAATTCTTCAAATCGTCGTGGCTCCTGTTAGAATAGAGGAGACCTATATTGGCACATTCCATATAAGGAAGGGTTTATACCATCCTGTGTACTCTACAATGGAAGAAGTAGAAGAATCTTGGCTGCCGTGCTGTTACGCGGGCGTTATGGGAACTTTGCCGATGTGAATCCTCCCGGCAGCAGTCTGTGGAACGCAATGGATATACTTAACTGCAGCTGCGGCAGATCCCATGGTTAAAAATCTTCATATTTTCTGAAGAAAATCCTCGGCGCCATCCGCCCATTATGCAGCCCCTTCATTTTATATTTCTTCATTTTTGCAGCCTCGCCACGGTTGAAGCCTTCTTCCGCCCAACAGAGATATCTACGAACCGATAGATCTCCGCTTATGATAACCATTGAGATCGGCAGAGTTGATCTCATGAGCATGGCGAGGACTGAGGTTAAAAACCTCCCCGGGACTCTCTTTGTGGGGGCAAGCCCGCTTCTCAAGCCCTTCATGAAGAAGCTTGAAGATCTGCTGCCTGCCGAAAATAGGGGACGGGGAGATAGCTATGTTTTGAGCGCCCTTCACTCCCACATCGACGAGGTTTTCGCGGATGAGGAAGGGATTAAGGTTAGAAGCGGCGACAAGACTGTGGAGATCAAGAGAGATGAGCTGTGCGCTTTGATTGGAGAGCGGTATCCATCCGCAGACCATCAGCGTTTGAACCTGCCGGGCCTGCTGTTTCTCCAAAGCAGCCCGAGTCTTCAGGCCTGCAGCGCTGCAATGCTTAGAAGACAGGGACTGCGAATACCAGAGGGCAGAAGGACGCTTCGCTACATCTTTCACCTGGCGGTTGTTTCAATTGATGCCGATCAGGAAAAGATCAGGATTGTGCTGGATTTGGACCGGCTTCCTAAGAAAGCCGATGGCTCAAGCGTGCTGGACTGATAAAAACAGAGGCCGTAGAATACAGGGACAGTAAAAAACAGGGACAGTAGAAACAGAGGTTGCTGTAAGCCTGGAGCGTTTCAGTCCTCTTCGAACCTGCAAAGCTCGCAGCTGTGGTGCCAGTCGGGCTCAGCCTTGATCTTCAATGGCTGGTCAACGGACCAGCGCCCCTGCACCATATCCCTGATGAACTTCATTATGGGGGTCGCGTCCATTCCAAGGGGCGCAATTCTGCCTGCCTCCCTTCCCGTGACATCAAGGCCGTCCACATCATCGATTCTCATGGCGACGTACTCTGCAAAATCCTCGCTGTCCCCGTCGTTTAGGTAGAGAAAGCCGGCAAATTCGAAGGATGTACATAGCGGCCACTTATGGTTGGTCATGACCTCGATAAGGTTTTCCTCAGAATCAATGGCCTTCGCACAGAACGTCCTGTCCGGGTGCATCATTTTGGGCATCACCTAAGCGTTTTGACTATGAATTAGCACTTAAAAATTTAAATAGTTTGCTGGAAGGCGGGCAAAGTCGCCCACTCCTCCTTAAATCCCATGACTTCTTTAAATTACCAGATGCCGCAGATCCCACAGCAGCTTCGGATTCAGCTTGAACAGAACCCTCAACATTCCCCGCAGGTCCATCTTGGATATGTCCTCGTCCTTCAAGGAGCCGATGAGCTGGTTTAGGTCCTTGTCGGTTAGCTTCACAAAAAACTCTTTGAATTCGAAGCTGCGGGAGATGTGCCTCCCTATCGTTGTCCTCCAGCGGTCTTCGTACTCCTTTAGGCCCTCTCGGCTCACATCGCCTGCAGAAAGCGCCTTAGCTGCAACCTCTCCGGCGATGATCCCCGCCTCCATGGCGTTCAGGATTCCGCCGCCGGTAAGCGGATCCGTCTGGCGCGCTGCATCACCCACGAGCATCATGCCGTCTGCAGTAGTTGACTCAATGGGGCCTGAGCACGGGTCTCCGCCCACAACCATTTCCACGACCTTGCCATTTGGAAAGCGATTTTTCACAAACTGCTGAAGCAGGCGCGTGGCATCGCCGGGCTTGGCCTTGGACCCAAGTATCCCCAGGCCGACGTTTGCCAGCTTATTCCCTTTCGGAAACGACCAGACGTAGCCTGCGGGGGCAATCTCGTTTCCAAGGAAGAACTCGCAGTACTGGTCGTCTATGCTCGGATCGCTGACAAGGAACTGGGCGCAGGTCTCGATGTCCTTCAAATTCAATGTCGTGTCTATGCCCGCCCAGCGGCCTACCTTGGACTCAACACCGTCAGCGCCAATAATCAGCGGCGCCTCAACTTGCATCGGCTCTCCGATGTGCGTGGCAGAGACCCCGCAGGGCACGCCGTCCTTCTTCATAAGCCCGAGCGCCCTGGTCTTGACCATTACCTTCGCGCCGGCCCGCGCTGCATCCATCGCCAGTGCGCGGTCGAAGACCTTCCTCTCCAGGACGTAGCCCACCTCGTTTCCGCCTCTGTCCTCGGACATGACGATGCTTGTGCCGTCCGGGGCGTAGATCCTGGCGCCTTTCACCTCTGCCGCTATCCATTCGGGCTCGGGCTTCACCATCTGGCACAGCACCCTTTTGCCGACGCCCTCTGCGCAGCGTACAGGATCACCTATCTCCTGGCGCTTCTCCAGCATAACTACATTTAAGCCGGCTGCAGCCGCCGTTTTGGCCGCCATAGATCCTCCGGGTCCTGCCCCTATCACAACGACGTCGCACTTTAGGCTCACGCTTTGACCTCCAGGGCGCCGACAGGGCATATCCTTGTGCATAGCCCGCACTCCTTGCAGGCCTCCGAGACCTCGATCCAGGTCTCTACAAGCTCCAGGGCGCATGTCGGGCAGACGCCGACACAGGCTCCGCAGTAGCAGCACTTGTATCTGTTAACTGTAAGCAAAAGACCACATCCGGGTAAATGAAATTTGTTATAATTATTATCTTATTATCTCAAAATCCTCATAGCCCTTGCACTTCAGCTCAGAGAGCTCTATCCCCAAGACCATAGCGCCTTTTGGGCCGCTTTTCATAAGCGACAGAAGCTCTCCGACCTTTTGCCGCTCTCCCTCCACCACAGCCTCCACGCCGCCTCCTGGGACATTCTTCACCCAGCCCTTGATTCCCAGCTCTTTGGCCTTGCTCTGGGTAAATGCGCGGTAATAGACCCCTTGAACCCTTCCTGAGACCCTCACGTGCACGCAGATCATTTCCTGACTCCGCCGACCAGGTCTTCAAGGGCTTTGCGCTGGTCTTTGGCCTTGATTATTCCTGATGCCAGAAGAACTCCAATCGAGCCCAGCTCTAAGGCCGCCTGAAGGTCTTCGCCGTGGGTGATTCCCGCGCCGCAAAGGACGCCAACGCTCGGAGCTATTTTCTTAACAGCTGCGACTGAGCCGCGGACTACCTCCGGATCGGCCTTGGATACGGGTATTCCGCTTCCTATCAGCTCCGGCGGCTCAACGGCCACGAAATCGGGCTCCAGCGCGGCGGCAGCCTTGGTGGTGGCCACGTTGTTGGTGCAGACAATGGTGGCGAGGCCTGCGGACTTGCAGGAGGAGATGGATGCATCGATATCTGCCAGCCTGAGCCTTCGCTCGGAATGGTTTATGAGGGATCCGCTGGCGCCGGCCGCCTTCAGCGATGCTGCGGTCACATGCCCTGTAAAACCGCCATGGCCCACGCCGTCCACATGCTGGGCGTAGACCGGTATCTTTACTGCCTTTGATATTGCGTGGATGTCGGCCACCTGAGGGGCCACTGCGATATCCACGGAGTGTTCAACCGATACGTCCTCGCAGATCTCGGCCAGGCGCAAGGCAGCCTCGCCTGTTGATTCCCTGTAAGTCTTGAAGTTGAGAACTATTAAGGTCATTTCATCCCTCTTTCCGCTCTATTACTCAGAGGGCATATATATTTTGGCTGCACTGCGATCAGAGGCCTTTATGCTTCTCGGCCAGCCCCTCGCTATGCCGTTTTACCTAAAAGGCCGTGAACCCCTTAAGCGCTGCTCATGAAATCTAGGGGCTCTGCGGTACAGTTCATCCTTAAAACAGCAATACTGCAAAAGTCAATGTGCGCACGCAAACGAAAATTGAAATTTCCTGAGGGCGGACGTTCGCGACTTATGCCATCACCTGTTCCTTTAAGATATACCTGATGAGGTCCTCTGACAGCTTTGTTTCTCTCTGCACTCTCTTCACAGTCTCATCGATGCTCATTCCTTCGGAAATAAGCCCTGATATCCTGCGGATTATCTTATCGCTTATGGTATAGTACTCATCGATGTCCTTGCGGTGTCCCCAGACATCGCCTCTGAGCAGCTGAACTCCTTGAATTTCCAGGAACTGTTGCGCTGCCCTTGACATGGTTTCATGATAAGAGGGCGGAATCTGAACAGCTCGAAGCCTTGGGCAGGATTGCACCAGCCCCATGACATCCATATTAGAAGCTCTGAATGCGAGATGAACAATTTGCTCATTTCTGTTTAAATCGCTTATCTCCTTCTTCGAACTCACGACCCTCAGTTTCATGATACTACAAATGCTCTTAAAATATTTATAGATAATGGTAATCATAGTAATCCTCAATACGATATACCTGACGCAGAAACTGAGTTCATAAAATTTTTATGTATAAGTACCAGATGACAAAATTATGTACAGAGATATTCAACGGGCAAAAATTTCAATTTAAAATAGTAAAATTTTTATTTTTATTCAGCTAGTCCTTTAAGGGAAAGCGAGAAAGGGGCCTTGTTTAGGGCTTTGCCTTTATGCAAAACGATTTTACGGCCGCCGCGCAGTTGGACAATAGATTGTACGCCATCCTCTGGCTGGGCCAGGAGCCTAAACCGCAGTCAGGTCCTACTGCCCGAAGCCGTTCTCCGAAAAGGCCGTAGGCCTTATTGAGTCTCTTTTCCATAACCTCTGTGGACTCCATGGAAAAAATCTCTCTTTCAAGCATTGATGGATTATCCCAGAGATTGACGCCCAGATGCTCGTTCAGTCTTGCGGACATGGCCAGGATATCTGTTCTGGCGATCCCGACCCTCAGATATGTATCGGTATCGTCGAGGATCTTCCTGTCCACAAGCCTAAGGTAGTCGGGATGGGCAGCAGATTCAACGCCGATGATGTTGATCCCCGGCACACGAGCGCAGGGCTCGGCGTACAGCGGCGAGTGCAGATGAACCTCGCAGTCCATGCCCTTGCACGGCTCGCTGGCGATTTCCAGGGCCTTGAGCATTTCATCCTCCTCAAAGATGATGTTGGAGCTAATCCCTAAGCTCGGCTCATCCAGAGAGGCAACGGACATCTTGCCCTGCTCTTTCGCCCTTTCAAGGAACCGGGCCACGCTTTTTGCCAGAGCAAAGAGGATATCCGAGTAATTTGTGGCTCCAAAGGCGGAGATATAGAGCTCTATCGGGCCGGTGACGCAAACTCTGACCTTCTGCCCGGGGCTTACGGCCATCAGCTCATATATCTCTGCCTTTTCTTTTCTTATGATGTAAGGGCTCTCTGTACGCTCAGGATTTTCTATCGGGTCCATGAACATCCGGATCATATCGCGGAATTGCGGGTAGGTGGGCACCTCCACGCCTGCTGAGACCTTTTGGGCCAGCACATCCCTCACCTGATCCAGGTACTGCTCATCGGATAGCCCCTCCAATCGTACGCCTTTTGGTAAAGGATAGCTGCCTATATCGTCGAAGAAGATGCCCTCTTTCTCCATTGTTCCTCAAGCCTCCTCATCTGCTTTCGATTATCCTCACCGGTTTCAAGTTCTTAATCGCTGGATCATTTAGTTGATTATTGATTTTAATTGATTACTTGATAAATCTGCCCAAATACGCCTTCAGCGAGAGGTAATCTCCGCTCATTCTCTGGAAGTGCTCCTCCAAATCGTCAAGCTTTGCCATGGCTGCAGGGAGCGGTGGATTCACACCTGTCGCTCTGATGATCTCGTCCGGGAACTTGGCTGGGTCGGCGGTCTCAAGGGATACGCAGGGGCTCCAGTCGCCGCATTCATTCAGGTATCTCATCAGTCCCGCAAAGCCTACGGCTCCGTGGGGTTCCAGAAGGACGTCATATCGATTGTAGGCCTCTCGGATGGTACTGCGGGTTTCCTCGTCCGAGATGGAGACTGCGTAAAGCTCGCGCCTCATGGCCTCCAGGTCGGGCAGCTTATTCACACGGCCGGTTTCATCCATCTGTCCTCCGTAAAGGCAAAACAGCCTGGCCAGGTTGCTTGGATGGCCGACGTTCATGGCGTTGGATATGCAGTTCCTGCTGGGCCTTATCGGCTCGTAGAGGCCGGTCTTCATGAAGTTGGGGAACTCGTCGTTTTCATTGGTGGCTACCACAAACCTGTGAACTGGAAGTCCCATTTTAAGGGCAATTAAGCCGCCCATCAGGTCGCCGAAGTTGCCTGACGGAACAGAGAAAACGATAGATTCTCCCTGGGGAGCTGCGCGTGAGTGGGCGTAGAAGTAATAGACCGCCTGGGGGAGTAGCCTTCCGATGTTGATGGAGTTGGCTGAGGAGAGGTTTAAGCCCTTCAGGTCTGGATCAGCAAAGGCTTGCTTTACTAGCGCCTGGCAATCGTCGAACTTGCCGTCGACAGCCATTGGGAAGACGTTCTTTCCTAAAGTTGTCATCTGCCGCCTCTGCCGCTCTGTGACCTCCTTTTCGGGGAACAAAACAACCACCGTGATGTTGTCTAGGCCGAAAAAGGCGTGGGCTACGGCTGAGCCTGTGTCGCCGGAGGTGGCGGTGAGTATGAGAATGCTCCTGCCCTCCTGTTTGAGGAAGTACTGCATCATTCTGCCCATTGCCCGCGCTGCGAAGTCCTTGAAGGAGCAGGTAGGGCCGCGATCCAGGCGGAGTACGTATTTGCCGTCATAGATCCTTTCCACCGGCACATCGTAATTGTAGGCGTCCTGAAGCATCGCTTTTAAGGCATCATCGGGAATAAGATCGCCGAGATATGGCTTGATCACATCGTAGGCGATCTCCGGATAGCTCATCCTGGTGAACTGCAGAACCCTGTCGGGAGAAATCTGCGGGATAATCTCGGGCATATAGAGCCCTCTATCAGGGGCCTGGCCAACCAGCAGAGCCTGGCGGAAGTCAACGCGCTCGGGGTGGCCGTTGGTGCTGTAGAACTTGATGAGAGACATGGTCGAAAAGGAATATGTTCAACTGAGAGTTTAAGCCTTTGCTAACTGCAAGGAACTGTTGCTCGCGTGCCCATGATCATTACGATGCAAATGCAGTTCTCGGATCAGCTAACCTGATTTAAGCCGAGAGTTGGTGAGCCAGATGTTATCGTTAAATCAAAAAGGCGCAAATCTCAAATAGATTTGGACATTATGATTGATCAAGTACGAATGATGAATATTTGATCGATAATCTTTTTTTAATTTGTGATCAATTCCCTGCTATGATGTCCAAAAGATTTAGATCTTTTAGATAAAAATGTATGTGATATTAGTGAGGTTTACTTGATATGATTTACTCACATCATTATGATACAAGTCTTATGATAAAAACTATTTATACAAGTTACCAATAACAATTACCTGGTAGTAAGATTAGTAATAGTAGGCTTTGGCGCTTCATCTGTGTTGATGTTTATAAAAAGTTAAGGCTAGTTAAATGTGCAGATAATAAATAATTTTGTAATTGAGGTATGTGTGATGTCTCTGAAAGGAAAGACAATAAGCATGATGTTAGGGATGCTCTTGACCGTTTCAGTTGCCTTTTGCCAGGGAGGCTTTTCCGGAATTCCCCAGAACGGATATAACATGGCGAATGCAAACGATGGCTATTATGATCCCCAAATTTGTCATTGTCCGGGAAGCAATCAGATCAATCAGAACTTAAATCAAAACGCTTTGGGGATGAGCGGAGCAGGATGGGTGTTTGGGCCTGGTGGCTTTGTCTATCTTCCTCAGAACGGTTTCAACATCGTCAATGCAAACGGCGGGAATAGCCAATTCAATCAGAACTTGAACCAAAACGCGTTGGGGATGTCAGGCTCTGGCTTCGGTTCCGGTGGCCTCGTTTATCTGCCCCAAAACGGAATCAATATAGCCAATGCCAACGGCTTCAATAATAATATTAATCAGGATCTTAACCAGAATGCATTCGGGTTTTAAGAAAGGCGTATTAGCACTCTAAATTTATTATCGCATTTCAAAGGCGGATAATTGGTAAATTGAGGTTGATTCATGGCATGGAAATCGATTAATATCGGCATTTCACTTTGCCTTTTGGTGTCGATTGATGCAGCGTTAGGCCAAGTTTGCTCCAATTCATATAATGGTGGTTTTAGTGAAGCCAATGCAGGCATCGACAGCAGCATCCTCAGCGGAAACGGCAGCGTCCTTTACGGAAACTGCGGCTTGGAAACTGCTGGAATAAGCCAAAATGCCTATGGCCCAGTCTGCAATAGAGATGAGCCAGTCGGCTTTTTATGGTGGCCTCTGGAATCGTCAAACAGTTCGAATCCGGCGAACACAGCAGCTTCATATGGCGGCCATTTCAACGCCATCAATAATGGAAACACATACACTTTCAATTTCTATAATTTAAACAATGGATGCCCTCAGGAAAGCGGATGCTTAATGGAATCGAGCGGCTGTAATTATTGTGGTGGCTTCAGTTATATACGAAATAGACTAGAACTAATGGACCAGCGGTCAAGAATGTGCGAATTGACACAGAAGGAGAACCTTCGTCTTTTAAAGAGCATAGCCACTTAGATCTATCCGTATTTCCGGCTTCATTGTTTTTGCATCGGCAGATCATTGGTAAAATATATATTGTATAATATAATGCCAAAGTATTTATACTACTAACGACCTATTAGATCTTATTATAAGGTGCAGCCTTGGGGGAAAGCAAGATGAGGGGTTCAAAGGTCATCTCGGCAGTTCTATTGCTTTGTTTTATGATCGTGTTCAATCTTTCAGCAGCCTCGGATTATGCCTTTGGAACTAAGGTCATCACTTCCGAGAGCGACCTGGGCAGGCTCCTTAAAAATGTACCGGACAGCACAATAATAGGCTATTGGGATATCGGGCCTAACGTCGGAATATACGATGGAGGCGACGTTGTTTACCTGGATATGCCTCCTATCGGCTATGCGAACTCCAACGACATAAGGCTCACGCCACTGGGTAATTGGCCCGCCGGGACCAAGGTGACCCCCAATGACAACGATGTGGACTCGCCGCTAAAGCCTTTGAATGCAGAAATACGTTTCCTAAATTTGAATGGCAGTCAGTCCTATGACCTCGACGATCCTGTATATGTCCATCAATCAAGTTTCTTTGGTCAGGGTGATGCTCCGGGAGCAATCAGCGCCAGCGACCCAGTTAAATCGTTTGCAGCAACCGGCGAATTAAATGCTTCTCCTGCTAATGCGGCCAACATCGCAGCGATAAATGCCACTGTTCCTGAAGGTAGTCCGAAAATAAATAATCAAAACGCAGACTATTCAACATATAATTCATCCAGTGCAGATGCTTCAACAGATAATGCTCCCGCAACAAGTGCCCCAATCTTGGGTGCTCAAACAGCCAACAATTGGAGCGCCGAAGAAAGCTCATCTAGTGCTGAAAACGATGCATATGCAATTGAGGGATTTTGGGAGAGGCTGTCGTATGTGGGCTACTGCGATAGCCTTCCGAGGGGAACCTTATGCCTGATCTATTCGGATAACTTCATATGGCCCGTATCCGACTACTGCATAGATATCACTCCTTACCTGGTTGGATTTGATAACGACGGGCGGCCGATTGAAGGCATTCGCTGTGATAGCGCAGATTATTATCATATACTTGGAACACTTTTCGTCAAATCGGTCTCAAGACAAAAGACGCTGTTTGTTCAATCGTCCTCAGCTCCAGAGGATCTAATTCGCACCAACGACATCAGGCTAACCTCTGTTGGAGGGATGGCAGCAGGGACGAGAGCAGGAAACTTCGAGCCGGACTTAAATAAGCTGGTTGCGCTCCCCTTGCTGGTAAGCTTTCCAAGGAGGCCAGATGATTATGGGTGCATCAGAGTTTATGATGCAAACGGCAACGGGCTGTACGACTCTCCCGATGATGTGTACCTGGATATATCCTTCCCAGGCTATTCAACCTTTGGTACAGTATCGATAAACGACGTCAGGTTATCGGTCTAGCGTCATCCCCGTTATAGGCTTAATATCGTCCCCTATGCAATATGCGGCCCCCCGTGCGACATGCGGCGTAAGAATACAATGTTAAAATAATGGCCAAATTTAATCGAAAAGAATAAGTCTAACCGAGCGCTTAAGCCCTTGCCAATAAAAAGGAATGTCGAGGGCATAAGAGGTGTAGGGATGACGAGAAGGATGTCGAGTGGATTAATACTATCATTATTATTCGTTTTTGCTGTTTCTGGTACAGCCTGTGCCGGCATGGTCAGCCTTGGATACGACGATGGCCAGGCCGAAGACGGCGTCTGGATAAATGACCACAGGGGCCACGGAGTGGTCTTCACCTCGCCCTGTGAAAACTGGGTGCTTTCACAGGTGGCCATCTGCGGAATGCTGGTTCCTGGGAATGGGTCCGAGATGTTCACAGTTGAGGTATGGGACGACAACCTCTCCCTGATTTCCAGAACTGTGGAGAGGGCGAGGTCGTACTTCAACGACAATCTAACCTGGGCTGAGGTGGATATTCCGGACGTCAAGGTATCAAGCGACTTCATGGTATCTTTTTACGAGTTCGCAGGCGTTTACGTGGGAACCGACCTGACCATCCCCTACGGCCGGTCGGCCGTGACCGCTCGAAACCCCAACAGAATCCTTCCCTGGGATGTACAGAACCACGCATGGAATGAAACTAACTGGATGATCAGAGCCATAGGATACTCTCCCGCTTCCACGATGAGCATAAAGGTACGCTCTGACAAGGTCACTCTGAGCATCCCTGCCAAGATAGACGTGGAGGCCCAGGATGCGGACGGCAACCTCAGGAGCGCCGCCATGTACATCGTGGATAACAAGACCGGTGAGATTGTGTGGTCTGAGGCAAAGGAGCTGAAAGGCGGCAGCGGAGACGTCTCGTTCTCCTGGCCGGGGACGATGTTCCAGATAGCGGTAAATGAAGGGCCAATAGGGCCGGTCTATGTGATAAACGCTGCTGGGATTGCGGAGAGCCTGAGCGATTTGCTGGCGTACTCTGCGCCGGCAGTGCTGGAATTGGAGACGAATCGCACGGGATCTGTCACGGCCTACTTCGGAAGTGACGGCAGACTAAATGCCCTGATAGACACATACGGCGGCGTCCACTACCTCTCGCAGGATGTGCTGAACAGGACCGATCCTGGGATCGACTACGGGAAGTATGCAAAGGGCAACATCACCATAATCGAAAATAGCAGCAGAATCTGGCTTCTTACTGCCGGGATTCCCACAAGTCCTGTGGATTCAGGCACGACAATTATCGGGCCGGTTGTTCTCTCGGGCTCGCCCACACAAAACTACGGGCTGAAACTTCAGAGAGCTAAGGCCGAGATGGGGGAGTACGTCGTGCTGGTCGAGGTGCAGGACTCGGCATTCAATGCGGTGCGCGGGGTGGGGGAGAAGACGATAAAGGTTACATGATATTTATTCTATTGCAGCTGTTATTAGGCCCCGAAGCAAGCACAGTTCCGGAGGTAGGGCTTTTCGGTTGGCTCACTGGGCCGGAAAGCTCACATTTTTACTTTGCCAGCTATTCAGATTATCCCTTTTGCTTTTAGAGCAGATTTCATTTCGGATACATCAGCCTTCAGCTCTGATATATCGCTTTTATCCAGAACCCTGTCCATCTTTTCATTTAAGCTCCGGTTCATGTCTTTAACCTCGACCAGAAGCTCATCCTGCTTTTCGAGCATGCGGTCCTGCTTGGCCAGAGATTTATCCATCTTGCCGCTGAGGTTCTCGTTCATTTGGTCTATCTTGCCGCCGAGATTTAAGTTCATATAAACCAGAGTCTTATCGACATCTCTTACGGCATCGACCATATCTCTTATGGCCTCAATGCCTTTGTCAAGCCTTGAATCGGTCTCGTCTTTGAAGACAAGCTTTCCGAAATCATCGAACTCTCCCTTTGCTGGGGAATACTCCTTCTTAATAGATGAGACCTTAATTAAGGTATTTTTTATGTCGATGGCATCCTCGAACCATTCAAGCTTTTTTTCTTCGCCCTCGGCTATTATCAATACTCGGCCATCTTTGAGGTTCTCAACCATTCCCTTGAGACCAAATGCATTGGCTATGTCGATCACACGGCCTCTGTAACCTACCTTCTGGACTGTACCCGAGACATATGCGATGAGCCTTTTCATCTGATAGGAACTCCTGGTTCTTTGTATTTGGCTTTATCTATATCAGGCTCTCATAAGGTGGCCATGAAAGCTACTTTCCAATAGCAGCCTCCACCAATCCCCAGCCCCTATCCCGTCTGTAAGCCCCAACTACCTCCCTCACCATCTCCATGAACTGCTGTTGGCTGTACTTCAGCTGAGATGCAAGCCTCTCTACCACCGGCTCGACATTCCTGACCTCCTCGCTGCCGATGCTTCTCAGGACGACTGCCGATAGGGCCATTAGCCTCAGACCTTCATGAATGCGATCCTCCTGGACGGCAATAGCCCCAAGCTGGAAGAAAGCTCCCGCCTCGCCGGGCTTATCCCCAAGCTCCTGGAAAATTTTCAAGGTCTCTGTGAAATTATGACGGGCCTTTTCCTTGTCGCCGGCCTGTGACTCGATCGATCCCAGGCTGTGCAATATGGCGGCTACGCTTCTTCTGTCGCCCATATCTCGTTTCAGGGCAAGAGCCTTCTGGAACTCCTCTCGAGCGGCATCGAAATCCCCCTTCTCCATGTCAAGCGATGCCAGGTTGAACAGGGCGCCGGATGCCTTTTCCCTGTCCCCGGCAGCCTGCAAAATCTCAAGCGATCTCAAAAGCCTATTCCTCGCCGAATCGTAGTTGCCCTGGCGCAGGTCGACGGTCGCCATGTCGTGAAAAGTTACTGCCACTCCATTCATGTCGCCCATCTGCTCCTGGATCTCGGCTACCCTCTGAAGCTTTTCCAGGGCATCTTTCTCTCTTTTTTGCTCCATGTCTATGCTTGCCAGTGCATGAAGCGCTGTTGCCTCTCCTTCAACATCGCCTGAGACGCGGCAAATCTCTGCAGCCTTCTGGAAGCTCTCAGCGGCCAAGTCGTACTTGCCCTGGCGGAAGTAGATGGTCCCAAGGCCCTGGCAGGCGGTGGCATTCTGCTCTGCTTCAAGGGCCTGCGAATACCACCTCTGTGCCTGAGGATACTTTCCCTGGTCGAGATAAGCCCTGGCGATCCAGTTCATGGGGCCTATGTGCCTCTCCTGCTTCAGGAGCTGCTCGTTTAGACGTATTACCTCGGAGTAGAAGCCGCGCCCTTCAAGGTAGCCGCTGATGCGGGCAGTTATGGCTCGAGCCTCCTCAGGCTCATCGGCCGCCACGTAATGCCCCCTTGCCTCCAGCAGACAGTCCAGTCGAGAGAGCCTCAGTTCTTCAGAGCGTCCTGACTCAGCTATACCTCTCAGGAAATCTCCCGCCGCCCTGTGAGCCTCCCTAAGCTGATCTGGGCCGAGAAATACAAGCAGAAACGGCCTGGCCTGTGAGGGCACTGTCCGGAGGCCGTCGACCAAATGGGCGAGAGACAGGTCCTGCCACTCTTTTGCAAATGCGAGTGCACGCTCCTCGGAGACTCCGGCGACTGCTGCAAGTCCCTCCGGTGTGACGGCCGTTTCATATACCGACGCTTTCGCCAGGGCCAGGCGTGCCTCCGGGCTCAGGGAATTGAAAAGCTCCGCCAGGAACTCATCGCAGATGCTCGATCCTTTTGGGGCCGCCATCAGGCCGCGGCGCATCTGGGGAAGGCAGGCGGATGGCGCAAGAGCGCCGTGGAGCGCCTGCAGCCCTTCGTAGTTGACCTCTCCCTTCCTGTAGGCCAAAGCCACGCGCTCATCTTTTAGCAGGTACTTAATGAATGCCGCTTCAGACAGGCCCAAGAGGGGCCACTCCCAGGCTCTCCGGGGCAGTGTCGGGGCATCTGCGGGAAGAGACTGTGCTGTGATGATGGCCCGGGCCCGATCCATTAGCCTGAGCATTTGGAGATAGAACTCGGACAGCTCGGTGTCATTTATCTTTCCCGTCCTCTCATCTAAATCCAGGCCGTCCAGGATGATCAGGGCTCGGTCCCTTTCAAGAATGTCCAGCATCTTCTTCAGCCTCTCGCCTAGCGGGACGGAAGGGTTTCTCAGGCTTTGGGCCTCTTCTCTTCGACCTGAGCCCGCCAGGAAGCCGATGGCCGCCTCCATAAGGCGCGCTGCGCTGATGGGATTATGCCGGGAGCTGTAGAGGGGCATTACAGAGTATCCCTCAGGTCCAAGCCTCAAAGCCAGACGGGTGGCCAGAGAGGTCTTGCCGATGCCGTCCGGTCCGGTAATGATCGCTGTTCGAATCGTGCCCTCCCTCAATGCTGACGTCAGCCTTTGCAAATCCCGCCTTCTGTTAACGAAGTCCTCTGCATACCCATTGGTCATGCCGGGCAAAGGTGGCTGGCCCCCCCGATCTATTGCGGGAATCGCTGCCTCGAGGCCTGGATCAAACAGCCCTTTTTGATCGGTCGTTGAATAAAGCGCCGGAAATGCGCAGATAATCTCTTGACCGCGATCGCCGCAAGATCCTGCTGCGGCTCGCGCCAGGCTCAATGCCTCATCGATGTTTCCCGATGCGAGAGTGCCGTAAAAAATCTTTGATGTGTCGGCAGATGCGTTCCATGCTACGGCTAAAGGAATGAGGTCTGCAAGCCTTTGGCAGAGCGAGTCAAGCGATGATAGATTTTCTTCCTGACAGCCGCCTATGATGACGCACGACACTCCGGCTGCGGCCAGGCTCCTGCCCAGCTCTTCGGGAGATCGAAGATCCGGCCTGCCGCCAGCGCCCTCGAATGAGAAATGCGCCCGGCCGCCGGAATTCTTCCCGAGACCGAATAGATGGACAAGGTGAGGCCGGAATGACTTTGCGCGGCTGAGAATGCCATCGAAGCTCCCTTCGTCACAGATCTCAAAGGCAATATTCAGGCCCTGCATGGCCCTTAGGATGGATATCTCCTCCTGCTCGTGGTCCAATGGCTCGCAGACCATGAAGAGTACCCTTAGGGGACCTGGTGGAAGTGTGCCGGAGAAGGCGGTCGGGCCGTCGACGGATTTCGGAAGACGCCGGATGGCACCTCCCGGCCCAAATCCGGCGCCCTCCTTGCCCTTCAGGAAAAGAATCTCCCAAGGTAGCTGCAGCACCTCTGGGACCTCTGAGGCAACGACCAGCCCTTCAACCTCGTTTATCCGCGGCTCGATCTTATCACGAATCTGCCCGAAAAAAAGATGCTGCATGCTGCGGCCGAGAATGTCGAGGTAGTCCCTGGCAGCATCGGTTCTGCAGCCCTTCTCAAAAAGAGAGCTGTACTGGCGGGCGATCTCTCGAACCTCCTGGGTTTCGACCACCGAGAGCGACTGTTCGGCCAAAAGCTGGCCCTCTATCAGAACCTTAAAGCTGAAGACGCGTGCTGCAGCAGTGCCCGCCTCTGCGACTGAAATAATCATGCTGGAATTGCCGGGGCTCATGATATTAACCTCCTAATGATGTCATAACAGCTATTCTGTCTTTCGATTTCGATTTTGATTTCGATTTGATTTTAATTTTGATTACCAACCAAGTATCAGGTCTGCGCGATCATTATACTTGTCTAATTCTCCTCTAAGTCGGCTCGCTCCTTCAGCTCGCAGTATTCCTTTGGCTCCATATGAACGACCACGTCCTTCACGCCGTCAACTGAAGCTTTGATCTTCCTCTCAACCTCCATGCTTACCTTATGGGCCTCCTCAATTGAAAGGGACGAGTCGACTCCCACATGGAGATCAACGTACATCTCGCCAAGAGCGCCGCGAGTTCTAACACGATGGCAATTGCATACGCCTTCCACAGACTCGGCCAGCCTTCGTATGACGCTCTCCTCAATTAGCGCCCTGTCCAGGAGCACGGCGGAGCTATCCTTGATTATCTCGAGGCCCGTGAGCACTATTAGCCCTGTTATCAGAACAGCAATGAGCGGATCGGCAAGGGGATATCCCATCCTCACAGCCAGGAGGCCGACAATGACGGCGATTGATGCGTATATATCGCTCCTGGTGTGCATGGAGTCTGCGATCAATATGCTGCTTCCAAGCCTCTTGCCGATGATGTACTCATAGGCGGAAATGCCTATGTTTATGGCAAGGGTCGTGCCCATCAGGGCGAAGCTGATGACCGTGATCTCAGGCACAGACGGGTTTAGAAAGCGGTTGATCGATGCGCTCAGTATCTGGAAGCAGGTGGCGAACAGCAGGACCGCGATCCCTAAAGATGCAAATGTCTCGAACTTGGAGTGGCCGTAAGGGTGCTCCTTATCGGGAGGCCTTGATGCCAGTGCGATTCCTATGATGCCGATGATATTGGAGGTGCTGTCGAATAAAGAGTGCAGGCCGTCGGCAGTCATGCTTAGGGAGTTCGTGTAGAGGCCGTAGATGCCCTTAGCCAATGCTGCTACTATATTTAATATAAAAATTATTATAAGAATTCGTCTGACCGTAGTATAATAGGTGCCCCTGTCCATCAGGTATAGATAAGATCGCGTAAGCTAAATAATTTTTTAATGGCAGACTATGCTAGGAGACGAATCCTTGATTTGTACCGGATATCTCGATTTTGAGACTCACAGCGGTGAGGTTGTAGACATAACTGATGACGCGAATCGCACAGTGAAAAGCTCAAATCTCCGCTCCGGGATAGTCACGCTTTTCGTTCCCGGGGCAACAGGTGCCTTAACGACGATAGAGCATGAGCCGGGACTGGTTCAGGACTTGGGAGATGCGCTGGAGAGGCTTGTTCCCGAGGAGTTGGATTACGCCCATAACCAGCTATGGAATGACGGCAACGGCCACTCCCATATTCGAGCATCCCTTTTGGGCCCAAGCCTGACTGTTCCCTTTTCAAATGGAGAACTGATGCTTGGCACGTGGCAGCAGATTGTATTCCTGGAGCTGGACAACAGGCAAAGAAGGCGCAGGATAATCCTGCAGGTCATTGGTGAATAGCAATCGTATGAGTAAATAGCGACCGCATGAGTAAATAGAGATCATATGGTTAAATTACCAGGAACTCTGACGGCTGGGCTAATCTGATCATATCCACCCTCTGCAAGACTCTATGATTTCCCGCAGCATCCACGAGCGTCAGATTATCCAGCCTCCATGCCCCTGTATCTGCACCTTTCGGGAGAATCAGCCGGGAGGCATAAACGCCGTCCTTTTGTGTGCCGGATGTGCGGTTGGAGGGCAGAAAGCTCACACCGATGACGGCTCCTGATGGACTTTTAAAGTAGGCTACAGAATCGCCCAGGCCGCTTTGGTCATCTATTGCATGCAGTGTAAAGTTAACGGCCCGCGTGTCCTGACCCAATGGGCCGGGATCCACCTCAAAGCCTGCGATGCTAGGCGCCTGATCGTCATCCATAGGGCGAACAAACGGCGGACTCAACGGATCCATCTGGCAGGCGCTCCCACTCTCAAAGCATGAGCTGCTGCTTCCGAGCTTTATGTTCTTCTCAATGGAAAATGCGCCCACCAGGTCTTCAACGCTGCTGCCGTAGGCCAGGGCACCGCCAGTCGCAGCCTGCATGAGAACCGCCGATAGGATCATCCAGCGATGGTAGAGGGAGATCATTTTTCTAGGATTATTCTTCTGGCCGCATAAAGCTTTTCGTGCCCATTCTAAACCATCGCCAGAAAGGCCAGCAGAAAAACCAGCCTCACAATGATGCTAATTCCAGTGGACACAAACACAACCGATAGGCCGAGCCTGGGACCAAAGAGGGCCGTATAGTTGGGGACCATTGACCTCACGGCGAATACCGGCAGCATGAGCATGCTTCCCAGCATCAGAACAATCATGGCCTGCACCTCGGATATGCTCCCGCTTTTGATCATAGGGCCGAGCATGGATATTCCCAGGATTGGGCTGGCCACATAAGTCGTCAGGGGCACAATGCTCTCTGGAGGAATCCCGAATATGCCGGCTATTGGAAGAACGCTTGTCGACTCAAAGAGGCCTCTTTCCCGCAGAACGAAGAGGATATAGGTCATGATGAGATAGACCGATGCGATGCGCAGGAATATTCTCCTCTGAGACCTCAATACCTTGGAGACGGCTCCGTCCAGGGAGGTGTCCTTCTTAACATCAGGGACCGCCTGCCCGTAGGAGCGCGGCTCGAAGAACATCCTCCCAAGCGCTATTACCACCGCGATCTTGACGAGGGCGGTGGCCATGAACACCATGGCATAGAGGCTCCCGGCAAACAGTCCCAAAGCCGGAACGACTATTGGTATCTGGTAGGTAAAGATCTCCCGAATGTAGGCCGGTATGCTGTTCATCATTGTGCACAGGAAGACCTCTCTGTTCTCCAGGGAGTTGTCATCTTTGAACCTGGCAACCATGCTGTTGGCCGCAATCGTCGATCCAATCGATACGATGAAGGAGGATGCGCATATCTCCGGCAGGCGGGCAAAGGATACCAGCGGCCTTGATACTCGGGAGATGCGGTTTAGCGTCCCCATCTCGACCAGCAGGCCTGCGAAGAATAATCCTAAAAATATTGTGATTAAAACCGGCAGGGCGAACTGCAAAGTGCTGATCAAGATATCCAGCATCAATATTATTATTCTCGGCCGAGAAGATCAATCTAACCCAGCGGAGCAGTCTCCTGAACCAGAAGCTCTCCGTCTTCGGTCACATAAACATCGACGTCCCTTAAGACTGCACGCTTCCTGAAAAGCTTGGGGCTTTTTCGCCGCAGCTGCACAATGATGTCGAGAGAGGTCACTGGAAGCTCGATTGATCTCTGGTCGGCTGCATTGAAGATCATGCCAGGTACGTCGAAGACGTCGGTTCCCTCTTTAACCTTCAATGAAATGGGGGCCCTGATCATCATCCACTGCCGCAGGGTTCTCTCTGCGCGGTAAATGTTTTGATGCGCCCTTTTCTCCAGGATGCTGATGTTGGAGCGGGTGGTTCCAAGGATATCTGCTACCTCCTGCTGAGAGCAGCCCCCGTTTCTTAAGCGAAGAACTTTTAGCTGCCTCTCTGTGAGAAGTGAGTCGGCTCCCTCTTCTTCCTGCTTTTCCCCCTCCGCCTTTGCCTCTTCCTCTTTTCCATCCGCTTCGTCGGACTTGGCGCTAAAGTCGACTTTCATCTTCCATTCATTGAAAAATAGTTCTTAGGAGATAAAGGCATCTCTTTATCTGCCGGAATTTCTGCAAATGCCTTACCAGGGAACCAGCGACCGGGAGTGAAGGTCCTCTGGCAGGCTGGAGAGACCTTTTGCATCCAGGATCTCCTCAGGCCTTCCAAGAGCGATCAGCCTGCCTTCCGAAAGCACTGCAATTCTATCCGACAGCCTTCTGGCCTGAAGCATGTTGTGAGTGGCCATAATTACAGTTCCCGCGAATTCATCGATGAGCGCATCGACTGAGGATGCAGTCCTGGGGTCCAGGTTGGCAGTGGGCTCGTCCAGGATTAGCACGTCGGGCTTGAGAACCAGCGCCCTTGCCAGAGCAATTCTCTGCATCTCGCCGCCTGAGAGGGTATTGGCATCTCTGGATTCATATCCTTCCAGCCCGACAGACGAAATGGCATCCCTCACCCTGTCCTCAATTCCTCTCTCGCCGCGGATCTTCAGGCCGTAGGATACGTTTTCCATCACATTTGCCCGAAACATGACCGGCTTTTGGAAGACCATAGCCATTCTCCTTCGGATCTTTCGCCTCTCCCTTTCGGCAATGCCGGCAGTCTCAATTCCGTCAAAGATCAAATCTCCGCTGCTCGGCCTTTCCAGGAGGTTGATCAGGCGCAAAAGAGTTGTTTTTCCCGATCCGGTGGGGCCGATCAATCCGAGGATCTCTCCCTGATCTACCTTCAGGTCAATGTCCCGAAGGATTTCCGATTTGCCGTAGCATTTGCGCAGTTTCTTGACCTCGATTTTAGCCATGTCACCTTCCCGGGACCCTGTTTAGGATGAGGTTTATTATTAGCGATATTGATAGTAGTATAATTCCAAGCGCGATGGACAGCTCAATATTCCCCATGGAGGTTTCAAGTGCAATGTCAGTGGTCAGAACGCGGGTATATCCCCTGATATTCCCGCCGATCATCATGGCAACGCCTACCTCAGACAGGGCCCGGCCGAATGACAGGAGAACGGCAGCTAACACGGCCGGCTTTGCCTCTTTTATCACTGTGAGCACGATCTGAAACTCTGTAGCGCCAAGAGAGCGTGCCGTATCCCTGATCTGCAGTCCAACGGCTCCAATGGCGGCGATCGTAAGCCCTACCATGATGGGCGTTATGAGTATTGTCTGGCCGATGACCATTCCCGTGGGCGTGAAAAGGAGGCCAAGGCTCCCCAGGGGTCCTGATCGCGAAAGAAGAAGAAAGACGAGGAGGCCGACGGTCACCGTTGGCAGGCTGTAAAGAGTTTGAATCAGATTAACGAGCGACCTTTTTCCCCGAAAGCTTCGAAACTCGATCAAGCCTGCCAGCGGAATGCAGAGCAGGCATGCGAGGAGGGTTGATGATAGAGAGATGGCAAGAGACCGCATGGTTATCTCCACAACGGTTGGGTTGAGGGTTACAATCAGCAAAATTGCGCTAATGAACCCTGCTGCGATCTCTTCCAATTCTTTTCACCCAGAAAGTCTACGCTGCTGCGCATGAGGCGCTTGCAGGCACAGCACACTCCTCTGCCGAACAGCCGATCAGTTCGCAGTTGCCCTTAGCAGGGAAGAATAGCGGCTGGCCATACTGATCCTCACCATATGTAGCTATGATTTCCTGTCCCTCATCGGAGACGAGATAATCTATAAATTTGTTGGCCAGCTCGCAGTTCACTCCAGGGTGCTTCTCAGGGTTCACGGCCATGGTAACGTAGACGTTCAGCAGTTCGTCGCCGCCCTCGATCAGCGGCACCAGGGTTAAATTGCCCTTAAAGGCCATAAATGTGGACATATCGGTGAGCGTGTAGGCCTCCTTCTCATCGGCCATTACAAGCGTTGCTCCCATGGGCTGACCTGCATCGATGTACCAGGGACCTGAGGTGTTCACTTCTGAGTAGTTTTTGCCAGCGTTCTTCCACAGCAGCTTCTCTCTCGCATGAGTTCCTGAGTCATCTCCTCTGGAGACGAACATGACCTCATCTGGATTTTCAAGTCCCTTTTCCATGATGGTTGCGAATGCCTGAGAGGCGTTCATGCCCTTAATGCCGGCAGGATCGTCCTCTGGGCCGACCACATAGAAATAGTTGTAGGCGAAGCACCTTCTCTCAAGGCCGTGGCCGTCCTCTATGAACTTCAGCTCTCGAGGTTTGTCGTGGACGATGAGAAGGTCCACATCACCGCGCTCGCCAAACTGGATGGCTATTCCCGTTCCTCCATGCGTGGGTATATGCACGGTGGCGTTATTCTCCTCTTCGAACTTCTGATCGATGAGGTCAAGAAGCCCTGTATCGAAAAGGCTGCTGGTAGTGGCGATCTTCAGCCTGTCTTCCTGGGCTGCCCCAAGGCCGCAGAGCATTGCTGCACCCAGGAGCAGCATAGATATTCTGAAGAGCTTTTCATCCATTTTAATCACAGGATTAAACAGAAGAGCTTGCAATAAAAAGGTTATGTTAATGATCATGGATGATTTGGAGACATTGCCTTTCGACAGCTGATGTGGATAGCCTTAACATGAATGCAAGTTCCGGGGATTTGGGAGATAAACTATATTTCCATGTCATGAGATCTCTTAGACAAATGCCAGAAGACTCATCTATATTGGTAACAGGCGGTGCAGGCTTTATTGGCAGCCACCTTCTGGACAGGCTGCTGGCTGAAAACAGAGTTGCAGTCCTGGACAATTTCAGCTCAGGCCGAAAGGAGCATATCGCCCACCACATGAATAATCCGAACTTTCAGCTACTGGAAGGCGATCTACTTGATGTAGGTGGTGTTGATAAGGCCGTGGCCGGAAAGGATATGGTATTTCATATTGCAGCCAATCCCGATGTGAAGCTTGGTGCGGAGGATACCAGGGTCCACCTCGATCAGAATGTGCTCGCCACCTATAATCTGCTTGAGGCCATGCGAAAGAACGGCGTTTCTCGCATTGCCTTTACATCCACGTCCACGGTCTACGGTGAGGCCGATGTCGTCCCCACCCCTGAGGACTACGGCCCCCTAAAGCCCATCTCCCTTTACGGGGCCTCGAAGCTCTCCTGTGAGGCCCTTATCTCTTCGTACTGCCACACCTTTGAAATGCAGTCCTGGATATATCGCTTCGCGAATATTGTGGGGGAGAGGGGGACGCACGGCGTCCTCGTGGACTTCATACGCAAGCTTCGAATGAATCCAAAGGAGCTGGAGATCCTTGGGTCGGGAAGGCAGCGAAAGTCCTACCTGGAGGTCAAGGACTGCGTGGACGCCATGGTCCATTGCGTCGATAAATCAAAAGAGGAGACGAATATCTTCAACATCGGCTCGTCCGATTCGGTGGATGTAACCGAGATTGCAGACATAGTGGCCGAGCAGATGGGGCTGTCGGGCGTCAAGTACAGGTACACGGGCGGCGTCGACGGCAGAGGATGGAAGGGGGATGTGAAGGTCATGCAGCTCTCGATTGACAGGATATCGAGGCTTGGCTGGACGCCACGGCATGAGTCCGCAGAGTCGATAAGGTTGGCTGTGGATGCCCTTCTCAGGGACATGCCTTAGATGCCTCGGGGATTTGCAGACAGAGTTCCTTTTATCTCCACAATTTTAAGGCCGCTTCGAGAAAAGTTCATCTCCTCGCCAGCGCTTCTTACTCGGCGATGAAGTGCGAAGTGCTGGTGGTGGGCGCATCTCCTGCGGGCATTACGGCCGCAATTAAGGCTGCGAAGTCGGGCTTGGAGGTGATCCTGATGGACAGGAACCTTGGTCGGCTGGACCACACCGCCAATACGCTTTTCGAGGGCATGGCGTCCCGAGCAGGCCTCCAAATCGACGACTGCTACCTGCAAAACGAGCTGGACGGAATGCGCATCATCTCTCCTTCCGGCCATGGGGCGACAATTCCTGCCAGGGGATTTTTCATTGACCGCAAAAGGTTCGACGATTTCCATCTGGACGCTGCCAGGGAGGCCGGGATAACCATTATTCCGGGCGAGGCAAAGGAGACAAGGCTATCGGCCGGAAACGACGGGAGAATTGTATCCACCGATCAGGGGGAGATCGAGGCGAAAGTGGTCGTGGATGCCTCGGGGGTTCTGTCCGGATTTGCTGCAAAGGCGGGCCTTTCGCCCATGAAACACCCCCAGGACATCGCCTGGGCCGTTGAAGCGGAAATTTCGCATCCGGGCCTGGGGGAGGAGAAGTTCTTCCAGTACTGGATAGGCAGTATGGCTCCGGGCTGGAAGGCCACGTTTTCTCCAGCCGGAGGTGACAGGGCGACGCTTGGCGTCTTCGTGAGGGGTCACGGCAAGGATGTTCAGCCGTTCTTTAGCAGATTCCTCAACTCATTCAAGAAATACAAGGCATCGGACTACAGGGACATCGATTCGCTGAAAATTATATCAGTGAAATGGGGAGGGGATCCGATAGCCGTTCTCCCCGGCGAGATAGTTTCCGATTCGTTTATGGTCACGGGCGGGGCAGCGGCCCAAAGCGGCCTCGCCTACGGCATGAGGGCTGGCCGGATCTGTGGAGAGGTGGCGGCAGAGGCAGTAACGGCAGGCAATGCATCCGCAAAGTTCCTGGCAGAATATAAAAGGAGATGGAACTCGGAGTTTTACTGGGAGTACCGCATGGGCAGGGCAGCTTTGCAGACGCTCCAAAATATGAGGGATGATGAGATCGATCGCCTGGTGGGGGGTCTTTCTGGAAAGCGGCTGGTATCTGATGGCTCATTCCTGCAGAAGTCTCTTTACGCGGGGATGAGGGTGGCACTGGCCAGGCCGAGGACTGTGGCAGAGCTGATGTGGAATTTTATTAGAGGTTGATATTCGTAAGAGATCCTCTTTGGCAGAGATTTATTTTCCAGGAGCTAGATAGGTTGATGTGATGCTACAGATAAAAATAATAGTAGAGAAACATAATGATGGCTATATCGCTCACCCAATCGGCATCAAGGGCGTGATAGTAGGTGAGGGCAACACGTATGAGGAAGCCCTTGCGGATGTGAAATCTGCCATTAAATTTCACATCGGGTCCTTTGGCAGGGAGGTTCTTGAGTTTGATGAAATCCAGGAGACCTTTCTAGCTGAAGTGGTCGTGTGATAAAATCTCCCAGAGATGCGCCAAAACGCAAAGTCGTGATCTACGCTATTGATGATTTGCAGGCAAGCCGGGATTGCGAGAAAGGATTTTATTGAGGTATATACTAATATAATGGTGTTCTAATATTATTATCATCGGTCTTCCCCCAACACCAGGATTTCTTTGAGCGTGACTTCCCGGTCAAGCTTGACGGACCCTGCACATTTATTGAGTATCTCCTCTTGATCGAGGCCTGAGGATGCCTTTTTCATAGATACATTCGATTATCTCCGTGCTCATGGAAACGGCCTGCCGGAGGGACTTTTATATTTCTCTGTCGTCATGGTTAAAGCAATTTGCTCCAGGCTTCAGCTTTTACGGAATCAGGAAACTTGGCGAGCGATAAAAAAGCTAGCCAGCCAGGCTGGGCAGGGGGATGGTGTTGGCATTGGCATCGGGCTTGATTAGCAAGGCACCGCTTATGTCCTGGCGTAGCCATTTAAAAAGGCAGTGGCCATGGGATGATTGGGATTGATTATGTCTCTTAGCTCTTAGGTTTTTGGGAGCCGCACCTTATCAATGGCTATTTGCTCCTTGAGTGCCCATGAGCTTGTAGTCCCCTCCTAGCCTACTCTACTTGCAGACCAACGATCTGAGCAATAGATGTCAATAGAATGGGAATTGACAGGGTCCTGTGGATAGAAATTATTGTGAGTCACAGTCGATCCAGTGCCGCTCATAGTATCCCCTTTTATCGTTCCCTCAGAACTGCTCTCAGATTGCCAATTACTACCCTTTCCACCGTCAAGCGAACCTGATTGCGTGTGTTGAAACCGGATTACATTTCCATCTTGAGTCCATTCTCCTGTAATTGTTCCTTTTATCCCATTTATCTCGGATGGTGCAGTGAACGTGCCATCGATATGGAATTCGATCAGAGAATCAAACACACTGGAGCTGGCCTCACCATTGTCGAGTTTGCACTCCTCCTCCGAATGAATCTTCCATTTGCCAACCACGCTGCTTTCAGAACCTTGTGATGTGAGGGGAATTTTGGTTGTGGGTGTAACCGCCTCCTTATCTTTCTGTAGTATTATCTCAAGAGCATTCTCAAAGGTCTTGGTAGCCTTGTCCGTAGAGGCTATGAGATTTATCTTATAGATGCCTGCATCGGAGTTAGCATTCCAAATCCCTTGAAAAGCATCTCCAGTTACACGCTTCATGGAGACTTTTGAGATTTCTGTCCCTTCAGGGCTTTTTATTACAGCAATTACATTGAGGCCGTTGTCATCAGCATTCTCTTTGGACAAGGTAGCCTTTATCATTACAATACTGCCTGGTATCGCTGGATTTGGCTCGGCATTCACTTCTTGAAGATTGAGGCTGAAAGTAGACGCTGCAGATTCCTGTAGGAATGCATTCTTGGTGCAGGTTTGGGTAATTTCTTGGTCCCAGCTATTCGTTTCATATCCATCCGCAGAAGCCGAGAATGACCAAGTTCCTGGGTCTCCCTTGAGGGTAACATAACCGTTGCTCCCTGTTATATGCGCAAAACTGTTGTCTAATCCGTCCTTGCCCGCGACCTTAGCACCAGTAATTTTAGGTCCGCTTGCACTTCCATCGTGGACATAAAGGGTTAGGGTG
>CAZHNU010000028.1:9392-40433 GCA_964534145.1 uncultured Methanotrichaceae archaeon | reverse complement strand
CGGCGTCTCCAGCTGTAAGCTCAACATCTCCTGCCTTGCACTTTGTGGCCGCTCCTTGTGGCATTGCTGCCAAAAGCTCTTCAGGCGTGTTTATAGGAAACTTCGCACCCTTAAGCGCGCCTTCGATCTGGGCGTGTATCTCGTCTTTTATGCTCATGGTTTTCACCCTTAATACTTTTTAGACGTATATGAATATATATTTTAGCGTCATAGCAATGTATCTAGTGTACCAAAATGACCAGGAATTATAAAATAGGAACCTTTTTATCTATAGATGTTTCCATGAATCATCTCATGGATGATGACATGCGAAACGAGTTTGCTGCGATCCGATCCGCCCTTTCAGAAATGCGTGAGGATTTAAGAAGGTTTACTGAAAGGTCAAACCAGCAACACCTCGAATCCATCCTCGAAAGCTGCAGAAGCAATTTCTCTAATGCTATAGTAGGTTATGGGAAAAATGAGATTGAGCAAGGATTAGAAAAAACCATGGTGAAAAAATGCGATATGCGGGAGGCGTGTAAATCAATATTCAGCGAGTTATTAAAAGAAAACATAGGACAGATACAAAAAGGTAAAGTATCTGAGGAATCTATCAGAAAGACCAGATCAAAATTGAAAGAACTAAGAGAAAATGCCCGCAACGACCAATGTGTTACTTGCTTCTCAGAAGCCACAAGAATTCTTGATAAGCAGGTAGATCTTATGCATTCTCTTAATATAAATAGGGATAAAAGTGAATTGAATGAAATCATACCCGTGCTGTCTGACGAACGCATGGTCGAGGACATGCTTGAGCCTTTAAGCAATAAGCAGCGAATGCAGATTATGAAAGCACTTTCATCCGAGACAAAAACTTTTTCAGCGCTTTCAAGTCTCACAGGGCTTCGGGGCGGCAACTTGCTCTTTCACTTGCAGAAACTGCTGGATTATGATATGATCTTACAGCGTAATGAAAGAGGGGATTATATGATCACAGAAAAAGGGTACAAAGCATTAAGAGGAATAGCAGGGACATATCTAAGCCTGAATCCCAACGAACCTTCTGCGGAAATAACCGAGACCCAAAAGTAATGAACGTTTTAGAATTGAACAATCTGGTCATGATCGTTTGCGGCAAATTGCGCTTGCTCTTTGGAAAGTAGATGCCTCGGGCTCTATAACCAAGTATTACCAGATAGAGCTAAATATCATGATTGATCATGAAGTCCATTGGCGAGGAAGGCTTCATCGCAATTGCCTTAAATGCACCAATTCCAAGTCCTAATATACTTTCTCACCAAACCACCTTTATATATTGGGCCTTGTTTAGCATTAAAACCAAGATGCTTTGCCATCATAGACTCCGTTAGCAAATTTTATTACTATAATTATGATATTATGGAATTGATGAATGAATTTGGCCCAAATTGCCGTGTCAGAGACAAACTCCAATTCTAGTAAGATTTTCACATCAATTATTAATAATATGATTACAGATATCCCCCGAACGATAATCTCAATTCAAAAGCCACATCTATCGGCATGGTCATGCAGGATCGCCTGGATATTACCAGTAAGCTCACATGACTTTGCCTTCAGCTTCTTTGGTTGTTTTATCGATCGTTTTATAGACCTGCTCAGAGATATTAGGGAGACCTGTGATGGAGGTCTTGAAATGAAATCTCTAGCCATGATAATTTGCCTGGTCCTGCTGATAGGAATCGACAATGCCGCTGTTCCCCAGTGGGTACAGCCCGGTGTCACGGCGACCTATGGACTGAACCCATGATAGTAGACAGGTAGTTAAGCAACAGTATTTAAGGCAATCTCCATTTCAAACTGATCCGGGTACTTGTAACCTGAACTCCAGGATCATTAATAATCATGGTTCTGTTGATCGCGAAAAATTCTACGTCTAGTTATTAAAGTTATTACTATCAGGTCGGATTATAAATCGATCTGTAGCTATCATAAAAAGAATATACATCCGCTTAACAAGAGGATATTTCGAGGGTACTTAAAAGCCCTCCTGGTGGGGATATATAGTCCCATTGGCTCACGTGAGAACTCTGGAAGCTCTGGACTTCGGACGGGGCTTTCAAGTCGGCAGATTTGCCTTTGAGCTAAAGCACTTAGTCAGGCTACCTGGCATTTTACCTCTCAAGGTCCCTGCTGGCTCGTAATGCTTAAGATTTACTCGTAATTTTGTGCGTATTTCCCATCCCCCGCACCAACGATATCGATTATACCGCGCTGATGGGAGTGGCTCGGCAGATGCTCCCCCAGGCGAAGATTGTTCACCTCGACTCATGGAAAGATTTGTTTCGCTAGGTGTTTTGATTGGGACTTTGCTGCTTCCTGGAATAATAGTGGGCTTTTCAGTCTGCGGCACGTTTTTCGAGCTATGCCTTGGATCCCAGACGCATTCATCACCCGGCAATGGTGTAGCGCCGCAAATCCAGCAACCGATTAGAAAGGATCAGCAAGGAGCTAAAAATAAGACCAAGAATCGATGGCGCATTTCCAATCGACCAGTCGTCCATGAGACTGATAGTATCGATTCTGATTGACATCAACGAGGAATGGATGACGGCTAAAAGGCATTTATCTATGGATGAGGATTAGCTTGCAGGATGGGATAACGGGGCCTGACAAATTTCAGAATATTCAGCACACTACCTCAATATTAATCCTATATGAAAGATAATGTTTTATCCTTGATAATATTATGGCATCAGTGAGGAGTGAAAAAGCCCTCGAAGTGATAAATGAAAGTACGGAGATGGTGCGGGGATGAACAAAATTCCGATATCAGTTATTCTTATCATGTCGTTGGTGGGGTGCGCGGTAGCGTTAGGTACAGAAAACGGCGTGGAGATGAAACCAGGCGAAGCAGCAGCAGAGAATCTATTTTATATGGGATTTGGTGAGCCCTGGATAGGTGGCGATTCGCCATACTCGGGTGCATCTGATTGGAAATTCACTCAATACTACTCAATTGATAAAGTGTCCGGCTCAAAGAAACCTAAAAAACATATTGATGCCCCGAAGAAACATGAAATAAAAGATGAGATTCCCACGACAGTCTATTTCAGCTATCAGATGCAGGCTATACCCTATGCCCAATACCAGACCTATCCAACATATACCGGGGGAAACTCTCTGTGGATTCAAGGGACTACAAGCTGGACACAGTACGCCGAAGTCCCACAGGGCTCAAGTCTCTCGTTGCTGGCAATAACTCCAACAGGCGGTAACGGATATCTGTATGAGATAGATCCCAATGGAGAATTATCCAAGAACAACTTCTACTTCTTCACAGGAAACAATCAGATCGACTTTTATGCGGACAGCATTGGGCAGCATATACTGCTCTTCATTATCGACGGCCAGGTAAGCAATCCGATAGTGATAGACGTAGCGCCCTATGTCCAACCCTACATACCACCCTATCAATACCCAACCCAGATACAACCAATTGATCCCTATGGGTATGGAACCATCTATTCACCAACCTCGTATCAATATCTGACAACTGGCGATTCGACAGTCAAAATTGAATCTCAGGGCATGCGAGGTTATCAGGTGTTTTTGGATGGGAATTATATTGGGACTGAGGGGACTGGCAGCGATCCGTTGGATGGAAAATTCAGTTTTAAAGTCGCAGGCAATCAGAATCATGAGGTTAGAGTCTACGATGGCCAGTTCAACTACCCAAAGACCATGTTCTTCGATAGAGGCGGAACAAAGATTATTAAGGTAGAGCCGGGGATGGCGGTCTATAGATAGATCGTCACTTTAGCTTTAGTTTATTTGATACTTTTTGGATTAGTTAGCATGATTGGAGCCTATCTGAAAGGAAAAAACGCCCTAAAGCGAATTATTGAGAAATTTGAATACAGCTCAGTCTGAAAGATATTGATATTGCCAAGAGCTAAACCATCCTGTCTTCCTCAAATTCCTCAACCAGCATCCCGCGGTTTTCCAAAGCGCCCATATACTCCTTTATCATCACGGGAAACGACCGGGATTCCATGAACCGGAGCCCCAGCTGCTCAGACCAGCGCTGGATCCCCAGATCCTGCGAAACTACGGCTGCATCGAGGTCCTTGGCCAGCAAAAGGACATCGATATCAGGAGCGCTGTCAAGGATGCCGTAGCGAAGCGCTGCTCGATATTTCTCCCTGAACTTGCGTACAATGCTGCCCACAGCCTCGCGCTCGATCTCCTCCTTCATGTTCCTGAGGCTCGCCCCGCTCTCGCTTAGGGCTATGCACCTCGACACAGACTCCCAGATGGCCTCCTCAGAGATGTTCATGCCCTTGTTGATGCGGCCGCGCATGTAATCGACGTACTCATAAAATATCTTCGAAGGGACCTTGACCTTGTATCTGTCCGGAGTTTTCTTCACCAGCCATGTATCTACCTTGCTCAAAACTGCAGCATTACAGTTATTATGCCTGGCAAAATCTTTGATCTCGTTGTAAACCGAAGGATAGGGAATATAGCAGCTAATCCCCAGATGAAGCCTTGCCTGGGCAACGCGATCTAAAATTGCGTTCATACCCTCACAGATCCCCGTGGCGCCCTCGCTCTCCCAGGCCAGGGAGTCCGTAAGCGCAGTTGTATCCAGCACAAACCTCTGGCGCAGCATTGCTAATAGTATGGCATAAGTGATATAAGATTGCTTCTAAATGGCCTTAATTCGACGATTCAAGGGAAAGAGATTATAAATCCCCCTCGAGATTAAAGCCTGTGAGATCGTCAAGCCCGCTAGTCTTCACCCTAGCAAGGATCGAGAACCTCATGCAGCAGGTGAGCTTCGATCCGTCGGCCATGAAGGGCCGCATTATCACCAACACCACTATCGTTCCAAGGGGTGTATTTCAGGAAACGCTGGAAATATTCCACAGCACGATCCAAAGCGGTCTGGCCGTCTGCCCCATGATCAAGGTCCAGGATGAAGGGAGACGCATAAAGATAAAGACTGCATGCAGCATGACCATCGACGGCATCCTTCTCAAATCCGGAATACCTGTCAGGCCCAAAGGGGGCGGGCTGATCGAGGTAATAGACCGCGAACCGATGCGGTTTACCGACATGATCATGTACTGGGCTACGACCATCGATCCAATCGACATCCTAACGGCGCAGGGGCTGACGGACATAGGCGGAATGATGAGAACCGGGCACGGACGAATCCTGGGCAACCTCCAGGAGGCTCCAATGCTGGCCAGGGAAAGAATTGAGGAGGTTCTGGATAATCTGGCAAGCTGCGAGTTCATGGGCATTCTTGAGCTGGGCGAGCCCAACATGAATGTGCTCGGAATGTCTGTTGAGAGGGACCACTTGGGAATTGCCCTTGTAGGTGGGACGAACCTGGTGGCTGCCGCCAGAGAGTGCGGAATAGAGGTGGATCACGAATCGATAAGCGATCTAACGGATTTTTCGGAAATGAAGCACATAGAGGAGCTGATCTAGAGCTTCACTTCAAATCACTTTTTTTTAAATCGGTTTCTTTGAATCACTACTCTAAATCGCTTTCTTAAGGGCCTGTGTCAGCCTCCTTAGCGGGGTAGATATATCGCCCTTTTCGAGGATTACCTCCAGGATGCAGGGGTCGTCCTCCAGCCTGGCCGCCTCTAATGCCTCTGCTAAATCTCCCTCTGTTTTGACGAGAAATCCCCGACCTTTTCCAGCTACTTCCGGAATTTTGCTGTAGCACCATGGCGGAATATCGTTAAAGGCTCCATCAAGCATCGGGCGCTCTGTGCCGTAGCCTCTGTTATTTAATACCATTATTATCGGATTGAGGCCGTACCTGGCGGCTGCAGTTACCTCCATTCCCGTCATCTGGAATGATCCGTCTCCGGACAACACCAGCGGCCTTGTATCCGGCCGGGCAAGCTGCACGCCGATACTTGCAGGGACGGCAAACCCAAGCGTCCCATAGTAGGCAGAGGAGAGAAAGCTGCACTGGGTGGCAATCTCGATCGAGCCGAAAAGAGAATCGCCCACATCAGCGATTAGCACCATCTTTTCGTCAAGAAAGGCATTAATGGCCTGGAAAAGACGGGAAACGGTGATCTTCTTTTCTCTGCATAAATCGTCGCAGACGGGCTCTGGCCTCCTTGAGGTGGGAATAGGACCCAGGGCGTGCCTCTTTAAATCCATATCCGCCAGCTTATTTAAGAACTCATACCCCAGGCCGGAGTACTGATGGTGGCGTATGGAGATCTTTTCGCTGGTCATGCAAATGACCTTTCCGAAATCCAGGTTCGCCGTATAAATACCCAAATCAATATCGGTGAACAGGGCCCCGATCATGATGATGCAGTCGCTTCTCTCCACATAATCCCTTACACTTTCGTCTCCCAGGGCCCCTGCATAGATTCCCATATAAAGGGATTCATCTTCAGGTATTGCCGATTTGCCCATGATGGTGGCAGCAATTGGAATATTGGACCTCCATGCCAGCTCCAGCACCTTATCGGCCCAGCCGAACCTCTCCACCTCCATCCCGGCAATTATCACCGGCTGCGACGAGCCATTGATGATGCAGGCTGCATCAGCTAGGGATTCCCGAAGAGCACCCTGATCCTGCGCGGCCTCAGATCTCTCCTCATGCTTGCTCTTGATAATGGTTGGATCTGGGATCTTCGAAACCATATCTCTGGGAAGTTCAATGTACCCCGGACGCTTCAGGCGCAATACGGCATCCAGAACTCTGTCGATCTCCCGAAAAGCCATGTTCGGATCGGATAATGAGGCAGATGCCACTGTTATGCGCTCGTAGATCTTTTGCTGGTCGTCATACCGGTTGGCCTTGTGGTGGAGCAGCGAGTGTTTTTGCCGTTCGGCAATTCCTGGAGCACCGCTGATGATTAAAACTGGAATCATCTCGGCAAACGCTTGAGCGGTGGTGTTTATGAGCTTCATCCCCCCCACGTCATAGGTTACGCAGACCACACCCAGACCTTTCATTTGAGCATAGGCGTTGGCAGCAAATCCGGCCCCCTGCTCGTCGCATGTATTGATTACCTCGAGGGGGCTTTCTTCTAGCATTTGAAAGAAGCTCAGCACATAATCTCCTGGAATTCCAAATACATGTCCAACATCCATCTCAGAGATACGCTTGATCAGATAACCGCCAATGCTTAGACCATCTGCCATATATCCATGCCCCCATCATTTATATATAATGCCTGGAACATTTAGCCTTAAGGACGACAATGTTCAATAAACAACAAGACTGTTGAAACTATAAGAAATTTTCTTGATAGATGGCGCGAAATCCTTTTTGCCTTCTACGCTTAATCGTTTTTTGTGAAGAATCGAGAGGTTGCCGCCGTCCTTTACGAAATGGCAGAGCTTCTGGAGCTGCATGCCGAAAATCGCTTCAAGATCCTGGCCTACGGCAAGGCAGCCCGTGCGGTAGAATCCCAAAAGGAGGATATAGAGCAGATCTGCCGCGAGCGGCGTCTGGACTCAATTCCCGGCGTCGGAACTGCCATTGCCCAGAAAATTGAGGAGTATTTGAGAACGGGCAAGATTTCGGCGCACCAGGATCTTCTGAAAGATACGCCTGCGGGCTTGGCCGAGCTTCTCTCGATCTCGGGCCTGGGGCCCAAGACCATTTTTTTGCTGCACGAAAAGCTCGGAATCACCAATCTCGACGAGCTGGAGAAGGCGGCCAGAGAGCACCGAATTCGAAGGCTTCCTAGAATGGGGCCTACCAGCGAGAAAAACATCTTAAAGGCCATAGAGCGCTATAGGAAGAGGAGCACCCGCATCCTTTTGAGTGCGGCAGAGCCGATAGTCGACGGAATAGTTGCCTATCTAAAAGGCATGGACGGGCCGGACAACATCACAGCAGCCGGCAGCTACCGTCGCTGCAAGGAGACTGTAGGAGATATCGATATCCTGGCCACTGCGTCCAGGCCCGAGGAGATCATTGGGGCATTCACCCGAATGCCCATGGTGGATGAGGTTTTGGGCAGGGGACCTACCAAGGCCAGCATCATCGTCAGAGAGACAATTCAGGTAGATTTGAGGATCGTAGAGCACAAATCCTATGGAACTGCCCTCCAGTATTTCACAGGCTCCAAGGAACACAATGTCCACCTTAGACAGGTGGCGCTGGACCGTGGCTATTCTCTCAGCGAATATTCCCTGAAAAGGCTCTCCGACGGCCGGGACCTATTCTTTTCCAGGGAAGAGGAGGTCTATGAGGCTCTAGGAATTAGGTGGATGCCTCCTGAACTTCGAGAGGATACGGGCGAAATCGAGGCTGCCCTGCAGGATAGGCTGCCGAGGCTTGTGGAACTGCGCGACATAAGGGGAGATCTGCATGTCCACAGCGAGTGGTCCGACGGCAGAGCCTCGATAGAGGTGATGGCCAAAGCAGCTCAGGCGCTAGGCTACGAGTACATGGCCGTGAGCGACCATTCCCCGAGTGTTGGCATTGCCGGAGGCCTGACGCCCGAGCAGCTCGATATGAAGATCGATGCCGTAGCGGCCATTAATGAAACTTTTGAGGACTTCACGATACTTGTGGGAACGGAGGTGGACATCAAGGCAGACGGCAAGCTGGACTATCCGGATGAGCTCCTTTCCAGATGCGATGTAGTCGTTGCCTCCGTCCATATGGCCCAGCAGCAAAAGGAGCGCGCCATCACCGGTCGGCTTATATCGGCAGTCGAGAACGAGAACGTGGACATCATCGGGCATCCTACAGGCAGAATCATCGGAAGGCGCGATCCCTATGAGGTCGACATGCAATCGGTGCTGGAGGCTGCAGCCAGGACGGGCACTGCAATGGAGATAAACGCTTACCCTGACAGGCTTGACTTAAACGACGTATGGTCCAGGACCGCCGGGGAAATGGGAGTTATGATGAGCATTGACTCTGATGCTCACGATCCCGAGCACCTGAGGATGATGAAATACGGAGTATTGGTTGCTCGACGCGGCTGGCTTGGGAAGGAACATATCCTCAACACCCTGCAATTGAAGGATTTACTGAAGGGCTTGAAGCATTAAGGCCGTATTTTTTTTAAGCATCAAGCCTACCGCAATCTATCTATACCTTTCAATTAATAGTATTTTAATGAGAAGAATTAGGGAGGGAGGATAGATCCATAAGGAGGCAAGCATTCCACCAGATCTACCCTAATAATAGATTTGCGCTTAGACTTAATATAGATTATGAGACAATATAAATGTTAAATGTCATGTACTAAAGATACAGAAGTTTTTAAAACAGGGTCATACAAATAAGAGAAGGGTAAAAAGTGGTCCGGTACAGACCTGCTATCAAAATCGTGCTAAGGATACTTGAGTGCATTGCATCGAGCCAGTCAAGAGGGCGAGCCTTAAAGACACACATAATACAATGTGCAAATCTCAAGACCACCTCTGCCGAGAAATATCTCGAGATGCTAAAAGAGGCAGGTTACATCACCGAACGGAGAGAGAATTGGGGGGAGCGTGTGGTAATAGCGTATGAACTGACCCCTTTAGGAAGAGAGCGGTACAATTGGTTTAAGAGAATCAATTCCGAGCTTTTCACCTCCAATGAATGGCTAAATGAGTGATAATCATGTCCGATGATAATAATTTGACCGATCGCTCCTATGAGCTGGTTGAGATGATTGAGAAAAGGAAGAAACTGCTCTCCGCAGTTGCCGTAATATGCTTTTTTTTGGTCCCCGTGGGAATCGGAATCGATTTCCATATCTATATGACCGCAACCCATCAAAAGGGAGACTGGTCGGATATGAGCACGGCTGCGATTGCATTGATTTCTGCCCTCACCTGTCTGTTCTTGATAGTTGGCATAAGGAAGTACACCTTAATAAAAGATCTGAAGAAAAAGCTGGATCAGATGGAAGTGCTGGAAGAAACGATTTATAATGAAGTGTTGAGCCCTAAAACTCATCAGATGAAGTAATAATCAAAATATATTAATAGTTTTATATATTAAATGTTTTTATGAAATAATTGGATTTTGGCTAAGCAAATAGCCTCGGGATAGCTGAATGGTTTCGCGTTGAGCCTTGAAGAAGCTGCTCTTCAGGGGAATATCGCCTTCATATGTCCCGGTTTCTCTTGTTTCTCTTATGGCCTTGCACAGCAAATGGGTGAATATGCTGTTGGACCTTGTCCATATCTCATTGCTGGGCTCCCCATCATCGGATGATGCCAGAATCATCTGTCCGTCTTCTTTAATGGATGCCAGCTCTCCGCTGTAACAGGCATCTACTATTAATGATAAATCCTTAATATCCTTTATATATTTCTTGAGCTCGTCCTTGCTGATATAATTGGAGGGATCTCCTTTTGCATTCTGGGGGATCAAATAGAAATTGCCACTTTCATCTTTTTCGCCGTGTCCTGAGAAATAGATTACTACGTTTCCTCGATTTTGCTTCAGTTTTATCTCCTTAATGGCCCCATCAAGGATATTATGCTTTGTAGGCTTAATTTCTGTGTTATCCGTTAGTTTGATCACTTCATAGCCGTAAAGCTCCAATAGGCTGGCCATTTCGTCTGCATCGTTCACAGAGGCGCTGAGGCTTTTTCTATCCGAGTACTGGTTAATTCCCACCACTACTGCATATTTTTTTGGTTCCTCGTCATCGCCAACGAGATCGAATTCAGCCAGATAGGGCATTTTTTCGCTAATGATCTCAGAGGGCATGAACGGCCCCAACTGTGGCAAAACGACCGGAACCTCGGTGGCTTTTGGCTTTGGCTTTGAGTCCTGCGGTTTTTGGAACTTATTCATCTGGGAATTTAATGCCTTTAAGATTCCAACAGCAGATTGGCTCGTTTCATCTTTGCCATCTGCGAATGTGCTTATTAGCTCAAAACTCGGGTAAGACTTGGAATACTGATCGCGAATAGCCTTTATCTCCTTTTCTGCAGAAGATGAGCCTTGATATGCGTACGACCTGCCCGCATAGTTTGCAGCTTCATTATGATCCGCCGTCCCATAACCATTTTGCAGCGCTTCATCTTTCAAATCGTTGCGCAAATTGGAGATTTGAGGCGAATTCTCCTCAGAGTAGTGAACAGGAACAGAATCGTTTTTTCCTAGGTTGGTGGTCAATTCACGGTATAATGCTAGGACATCTTCGCTTTTGCTCTTTTCAAGGCCTGCAGGCTTATCGTTTAAAGGGACAATCGTCTGAGATAATATCGCTGCCTTCGATTGGTCAAAGGCGTTGGCCGTCTGGGAAAGCTCCTCCGAAGACGCCTGCTCTGAATCGTTATCCATAAGTACGTTTTCCGGCTCATAACCGGTGCGGGATGAATCTCTTCCCAATTCTTCAGCAGAAGAAATGATCAAATAATTTAAATTATTGCTGGCTTCATCTTCTGAGAGAGCCTCGTTTTCAGGAGGTCCATTCGAGGGTAATTGTTCACTCGAAGTTGCGGAATCGCTTTCCACCCCGTTCCCCAAGATCGTTTCAAAAAAAGGATCAATTTCTGACACATCTAAAGCACCCAAGGTTGAGGAGTCCACATATTTCAAATCACTAGGCATATCCTCCGCCAGAACGACTCCCGACTCATTCTGGGCACCTGCCGGTAATGCTAATATTGCGAATATAATTATGCATGCTAACAGCAGGTCTCTCATCTGCATCGGCCCTTGGCAGAGGGGGGTGCTTGCCCTATAGATTAATTTTATTATTAACTTTACTTGCGGTAGATATAAAGTTTCTGCATTGTCTAAGGGTTAACTCAAAGCTCAAGAGGTGAGACGGGGTTCATTATAGGTTCATCATATATACCATTAAGGCATTTGCATAGCTTCTGCTGGAAGGCTTATTAAACCTGGGGCTAATGTTGCAGCCATGAGAATCAATAACCAACTCAAGGTCTGTCTCACATCGGTCATTTGTCTGCTATTCCAGGGTTATGTTTTTACATATATACTCGGCGTCATGCCGGGCATTCTAATATCCATCGCGCCCCTCTTTCCATATATAGTTTATATTTATGCAAGAGCCAGCAGGCAGTGGCATTATGATAAACCCCTATATTGGATTGCCTTAATTATCGCCATTACTCTGATAGACCTCGCCCCATATGTTTTAGGATGGCGGAGCTAAAATGGCTCCCGCAGACAGTAGTTTCCACTTGAGGGCACGATATCCAAACATTACTTTCTCCCCACGCCCATTATACCTATAACGGATAACACAAGCAGGAAGAATGGATGATAAAGGGCAAGGAATCCTACCTCAAGAAGCTTACTGCCAATATGAATATAAAATCCCTGGAGCTTGGCCGTGAGCTTGAGGGAAGTACTCCACCATCGGTCTTTATCGGAAGCTGGAATTACCCAAAGGTTTTTGCGGGTCCGATGATTGCACCTGTTCATGGAGACACGGCCATCATGGATACGCCTGAGGCTTGGATTCCCGAGCATAAAACTCAGGAAGAGATAATCGGCTACAGGCTCCGGCTGGTTCGAGGAAAGCAGCCGATAAAGGTAAATGATATCCATAACAGGCTTGTTGAGAAGCTTAGGGATATCTCGCTTGCAGCCACCTCCATAGAAAGCGAGGCGGAGTTCAGTAGCATGCCGAAGGGCATGACGTTTGGCGATGATCACTCGCCTTTTGGACCAAGCGCCATGATTGAGAGGTTCGATATAAGTAATGTCAAATGGAACAGAAGCCTGGAGAGAGTATACTACGATGAAGATCTGAGGGCCGGGGATGCTATGATGGATCTCCATAGGAACGGCCTACCAACCTCAAGCATTCAGAAAGCCCTCTCGGTCGGAGCTATGGGGACGGGCAGGAGGAGACGCCTCGTCCCGACCAGGTGGTCGATCACTGCCTGCGACAGCACAATTGGCAAAAACCTCCTTGAGGATGTCAGGCAATTCGACACAATCGACAGCTTTCGCGTGCATGAGTTTTGCAGTCTCAACAACTACTATGCTGTTTTGCTGCTTCCAACAATGTGGCAATACGAGTGGACAGAGGCCTTCCTGAGGATAATGGGCAGCGAGGAGTTGATTTTCTCCGACTTCGAGCACAACTCGGGGAAGAAGGGATATTCGTCTGTGGGAGGCTGCTATTATGCATGCAAGATGGCAGTGCTTGAGTCATTGGCACGCGAGCAAAGGCAGGCAGGGGCCATAGTGCTCAGGGAGGCGTACTCAGGCTATGTGCCCCTTGGGGTATTCAACGTCAGGGAAAATGTGAGAAACGCAATGAAACAGAACTGCAGCGAATTCGAAGACATGAGGTCAGCACTGGCGTATATCTCCACGAAGCTTGCAATGCCGGTAAAGCGGTTCATTAGCGAAGGCTCTCTTTTAAAGGAGCTATGCAAATCCAGGCAGACCACGCTTAACAGCTTTTTGCCCCATGAGGGGTGCTCAGGAAATAGGCTTGGGATAAATTAAAAAAATTGGGCTGCACAGAGGTGTGCTTCAGCCCTGCATGGATCTCACAAGCAATGGCCTAGCAGACGCTGCTCATAGCACAGCTGCTGGTGGGACATTCGGGGGCTTTTGCATAGCTGCTGCTGGTAGGACAGTTGTGGCCCGTCGGATATCCGCTTCCGGTTGGGCAGTTATGTCCCGTTGTGCATCCCCGGCCTGTGGGGCAGTTAGCGCCTGTCTGGCAGATAGCCCCTGTCGGACAATAGGATCCTGATGGGCAGGCGCAGTCGGTTGAGCACTTGCATCCCGTTATGCAGCCGCTGCCTGTGGGACAGCAAGGCCCTGTTGCGCATCCGGTGCCTGTTGTGCAGCCGCAGCCAGTTATGCATTTAGCGCCCGTGGGGCAGCAAGCACCTGTCGCGCATTTTTTGCCCGTGGGACAACAAGCTCCTGTGGTGCACTTGGTTCCAGTGGGACAGCAAGGCCCTGTCGAACAGCCGCTGCCAGTTATGCAATCGCATCCTGTAGCGCACTTGTTTCCAGTTGGACAGCAGGATCCCGTTGCGCAATCAGTGCCTGTGGGACAGCATGAACCGGTTGGGCAGCTGCCGCAAGTTGGACAGCATGTGCCTGTCGGATTGCTGCTGGTGGTCGGGCAGGCGTGGCCTGTTGGCGCATTGCAGCTGGTTGGGCAACCGTGGCCCGTTGGTGCATTGCAGCTGGTAGGACAGCCGTGGCCCGTTGGTGCATTGCAGCTGGTAGGACAGCCGTGGCCTGTTGGCGCATTGCAGCTGGTTGGGTTTTTATGGCCGGTTGGCTCGTTGCCCCCAGTTGGGCAATTAAAGTCGCCTGGCTCAAAGTTGTCCACTATATACATTTCTTCAACAGCGTAGCCTTCGGGAACACTAGCGTATTCTTCATCCATCGCTAAAGCTGCATTCAGCAGAATGGATGCTGTAAGAAACACAAAAAAGGCTAAGAGAGCCCTCATTAACTTTCCTCCTTTTTATTTTTGGGTAAGTAACATGCCTTTAGAAATATAAACTCATAGGAAGGTGAAGATCTCATCGATATTTCTAACATCATATAAGTATTTGAATTACATATGAATTTTTTAGATATATTTGTTTACCCAATATCATATCAGAAGATGAAATAAAACGCATATCATCAATTTGGAAAGATGCGATTGCTATCGTTCTTCATGAAAGGCAAATGAAAAGCAATTTGAATTTCATTATAAAATTTTTTATATGTGAATTTACTTTTGAGCGCGACAAGCTCGATGTAAATTTGATTCGACATTAATAAGAGACATTAAATAAAACAAAACATAAAATAAAAAATTTTTGATATAATTATCTGCGGATGGTCACCTGTTCGCCAAATTCATATCATTGAAATCAAGCACATACTATGAGACATTGCTGGATTTGCCATATGAGCTGAGGCATAAACCATTACTAAAACCATCTATTGCCAAAACCATTACCCGAGACTATTGCTTGAAGCAAAGAACGCACCTCTCATCTCCCTGGCAGATTTTGGCATTGCGCTCAAAGGCAAAGTTCCCCAGCTCTGATGCCCAGACTGAGTTCTCCAGGTCGCAGATCAAATCTCCAACACGCCCAGAGAGGCCTTTTCTGTTCGATTTCACCATCATATCGTGCCAAGGGCACTTCGTCACAAAGATCCTCAGTTCATCATCGAACGTTTCTGTCTCGAAATCGAATCCCTCAATCTCAAGCCTGACCGAGATAGCCTGGCGCAGTCCATCCATGCCCTTATCCAGGCAGGCGGCAGCCTTAAGCATCCTTGCCTGAATTTTAGGAAGCACCTTCCAGACCTCTGCATCAATCTGAAGAGCGGCCTCAAAGCCCAACCTCTCTTCGACCTTCATGAACCACAGGCCATCTACAGCTGTGTATGACCTGTGAAAGTATTCTGCGATCTCTTTTTCTGTCAGCCTCATGATAATTGCGCCCCTATAACAGATATCTCTTCAAATATTTTCAAATTTCTTGCAGGCTTTGAGGATCCTCTTGCAGGCCTCCATCGACATGCGGCATTCGTCCGCCTTATCTCTAATGGTGAGCGCCAAAGGATCGTTCTCTGAGGACATGCGGTTTGCTGCCTCGTTATAAGCTTTGAATGCCTTTTTATAGGCTTTTATAGACTTCTTGCAGCAGTCTTTTCTTTCCCATGCTTCAGAAAGGGCAAGGTAGGCATATCCCAGGTCTCTCTGAATATCCGCATGCTCAATAGGCGATTCATCAAAGGAGCAATGCTCAAGAGCCAAGCTATATGCCTCAATGGCCTTTCTGCAGTTGCCTTCTCTGTCTTCAAGCTCTGCGAGGGCTACATAAGCATATCCGAGATTTTTCTCTGCATCCGCAAAATCTTCCGGGCTCCGTCCTTCATAGATTTTAATGGCTTTCTCGCAGGCCGAAATTGCCCTCTTTTTATTCTCCACCGGATCCTCTACCTCGGACAGAGCCGTGAACGCTGCCCAAAGAATGGTCTGAATCTCGGCATATTCCTCGCCGCTATTCAACGGCATAATGATGGTCATGGCCTCTTCACATGCTCTGATGGCCGATTTGCAGTCATTCGCCTTGGCCTCTGCATTATTTTCCATGTCTGCCAGCATGCTGCAGGTAATTGCAAGGTCCTTCTGGCAGGAGGCATACTTCTTGGGCGAGGCCTTCGCATCATAGACCTTCAGCCTCTCCTGGCAGGCATCCAGGGCCGAAAGCCAGTTCTCCTCCCTGTACTCGATATCGGCAAGCGTTGCATAGGCCAGCCAGAGGATTCCCTGAACCTCGGCGTAGTCTGTCGGGAACTCCTCCATCGTAAAGACCTTCAGCGCCTCTTTGCAGGCGAGCATTGCCCTCATGCAGTTCTCTCCCCGGTCTCCCGAATCGGCCAAGGTCAGATAGGCATTTCCGAGATTGACATGCGTAGTGGCATACTGGACAGGATACTTTTCCAGGGAGTAGATCTCCAAAGCCCTCTTGTATGCCTGAACTGCACATTCGCAGTTGGCTGGGCCGTCCTCAACCTCTGCCAGCGCAAGGTAAGCGTTTCCGATGTTGTTCTGTGTTGCTGCATACGGCTGGGGCAGTTTCTCAGGCCTCCTGGTCTCCAGGGCAGCTTCGCATGCTTCAATTGCCCTTTTGCAGTTTTCAGCCCTGTCTTCTGCCTCTGAAAGAGTGGTATAGGCTATTGCAATGTTATTTTTCACAGAGGCGTACTGGACGGGGAACCTCTCCCGGGAATAAACCTCAAGGGCCTTCTGATAGGCCTCTATCGCCAGATGGCAGTTGGCAGCACAGTCCTCCTCCTCTGCCAGGGTCATGTAGGCGCTGCCCAAATTTATCAGAGCATTTGAGAACTGCACGGGAGATGATTTCAATGTGAAGACCCCGAGGGCCTCCTCGTGGGCGGCGATTGCACGGCCGCAGTTGAACGACCTGCTCTCAAGGTCAGCCAGCCTTCTATAAACCACACCCAGCTGATCCATCATCGCTGCGCGGTCCGTTGGATCTGTCTTGGGTGAGCTGAGCCTGAGGGCCTCCTCCCAGGCACTGACCGCCTGCCTGCAGTTCTCCGCAAAGGATCCGGCCTCTGCCAGATTTGCATATGCCTCGCCCATGCCCCTCAGGGCCTTTGCCCTTTGTGATGGAAAATGCTTCAGAGAGTAGCCCAAAAGGGCCTCCTTATAGGCATCTATTGCCTTTTCATTGTTTTCCCGTCCGCTTTTATGCTTGGATATCTCCAGATAGATATCTCCCATTTTCCGGAAGATGTTGCTCTTTAAGACAGAGTCCATCTCGAAGGCCAGCATCTTCTCGTATATCCCCAGCGCCCTTTCATACTCATCGATAAGCTCTTCGGCTTTCATTCCTTCTCCCCCATCCCGTAGCGCATACTCGGTTTAATATAAGGGCTTAATCCTGTATTTAAGCAGATATGTCAAGCGATATCAAGCAGTAAAAAGCAGGAGTTGCCGAGCTAAAGCAAGAAATATCTGAAAAAATCGATAAAGCGAAGGAAAAAGCATTGAAGCGAGAGCATCCAGTATCTCTCGCTTCGTTCCGCAAAGTCCAGCTTTAATCCCAGTGTTTTTGGTTTTCGGACCTAAACGCTGGATAGAGCAGTGGAGTTCTGCACGATGATTCCGCCGGTCACGACGTTATCCTCGCTTAAGACAGCGAGATTATGGTTTATGTTGTTACCGTTGCCCAGGCTCTCGGCCATCTCCCTGATGCTCTGAACCATTGTTGCGTTTGTCAGGCAGTTATTGTAGGAATAGGTATCTCCGATCTGTGTGGCAAAATTGGAGTTCCCAGTGATGGCCGATGCGAGTCCTACCGACTGCATCATGGAGGACAGAGTCATGGTGTTATCCGAGGAATCCTGGATGGAATCCTGGAGCGCATCGTTTTCGCATCCAACTGCATTGGAGGCCATGGCAGCCATCTGTCCGATTGATGAGCCTGTCAGGCAGTTCGATAATACTTCCTGACGGAGATTCTGAGTAAGGATGTTGCCGCCGCCGGTTGCGCTGGCTGCGAGATCGGATACCTGCGCCAGGCTGCTGGCTGTGGCAGTGTTGTCCTCAGCAAATACCCATGTGCGCTGGGCTGCATCGTTCTCACACCCGAAGAGGTCCGACTCCTGAAGGGCGCTCTGGGTCAAGTTGGTGTCAACGAAGCAGTTATCATTTGCGTTAAGCCATATATCCTGGCATATATCGTTAAGGCTGCCGTTTGCAGCGGCTTCCTGCGTTCCCATCTGCACGAAGACCGACGTATCGCCGTTCATGCTGTCGGTAAGTAGGTTGCCATTGGCATAAAGATCCTGATTCTGACCCACATCATTGCAATTGCCGATCAAATCCGCTGAAGAACTCGTTATCTGAGCAATGGTCACGCCGCCGGTCACACAGTTATCAACAGCCTCGGAATAGAGATCTGCGTTGACATAATTCCCGTTACCTGTGGCTGCGGCAGCCGATATAAAAAATACCAGGCCGACAGCCAATGCTATGAAATTTCTCATTTTACCTTGCCTCCTGTATACGCATAGTCCAAGAGATTCCTGGAAAATGCTAGAGGTACATAAAGTGGGCATCTTTAATAAAATTAGTTGAAACATAATTAAGTAGATTATATCAATATTGGAATTAAGAAAAAATTAACAACAATATAATCAGTAAATAAATCTATATGAATTTAATTTAACTTAAAATTTAGGCTTAGTCTGTAAAACATCGGAAAATGGATGATATTAAAAATTTTAAAGAAAAATCGTCGAAGACGAGAACCCTATCTCGTCTTCATCTGCTCTAACTGTTTCTTCCAGCACGCTTAGTCGTTGCTTATGGCGGTTGCACTCTGTATGATTTGGGCTCCTGATGTAGCAGAGTTGCAGCTGGCCTCAAGCTCCAGGTTGTGATCTACGTAGTTGTCGCTGCCAAGGAGGACTGCAAATCCTTGGACAGACTGGAGCAGATCTGCATTTAATGTCAGGCAGTTATTTATAGCATCGATATCTGCGCATTGATCGACATCGTTGTCGCATCCTGTCAAGTCAGCCTCAAGGCAAATGACCTCGTTCAATGTAGAGGCCAGGGTCAGGGAGTTGCACCAGGCTTCCTCTTCAGCCCACTGGTCAACCTCATTGCAGCTGCCAAGGACATCGGCATCCAGCTCAACCTGCTGGTTAAGCGCAGAGCCTGATGTCAGGCAGTTCTTCCAGGCATCCTGGTAGACATCCTGATCGACGGCGTTATAGCTGCCGGTTACGCATGCATCCAGTGATGACAGCTGCTGCAGCTCGCTCATTGTCAGAGAATTGCACTCGGCGATTGCGAAAGTATCCTGGTATATATCGTTGATGCAGCCAACGGCGTTTGCATCCTGCATGGTCATCTGGGAGATGTTGCCCTCAGTCACGCAGTTATCCTCTATGTCCAGGCAAATATCCTGGAATTCCCAGTTGCAGTCGCCAGTGGCGTTAGCCATCTGCATTCCAACCTGTGTCAGGCCGGAGCTCCATGGATTTGAGGCTATGTCTGTTACGGAGTTGTCCTCAATAGAGAGATCCTGATACTGCTCAACCCAGTTGTCGCAGCCAACCAGATACGATGCTGCCTCAGAAATCTGGGCGAGCATTACATCGCCGACAAGACAGTTGCCCTCTGCTTCATCCTCAATGCATACATCTACGTAATTATTGCTGCCCGTAGCGGCTGCTGCCGAAACGAGCATCATTATGCCCATAGCTAATGCTAAGAGATTTCTCATAACTTGCCTCCTTATATTTCCCAACGTTCTTGAGGGCTGAAACCTCAAAGACGTTAAAATTAATACAGTTTTGATCTATTATAAAATAAGTTGAAACTTGATTAAGTAGAGCCTGTCAATATAAAGTTTAAGAATCTTTTAAATGTAATACCCTTACTGAACTTCCCTTCTTAGATTTAGCTAATGCAGATTAGAATAATTTATAAAAAGAAATGGTTCATCCCAACCTGGTTGTTCAGGTGCGAGCAGGCCGTTCAAATTTAGGGGATGCCTTCGTGATTGGCCTTGAGGACATGCCAGGTCAGATCATCGGGGTAGTATTGCATTATCTTGGCTTGATGCGCCTTTCCCCGCCGTCCGCAGAGCAAAGGCAATGGTAAATTACCGCCCTGCAGCCTCCATGAGCCTGATGACCTCCTCGTCCTCCAGCTGCGGAAAGCTATGGTAATATGCTCCGACCGCCTGGAAATAGGGGGGAATATCAAGAGCCACCAGCTCATCGGCCTCCTGGCGTATCCTGTCTGAGGCATCCGAGGAAGCTACGGGAACGGCTACAACTATCATCTTGGGATCTTGATGCCTGATTTCTCTTATCGCCAGAATCATGGTCAGTCCTGTGGCCACTCCGTCATCGACTATGATCGCGGTTCTTCCCTTGGCCGACAGAGGGGTTCTGTCTTTGAGGTAGACCTCCCTTCGCCTTTTTGCTTCAATCACCGCCTTTTCTGCCTGCTGCCTGAGCCATTCCAAGTCCAGCATATGTGCAGCGGCCTGATCGCATATCATGTGGCCGTCCTCGGCAACAGCGCATACGGCGCACTCCTCATTTCCCGGATATCCGATCTTTCTTGTAATCACCAGGTCCATTGGAACATGGAGCTCTTTAGAAATCTCATAACCAAGGACAACTCCGCCTCTGGGCAGAGCGTAAATTACAGCATCCTCTCCTTCGTGCCTTTTCAAGGACTCTGCCAACCTTTTTCCTGCATCAACCCTGTCCTTAAAACGCATATGTCATACATATGGCTAGGGTAATAATATATTTTTGGGATATGTAAAGCATTTATTGGCACATCAGCAAGCTCCAGCGCCTATGGCCTCGCTGCATCTGTTCAGCGCCTCCTGCAGCTCGACCATCCGGATTGGCTTGCTTATGTACTCGTTCATGCCTGCATTAATGCATTTCTCCTTATCGCCATCCAGGGCATAGGCAGTCATAGCTATGATCCAGGGCTGCTTTTCATCCGGTTTGTGCTTCCTAATACAGCATGTAGCCTCATAGCCGTCCATCTCCGGCATTTGCACATCCATTAGAACAACATCGTAGTGCTGTCGTTCCAGCGCCTGCAGGACCTCAAGTCCGTTTGCGGCGACATCTGCCTTGTATCCGAGACGCCGCAGCATGCTTAAAGCCACCTTCTGGTTCACTGCGTTGTCCTCAGCCAGGAGAATTCGAAGACGATTGATGCTGTCGTCGGCCGCAGGTTGACTGATAGATGTTCTGCTGGCTTTAACAGCAATTGGAGGAGATAATATATCCACTAGAAGCTTTCGCAGCTGCAGCGGTTTGACGGGCTTCGTGAGTTCTCCACAGACAGCCTTATCCTTTTGCTTGGAGCGACCGAACTGCGGGCTTATCGATATTATTAGCAGGCTGTCCCTTCTTTCTTTCAGCTCTCCTGCAAGGCTTATGATGTCCATACCCGGCGTGACCGCATCCACAATCGCCACATCAAACGTCTGGCCGGCGTCAAGCATATCCAGAGCATCCTGAGCGCTTTTGGCCTCTGTTGCCTCCATTCCCCAGGAGCGAACGGACTTCATCACCATCAGCCTTGCAGTCTCACTGTCGTCCACAACGATTGCCCGCTTTCCGGCAAGGACTGAATTTTCAGTGCGATAAGGTTCCTTTACCCCTGTAGTTTCAGCCATTATTGTGAAACTGAAGACGCTTCCTTTGCCAAGAACCGACTGAACCTCTATCCTGCCTCCCATAAGTTCCACCAGTCTCTTGCTGATCGCCAGTCCCAGGCCCGTCCCTCCATAGTTCCTGGTTGTCGAGGAATCGACCTGGCTGAATGACTGGAATAGGCCGCCCATATCCTCCTCAGAGATGCCGATGCCTGTATCCTTAACAGAGAAAAGAATCTCGGCTCTTTTATCATCCTTTAAGGATGCATCTACGGATACTACTACCTCGCCCTTTTCTGTGAACTTGACAGCATTCCCGAGAAGGTTGACAAGCACCTGGCGAAGGCGCGTCACATCGCCTACTACAATCCCTGGCACTTTATCTTCGATGAAATAGACCAGCTCCAGTTCCTTCTCTGCAGCCTTTGCAGCCACCAGATCAAGAGATTCCTCTACACAGCTTCTGATATCAAAGGGCTGGCTCTCCAGAACCATTCGGCCCCCGTCGATCTTCGAGAAGTCAAGGATATCGTTGATGACCGCCAGCAGCGCATCTCCGCTGCTTTTGATGGTCTCTGCATAGTCTTTTTGGATCGGCGTCATCTCAGTTTCCAGAAGGAGGCCGGTGAGGCCGATTACAGCGTTCATAGGAGTTCTAATCTCATGGCTCATGTTGGCCAAAAACTCCGATTTGGCCTTTGTAGCGGATTCTGCCCTCTCCTTGGCGCTCTGCAAAGCAGCCTCGGCGCACTTTCGCTCTGTTATGTCGCTCATGGATTCAATTGCGCCGTAAATGTTTCCTTTGGAGTCGAAGAGGGTGGCAGCGCTTGCCGCTAAGTAAACAACTCCGCCCTTTAGGTTGGGCGTATGGGGCTCTGCCGTCAGAGCGCCGTCGTGCTGCCTCTTCAAATTCGCGTATTTTTTCTCAATTTCGGGATCGGATTTCAGAACGAGGTCTATGAGAATCGGCCTTCGCTCACCGTAAAATGGTAGAGAATATTCATAGTTGCCTTTGCCGAGGATGTCCTCGGCCTTTATGCCGGTCATTGCCTCGATGGCCCTATTCCAGGCGATTACCCTGCCTTCTTTATCGACTACAAAGGTAGCATCAGGGAGAAAGTTGATTATATCTGCCAGGCGGCGCTCCGACTCCTTCAAGGCATACTCTACCTGCTTTCGCTCTCCAATCTCAATCTGCAGGTCCTTGTTGGTCTCCTCGAGTTCGGATGTTCGCTCCCTTACTCTTTGTTCCAGCTCTTCATTTAAACGCTTGATTTCCTGCTCTGCTTGCTTGCGCTCCTTGATCTCCACTTGAGCTTTGGAATAGAGCTGAGAGTTCTCATTTAAGGCCAGAACCTGGCGAGCGATAACCATGCCGATTATTCCTGCAACTGCCCAGGATAGCGAGGAAAAGGATAGGCCGATGGATTGCCCTTTGCTTGATATTAGCAATGCGAAAGCGCCAGCAGCGCATAGATACGGCAGATATAGAGGCCAGGTCAACTGACCATATCGAGGCGCAGTATCCTGCATATTCCTGAATACCCCTCTGCTAGCGGCATTAGCCTGAGCTATTCCTGCAAGCCCTATCAAAATATATGCAAGAGGATAAAATGCATCAGTAATGCCTCCTGCAACATATGTCTCCTCCACGGCCTGTCTAAAGTAAAGCGTGTCGGCGATTAGCAATGAGATAATCCCGCCTGCCAGGAATAATAAAGGGTTTGGCCCGGATACATGGATTCTGCGCAATAGCAATTCCGTGAGAGCAAATAGTAGTATAAGATCCATGACCGGGTAGGCTGTGGCGAGCGCCAAAATGAACATATCTGTGCCTTCATTTTGCTTAATTGTGGGTGCAATGCTGAAAGTCCAAAAGATGAGAGTCGACGCTATCAGCACTATTGCAGTGTCCAGCATCACCTTGAGCCGCTCGACAGAGGTAAATTTTATGCTAGGCAGGAGCAATACGCCGAGCAAGAAAAGGGGATAGGCCGATAAAAAGAAAAAATCCGAGGAAGATGGCCAGGGAATTTCATGGAGAACCAATTCCATATATACATAGATGGTCTCGCCTATAGTCCAGAAAATCTGATATAAGGCCAGCATCATCCATGCATAAAATATCCTTTTTTCCTCGCAACGAGATTTCAAAGCGCCATATAATAATGCAGCCGCAACAAGGATATCGATTATCACGAAGGCTACGTCTGAGAAAGCTGTTCGTACATCCATATTATTTCTAAATATTATTGCAATCGCATAATAAACGATTAGAATGAGGACGCCAACAATCACGGCATAGCGCAAAGGAAAAACCCAATTCCCGCAGGAAAGATTGCACCCCATCTTCGCGCCAGCTGAGAAGAGCGAGCATGAACTATTCTGCTTTCCTTCAGCTTGCTCCGGAGGTTGCATCTTTCATCCTCTCTACTATCTTAATTCCTGCAAGAATCAGTCTGCCAGGACTAATTGTATTTCTTGTCAGCGTTGTGCCGTTCCTATTTGTAGTTTTCCACTGAACCGGGGCCAATACTTCCTTATGATTTATCTAATGTATCATTTAATGCTTATTCAATATGCCATTTTTCTACTTAGCACCCAGATATGTACTTCAAGTCCTAATATAAAAATATATCTAGATTCACATGGTCATCAGATAATGCATATAATTAATATACAACATTAATTAAGGAATTCCCTTAAATGTTTTTCTTTCGATTGATTAAAGAATATTTAATATAGATGATGTCCCGCGATGGACCTTACCAATTATGGCTACATAAGAACTCTATGAGAATACAGGCAACAACGGGATTCCAAGCGGACCAAGATGTGCTATCTAATTTCATGTGTATTGATATCCAGCTATTAGTCCTAATTAGAATATGGCAATCAAACGACCAATAGTATGCTGATATGTCATTTTAAAGAGGAAGTCTCTGTCCCAATTATGGTTTTCCCATTAGGATATTTAGCAGAGACATACATTTAAAATTAATTTTTAAATTTGATATATTCTCGATGCGAGTTATATTCCATGTCTATAAAAAAATCTAAAGTAAATTTTATATAGTTCGTAACCCATTTGACATCCATGAAGATCACGTTCATCCAGCCAAGAGGCAGAACGGTATATGATATTAGTCCGGAGCCGCCGCTAGGTCTGGCTTATTTGGCTGCATCTTTATTAAAATATAAGAGTGATCTAGATATAGAAATACTAGACGGCTTGATTTTGGATGACGACGACTATTACGAGAAAATATCGACGACTGATTCAGACATAATAGGAGTGACATCGACCATAACGCAGCTCAATGAGGCGTTAAGAATTCCTCGTATGGTCAAAAAAATTGGTGCGAAATTTATTATAGGTGGACCAGGCCCCTCATGCATGGATAGTTCAAAGATTTATGAAAGTGGATATTTAGTCATATGCTTTGGAGAGGGTGAAAGGACTATTGTGGAACTGATTAAGGCATTCGAATATGGTCTGCCTCTCCAAGGCGTGAACGGAATATCCTTTCTTCATAATAATCAAGAGATTATCACGGGGCCAAGAGAGCCCATAGAAAATCTCGATGAAATCCCCTTTCCGGCAAGAGACCTGTTGGACATGAAAAAGTACCTCAGCATATGGAAGGAGCGTATGGGCGTTGCTATAACTCAGATGATTACGTCAAGGGGGTGTCCATTCTCCTGCAGCTTCTGCAGTAAAAACGTATTTGGCAGGAGAATTCGGTTCATGTCCAATGCTAGGGTAATTGAGGAAATGAGGCTAATTTACAGCAAATATAAGGCCGAAAAGATTCTCTTTGATGATGATCTCTTTACGCTTGATAGGAAGAGAGTACTCGACTTCTGCGATATTATGGAGAGAGAGCTGCCAGGAAAGAAATGGTGCGCTCAATCGAGGGTGGAAATGGTCGATTTGGAGATGCTTATGAGAATAAAGCAAGCCGGCTGCACAAACCTCATGTTTGGCGTTGAAAGCGGGAGCCAGAGAATATTGGATTTTTTGGGCAAAGGAACCACAGTTGAACAAATAAAAAAAGCATTCGAATGGGCGAACGAGGCTGAAATAGCCGCAGGAATGTATCTAATAGTCGGCATTCCAGGCGAGACCCAGCAGGATATAGATATGACTAAACGGCTGATTTTTGAACTCAAACCCAAGTCAATCGACCTCTGCTTCCTAACTCCGATACCGGGAACGGAAATATTTGAAAGGACAAAGCATTTGATCAGGGGCGATATAGATTTCTACAGTTTCAATGAATCGTGTGAAAGCGTTTACAGAAAAGAGTCTTTCGATGTTCCACCGCAGGAAAGAATGAAAGAGATAATGGATTTCTTTTTGACCACATGCGATGATAAATGCAAAAACGCAGACAGGACCTTCGTATATAGCTATGACCTCGAAGGCCTATCTACCTGAAAATATCCCCCAAATTTTATTGAATATCTAAAGGGTGCATTGCCATTAACCTTATCTGTCAACGCATCAAAGTTGCCTATGGTGAACTTTGATTGAAGGATGAGTTTTTAAAGATGACCTTCGACCAGAAGCTCTCCTTTCTGGTCGACAACCTCAGGTGCATCCCTGACGAGCTGGCAATGGACGGCGTGAATGTCTTGCAGCAGGCCGGGGAGATCGAATATGCCGTGGTCCTTGCCAGGGATAAGGGAATGATTGATAAGGCAATCAGCATTCTGGTAGATGAGGGAGATTATCTCTGGGCGGCTCTCATAGCGAAGAACGCGGGAATGGAGGACGAATCAGAGCGGCTCTATAAAGAAGGCCTCGGATACTATATTGATATGGAGATGTATGGGCGAGCAGTTTCTGCAGCTACAGCCCTTAAGCTTCCCCAAGAGGAGATCGATGGGCTTTTCATGAAGGGTGTAGAGGTTGAAAGCAGGACTATGAACCTGGAGCAGACCAGAGATATGCTCGAATATGTCATGGATTCGCTGGAGGGCGCAATAATCGGAAGGAACGATGAGCTGTCCAGAGAGATAATGGCAGCCATAGATCAAAGGCGAAAGGAGGCAGCAGATCAAGGTGAAAAGGATTCAATTATTGATGATGAGGACTAAGAAAAGCATGGAATGCATTGATCCTAAGCGTCCTTAGGCATCCTTAGAATCCCTCAGCCTGATCTCTATGCTCATCAGGTCTTGCGCCACGATAGAATTGCTAAATATTGCTCTGGCATCTTTTAGCAGAGCAGAGCTGTCTTCGGAGTAACGGGAGCTTATATGGGTGAGTACGAGCTGCCTCACGCCGGCGCGCCTGGCGAGCTCTGCTGCCTCCCCTGCTGTACTGTGTTTGGTCTCCCTGGCCCAGTCGGCCATCTCGTCCGACAGAGCGCAATCATGTATGAGGAGATCGGCTCCCACGGATGCCGCCTCGACGGACCTACAGGGCCTGGTGTCTCCAGTATAGACTATTTTCCTCCCCGGCCTTGGAGAGCCCATTACCTGGCCAGGTCTGATCGTTTTTCCATCTACTGTGACCTCCTGGCCATGCTGAAGCCTTCCGAAAAGAGGGCCTGGGGGGACTCCAAGAGCGATTGCTGCCTCTCTGTTAAACCTCCCCAGCCGGACATCCTCCGATAAACAGTAGCCGATGCTGGGGACGCTATGTTGCGTCTCTATTGCCTCTACCTGGTAGCCGTCCATCTTCACCGCGTCACCGGGCTCCAGCTCTAAAGCCTTGACCTCAAAATCGCGGGAGAAGTAGCAGATGGAGCTGAACTTCTCGACCAGATCAATTGTATGCACCGGGCCGACAATTGTCAGAGGGCTCTCTCTTCCCTGGAAGGCCATTGTCTCCAGGAGACCGGGAACCCCCAATATGTGGTCTGCGTGAAGGTGCGTGAGAAAGATGTAGTTCAGGCGCATCATGCCCGTTCTAGCGCGCATCATCTGACGTTGAGTGCCCTCGCCGCAATCGAAGAGCATCATCTCCCCCTCCCGGTTGACGAGTACGGCCGAGGGATTTCTTTCAGGCGTGGGCAGTGAGCCGGCAGTTCCTAGGAAGACCACGTGGAGCATTTAAGACCTCGAATCAGTTATCCCGGAGAGGAGGTCATAGGCCCTTTATGACTCTTTTCATCGGATAGGACTGCTATTCCCGGAGTTGGATGGTTTGCCAACTGTCAGGATACTGGGGGAAATGCCTTCGGCATTATGCAGGAGGACAGCAAAACCCGCTTTGTTTGATAATCTTTTTCCCACTTTTGCCTCTTAGCGGATTCTATCGCCGAAGGACTGAGCCGCGAGGGCCGTACGCAATCCTACGCAATCCATTAATGGAAGCAGAGACCAGTTTATCACTCGATGCGAGAGGACTTGACGACATTGAGGATGCTTTCTTGGAATGTGAACGGGCTGAGGGCCGTCTACAAAAAGGGCTCTTTGCAGCAGCTGCTTCAAAGCTGCCCGGACATTCTCTGTCTCCAGGAGACCAAAGTACGGGAGGACCAGCTTCCTTCCGATCTGAAAAGCCTGCCAGGCTATCACTGCCATTACTCTTCGGGAGATAAAAGGGGATACGGAGGAGTGGGACTGCTCTGCCGGAAGGAGCCGCAAAAAATAGAAAACGGCCTGGGAATAGAAGGATTCGACGACGAAGGAAGGGCGATTGTTGCCGACTTTGGGAGCTTCATCCTCTTCAACGTCTACTTTCCCAACGGCAAGGCATCCAGAGAGCGCCTCAGCTACAAGCTGAAGTTCTACGACTGCTTCCTGGATCAGATCGACAGGCTGAAATTGAAGGGAAAAAGCATTGTGATCTGCGGAGATGTCAACACCGCCCACAAGGAGATCGACCTCGCTCGCCCAAAGCAAAATGAGAAGGTCTCCGGATTCCTGCCCGTGGAGAGGGCCTGGATGGACAGCCTCGTGGAGCACGGCTTCCTCGATACTCTGCGCATCTTCAACTCCGATGGAGGAAACTATTCCTGGTGGGATCAAAAGACCAGGGCGCGTGAGAGGAACGTCGGCTGGAGGATCGATTACTTCTTTGTAAGTGATGACCTGAAAGGATCTGTGAAGTCTGCCTTCATATTGAAGGATGTAATGGGCTCAGATCACTGTCCTGTAGGAATAGACCTGGCATTACGGGCATAGATCAGGCACTGCAAGCATAGATAGGGGCTTGCGGGCATAGGTCTGGCCCTAGCAGGCATAGATCTCGAAGAGCAGGTAGTACCCTGCCATATCCTGAGCCGTCTTTGCATGATAGTTGTAGGTCCAAGCCCGTCGTGGATTGCAGGCCAGTTGCTGTTGCAAGCCGATTGCAGGCTCTTCCGAGGAAAAAGGTTTTATCAGTGACTGTGTTATTCTCTGCGATTGATCTGTTAGGGGAGGCTGAGGATATTGAAACAGATAGGGTTACCACCCTGGGACCTGGCGGCGTCTGCACTCATTGCGGTGCTTGCTCTTGCATTATCCATATTCCAGTCCGAAAATTCTGCATCATCCTTAACGTCTGCGCTTTTTATAATTGTGCTTCTGCTGCCCGGATATCTTTTGAGCATCGCTCTTTTCCCGAAGAGGTACGATCTGACAGAGATGGGAAGGCTCGTCATCAGCACCGGCGCAGATGCTCTGCTCGCGTTGATTCTGAGCATCGGGCTTGGCCTCTCTTCCTGGGGTTTGAGCCTCTCCCATCTTGCTGCGTCTGCAACAATAAGTTCCTTGATTATGGCTGTAGCCGCCCACTTCATCCGCTCTGCCCAGCCCAAATGGAACAGGTTTGTCCCGCTCGTTTCCGATTCCCGCCGTGGTTCCTCAAGGCGGAGGGAGGGGTGGCGGATATCAAGACAAACAATTGCTGCGATTGTCGTTCTGGCAGCAGCAGCGATGCTGGTGGCTTTTGCCTATTCTGCAATTACGGAATATAATGCCAACAATTTTGATAATAATGTTTATAATACTAATAAGCTCCATGTAAACTCGTACGATCCAAAAGATGCGGCCGCAGCCAATAATATTGACAGCTCGGGGGAGGATGGCGAGGCGCACTTCACAGAGTTCTATCTCCCAGGCAAAAAAGACGCAGATCATCCCATAGACGTTGCTGCAGGCGCAGCAGTGGCGGTTACAGCCGGAATTATCAACCATGAAAACAAGGCTGTGAACTACTCGCTGGTGCTGGCCCAAAGCGGCAGCATACTGCTTCATAAAGAGATAAGGCTGGACAATGGCCAGAGCTGGGAGGGTCCGCTTGATTGCGTGCTTACCGATCCGGGCAATCGGCAGAGGCTGGATGTCCTCCTTTATAAAGATAGGGACTTCTCGCAGCCTTATAGCGAAGATCACCTCTGGTTCAATGTATTGGGTGAGGACAGGGAGGCGGAGAACTCCGCTGAAGGCTCTGAAAACAGCACATCCGCCGCAAAGAAGGCCGAAAAGGTCGTTGTGCTGGGAGTGGATGAGGATAAATCAAAAAACAAAAAGAGAATCTATAATAAAGTCCCGGTAGCAGATTCAGGCGAAGAATCGGATGAAAATACAGATAGCAGCCTAGAAAAAGATTTAGAAGCAAAAGAGGGCAGCAATCCGGATTCTCCAGAGGTTTTGAAGCAGGTCGCTTCAAGCACACCCGAAGCGCCGAAGGGCGATGTCGGGGCTCTGGCAGAGCAGTTCTCCGTCAAAGAACTGGAGTCCGACCTATACGAGAGTTCCGGTTCTGTCGATGATAAGCCTTCTACGGTGAATACACCGAATAGCGGCAACACAGAGTCCGATGTCAAGGAAATCGGGGCTCCTGAAAGCAGAATGAATCCTGCTGTCGCACCCGCAGTTTTAGAAGTCGATGACCTAGAATCGGAGGAGTTAAAAGCCGATAAAATCGACAAAACAAACCCGAATATCGAGGAAACGGATGGCCAAAATTTAAATGAGCATGCATCGGATAATGTCCAGGAAGCGGGCTTTGTGCCGAGCACCCCCAACTCGGCTTATGCTTCTATAGAGAGCAAACACGAATCAGAGACTGCTGAAAATACGCAAAAAGAGATCCATAAAATTGAGGCCTCTGAGGTTGAACCTGCTGAGACGGGAACTGCTGACACAAAAGCAACCGAAATAGAGACTTCTAAAGATCTGGCCAAAGTAAGCACCAAGCTTGAAATGCCAGAGCTGAAGATACCCAAGGTGGAACCTCCCAAGGTAGAGCCGCCTAAGGTAAAACCACCCAAGGTCGAACCGCCCAAAGTGACTCCCCCTAAAGTGAATCCTCCTAAAATAGAGATTCCTAAGGTGGAAATTCAAAAGATCGAAAGTCCTAAAGTAGAGCTTGAAAAGGAGGAAACTCCAAATAAAATATCCACCAAGTCAGATACCACAACAGCAGGTACTACCAAAGCTGATACTACCAAAGCTGATACTACCAAAGCTGATACTACCAAA
>CAZHNU010000028.1:0-9292 GCA_964534145.1 uncultured Methanotrichaceae archaeon | reverse complement strand
TACTACCAAAGCTGATACTACCAAAGCTGATACTACCAAAGCTGATACTACCAAAACCAACACCGATAAGATAGATTCATCAGAAACAGTGACATCCAAGCCCGAAGGCTCCAAGGAAGAGAAATCAAATGCAGAAACCCCTGACAAAGTCGATTCTTCTGTTGATAGCTCGAAAATAGATAAATCAGAAAAGGATAAATCAGAGATCTCCGATTCGGCGGGACCATTAGGAGAAGGCAGTTCTCCAGATGCTTCAGGTGAGGCGAGAAAAGATGCCGGAAAGGACGATGCTGAGACGAAGAACGATGCCCAGAAGGATACCTCATCTGAGGCAGAAAATGGCGATTCATCGTCCGGCCAGGGCGACAGCGACGTTTCTCAAAAGAAAAAGGCTGAAAAGGAATCCGATATGGACAAAGAGATTAACTCCTGGGTTGGAACCAGAGGGTTCAAAAAAAGCGGCCAGGGACAATCCTTTGCGTCGAAGAACATTCATTATGTGAAAAATGGAGCGGATAGCGAAAGCGCAGTCCTCGGCAGCCAGTCCAAGACGTCGGTGAAATTGGGCAAGTGAGCTTATGCAGGCTTTATCTTTTTTTGGCAATCCGGCAGTCTTTTTGAATTCTGGCCCTGAAGGGATGTTGCATCCTACATCCACTCGTAATGAGCCATGACCTCAGGGACGAAATCGTAGAGCAGGCTGTTTTCTACATATCCGAAGAAAAGACATCCCCTACAATTTTTGGCCGTTTGCCTGCGAGTCTCCCTTGAAGAATACCACACATTCTTGATTCCATCTGTTACATGTCCCAAATGTGCCCTCTCGACCCTGCAGCTCTCAATTGAGCCGTCGGCGGAAACATGAAGAACGATGTCGCTGGCATGACACCTGAAATTCGGCCTTCCGGACTTTATCATCCTCAGATATGTCAATGAGTTAATGATGGGAGCCCCGTTCTTTTTCAGGTCTATCAGCCTGTCCAGCGCCCTCTCGTACTCGCCCATATTCCTGATCCCAAGCTCGTCCCAGACCGCGCTTGAGATCCCTAGAGACTCGTTGATGGGCTCGAAGGATATCCAGACGCCAAGAGACCTTGCCAGGCTGACGAGATCTTCCAGTTCATGCAGGTTCTTGCCGCTTATAACGCAGTTTATCAGTATCTCGTGGCCTGCATCACGGGCAGCCCTAATGCCTTCAAGAACTGCGTCGGGGTCTGCGCCCCGCAAGCCTTTGTAGCTTTCGATACCATCCAGGGAGACAGACAGATAATCCAAATCGATAAGCTCATGCGCCCTGGCCTTTAGGAGAAGGCCGTTTGTAATTAGAGATGTGATAAGCCCCTGGCTTTTGGCGTGCCTGAGAATCTCTGGAAGGTCCCGCCTCATGAGCGGCTCTGCAGTCCAGGCGTTATACGCCCCAATGCCAAAGGAACTGGCGTCCTCTAGCATGCGAAATATTTCAGGAGTGGTCATCTCCGTTCCAGGCTTCGACCAGTATTCGCAAAACCTGCACTTGAGGTTGCATCGGGCATTAATCCCGTGGGAAAGGACGAAGGGCCTTCTCATGACCCTCATCTGCCAGAGGGCTTTTAAGGCTAGTCGGGGGGAGAATGTTCTCATATCTGCAGCTCACCTTATTCTATCCTATCTTCTCCCGAATAGATATACAGCCTAGGCGGCCTGGCAAATCCCACCAGCGTCATACCGATTTTCTGCGCAAGCTCCACGCCGGAACTCACCGGCGCGCTCCTGCTCACCAGAACAGGAAAACCGGCACGTGCAGCTTTGGCGACCATTACCTCCGAAAGCCTGCCGCTTGTAACCAGGGCACATCTGGAAAGGTCCACGCCGGAAAGAATGGCTGCCCCCACGGCCTTGTCGACAGAACTCGACCGGCCCACATCCTCGCAGGAGGCTAAAATTCGGCCCGCACTATCGCAGATTATGGACGTGTGGGTAGCTCCTGTCCTGCGCCACAGCTTTGCCTGCTCGTTGAGCTGATCCACCACCTTTAAAATATCGCTTGCCTTGAATTTAATATCGGAGTTTATGGGCGTTAGGCTCATGGGCTTTAGATCCATGTTCCCGATACCAGGTCCGCTCATGCTGCGGCGCTGACTGCCCTGACAGTCCCTTTGAGGAGCTACAATTCCTGCAATGCCGCCATGGGTCTCGCAGATGATTGAGCCGCTCTCAAGCTCGATTGAAACGATATCCTCGAAGCTTTCGACCAGCCCTTCACCGATCAGGAAGCCGACTGCCATTTCCCTGAGTTGGACCGGCAGCACCGGCAAAGAGGCCACGCGGTGGCCGTTTAAAACGATTTCCACCGCTACCTCAACCGCCACATCCACCACCACATCGTGCCTTTGATCGCCGCAAATCTCCAGGCACCTCATGGAGAGGTAGGTGGAATCAGGCTCGAGATGCACCTCCCTCCAGCAGGCCACCGCCTCCTCCACCCTATCAGCGTGCCAGCTCTCTCTCAGCCCTTTTTCTTTGCTGCCCATCAGGACAATGCCTCAATTCTACAGGCGGCCACCTTATACTCCGGGATCTTGGAAACAGGGTCAAGCGCGCTTGAGGTTATGATGTTCGTCCCCTGCCAGTGGAAGGGCATGAAGACCACCCCGGGCTTCACCTTCTCAGTTACCCTGGCCCTGGCCTCGGTCTCGCCCCTGCGGGTTGTGACCATCACCATGCCGCCGTGCCGCACCTTCAGCACATTTGCATCCTCGGGATTAATTTCAATGTAAAGCTCGCTGTCCCTCTCCTGCAGCGACGGGCTCCTCCGGGTCATTGAACCGCTGTTGTAGTGGACAACGATTCTCCCGGTTGTGAGAAGGATGGGATATTCAGGGCTTGTGGCATCGGCAGGGGGCTTGTTCTCCACAGTCGCAACCCTTGCCCGTCCGTCGGGCGTTGAAAATCTCTCCTGGTGGAGGATATCCGTTCCAGGGTGTCTCTCGTCGGGGCAGGGCCACCGCAGGCCTCCTATCTTTGAAATCCGCTCCTTGGTCATGCCTCCGTAGGCCGGGACCAGGCGGTTGATCTCGGACAGCACTTCAGTTGCGCTTTTGTAGTTGAAGTCCAGCCCCATCCTCCCTGCAATCTCGTTAATGATCCAAATGCCTTCCTTTGCCTCTCCCACTGGAGGCACGGCCTGGTCGATCCACTGGACTCTACGCTCCATTGATGTGTAGCTGCCGTCCTTCTCCGCCCAGGCTGCAGCGGGCAGGACGACGTCCGCCATCCTGGCAGTGGCGGTCATGAAAATTTCCTGCACCACAAGGAAGTCCAGGCTCTCCAAAGCAGCCTTGGTCTTCTTGATGTCCGCATCGCAGACGACAGGGTCCTCACCGACTATGAACAAGGCCTTGATTGAGCCATCCAGTGCGCATTCTGTCATTTCCGTTGACGTTAGTCCAGGGCCTATCGGCAGGTCCGCCGCGTTCCACGCCTTCTTGAAGAACTCTAACGATGCCGGATCCGATGCCCGCTTGTAGCCGGGATAGAATTCTGCCATGCCGCCCATATCGCAGTTGCCCTGAACGTTGTTCTGGCCTCGCATCGGCCATACGCCCGCGCCCGGCCTTCCGATCTGGCCGCAGATTAGGGCGAGTGTGGCGCAGGCCTTGACGTTGTCAGTGCCGCAAATATGCTGGGTTATGCCCATTGAGTAGAGGAGGGCGGAGGAAGGCGACTTGGCATAAATCCTGGCAGCCTTTATGATATCTCCTGCCGGGATGCCTGTAAGCTCAGATGCCTTCTCTGCAGAATAGCCTTTAAGGTTCTTTTTAAGCTCATTGAATCCTTCAGTTCTGCCGGCGATGAAGCTCTCGTCTATCAATCCTTCATCGATTATTACCGACATCATGCCCCGCAGCAAATCTATGTCGCTGCCGGGCTTGATTCGCAGGTGAATATCCGCCATCCAGGATGTCGACGTAATCCTCGGATCGGCCACGATCACCACGGCCCCCTTGTCCTTCGCCTTCTGGGCCCACCTCGAAACGATGGGATGGGCCTCGGTAAAGTTTGTGCCTATTGCAAAGATGCACTTCGAGTTCTCCAGATCGAGGAGGTTGTTGGTCATGGCTCCCGTGCCAAGAACTGCTCCTAAGCCCACGACCGTCGGAGAGTGGCAGAGCCTGGCGCAGTTGTCGACATTAGGGGAGCCCAGAAGTCTGGCCATCTTCTGCAGCAGGTAATTCTCCTCGTTGTTGCACCTGGACGAGGCCAGGAATCCGATCGATCGCGGCCCATGCTTCTTGATGTTCCTGGAGAGGCCCTGCGCCACAAGATCCAGAGCCTCGTCCCATGAGATCCTCACGAATCCATCGCCCGAACGCTTCAAGGGATACTTCAATCGCTCCTCGTTGTTCAAAACCTCGAGAACGGCGTTTCCCTTGGGGCAGAGGGCTCCTTCGCAGGTGGGATGATCGTTCATATACTCGATTCCCACGGCCGCTCCTTTATCAACGACCAGATAAAGGCCGCATCCGACAGCGCAATAGGGGCAGAGTGATGGGACTAGCTTTGCGGGCATTTTGTATCCTCCAAATGAGAATTGATAGATGGATCAGGGCTTTTTGATATCAGGGCTTCAAGGCATGATTGGCAGAGCATCTCCTCCTCGTGCTGGATAAAGCTCTCGCCGCACTCCTTGCAGATGGAGATCTTCTTTCGGGCCTTCTCTGGAACAACAATGTCCATTACCTCCCAGGAATAAACGCTCTCCCCAGCCTCCAGCAGGATAGAGACGGCCTCATCATGAGGGACTTTGCAGGTCTTCATGAACCAATCGTGAAGCCTAGGGTATTTTTTGGTCTTGGCCGGATCGAGCATTATGCGAACGGCTTTGATCCTGCTTCCGACGTCACCGCGCTTATTGATGGTAACAGCCATCTTGCCGTGATCCTTGATCCTCAGGCCTTTATTTCCAATAGTGCTTCCGGCAAGGATCTGAAATGGATCTGGAAGGCAGTTGTAGGTCTCAGAGATCACGAAAAGCCGATCTTCAGGGCTTATATCCAAAATTTTTTTGGCAATATTGAACATTTGAATTCCAACAAAGGCTCCTGTGCTCAGGTAGCCGTGGAAGGGCACGACCTTATCAATCTGAGCAAGAAGCTCCGGATCTTTGATTTTCTTTTGGATCTCCTCCATATAAAGCCCTCAGGGAATGGCTATTCCGCCATGAGGGATAAGTAGTTTTTCATATATCGAGATTCTCGGCTGATGTGCTGGTGATGACTTATACAAGCGTATCTCCACCGGGAAGCTGAAGGGTGACTTCGGTGCTGACCGGGCCCCTGACTATCTTTTTCACCTTGCCTTTCAGCATATTTCGAGCGCTAATTTTCATCTTTGATTCCTCCATTTCAGGTAATAGGACAACTTGATATCTAGATACATAAAGCTTTCAAGCTTGGAGCTTTTAATACTATTCTTAAATACCATTAATTAGAAAACATACACCCATGTCCGCATCCTACCTGGAACACCCCCTTTTAAAGTCGGAGTGCGTGGAGAAGCGACTCTTCCAGATGGACCTGGCAGCAACTGCGCTTAAAAACTCCTGCCTGGTGGTGGTGCCCACAGGTCTAGGGAAAACGGTCATTGCCCTTATGGTCCTGCTTCCAAGGCTTGAAAAGGGCAAGGTGCTCTTCCTGGCCCCAACAAAGCCGCTGGTGGAGCAACATGCTGCATTCCTGCAAAGGGTTCTCAGGGACGAAGGAATGGTTTCCTTTATGACCGGAGAGATGCCGCCGGAGAGGCGGACCGATACCTGGAACCGCGCCAGAATAGTTGTATCCACGCCCCAGGTGATAGAGAACGATCTGCTCTCCAGGAGGATCGACATGTCGGATGTCTCCCTGGTTATCTTCGACGAGGCGCACAGAGCTGTAGGGAACTATGCCTATGTCTATATCGCAGAGCGATACGCCCGTGAGGCCGGGGACCCGCTGGTCCTGGGAATCACCGCAAGTCCCGGCAGCCAGAGCGAGAAGATAGCCGAGATCTGCACAAACTTGAAGGTCGAAAAGATTTCGACCAGGACGGAGAGCGATTCAGATGTGGCGCCGTTCGTTTACCAAAAGGAGATCGAATGGGTCAAGCTGCAGGTTCCGGAGGAGCTTTTAAACATCAGAAATGCAATTGAGGATATTTTAAAGGAAAGGATCGACGACCTGAACAGGCTTGGCGTCTCTCCTGCAAGAATCGATTCGAAGGCCTCTAAAAAGGAGCTGCTCGGACTTCAGGCGCTTCTTGGGACAACTGCCGCCAGGCAGGCCAATCCGACGGTCTTCAAGGCCATCTCTGTGATGGCTGAGGTGCTCAAGCTTCATCATGCCGTGGAGCTTGCCGAGACTCAGGGGACGGACGCCCTCGCCCGCTACTTTCAGAGGCTCCAGGGAGAGTCCCTGTCCCGCAGCGGTTCCAAGGCCTCCCGAAGGCTTATGGAGGACCCAAAGCTTCGAAGGGTCATGGCCACCGTATCGGAAACCAAAGTCGAGCACCCGAAGCTTGCAGCTGTGCAAAAGATCCTTAAGGAGCAGCTGGCAGCAAAGCCCGACTCCAGGATCATGGTCTTCACCAACTACCGGGATACTGCATCCTCCCTCCTCAAGTTCTTAAAACAGAATCCTGAAATAAAGGCTGCCAGGTTTGTGGGCCAGTCCAGCCGCGAGGAGGATGAGGGATTAAGCCAGAAGAAGCAGGGAGAGATGCTAGGCAAGTTTCGGGCAGGCGAGCTAAACGTGCTCATCGCCACATCTGTCGGGGAGGAAGGAATAGACATTCCCTCAACGGATATGGTGCTTTTCTACGAGCCTGTTCCAAGCGAAATTCGGTCGATTCAGAGAAAGGGCAGGACAGGGCGGGCAAGGGCCGGAAGAGTGGTCGTCCTGATGGCCAAAGGAACGAGGGACGAGGCCTACTACTGGATTTCCGAGCGAAAAGAAAAGACAATGCAAAAGCAGATCAGGGGCTTAAGCGGAAAGGCCCAGGAACATCTGTCCCATGCATCGGAGTTCCAGCCGATGCAGATGCAAATAACCGATGTCCCCGATCGGCCGAAGGAAGAGCCGGGAATGGTTATTGTGGACCCCAGAGAGCGCGAGATGGGCAAGCTCCTGGAAAGCCTGGGACTTGAGATCACCCTGAAAGGCCTGGAGGTTGGGGATTACGTGCTCAGCGATCGCCTGGCAGTCGAACGAAAGACCGCAGAGGATTTCGCTGCATCGATCATCGATCCTGACAGAAACCTCTTTAGGCAGATATCGGATCTCGCCAGAACCTACGACCGCCCCGTTCTCATTCTTGAAGGAAGAGACCTGTATGCCAGACAGATGAATCCGGCATCCATCAGGGGTGCTCTGGCCTCAATAGCCGTGGACTACGGAGTGCCGATAATTCCAACAGATGACCGGGAGGAAACGGCCGCAGTGATTTCGCTTCTGGCTGCAAGAGAAAGGAAGGAGGGTCGGGAGCCGAAGGTCCACGGCCACAAGACTGCCAGGACGCTAAAGGAACAGCAGGAGTATCTCATCTCCGCGATCCCAAGCGTAGGCCCGGCAGTGGCCAAAAATTTGCTCAGGCATTTCGGCTCAGTTGAAAAGGTCATGACCGCGAGCCTGGAGGAGCTGCAGCAGGTGGAGCTTGTGGGGCCTAAAATTGCTGAAAGGATCAGGGAGCTGGCAGGGGGAGAGTATAAAGGATAAAAAGTATTTTTTAAATTTATGCGGAGACGATTTGCAGTGAGAGGTCTCTTCATAGCCTGATGAGCCGCTTGCCGGGACGGCGCATTCAGGAAGATCATACCGAAATCTATATCACGTAGTTTGCCCCTTTATAAAAAGCTGCATAGCGTTGCATCAATTGAGTTTGATGGGATGGTTTTGTAGCAGGGTCGGTTCCAGGAACCGACGCCAAAGGTAAGTGAAATAAATGGAGAGATACGGAAGCAGCAGAGGCGGCTCTTCTTACAATAGGGGCCCCAGAGAGATGCACGATGCAACCTGTGCAGAGTGCGGTAAGACATGTCAGGTTCCCTTCAAGCCCGATGGCTCCAGGCCGGTTTATTGTAGCGATTGCTACCAGAAGCACAAGCCCGCCAGGCCGCCCAGAAGATACTGAGCCGATTCGATTATTTTTTTCGATTCAGCTTTAGACGAATAGCGATCCGGATGCGATGGGGCAGAAGCTCCGGTTTTCTGCCTCAGTTAAATTTCCTTTTTGGCAAAAGATTTGTTAATATGCTATAGCTCTATGGCCATCCCATCTTGGGCCACTGTTACTGCTATCTCTCCCAGGTCCTCAACAGATTTCACAGCATCCAGCCTCTCATGAACGGTCGTATATCTTCCGGCGTCGAAGTGCGTCAGCGCCAGATGTCTGGCCTTCGCCCTCCGGGCGATATCTGCTGCATCCTGGGGATTTAAGTGAGGCCACGAGGGGCTCTGCTCACCGGGCTTATGGGAGCACTCCGCTATGAGAAGATCCGCGCTCTCGGCAAGCTTTATCGCATTTTCGCAAATTCCAGTGTCCGGGCAGTAGGCCACTGTCTTTCTATCCAGCTCTATCCTATAGCCCATGCATGTAGAGGCGTGAAGGAGAAACCTGCATTCAATTGGAAAGGGAAGCTTATAGGGTCCCTCCGATAGATCATGGACCTCGACTTGATATGGAAGCTCGTCCAAGGGAACTGTGAAAGGCTTGTTGACGATGATATTCAGGGTCTTGCCCGTCCCCTTCTGGCCGAAGATTTTAAGCCCCTGAGAGAGCCGGAACTTGTTTAGGACATGAAGGCCTTCTATGTGGTCGAGGTGGAAGTGGCTTAAAAAGAGGTAAACGGGCTTGTCGTCCTTGATATAGGCATCGACCTTATGAATGCCGTTCCCGGCATCCAGGATTATGTGGTACTTCTCAGAATTGATCAGCGTGCAGATGGTGTTGCCGGTAGCGCTATCGTACCAGCCGTTGGTCCCCAGAAATACGACCTCCATTTTCATTCACCTTTTCCTGTAGTACCTTTTCCTTCAGGCTTTTTTCTCTTCGCCTTAATTAGATATAGCGGTGAATGAGCCTTAGTGTCCATCCAAAATAATTGGCATCAAAGAGAAAATTGTTTGCATTAAATGGGCATTAGCAGCCTTCGCCCCTTAACCTCTATGATCTCTACCTCTACACCATAAGCGCTTTTAATATTCTGAGGTGTCATCACCTCCCGAGGAGACCCTGAAGCGACCACGTTTCCGGCCCCGTTGCCATTGGCTCCGTTGCCATT
>CAZHNU010000027.1:31003-41608 GCA_964534145.1 uncultured Methanotrichaceae archaeon | reverse complement strand
TGCTGCTGCTCCTGCTGCTGCTCGTGCTGATGCTCATGCTCCTGGCGCTCCATGGACTTGTCGAGCTTGTCCTTATTCAGCGTCGGCGGCTCAAACGGCTTGCTCCTCATCCTGTGAGAAAGCGCAAGCTCCATTGCCTTCTTCACGTCCTCAGAGCTTACCTCGATTCTTCCATCGAAGGCTGCAATGGTCTTGGCCGTCCGGGAGATCACGATCTCAGCCCGGTGCGTCCTGACTCCAAGATCAATGCAGGTGGTGGCTATCATGCGGAGCAGGTCATCGCTCATTGTCACCTTGCCGAGCATTTCCCTGGCCTGAGAGATCTTCTCTTTCAGCCGATCCTGATCGGCCTGACGCCCCCTGGTGAACCCCTCGGGATCGATGTCGAAGGCATCGGCCATCTTGGCGATCTGCATTCTTTGCTCTATATCCTCGATTCCTACAACACTTACCTGCAGCCCGAACCGATCGAGAAGCTGAGGACGAATCTCGCCCTCTTCAGGGTTCATGGTCCCAACAAGAACGAAGCGAGCCGGATGGGCTACCGACACGCCCTCACGCTCAACGATATTCACGCCCATAGCAGCCGAGTCCAGGAGCACGTCAGCCACATGGTCGTCCAGGAGGTTGACCTCGTCTATGTAGAGTATGCCCCGGTTGCAGGCAGCCAAGATTCCCGGCTCTAGGGCTTTGATTCCTTCCTTGATTGCTCTCTCAACGTTTAGCGATCCAACGACTCGATCCTCGGTCGCCCCCAAGGGCAGATCAACCACGGGCGTCTTTTTCTTTATTCCCTTTACCCGGCTTTTCTGGCTCTTCTCGAAGCACAGATCGCACATGGCCTCCCGGTTGGCGGGATCGCAGTTGAAGGGACAGTCCTCAACTACAAGGATATTCTCCAGGAGGTCGGCTAAGGCCCGCACTGCAGTCGATTTGGCAGTGCCCTTGTCGCCCCGGATCAGCACCCCTCCTATGCGGGGATTTATGGCATTTAAAATCAGGGCGAACTTCATGTCATCCTGTCCGATGATAGATGTGAATGGGATGGTCCTTCTCTTCAGGTGATGCATTGCAATCGCCTTTTTTATAAGCTCGTCGATTATCTATATAAGGCTTTATGCTGTAATAATAAGTGATATTTTATGAATTATTCTGATAAGAAATGCTAATGAATGTTACTAAGAGTTAAATAAAATTATTAACATCTTTTTTACACGATCAATTATCTATAAGAAAACCATGGTCTATCGACGTGAATACTTCTTAGAAATGATCGGTAATTGGAGCTTTTATTCGGCACGGAAAACGCCTGAATGGAGATTCTATATTGGAAATATGCTGCATTACAGGTATTATGACTAGATAATACAAATACCAAAAGATTTATTAATAAACGTACAAAATACCTCGCACATATTTCCAAAGAGGAATTTGAGGATTTGGCATGAAGATAAAAGGGTCCCTAATTGAGGAATTGCCGTGGGCTGAAATGGAGTTCGCCGATCGAAACATTGGCTCGGCAGATCTCAAGATGATCATGCACATCGAGGAATAGTTCAATGTCGGAGGTACATTCCTATAATAAAACAAGCGCTGACCTGAGGGCGGAGTATGAGAGGTTCATCGGCAAAAAAATCTTATATCTTTTCGCTTTCATCGCCGCGATAGTTTTGTTGTCGGGCTATGCCGCCACACGAGGGTCCGCGGACATCAGCGTGGTAGATGTCTATTCTACAATCCTTGCCAGGGTCTTTCCAGGATATTTCCAGACTACCTGGTTCTCCGATACTATCGTTTGGGGCCTGCGGCTGCACCGCATTCTCCTTGCAATAATTGGCGGCATAGGTCTGGGCGCTGCCGGAGCTGTGATGCAGGGCGTTCTCAAAAATCCACTGGCCAGCCCGTATACCCTTGGCATTTCCTCGGCTGCGGGCTTTGGAGCTGCGCTTGCCATAGTCATGGGTGCCGGATTTGTGGGTGGGCAGTGGTTGATCGTTGGCAATGCCTTTATATTCACAGTTCTTGCCTCCCTATTAGTCTACGGAATGGCAAAATACAAGGGCATCACACCCGAGACAATGATACTGGCGGGAATTGCCATCATGTATCTCTTCTCGGCCATGACCTCCTTTTTGCAGTACGTGGGACATGCAGAACAGGTTCAGGAGGTTGTCTTCTGGATGATGGGCTCTTTGGGCCGCTCCTCCTGGGATAAGGTCTGGATAGTCACAGGGATCGTTGCCGTTTGCTTCCCGTATCTTCTCCTAAAATCGTGGGATATTAATGCTATGGGTGCGGGCGATGAGACGGCAAAGAGCCTCGGCGTAAACGTTGAGAGAACTCGTGTCACCTGCATGATGCTGGTCTCGTTCATAGTTGCGGGGGTGATCTGCTTTACAGGCACAATTGGATTTATCGGCCTGGTTGCGCCCCATATCACTCGCATGGTAATCGGGGGCGATCACAGGTTCCTGCTGCCGGTTTCAGCCCTGGCGGGCGGATTGCTGCTTCTGGCCGCAGATACCGTGGCGAGAACCATACTTGCTCCTGTAATCCTGCCGGTGGGAATTATGACTGCTTTCCTCGGAGTGCCGTTCTTCGTATACCTCTTCATGCGCCGGAAGAAGGAGTTCTGGTGAGCCGCTGTCAAAGCGGTTCCGAGCTCCAATTCCATTTTTATTATTTGGTAATACAATTAGAAAGAAAAGTTTTATTAATAGGATGTGAGAATCCTGTGCTAAGTAGAAATGTCCACCTGGAGAGTGAGGCGCAATGGTAAAAATTACTATCAAAGATTTATCTTTTAGCTATAATAGCAGCAAGATCCTGGATGATTTGAACGTAATCGTCGATGATGCAGAGATTTTAAGCCTTGTGGGGCCGAACGGATCGGGCAAGACCACGCTCATCAAATGCATCGACCGCATTCTAAAGCCCAAAGGAAGCATTCTGCTTGAAGGGCGCGAGGTTCAGAGCATGAAGCAGCAGGAGATAGCCAGGTTGATAGGCTATGTTCCTCAGTCAAGCTCGACTCCTCTGAACACCACGGTCTTTGATACAGTGCTCATGGGAAGGAGGCCGCATATATCCTGGCGAGTCTCCGACGCCGATCTCGATAAGGTAGCTGGCGTTTTGGAGCTGCTGCACCTGGACGATCTGGCAATGAGGGATTTCGGCCAGCTCTCAGGCGGCCAGAAGCAGAAGGTGCTGATTGCCCAGGGCGCTGGCTCAGGAGCCCACTGTGCTCCTGCTTGATGAGCCCACATCCAACCTGGATATGAAGCATCAGCTCGATGTCATGGAGACGATAAGCACTCTGGTCAAGGAGAAGAGCATCTCTGCCGTTATGGCCATCCACGACCTCAATTTAGCCGCACGGTTTTCGGATAATTTGGTGATGCTGAAGATGGGCAAGATCTATGCTGCCGGGAGCCCCAGGGATCTTTTAAGCGAGAGAATTATTCGCGATATATACGGTATTGACGCCGTGGTTATAAATTCGATGGATAAACCCTGTATTGTGCCGTTACGGTCTTTGAACGGTGCCTTAGCGGGCTGAATTCAGGGGGATAAAATTTTTATAATTTCTAAGGAATATCTATCTCATTAATATCTTTACTCTTTTTATTGATCAAATCGAAATTGTTATGACTAAGTACGTATTATTATCTTTTATTAATGATTAAGTATGATTGAATTAAAAATAATGGCATAAAAACAATCAGGAGTAGACAATCATGAAAAATTTATCCCTCCGTTTAGCGTGCTTATCAAAAGCTATAAATATCTAAATCATTCACATTAAGTCATAATTTATTCAAGAAATATATAAATAAATAATATGAAACCATCTTTAAGGAGTGAATTTGATGGGCAAGAAAATACTTACATGGCTTGCTGTAGTCTTATGTGCTTCTGCATTAATTTTGCCAGCACTTGCCGAGAGCTTCACGCTCAAGATTTATGGAAATGCGAATCTGGATAACGTGATTGACGAGAAAGATGTCGAGTACATCAGAGGGGTTGTTTCGGGAACGCAGCCCCCTACATTGTTTTCGGATACCAACCTCGACGGCACGATAGACGAAAATGATAGCGTCTTGGCAGAAATGATCGCCACTGGAACGGAAGAAAACCTGACAATCATTGATTCTGCCAATAGTACCATAACTGTGAAATACCCGATAAATACTCTTGTCTCCCTGAATCAGCACTCCGCTGAATGCATTAAGATCCTGGGCGAGGAAGAAAAAATAATCGGCGTCGAGCAGTATGTTGCGGAAAAAACAGAGTTTTTCCCTGATTTATCCAAGCTTCCCGTGGTCAAGTCCGGATCGGATTGCGACTTTGAGAAGATCCTTTCCCTGCATCCGGATGTAGCCATTGCTTATGGATGGAACGGAGCCGTCTCAAGCTCGCTTGAATACGGCAAGAGCCTTGAGCCTCATGTGACAGTCATTGGCCTCAACCTCTATCAGCCATACAATATCTCTCAGGAAATTGCGCAGCTGGGATACCTCATGGGAAATCCGAAAAGGGCCTATGAGTTCATCGACTTTTATGAGTCGTACCTGGATACGATAAATGAGAAAGTAAGCCAGATTCCTGAAGAGAACCGTGTTCGGGTTTATCTGGAGCAGAACAAGGATTTCACTGCCGCAAGCAATGGATCGGGTCTCAATGACATGTGCACACTGGCAGGCGGGGACAATATTGCTCTTGGCCTTGTAGGATCATCTCCGACGGTAGATCAGGAATGGGTAATCCAGGAGAACCCGGAAGTAATTGTAAAGACCGCAAATCACGGCAATAAGTACATGGGATACGAGAAGGAAAACGCCACAGATGCCAGGGCTCTGAGGGAGACTATCCTGAACCGCACTGGGTGGCAGAACATCAAGGCGGTTCAGGACGACAGAGTATTCATGCTCTCGGACAGCAATGCAGCAAAGCCAACCTTCTTCATAGGAGTAGCATACCTTGCAAAGTTCTTCTACCCCGATCTCTTCACCAACCTGGACCCGCAGGCCATCCATCGGGAGTACCTGGCGCGATTCCAGAGGCTGGACTTCGATCTTGACAAGCACGGAGTGTTCGTCTATCCGCCGCTGGAGGAGACATAGATGATGAGACTAATACACTTTTTCTCACTTCTTCTGGCATCGGCGGTTATCCTGGCCGTTATGCCGGGAAATGCGTTTGACTACACCCTGGAGATCTACGGCAACGCTGATATGGATGACATGATAGATGAAAAGGACGTCGCTTATGTCGAGGGCGTGATAAATGGAACAAACACAGCCACTAACTTGAGCGACGCCAATTATGATGGGAAGATCGACCACGAGGACATCGCCCAGATAGAGCATATCATAAGCGGTGATGAAAAGGAGCTTACGATTATCGACAGTGCCGAGAGAGTTGTAACCATAAAAGAGCCGGTTCAAAGCATTGTAGTCCTCAATAGCGATGTGGCTTCTGCAGCGAAAAACCTTGGAGCAACGGACAGGGTGACAGGGGTAACCAGCGTTGTGCTGGGAAAGAAGTACTACTTCCCGGAACTAAGCGATAGGACAGACGTCGGCTATCCGGAATATAATTATGAAACAATACTGTCTCTTAACCCCGATCTGGTGATAAACTACGGCTCTGGCAGCTCCTACCAACCCAAGCTGCTCGAGATCGCGGAAAAGCTGCCGTCTCTTACAGTGGTCGGCCTTGATTTCTACAAGCAGCAGACATTGAGATACGAAATGGACATGCTGGGTTACATTCTTAACGAAGATGAGAGGGCAAAAGAGTACAATTCTTGGTGCAAGACATACGAGGATGAGATAAAGGCGCTGGTTGACGAACTTGAGCCTGAGGATAAACCAAAGGTATTCATTGCCAAAATGGATGGTTATCCAGGGGCACTTCAAACCTTTGGACCAAGCTCAGGCTGCGATACCCTTTGCACACTGGCAGGCGGAATAAACGTTGCTGGAAATCTCTCTACGACATATCCGAAGGTCGACTCAGAATGGGTACTCTCTGAGAATCCCGATGTAATAATCACATGGAGCGGCTCTAACCAGGGGTGGGCCAATACGACTGAGCCGGAGAACCTGAGGAACAATGTTTTAAATACCAAGGAATGGGCGAATATCTCGGCTGTAAAGAACGGCAGGGTATATGTCATTAATTACGAGCTTCTCTTCGGGCTGGATAGCGTTGTGGGGCTCACATATTGGGCCAAATTCCTGCACCCGGAGTTTGACCTGGCCTCTCCTGATGTCATATACAAAGAGTATTATGAAATGCTGGGGGAGACATACCCAGAGGATCTGATTCAGGCATATCCTATTGCAGAGACAAGTTGAAGTGAAGCCTTCAATCGATTCTCTTTTCTTTTTTCATTCCGCTTGCTGTATGATGGCAATTCAACCTCTTATATCTGATTCGTTGATGGCTTCATCCTGATTTGCATTGCCGAAAATCTCAAGAGTGTAGCTGGATGCCGATGATAACCCTTGGGCTAAGCACACCAGCATAGCTACTATGATATATTTTATGTCCGTTCAAATCTGCTCCTTTCTCCTGAATGAATTTAGATCAACCGGGCAAATAGTACATTTTAATACATTAACTTATTTAAATCGAACGAATGGCAGTTCAAATCTATTTATTTAAGTTTCATTGGCGAGCCTGAAACGGATAGCCGATTTTCTTTGTGCAGGGATAATACGCAATGAGGTTGGAATTTGCCGGTGTTTTGTTTTTAAAAATTATTTATATTTTTCGATATAAAAAAAGTAGTGCCTAAAGGGCTTTATAACTATTTATGATTTGCTGATTTGTCGAAATCTATTTAATGCTATTTTACTTTCTATCAGTAATATGAAGCCGAGGTAAACCAAATGAATCCGGAAGAACTAGACCTGGTCTTAAGAGACGAGGCGCCAATCCTCGAGACCATGAGAAGCATTTACAGCGCCGTCCCCATGCACCATCTGGCGGCAATTCACGGCAAAATCGCCGGTGCGATGGTCATCGCCAACTCAGTCGTCGATGCCCTGCCCCTCATTCACGGTCCGGTAGGGTGCGCCTTTCAGCGAAAGCTCAATCCCTTCATGCTCTCATCCACATTCTACGACAGCCCCTGCACAAACCTGAACAACGTGGACGTGGTCTACGGTGCCGAGGAAAAGCTATACAAGGGAATCGTCGAGGCCTATGAGAGGCATTCCCCAAAGCTTATAATTGTAATTACGACCTGCACCACGGACCTCATTGGAGACGACATCGGGGCAGCCGTTCAAAAGGCAAGGGAGATGGTAGGCTGCAGCGTTGTCTATTCCACAGGCGACTTTGTGGGAAAATCAAGGCCTGTGGGCATCCAGGACTCGCTCTACGCTATAGCCGACCAGATGATCTGCCGGGACGACGTCGAAAAGAACGAGGGCTCCGTGAACCTGATCAACTCTCCAACGCAGAGAAACGCCCTCAAGTTCCGGGAGATGGCCACGCTTCTCACGCAAATGGGCATCAAGATCAACAAAATCTGCTTCGATCACACGACGACCGGGGATTTGATGGACCTTGCACGGGCCGACCTCAACATCACGGGCTACCGCATGTCCTTCGCAGAACTCATGAAGAAGAGGATGAACGTCGAGTACTGCAAGATCACCGGCTGGGACAGATACAACAAGGAAAAGGATCTGGAGCTTATAAGCCCTTACGGAATTGCAGGAAGCTCGCGGGTCTTGCAGGAAATAGCCCGGATCATGGGGAAGGAGGGCGAGGCCGGATCGGTAATCGAGAAAAACCGGGCAGCAGCCGAATCAAGGCTAAAGGTCATTTCAAAGGAGCTGCAGGGCATAAGGGTTGCTGTCCCCGTGGGCTTCAGCCTCAACCTGCTGAAGGATATCGGTGTCGATGTTGCAGTCATAATTTACAGGACCCAGACGCTGACGCATGGTTTAACGGAGAGAGCCATCAGGGAGATCGAGCGCGCCAACTTGAGCCTGGCCGAGATTTACGGCTTTCATCCCGATCTACTGGTCAATCCAACTCCCGATTATGAGCTTGAGGCCTTTAGAAAGCGGCAGGTGGATCTTGTCATGGCCCCTTCGAAGGTCGCTCATTTCTACAATAAGGAGGGATTTAGAACAGTTGACGTCAACGAGTTTGCAACGACCAGGCTAAATGTCGGCTTCCTGCCGTCAATTGAGCTGTGCAGCATCTTCAGGGAGGCTTTGGGAAGGTCCAGGGCTCGTTCGCCCCTCTTAAGCTTGATGGAATTCGACGATGGCATACGCAACCTCACGCCTCACTGGGCCAAGGTTGCACTGTCGTTCCATCATCTGCGATCAAGGAAATTCAGTCAGGGAAACTACTACCATTTCCAGGGGCTGGCAGGAGTGGAGATCAATGAGCACAATATATGATCCTTTACATGATTGCAGGATGGTTGGAGCCCTCAGGGCATTTCACGGAATTAGCGATTGCGTGGTCCTCATACACGGCAGGAACGGATGCCACTGCGGCGCCCTGCTGCTGCAGACGCTAGGGTCTGAGCAAAACAGCGTGAGGGTTCTCACCAGCGGTCTGAAAGCCAGCGATGAGGTTTACAGCGGCGAGGAAAGGCTTACATCGGCCATTCGGCTTGCGGATCAAACCTTTCATCCAAAGGCCATCGCAGTTTTAAACTGCAGCGCTCCTGTCATCATGGGCGAGGATGTTTTGGGGCTGGAGTTGTTGCTGGAGGAAGAAACGGATTCCGAGCTGATCGCAATGGACGCCGGAGGGCCTGAGGGACCGGCCTGGCTCGGCTACGAGGAGGCGCTGTGCAGGCTTGTTCCCAAAATGCGTGAGTCAAAAGGCGAGCCCCGAAGGGGGATCAACATCCTGGGCTTCAAGGCCGACGATTTTTGCAGCCGCGGCGACCTAGGCGAGATTAGGAGAATGCTGCATGACCAGGATGTGCCCGTCAACTCCATTTTAAGCTGTGCAACATTTAAAGAGATACAAAAAGCGCCTCAGGCAGAGCTTAACGTGCTTTTGGGCGGAGACGGACTCGAGTGTGCAAAGGCCATGCACGAGGAGCTCGGCATTCCATTCATTTCTGTCCCTTACCCTTACGGCCTGATAAAGAGCACGGAATTCCTCGAAAAGATAGCATGCGCCCTTGGCAGGACAGTTGATCCTGAGGTCATGGAAAAAGAGAAGAAGCGTATAAAGCAAACAGTAGAGAGGGCGCACATGTTCTTCCAGGGAATCTACTCAATGCCCGTGGCGGTCGTGGGAGAGAGCGGCAGAGCATTCGACCTCTCGGAGTTTCTCGGCAACGAGCTTGGACTGGATGTCAAATTGCTGGCCATATCGTCCAGCAACTTTGCGGCGCCCGAGAAGGCCAAAATGACGGACGCCCCCATACAAGCATCTCATGATAGAGCCTGATCGCTGGGAGATGAACCAGGCTCTGGAAAGTGCCGATGTGAGCCTGATCTTCGGATCCAGCTTTGAGAAAAGAGCTGCATCGCAGCTTCAGGCCTCGCTTGTGAGAGTTTCATATCCAGTGCTCGACCAGATATCTCTGTCGGATCTGCCTTTTGCCGGCTTTTCCGGCATTGCGTTGCTATGCGAGACTATCATTAACTCGATTCTTACACGCAACAAAGAGGAGGTAATTGTATGAAAGAGCCTTTACAAATAGCGTTTTATGGAAAGGGGGGCATTGGAAAGTCCACAGTCTCATCCAATGTTGCCGCCGCCCTTGCGGAGATGGGAAAGAAGGTCATGCAGGTGGGCTGCGACCCCAAGGCCGACTGCACCAGGAATCTCAGAGGCGATAGAGAAATTCCCACAATTCTCGATGTGATGAGGGAAAAAGGCGGAGATAAGCTGGAGCTCACTGAGATGGGCAAGGGAAAGAGCATTGAACTTGACGAGGTCGTCTTCCCCGGCTTTAAAGGGGTCCTGTGCGTTGAGGCCGGTGGGCCCGAGCCTGCCGTGGGCTGTGCGGGAAGAGGAATAAAGGTGGCAGTGGAGCTGCTCAGGCGACTTGGGATCTACAGGAGCGGCCTTGACGTTGTCATTTACGATGTCCTGGGAGACGTCGTTTGCGGCGGTTTTGGCATGCCGCTGCGCCAGGGGCTGGCAGATAATGTTTTCGTCGTCACCTCGGCCGACTATCTGGCGATCTATGCAGCCAACAATATCTGCAAAGGAATCCAGCGCCATGCCGGGCGCGGCGGATCGGCTCTGGGCGGCATTATCTATAATGTTCGGGGATCTCTTGACGACCCGGCGCTGGTTGAGGAGTTTGCCGCCAAAATAGGATCGAGCGTCACTGGAATGATACCCAGCGACCTGCTCATCACCGAGAGCGAGCTTTACGGCCGGACGGTCATTGAGCATGCTCCGGATTCCGGGGCAGCAGAGCGATTTCGAATACTCGCAGGATCGATTCTGGAAAACGGTGCAGCTGTGGTCCCAAGGCCTCTTACCAGGGAAAACCTCGCCGTAATGGCACAAAAGATCAGAGAGGAGACCAGAAAGAAGGCCAGAATATCGGTTACCGCATGAGGATTTTACGATCATAGATATCTGCCTGGAGGC
>CAZHNU010000027.1:19892-30903 GCA_964534145.1 uncultured Methanotrichaceae archaeon | reverse complement strand
CGACTGTATCCACGATGACGACCGTATTCTTGATGCTCTTTCTAACAGGCATAATGACTGAGATGGGTTACTTTCACAAAATCTCATTCATTGCCAGGCCTCTGGCTTCAATATTGCGCCTGCCGGCATTTTTTTCGTAATGACCTTCCTGGCCCTCTACCCGAACGAAAATGGCACTCTCGCGTCGATGAATGTGGTTCCTCTGGCCCATTTCTTTCAGGTTCCTCCTGAGACGATAGTTCCTCTGACGGTATATGTGACAAGCCCCAAGGCAGGCATGACAATTCTCGGGCCTATGGTTCAAAACGGCAGTCTTTCGGAGGCCAAGGCCCTGACCGTTTTGATGCTGGGCAGCATGGTGCGTAGAAAAACTGACGGCTGGAAAGAGCGTCAATCCCGACAATTACGATGCTGCTGGGGACATAGCCCGTCCACGGCGGTTCTATTATTTCATCAAAATCTGTCGTCAGCCTGCAACTACCAGCAGCACCACCAGCACCATAAGCCTGACAAACACGCTAATCCCAGTAGATACCATTACCAGGGATAGCCCAATTCTCATGCCGAAGACCGATGTATAATTGGGCATGAGCGACCTTATGGAATAAAATGGGAGCATAAACAGGCTGCCGAGCATCAGGACCATCAGGGCCTTCATCTCGGTTATGCTGCCGTTTTGGATCATCGGCCCTAAAAGAGTGATGCCGGCCTTCGGGCTTGCCACGTAGATGGTCAGGGGGACAATTGTCTCCGGAGGCACTCCGAAGGTCTGGGCAAGCGGAAGGGCATTCAATGATTGAAGAAGGCCTTCCTTGCTCAGATAGAGAACAATAAAGGTCATAAAGAAGTAAAGAGCTGCAATGCGGATGAATTGCCGCCTTTGTCCCTTCAGGGATTTCACCGCAGCTTCTACAATATTCTTATTGGGCTTTGTCTCGTTCAATTCCATCTGCGTACTCTGATCCCCGGAAAGGTAAACCCTTCCAAGGATCATGACCAAAATGAGCTTAACTATCCCTGTAGAGACCGCCACCACCGCGTAGACTCCTCCCACGAACAGTCCAAGGACCGGTACCACAAAGGCCAGCTGATACGTGAAAAGCTCCCTGAAATAGACAGGAACGCTGTTCATGATGGCGCAGAGGAACGTCTGGCGCTCAGTTAAATGCCCCTCCTCCTTCATCCTTGCAATCATCGTGTTCGCAGCAAGAGCAGACCCGAGGCTTATCACAAATGAGGATGCAGACACCGCAGGTAGGTGCGATACCGACGCCAGGGGCCTAGCCAGATGGGACAGGCGATGGAACATGCCCATCTCGTTCATGAGGCCGGTTATGAAGAGCATCAGGAATACCGTGGCCATTGTCGTGATTGTGGTGTCCAGGGTCTCTAGAAGGAGATCGATCATGGCTTTTTATCAGGAAATATCCGAGTATGCTTTTATAGTTAATGCTTAGGGACTTTTTGTGTTATTCTCTACCCATTCGTAGCATTTTTATCCTAAATGCTGATCTTCTTAAGCGCCCTTAATCCCCCTACTACAAACAAGATCATGAAACCAAAGAGTATAAGGAACGAAATCCACGGCAGAGGCTGGTCCAGCGCAGCCGCTCTCAGAAACATACTGGCATGGGTGAGCGGCAATGCGTAGAGCACGATCTTCAACCCGAAAGGCACCTGCGATAGGGAGAAGAAAGTCCCGCCCAAGAAGGCCATTGGCATAATGATCAGGCTGCCGAATGTCGCCATATCCTCATGCGACCTGGCCAGAAGGGCCACAAGCACCCCGAGAAAGGCAAAGGTAAGACAGCACAGCATAAGTCCGAGAAAGAACGGCAAATTGACGTGAATGCCAGATGCGATGAACAGGGCCAAAGCCAAAAAGGCAATTGAGCTTATGATGCCCCTGACCCCTCCGATCAGGGCCTTCCCCAGTAGAAGAGACGGCAGGCTCACAGGGGCCATGAGGCACTCGTCGAAGCTCTTGAAGTACAGTCGATCGACATTTAATCTGGTTCCTGCTCCATTGAAGCTGGCGGTCATGGCTGTCAGAGCAATAATGCCAGGTATCACGAACTCCAGGTAGCTCGCTCCGTTGAGGCTGATACCCCTCCCAAGGCCCCATCCGAAGGCCACAAGATATAAAATCGGGCTGACGAGAGTCGTTATGAGATACCTGGGCCACCGGCGCTTGAGGGCTGCCAGATCCGACCAGAGTATGCTATAGGCATCGATCATATCAATCACTCATTACCTTGTGGCCGGTAAGCTCGATGAAAACGTCTTCGAGGTTTGATTCTCTCATGACAACCCTCTCAGAGTTCGGCAGTCCCTGAATGAACTTTGCAGCAGTCGCCCTGTCGGGAAAATATCTGTACTGCGTTCCGTTATCCTTTTCCTGCATCTCGACGGCGATCATCCCAAGCTTCTGGCGGAGACTTAACGGTGAGCCGATGGCGATCATCCGGCCTTTATTAAGCACTCCCACCCTCTGGCATAGGGCCTCTGCCTCCTCGATATAATGTGTGGTTAAAAAGACGGTTGTTCCATCGGTGCTCATTTTGCGGATCAGGTCCCAGACCCTTCGGCGTGTCTGGGCATCAAGGCCTACTGTTGGCTCATCCAAGAATAGCAGCTTGGGCCTGTGGATTAATGCCCTGGCAATCATGGCCCTTCTCTTCATGCCGCCGGAGACGTCGTCTATCAGATAGTCGGCGTGATCGGATAGCGCCACATAATCCAGAAGTTCTGCAATCCTTTTCTTTCTCTCCGAACCGGGCAGGTGATGCAGCCTGGCGTGCAGCTCCATGTTCTCTGCAATTGTCAGGTCTCTGTTCAGGCTCAAGTGCTGCTGGACCACGCCGAACTCGGACTTGACCTTTGACGGCTCCCTGGCCACATCCATTCCGTTTATGAGCGCTGTCCCAAAAGACGGCTTGGTGAGCGTTGTGAGTATGCGGATGGTGGTGGTCTTACCTGCACCATTCGGCCCCAAAAATCCAAAGAGTTCCCCTTTGCCAACATTGAGATCGAGGCCGTCGACCACCTTCTTCCCGGAATAATCCTTGCATAGGCCCGATATCTCGATCATCATGAGCTTTGCCTCACCATCCGGTCGTGATGATGCTTCCCCATTGACTTTTCGAGCTTTTCTTTATTAAGCGTCGGCGGCTCAAATGGCCTGCTTCTCATCCTGTGGGACAACGCCAGCTCCATTGCCTTCTTTACGTCCTCGGAGCCCACCTCGGTTCTTCCATCGAAGGCTGCAATGGTCTTGGCGGTCCTGGATATCACTATCTCGGCCCTGTGTGTTTTGACGCCCAGGTCGATGCAGGTTGAGGCAATGGTTCGGAGAAGATCATCTGACATTTTTACCTGGCCCACCAGGCCTCGGGCCTTCGAGATCCTCTTGTTCAGGTCATCCTGGTCGGGCTGGCGATCCCTGGCAAATCCCTCGGGATCGGAGTCGAAGGCATCCGCCAATTTGGCGATTTCCATTCTCTTTTCCACATCCTCGATCCCCGATACGCTCACCTGCAGCCCGAATCGATCGAGAAGCTGAGGACGAATCTCGCCCTCTTCAGGGTTCATGGTCCCAACAAGAACGAAGCGAGCCGGATGGGCTACCGACACGCCCTCACGCTCAACGATATTCACGCCCATAGCAGCCGAGTCCAGGAGCACGTCGGCCACATGATCGTCGAGCAGGTTGACCTCGTCTATGTAGAGTATGCCCCGGTTGCAGGCTGCCAGAATTCCCGGCTCCAGGGCTTTGATTCCTTCCTTGATTGCCCTCTCAACATTTAGCGATCCCACGACTCGATCCTCAGTCGCGCCCAGCGGCAGATCGACTACTGGAGTCTTTTTTGAGGCCTCTTTAATCTCATTTTTCAGGCTTTTTTCGTAGCAAAGATCGCACATGTCCTCAAGATTTCTCGGGTCGCAGTTGAAGGGGCAATCCTCAACCACAAGAATATTCTCCAGCAGGTCGGCAAGGGCACGCACTGCAGTTGACTTAGCCGTTCCCTTATCGCCTCTTATCAGCACTCCGCCTATGCGGGGATTGATTGCGTTTAAGATCAAAGCGAACTTCATGTCGTCCTGGCCCACGATGGATGTAAAGGGAATCGTCCGTCTTTTTAGATGATGCATTGTTATCGCCGTTTTCATTTGGTGGCCGGATACGTATATAAGGCTTTACTTTGTATTAAAAGATGCTAATTATAGTTTTCTTTTCTTACTTTTATTATTCTATCTGTTCATTCTGTATTCTACCTTGGCTGCGGACTAAAAAGAGGGATTCTCTTGTTCTCCTTTCGGAAAAGTCGATTATTACAGGATTGGCCTACAAGATTAATGCATAGGAAAAACAATAAAATAAAATTCTTCTAATTGCCTATTGCAGCCAGCGGAATCCCGGCTTATTGATATCATTGAGGTTTTTCATTATCCCCTCAGCATCACTTTTAGACAATTCGCTTTTGAAGATTTTGGATGCAACGCAGCGCAAAGCTGCCTTCTCCTTTTTCGCAACTGCGCTGTCCTCAGGCTTTTCTGCAAGGCCATAGTGCTTGAAGAGATGATCCTTGTCGGCGCCAACGTGTACCAGGCCCTCTCCCCATTTTCCCATCATTACCGATGCGCTATCCAGGAGCTTCTGATCGATATTCTCAGGAACATTGCACTCCGCTATCATCTTCGAGAACTCTTCTCTCTTCAAAGATATTCACCCTCCATCAATGATTCTATGCAATAGAATTTACATCTTTCTCTTGACAAGAGACTCCTGGTTATGCGGCTGAAGCTTGAGCCTACAAATGGGAGTTTTTTTGGGCTTTTTCCAGGCTTTGCGCAATAATTTTTCTCTCTGCCTGATTTATAGTAGGGATTTCAATGTCTGATACAATATCATGCAAAATTCGTCATAATTTTAAGAAGATTGCTCGCCCAAAAAGCCTTCATTAACTGTGGGCATTATGTCCGCAAGAATAGCGTTTTTAATACGTGACATCATTTAAATTCTAACAATATAACAATAGACGAATTTTTTTAGAATCAGAAAGTTTAATAAGCAATTCTTTCTAACATTAATTCAGAGGTGGAAAATTGAGCAATTTGGTAGTCCTTGCATTCGGCAACATGACGGATGCAGGACAGATGAAGGACGACCTGTTGAGGATGGAAAAGGAGCATCTCATAGGGCTAGATGATGCTGCTGTTGTTGTGAGAAACCAGGAAGGAAAGGTCAAAGTGGATCAGGTAGCCAACCTAACCGGTGTCGGTGCTCTCGGCGGAGCGTTCTGGGGGCTGCTGATAGGCCTGATTTTCTTTGTGCCGATATTCGGGCTGGTCGTCGGCGCTGCTGCCGGGGCCATTGCTGGGAAGTTCGCCGATGCCGGCGTGGACCACAAATTCATCAAAGAAGTGGGGAATACCATTCAGCCGGGAACCTCAGCCCTGTTCCTGCTGGTTCGCGAGTCCACTCCCGATAAGGTGATGGAGGGCTTGAAGAAATACAAGAACGTCAAGGTTCTCAAGACCTCGCTATCCAAGGAGCAGGAGGAGCACCTCAGAGAGGCATTTGAGGGCGAGAACGTTTCAGTTACTCTTTGAGAATAGTCTCTCTCGAAGCTTGATGAGAGCAGGCGTCGAAAAATTGGACCCTTAGGAGCGAAGGCAAAAATCCATCGCTCCTAAAGCCTGCACAGGTATGGCAAGCTTGCCGGTCTAATGCCTCAATGGCTTGTATGCCCTAACCATCAGGCCGTCATTTTCGGGCTTAAAAGCACCTCATAGCTGTCCTTGTGGGGATTCGTAAGAAGGCCTTCTGCAATCTCCTTCGCCACGCGCTCCTGGTTTTCGCCCCTGATGTAGAGCTTCCAGATTGTGGCCTTTTTTACATCGACGACGTTACCAAAATCCAGGCGGTTCTTAAGCCTATCCCTTATCGATATGGCTTCGCCGTCCTCGATGTGCAGCGCAACCTTCACGGGAACGTATCCCTCCTCGAACTTCAGCTCGTCGAGGAGGACCTTGTGGCTTTCCTTGTTCTCGTTGACAAGCTCCTTGGCAAAGGCCTTTGCCAGTTCGATTGGATCCCCGGAATCGACCTCGATGGAAAGCAGCCGCTCCTTCTTGACGTCCGCCAGCACATCGCCGAGTCCCATCCTTCTAACGAGGGTATTCTTCACTGTGGCCGCCTCAGCATCCGGGATCTTTAGCCATACTCGGAGGTTGATCTTCCGGCTCATGCTCTCACCTCGATATATTTCTTCATGGATTCAAAGACCTGCCTTCCAGGGCCGGGAGCATCTCGCTGGTGCTTTCTTGGATCAAAGGACGGAAGCTGCCAGGCAAAGAACGCTCTCTCCGGGTGTGGCATCATTCCAAGGACGTTTCCCTCAGGGTTGCAGATTCCTGCGATGCTTTCTGTGCTGCCGTTCACGTTCACCGGGAACTCGTTTACGACCTTACCGGCTGGATCGCAGTAGCGGAAGACCACCTGATCCTCATCGTTCAGCCTTTCAATAAGCCGTGGCGTTGCCGTTACAAGGTTTCCCTCGCCGTGAGCTATGGGTATCTGCAGGACTACATCCTTATCGATCAGGAAAGACCCGCTGCACCTCTTTGGAAGGGAGTCGTGCCTGAGGTTGACCCAGTCGCAGTAGTAGCCTCGCCGGACGATTCTCCCTTTGGAGACCATCACGTTTTGGGCGAGCGCCATGTCGATTTTGCCCGTGCCCGGCAGAAGGCCGGTCTCAACCAATATCTGAAAGCCGTTGCAGATCCCAATGACTGGCTTTCCCTTTTCCGCCTCTTCACGCAGCGCATCCATCACCGGCTCCTTCGCTGCGATGGCTCCTGCTCGAACTCTATCCTGATAGGAGAATCCGCCGGGGACGACAAAGCCGTCGAAGGAAGAAAGCTCGCCTGCCTGGCGGTTCCATCGGAACAGCACTCCATCCATCCCGACGGCCTTAACTGCAACAAGGCTCTCATGCTCGCAGTTCGTTCCGGGGAACTGCATAACAGCTATCTTCATCTCATCGCCTCCACGAGGCCGGAGGTCCATGCATTCCTGGCCTCATCCAGATCGATATCGATAATGGGCTTGCTCGATCTCCTCATTACAATCCTTCGCTTCTCAGTGACTTTTCCTATCTCCATCGCGTCCAGGCCGTGCCTCTTTAAGATTTCCTCAAGCCTCGACTCCGACCCCTGCCTGGCCTCGATCAGGAATCCGGATGACTCAGAGAAGAGCACCTTATCGGTCCTCATGCCAGGCTCTGCAGCCCCATCGAGGTCCAGGTCAAACCCGAGGCGCGCCGGCCTTGTAAGGGCCATCTCTGCTGCAGTTGCCGCCAGGCCTCCGTTGGAGATGTCGTGGCAGGCTTCAACCAGGCCCTGGTCAATTGCCTCTATAACGGCATATATCATGCTCCTCTCCAGATCGAACCTTACAACAGGGACGTTTGAGCCGGTCACTCCGTATATTGTCCTGTAATACTCCGATCCCCCCAACTCGTCGAACCTGGGCCCTATCAGATAAAGCCTGTCTCCGGGCTTTTTCAGCTCCTGTGTGACTGCCCTGTCGACGTCCTTGATGATTCCGACACAGGCGATGACGGGAGATGGATCGACCGATCCGGCTGGAGACTCGTTGTAGAAGCTCACGTTGCCTGAGACTATGGGAACGGGTTGCTTCTCCTTTTCATATCCCTTGAGGTAGAGCTTCTTGCATGATTCGGCCAGGCCCTTCACAGCCTCTCTGAACTCCCAGAAGGCGTCGGGCTTCTCAGGGTTGCCGAAGTTTAAGCAATCTGTAATGCACCAGGGCGTGGCTCCTATTGCAGCCACGTTTCTCATGGCCTCGGCAGCTGCAGTGGCTCCTCCCCAGAATGGGCTGATCCTTCCGTAGAACGGGTTGGAGTCCACCGACAGGGCTACCCCGAAATTTTCTCCCCTGACTGGCGCAATCAGGCCCGCATCGGCCTCGCCGGGCCGTATTACGGTACTGCCCATGACCTCTGTGTCGTAATATCTGTAAACATGCTCTCTGGAGGCGATATTTGGGGATCGAAGGATCTTTAGCATTATCTCGCTGTAATCGCCCGGCTCTTCCTTTACAGGCTCAGCGAGGCTTTGCAGGCGGGGGGATTCAGTGCGTTTGTATCGAATTCCGCCTGTCAGATGCTGGATCGGCACATCGCAGACAGTCTCGCCCTTGTGCCTGACGACGAACCTGTCGCCGGTATTGATTTTGCCCACAACGGAGGCTCTTGCGCCCTCGTAGACGTTGGGCAGGTCCCAGTCCTCGTTGTAAATCTTCAGTATCTTCTCGCGAAGCTCAATCGGCGAGATGATCAGGAATCTCTCCTGAGTTTCGGCGATGCTTAAGACCTCCGACGGGAAGTCGGCAGCCTTGTGCATGTCGTCCAGGTTGATCTCCATGCCGTAGCCGCCAGCGGCCCCCATCTCCGATGTGGCGCAGGTAAATCCGCCTCCGCCAAGGTCCTTGAAGCCGATTTCGACTCCAGCTTCGCGGACAAGGCGGAAGAGGTCGTCGTTGGCCTTGAACAGCACGTTTTTCAAGAAAGGATCGGGAATCTGGACAGCCCCGCGGTTAGTCTCCTCATCCTCCTCCCGGAGGCCAACAGATGCAAATGTCACGCCCCCGAGGCCCGAGGAGTCCGTCGGCTTTCCGATGAGGATGACGTCATATCCCTTCTCTCCTGCACCCTTGGGCGCCCTAGAGCGAATGATCTGGTCCCTCCTGACAATGCCGATGGATACGACGTTTACCAGGCAGTTATCGTCGAAGCTCTCATTGAAAACTATATCTCCGCCCATATTGGGCACTCCGAGCGCATTTCCGTACTGCCAGATTCCGTCCACAACGCCTTCAGCCACCCACCTGACCTTGCCGGACTTTGGGCCGTAGGGGTCTCCGAAGCGAAGCGGGTCTGCAGTGGCGACGACCGTTGCGCCCATGCAGTTTACATCGCGGACAATTCCGCCAATTCCCGTCGCTGCCCCTTCATTCGGCAGGATCTGGCTCGGGTGGTTGTGGCTTTCGTGGGAAATGACAATGCACCATTTATCGTCGATGGCAACAATCCCTGAGTCCTCTACAGGACCCATGACCACGTTAGGCCCGTCTGTAGGCAGAAACTCTTTTAATGTCGCGCGGCTGCTCTTATATGAGCAGTGCTCAGACCACATTGCATCGTAGCAGTAAAGCTCTGTCAGAGTGGGATCTCTCCCAAGGATCTCTGCGATAGATCGCGCCTCGGGCACAGACATTCCGAGGCCCGCAGCGCGCAGGTTGGCCTCAACCTCTTGGTCGGCAAGACCGATTATCTTCAAATAGGGTACACCTCTTCAGGCTGGTAATGCATATTAGGACCGTTATGAATTTATCGATCCAGGGCGGAGAAGGGCATCCGCCTCACAGGGGCCAAAAGCAGCAAACGCTCTGTACTCTCGCCTAGGCATCAGCCTTTCATGGCCGGCAGCGGTCCCTTTCCTAGCAGACGGCATTCCTTGCTGTATTCTTTGCTCTTTGCTCTATCTTATGGCATTGCTCTTCATACAGAGAGTTCTCCCGTGATCCAATCGTGTACTTCGGTATATACCTCCTCTGCGCGCTCATCCAGCCCGTGACCAGCTCCTTCATAGTTGGACAGGCGCTTTTGTCCGCGGGCGAGATCATAAGCCATAGATGAACAGTATGGAGGCAGAACAGGATCATCCAGCCCATGGATCAGAAGGAGCGAGCATTGCGGCCCAAGCATTGCCGCAGCCTCGGCTCCATGGCACTGGGTGGCAATTGTGACAACGGTTCGAACCGTATCGGAAAGCACTGCCGACCTTAACACCACCGCACCCCCAAAAGAGTGCCCTACTAGGCCTGCTGTTTTTGTTCCCTTATGCTCCAGAAACTTCAGGGCAGCCAGCACATCCAGGACAGACTCTTCCAGGATCGTGGGATGGCGAAATGCCACGCGAATAGAACTTATGCCGTCCTTTCGCAGATCCTGGCAGATTCTCGGGTAAAGCCCCTTAGCTAGGGTGTCAAAGTCCCCACCAATGCCTCCAACAAGGACGACTGCATTGCCTTGCCTGCCGGAATCGTAATATCTGGCCTCTATTGAACCGCGATCCGTGGAAAGCTTTATTGGAATATAGCCCTCCTTTGAAATTAATCCTTCCTGAGCACCGACGATATTAATCATTAGAAAACAAAGAGAATTCTAAAATAGTTTTCCCAATATTCTAAAATACTAAATATTCTACTCTGTTCAAATAATTGGTTCATGGGAATCTCTTCAACAATTAAGGGTGATTGCTCAAAATCTGCGCCATTACCGTTAGCGCCGACTTCGACATCAGGGAGATAGCCTCCGGGGCCGTCTATAAAAATCACCTCAATCACATCGTTCTCCTGCCCGCTGCAATAGCCAACCATTGCAAGGACTGCAATAATTATCCCTAATCCAAAATTCCTTAATAGCATTGCATTCTCACCCGGCTATAATATATTCTAGAAGGTTATATAACTTTGCTAATTAATTTAAAGCAAATTTTTTATTGACTTAAGAAGGGGAATGCTGGCGATAGCTACCTTTATAAGCTATCTATTATTGGAGAGGTGAGCAGTGCATCCAGGCTTTTGCAGGCATAGGATTTCCCATTGAATTGGAGAAGAAAGGCGCCAACAGCAAGAAAATAAGAAGCGGAAAAAAAGTGGAGATCAGTGACTCAGATGTTTTTACCTGCTCTCTTTGCTTCTGGAAGCGCTCCTGCCACTCGGGCTTCCGGATCTAGGTTCTGTCTCGGCCTCGTGCTCTTTACCCTCTTCGACCAGCTCTTTTACTCTCTGGCCGCCTTTGTGTCCGATGTCCTCGTAAAACTCCCGGCCGTGCGTTTCTGCAGTCCTCTCTCCGCCCTTCTGGCCTATGTCCTCGTAAAACTCCCGGCCGTGCGTTTCTGCAGTCCTCTCTCCGCCCTT
>CAZHNU010000027.1:0-19792 GCA_964534145.1 uncultured Methanotrichaceae archaeon | reverse complement strand
CTATGTCCTCGTAAAACTCCCGGCCGTGCGTTTCTGCAGTCCTCTCTCCGCCCTTCTGGCCTATGTCCTCGTAAAACTCCCGGCCGTGCGTTTCTGCAGTCCTCTCTCCGCCCTTTTGGCCTATGTCCTCGTAAAACTCCTTGCCGTGCGTCTCTGCAGTTCTCTCTCCTCCACGATGGCCTGCCTCTGAGACGGTCATCTCGCCTTTTCCTTCCTTGCTTCTCTCTCTTCTCTCTTCAGCCATTAATTTCAACTCCTTTATTAATTTTCTTTTTTATTTGGCCAAAATATCTGCGATAGTAAAACCGCAGATGTTATTAACCAGGACTGTTTTTCCGATCTGAAACCTACCAATCTTTTTTAGTAGATTATTAATATTATATGAAGTATCTCTATTTAAGAATTTCGTTATCTATCGGGCCTTTTCTTAAAGAGGAATTGGTTTTATTAATACTAAAATATTTACGCTTCAATACCTTATACATCAGTTATCCCTTCAGGCTAATATACAAGGCGATGACTGATTTGAGCATTATACATTTTCCAGCACCAATAGGTATATAGATGATCTGAACAATAAATATAGATAAAATGTTAAATGAAGCGTGAATAATTGAATTTGATAATTATGTCGGCAGCTGGTCTCCATGCAGCAACTGAGGAGAAGGCAGAGGAGTGCAAGAAAAAGTAAGCGGCCTTTGGTTTGGACATTGGAAGGCATCTCCATTAGGACGTTCCTTTAAGATATGAGGCGAGTACCCAGGCATATAGGAGTAATCCCCGACGGCAATAGGCGCTGGGCGAAAGAGAGGGGACTGACAGCGCAGGCAGGATACGAGGCAGGCCTGGCTCCCGGTCTGGCATTGTTTCAGCTTTGCAGGGATGCAGGGGTAAAGGAGCTGACGTTTTACGGATTTACCCAGGACAACACCAAAAGACCAAGAGAGCAGGTCAGGGCATTTCAAAAGGCATGCGTGGATGCCGTGAAACTTCTGTCAGCCGAGGACGCAGATTTGCTGGTCTTGGGGAACCAGGCGTCTCCGCTCTTCCCAAAAGAACTTTTGCCTTTGACGAAGAGGACCATGTTTGGCTCAGGCGGCCTCAAGCTGAATTTCCTGGTGAACTACGGATGGCTCTGGGATTTAAGCCGGGCAGCGAACGTCGGGGAAGAGGGCGTTTCAGAGGCTTTCACGGGCAGGATTTGCTCCTCAGAGATCTCCAGGGTGGACCTCATCATTCGATGGGGCGGCAGAAGGAGGCTCAGCGGCTTCCTGCCGGTTCAGTCCGTTTACGCCGACTTCTATATAATCGACTCTTACTGGCCTGACTTCAGGCCGGAGCACTTCTTCGAAGCACTGGACTGGTACGGCTCCCAGGATGTGACTTTAGGTGGTTAGCCTTTCAGCTCCAGCTTGTAAATCCTTATGTGCCCATTATCAAACGCCTTCGAGGTTCCCTCAATGCTGTCGCCGTTTACCATCTTGGTGAAGACCGTATCCTTTTTGATGTACTGTCTTTTATCGGAATTGCCCGAAGTGCGGTTGGTAGGCGTATTCAGGTATTCGCTGAAATTTCCTCCGGCAGCCAGTATCACAGGATAGTACTTTCCCAAATCCTTGGACATTACAAGCACGTAATTCGCTCCGTACTTTTCGGCTATATTCCTGGCCGATGTGACGTCCTCAGATAAGAAGAAATTTGCCACATCGTTGACCTTCTCGCTGGACTCAAAGGGATACCATAGGGCGTATTCTATCTTATGCCAGGGCTTTCCGGAAAATGCATAGCCAGCAACTGTATTCTTGATTTCATCTGATGCCTCGTTTATTACAGCCTGGCGATGTCCAATCTCCTTGATCCCGTCAGCGTAATCCCACCAGGCAAGAACAGTTGCATCGCTCTCTGTATTGTTGGCCAGCCACTGGTAACCTTCCACTGCTTTGGCGTCCGCCATAATCCAGTCCAGAGATTGCATGCTGTCGAACTCCATTTTCATTCCAACCAAAGCAGCGATGCATACAAGTATGACCGCTGCTGCCGCTGCTATGCCTTTTGTTTTGCTGCTAATTCCATTTTGTGTTTTCATGGATGTCTCCCTCGAATAAAAAACGGTCCTGGAAGCCATCTGCACCCGCTGTTTCTTTGGACACCAGCCGGTCCAGTGTTCAACGATCTCTGAAACATTCACGGTCAGATCATCTCCTTCACCTTTGCGAACAAATCCTCTGCAGTTTTTGTGGGATCAGCCGTCCGATTGAGCGCAATGCCCAGCTCCTCAGAGTAATCCCAGAGTAGTTCCATGCATTTGGAGTACTCCTCGCACACTCCGCAATCGCCATCGTGCTCGTACCAGACCGAAACGCCGTGTTTCCCTGAAACGAAGATTATCGCGTCTGCTCCCAGAGGAACCGACCGGCCGAGAAGGACGCCCAGCTGCGGATTGATCTTCATGATTGCGATTCTGTTGGCTTTAGCCATCTCACGAAGGGCAGTTTCAACTTTCGCATCTGCTGTAAGAAGGGCCTTCGAGACCGCCTGTCTTGAGATCCCAAAGCTTGCCGCTATATTGATGTTGGATACCCGAGCGCGTCTTAGCTTCCAGAACTCGAATTGCTTTTCGTTGATAAACAGACTCACATGTCAACCTCAGAAGGTTGACAATTTATAGTTTTCCCTCATCTGTGGTTCTGGATCTTCTGATGCAGCTTGGCGACTTTGATTTAGCTGCTGCTGGCAGGTTTTCAATTATTGTGGATTGGGTGCAGGCCGCATAATGCCATAAGAGCAGGATAAACGCGGAACGTCCGAAGATATCAATTAGAGAAAAAACCTTTAAACCTTCCTCCAGGGCAGACTGCCAGCCCCTTTATTTATGGGCAGGATCGTATCGTTTCAGCAATGCCCGCCGATCGAATACCTATAGCCAGATTCTCAGCCATCACCAGGATATCCCAGAAGGCACTGCGTTATTACGACCGAAAGGGAATCTTGGTACCGAAGGCAAAGGACCCCTTCACCGGCTATAGATACTACACATCCACCCAGATGGAACTTGGGGTGAAGATCAAAGCCATCTGCAGCCTTGGCTTCTCGCTTGAGGACTTGGAGGCATACCTGCAGGCTGAGGCTCACGGCGATTGGAGTGCTGTTGATAGCCTCATAGAGGGGCGGCTCTCTGCCGTCCGGTTGGAGATGATGCGGCTGAAGAGGATCGAGGCCTTGCTGAAAAAGGAACGAACGGAGTTGATAGGAATGGCATTAACAGAGCCCACTGTAAAAGATGTCCCGGCACTGCGAGTCGTCTGCCGGAAGGAGACGGGAATTCTCAGCCCGACCATCGAAAAGCTGATCGGAGAGCTATGCTCTTTTGTCGATCTTCCAGCCAGCAAGAGAAATCAGCTGAAGGTTATCGGTCCAGTCATCGCCATCTACCATGAGAACTGTGCGAAAGGGAATGAGAATGAGAGAAAAAGAGGAGATGAGAATGTAGGCATTGAGGCCGAAAATATCTCCGATTGGTCTGAGAAGGAGGTAAGCATCGAGGTCGCCCTTCCAATTGCTGGAAAAGTAGAGGGTGAAGGCTCAGGAATCGAGGTCAAGAGCCTGCCGGCAGCCAGAATGCTTTCAATGATCCACAAGGGCAGCTACCCCACCCTACACAAATCCTACCAGACTGCCTTCGAGTACATGGCCAGGGCCGGGCTGGAGATAGCAGGGCCGATCCGGGAGCTGTACCTCAATGATCCTTCCAGGACTGCAGAGGAGGAGCTGTTGACTGAGATCCAGATTCCATTCAGAAAAGAACAGTGATTTGGGGCCGAGCAAAGAGGTTCCATTTATCAATTTTTTCCAATGGAGCTCATTATCCAGATAATGGTTGCAGGATATCACTTTCGTCCTACCATAGACGGATCCAGCATTTCAATAAGCCTCTTCATAACATAGCAGTAAGGCGGCATGCTGGTGATCAAGGCCATCCTTTTGCCTGACTGATGCCCGATGGTGATAGCCTCATCTTCGTCTATGATCATATAGAGCGCTGTTTGCCATCCGGCTCTCCTCATCCTCGGACCTTTGCCGCTCATTTCCAGGAAAAAATCATTCAACGAATCGCTCATCTCATGGAGCCTCAAATTCATTCCTTTATATTTATTTTTTCGATCCACGAGGATGCGCAGGTCAATGCGCTTTCTGGCCCTCTTCAGGTCCTCTATGCACCATTCCAGCACATCCGGGTCCAATGCAATTATGATCAGTTCCTCAGTTGCGCTCATTATCAGCGTCCTTAAGCGGTTCTTTATTCCCCTCTCGCTGTGAATCGACCAGAAGGGGGATTCGGGTCTCGTTTCGATATGCAGGCCTTTTAGATACCTCACAGAGTCATCTATGGACTGGCAGATATCCCTCTTCAGCGCACTGAAGGCCATCTCCGGATCTTCAGCTTTATAATAAGTCGGGCTTCCTTCCTGTATTCCGATATATCCCTTTGCTGCAAGCAACTTGAGTATATCGTAGATCCTCCCCTGGGGAACGCCGCTGATCTCGCAGATCTCCCTCGCAGTTGCAATTCCCAGCCCCACAAGCGCAACATAGGCCTTGGCCTCGTATTCTGTGAATCCGTGGACCTTGAGGTTCTCAAGGATTTCCTGCATATGCAACCATCATGAGTTGTAGATTAATGAGCGTTGCCCTGAAAGAAGCCGCGAAAGCTGATTTGAAATGTTATTGCAAGTATTTATGGACTTTTCCAATGCAAGGGCAAATCATAGGTCACATCACCCATAAAGCGAATGGGCTCATGCCAAAGCAGCAAGAGACATCTAGCGCAATTAGCACGAGCAATTTATTTCCATTGCATTCGTCGAATTGGATATTCCGATATTCCCCAACCGTGCCTGCTATGCGGATATGTTCAGGAAAGTTTTCTCCTGATGGCCTGCAACGGAAACATCAAAACGCCATCGCTCATTCTGGTTGTAAAACAACCACATCCGATTGTATGTAGATGAAATACCTTGTTCATCCATTCAATCACATATGAGAGAAGGATTAAGCAATTCAAAACCGCAGAAAGCAGATGCAAAGATCCGAACGATGGCGATGTTCGTAGCCCTTCTGGGCATGTTCATGTCTGTCCTGGACTGCGTTGTAATCACAATTGCGCTGCCTGCGATTACCTCTTATTTCAATTAAGATGTTTCCATCTCGCAGTGGACGATCACCGGTTATCTCACCGCAATGACGGCGTCCATGCTAATCTTTGCGCGAATCTCAGATTATACCGGCAAGAGCAGGCTTTTTTTTGCAGGAATTGCTATATTTTCGCTAAGCTCTCTGGGATGCGCTCTCGCCCCGACCCTTTCCGCACTCATCGTGCTTCGAGTTATCCAGGGGCTGGGTGCTGCAATGGCCATCTCGATTGTCATGGCGATAGTCATTGATCTCTATCCGTTCTCTGAGCAGGGCAGGGCGATGGGCCTTCTTGGAGGAACAGTCGCTCTGGCCAGCCTGAGCGGGCCTTTTATAGGAGGCTTTTTGCTGGATATAGCAGGCTGGCCTGCAATATTCCTGATCAACATCCCAATAGGAATAGCGCTTCTCACAATCGGCATCCGATCAATGGACCTGAGCAGGCCGAAATTGCAGGGGCGGCTGACGATGGACTGGACAGGGACGGTAAGCTTTGCAACGGCTGTAATATCGTTCATGATGCTCTGGGGATCGATTTCCAATATGTACAGGAACATCTTTTCTATGGCTGTTCTCGGGTTAATATGCATAGTATCTGTTTTTATATTTGTCAGAGCAGAACGAATCCATGCCCAGCCGCTGCTTGACCTATCGGTCTTCAAAGAGATGGCGTTTGTGGTGCCGCTTCTATCCATGATACTCTTCTTTGCGGCTCTGCTTGGTGTAGAGGTGACGTTGCCGTTTTACCTGGAGGGCGTTATGGCCTTTACCTCTTTTCAGGTTGGACAGGTGTTTATGCTAATTGCAGGAATTCTCACAGTCGGATCTCCGCTGGTCGGAAGGTTATACGACAAGTACCGCTGGGGCTATTATTCCGCCACAGGATTGGCTGTTGCGGCGATAGGACTTCTTGTCTTTGTCCTGCTTCTGGAGTCGGCAGATACTGCAATGATCCTGGGTGCCCTTGTTGTCTTTGCTGCCGGATTCACCATTTTTCAAAGCCCTATCAACACAGAAATCATGCGCGGCCTGCCTGCTGAAAAATCGTCTATCGCATCCGCCTTAAACAGCACAGGAAGGCATTTCGCAATGACCATCGGAGCCTCGATTGCTTCGGCGATGCTCTCATTTTATTCGGCCTCGATTATCAAGGCTATAACGGTGTCCATGACGGCCGCTGCAGTGCTTTGCCTGGCAGGCATTTTCCTTATGGCCACAAAAAGGGCATATTGTAACACGTCCAGTTGTAAATGATTTATATGTTCTATTCATCATCCTCTCGCGAAAAAGGCGAGACACATGAGCCTCGTACATGCCCAATGCAATGGCGTCGTCCGCTAAATTTCGTTAGGAGAACTCGCCCTATGCCTGGAAAGCTGCGCAGCGGCGGAGCCTTTTATTGCACTCCATAGTACTAGAGTTAGGACCAGGCCCAGGATACTCCTGCTCGGTGGAGCAGGTGATCTGCTGTCAGGACTTCTTGGTGGCCTGCGCCGCTCCATAAACTTGATCAGGGCAGCATCCCGGCGCTCAATGACGATTCGCACACAGGAGCGTCTGCGCTCTGCGGAAGAGAAAAAGGCGTAAAAGGAGACTGAGCTGGCAGAGCTTGAGGACAGACTGGCAGAGGAGATCTCTGCGATCTTGGATCGGTGGAATGGCGTGGCCGATCAGATCGAAGAGATCGAGATTCCCCTGGAAAAGGCAGACGTTGATATGGAAGAGGTGGGCGTCCTGTGGATCCCTGTGGGATGAAGGATTCGAATAATTTTTGGCTCTTCGCTAAATTGTGTGGGTAACGCACTACAGTCTCTGTGGTGAGTCCCAAGCATCCCGATTTCACCACAGAGACACAGAGGCACAAGACGAGAGAGGAATAGTGGCCCAAGGTTTACCCATAGAATAGAAGACAACGAAGAACCTAAAAAAATATTAAAAAATATTGGAGATTATGGAAGAGAGTCGAGAGAGAATCCCTTCCTCCTCTGGAATTTTATCTTTGCTCAACGAACCGTCCAAGATGTATAACTGATAGTAGTCCTCCATCCACGTATACAGCCCATCGGCGCCATACATCCTCTTTAGCACCTCATTGCCCTCGGCCTCTACATCAAGATCCGCGAAGGCTTGGGGGTGGAAGAGCTTGGCCATGTAGAAGCACTCTGTGAGGGACGAGGCTGGATCAATCCCGCTTATTGGCCCCTTGACATAGTAGACGCGCTCGTCATTGACGGCTTTTATCGATTGGAAGGAGGGTTCAGATAACAGCTCCTGGATCGATGGCGAGGGCTCTGAAAAGGCATGAACCATGATGATATCAGGATTCCAGTCGATAATCTGTTCTTTTGACACATCGAATACGACCCGTCCAGGAGCGGGATTTGCAAGCTCCTCGGCCACGTTCCTGCCCCCTGCGATCTGGATGGGATCGTACTTTGTCATGGCGCGGACGGTATGCACGCTGTAGTAAACTCGGGGCTTCTCCTCTTCGGGAATGTTGGAAGTGACGTTCTGCAGCTTATGGATCTCATCTTCGCAGTAGGCGATCAATCCTCTCGTATGTTCTTCACTTCCCAGAAGAAAACCGGCAAGCCTCCATGTTTCAAAGACGCCGCCTGGTCCATAGAAGCTGCTTCCGTTGAGGGTGGGCTCTATGCATACTACGGGGATCTGGATCTTTTCCTGAAGCTTCTCTGCATCTCCACCGATCCAGGAAGACATGAAGATCAGGTCGGGCTCAAGCTTCAGCATCATCTTTGGGTTGTCGGTCACATCGGGCAGCTCCAAAAATTCTGGGTGGGCACGGGAGATTAGGACATCTGAACTGATGGCGCCCTTGTCTATCCCTATGACTTTGTTCGTCGCATTCACAGAGGCGACGATCCGCATATTCAGCGCGCCGAGGGGAATTATCTCTTCGATGGGCATATCAACAGTTACCGCCCTTCCAGCATGGTCCAGAACCGTAACCGCTTCCGCGTCACCCCTTATGATCGACCTGATCTGATCGGCGTCTGCTTCGTCGATCCGGCCGTCATAATTCGCGTCCGCGAGAGCGGTTCTCTCGTTCTCCCCTTCGATAATCCCTCGAAGGTATTCTGCATCATTTTCATCTATTATGTCGTCCAAGTTGGCGTTTCCGAAGACGTTGAGAGTGGGGGCTGCATTTGCAGAAAATATTAACATCATCGATAAAAGCAACGTCATAGATAAGGTTCGTTTATTCTCGAATTGCAATTCCTTCGCCGCAGTTGAATCAAATTAATTGGTCTTAATCCAATTAGAATTTAAATAGATTCTGCTAAGATGGGAAACTTAAAATTAAAATCCACACCACCTAACTTACTCATGCAAACAAGTGAAATTGATCTAAGACAAGCTCCGAAACGCTTCTATATCAATTAGGCTTAAAGAGCACCAAAGCTCTGAAGAGGAAGCGATAAATATGAATAAACGCGCTTTTTTATTGGGACTTCTGGCATTCGCTTTGGTGATGGGAATTTTGGCAGTCCTGTTTACATTCGAATATCAAAGAGAAGAGCCGGAGCTGATTGACCTTGATGGCGTAGCTCTACAGTTTATCGAGGGCGACGTTCCTGATGCGCCCTCTTACTGGGTGGTAGAGGTGACGAAGGTATACGCGGGCCCCGAACCTTGCAGCGACATCATCAATGTGACCGTTTCCCAGGACCTCGCTCCCCCCTGGGGTTTTGTAGACAAGTACATCTTGCCGGGCGAAAAGGTGATGATTAAAGCAGCTTACTTCGAGGACGAAGACGGCTGCTGGATATCCCTGCACGGATCCACCGATTACTCTATAAGGGGAGAATCGGAGATCTGATTAGTCAGAGCGGGTGGCGTATCTCCCCCTCGAATCCCCTCGGAGCCATTTTTACCATCCCTGCCTTATTTTTCTTTACACAGGTCTATTATGGGGACGACGCTCTTCAGCATATCTTCGCCATGGGGGATGGAGACCACCTTCATCTCCATTCCGTATATCCTTTTTAGGTTCTCCTCAGTGAAGGCGTCGCCCACTTCCCCGAAGATGCTTCTTCCCTCTCCCATCAGCAGCACCTTGTCTGAGATGTAAAGGGCGTGCTCGGGATGGTGAGTGGTCATGATTATGGTAAAGCCTCTCTCTCGGGTCAACCTGTGAAGTGTTTGAAGGATAGCGTACTGATTCTTGTAATCGAGGGCTGAGGTCGGCTCATCGAAGAGTAGCACGTCGGCATTGGACGCCAGGGCCCTGGCGATCAGTACGAGCTGCTTTTCTCCGCCGCTAAGCTCCGGAAAGTCTCTCTTTCCGTAATGGCCGATCTTCAACATCTCCAGGCAGTCTTTGGCGATCTTGACGTCCCTTTCAGAGGGGGCAGAAAAAGTGCTGATGAAACGGGCCCTGCCCATGAGAACCATCTCCGTCACTGAGTAGGGGAAGGCCGTATGATGATTCTGAGGAACGTAGCCGATGTGAGACCCGCAATTATCTCTTTTGGCCTCTCCTGGCTCACGGCCTCCGATGTGGATCTCGCCTCCGGTGAGTTTCAGGAAGCCTAAAAGACACTTCAGCAAGGTGGTCTTCCCGCATCCGTTGGGCCCCAATATGGAGAGGATCTCGCCCCGTCCGACCTTGAAATTTATATCCTCAAAGACCGCTGAGCCTTTTGAATACTCAAACCGCCCCTTCACGACCTCAACTGTCAACCCAACCCCTCCCTTGCGTCCTCTTCAAAAGATAGCCAAATATTACGGCACCTATTATCGCCGTCAATATGCCCAGAGGGATCTCTGCAGGGGTCAACGTTCTTGCGATATCGTCCATGAGGAGGAGGTAGACCGCGCCAAGGGAGATCGAGGTGGGTATAAGAACCCTGTGATCCGGCCCCACCAGCATCCTGGCTATGTGAGGCAAGGCCAGCCCCACCCATCCGATCACTCCGCTCACGGAGACGCAGAGAGCTACGATAACGGTGACGCAGGTTATGATAAGCCATTTTATCCGCTCCACCCGAACTCCCAGGGCCTGAGCGTCTTCATCTCCCAGAGATAATAGGTTGATCCTCCACCTCAAAAGGTACAGAACTAAGATGCAGACCAGGATCGGCACCGTCACTATGTCCAGCGTTTGGTAGCTAGCATCGGCAAGGCTTCCCATGAGGGTGAAGACCACATCGGGGAGCTCGGCGATCGGATCAGCAGTATAGGTCACCAGGGCGATCATGGCCGAGAAGAAGGCGTTCACCACCACGCCTGCCAGGACCAACATGAGTATGGGGGTTCCCCCTCGAACTCTGCTCACGAGGTGCGCGAGAATAAGGGCCATAAATCCGAATATTATGGCAAAGAGGAGATCGAGAGCCTGATTTCTGAACAACATCATGGCCAATAAGCCACCAAAGGCGGATCCCGTGGCGACGCCGAGGATGTGGGGGCTGACCAGCGGATTTCTGAAGATCCCCTGAAAGGATGCGCCGGAGACGGCAAGGCCCGCTCCAATCAACATGGCCAACAACGCCCTCGGTATCCTCAGCCTGAAGACCACGATCTCATATACCGGATCCCAGTAGGGCTCTATATCGAAGAATCGAGATAGTACTACGTCGACAACCGTCCTGAATGGTATGTAGTCGTATCGGCCAATGGTTAGCGAAAAAAAGAACGCCAAAAGGGGCGATATGATCAATACTGTCGCCAATAAGTGTTTTCTGTTGAAGAATGATGATATCGATATCTTTGACTTTTCCACCGAACTCTCGTGCATGAAAATCCTCAAACTACTTTAAATATAATTTTATATAAATATTGTAGGAGAGAGGAGGTGAAGCCCCCTCAATCGAGGGGCGCATCCCTCAAGCAGAAGGCCTCATATCCCGCGCTCACCGAGTTGATGTCACAGTGCAAGATGTCGTCGATCTGCTCTTCGCCAAGGTCATAATCGTACATCTCTTTGTAAAAGTCCTTCATCTCCTGGCGGAGGTCGTAGTCAAAGAGATCTGGATGGAGGATCTCGCCAAGCCACATCCACATCAGAGGAGACTCGTGGTTTGGTGGACCCCACCTGTAAACGCCCATGGGCACCAGGTAAACCTGCCCGTTTTGGACGGCCTTGACCGAACTCCAATCCTGACCCTCAAGGTTGTTGTCGTATAGGTCCTGAGGATTGACGTACTCGAAGTTTCCCAGAAGGATGACATCGGGGTTCCACTTTATGACCTGCTCCATCGTAACCGACTGAGCAGTCCCTGAGGTCAGCTCCTTGGTGGTTATAACTCCTCCCGCAATATCGATATAATCGGCGGTGGCAATGGTGCCGGGCACTGTCGACAAGGACTTTGGAAAGGTCAAATACAGGACTGAGGGCCTCTCCTCTTCCGGCAGGTCTTCGGTTATGGCCGATATCTCTTTATGCGCTGCCCGGTGGTAGTTGACGAACATATTGGCTCGATCCTCCTTTCCCAAAACCCGCCCAACGTTGAGCATCAGAATCTCATAATCGGACTGATTCTTCCAGCTCATCGCCATGACCGGAATTCCAAGATCTTCTACGAACTGTATCTCCTCTATAGCTCCCAAGGGCGGTGCAGGCATGAAAATCATGTCTGGGTCTATCTTCAGGATCTCTTCCATGCTCTGGCTGGTGTTGGCACCCAAGAGTTCTGGCGCCATCTCACCGAGTATGCCATCCCTGATGGCCTGCATGGATAAGGGGTTCATTCCCTTTATCCTCTCACCTGTACCTTCAATGGCATAGATCATCGCTGCCGGAGGTGGCGAAAATATCACGATCCTCTCTATCTCGTCCGGAACTACGGTGACATTTCTTCCCATCTGGTCGACGATAGTGACCGGCTCTCCGCCATTCGCAGAGCATATGGCACCAAAGGCGGCGAAGAGGAGGCAACCTACGACCAGTCCTAGCTTAAATCTCGATATCATCTATCTCACTGTTATCAGGTTTTAGTAAAATACTTTTTAAGGCCATAACAACTAAATTTAAAAGGTTGGAAGTTAATTGCAACTTCCTTCCTCGTATCGGACATCAAGCTCTGCAGAATGCCTCCTCATACCCCGCGCTCACCGAGTTTACGTCGCAGTGCAGGATATCGTCGATCTCCTCCTCGCTCAGGTCGTAGTCGTACATCTCCTTGTAAAAGTCCTTCATCTCCTGGCGGAGGTCATAGTCAAACAGATCGGGGTGGAGAAGCTCTCCGAGCCACATTATCTGCAATGGAGCCTCGTGGTTGGGTGGACCCCACCTGTAAGCGCCCAGGGGTTCCAGGTAAACCCGCTTGTTCTGAGCGGCCTTGATAGAGGTCCAATCCTGTCCCTCTAAACTGTTATTATAGAGGTCCTGGGGGTTGACGTACTCGAAGTTGCCCAGAAGGACAACGTCGGGGTTCCACTTTATGACCTGCTCCATCGCGACCGCCTGATTGCCACCTCGAGTCAGCTCCTTGGTAGTAATGGTCCCTCCAGCGATATCAATGTACACGGCAGGAAGGACGGTTGCGGGCACGGTCCTCAAGCCCTTGGCGAAGGGTATGAACATGACCGAAGGCCTCTCTTCATCGGGCAGGTCCTCGGTTATGGCCGTCAGCTCTTCGAACATCTCCTTGTGGTATTCGACGAACCTGGCGGCTCGGTCGTCCTTCCCCAAGACACGGCCCACGTTGGTCATCATGATCAGCCAATCATCAAGACTTCTCTGGCCAATGACCACGGCAGGGATGCCCAACTCGTCGAAGATCTTCAGCTGATCTTCGTCATTTTTTGTGAAAACGATGTCGGGGTCTAACCTCAGGACCTCTTCAATGTTCACGCCGGCGGGACCTTGGGTCCAGCTTGAATTGCTCTGGACATCCAGCAGCTCTGGATATATCTTGCCCATGATTCCGTCCTCGACCGCTTGCATGGCACTGGATGACATCCCCACTATCCTCTCGCCCGATCCCTCGATGGCGATGATCATGGCCGTAGAAGGAAGGGACCCGAATGAAATTATCCTCTCTATCTCGTCGGGAACGACGGTGACGTTTCTTCCCGCCTGGTCGGTGATGGTGACCGATTCTCCACCGTCTGCGGCACAAGCTGCAACGAAGACGGCGAAGAATAGGCAGCCTACGACCAGTCCTAGCTCAAATCTTAATCTCATCGATCTCACCTTTTCTCAGATTCCTCAATCTCAAGTTAACATCTCGACGTCTATCGATTGGAAGATTCCCTCAGTGATCTCCTGGGGAAAGTCGGACCTTATGTAGAAGAAGGTCGCACCCCAGCCGTCTTCTTCATCCGGACAGAAGGCAGCGGCATAAACCAACGGATCTTCGCTGGTATAGGTCCTAGTAGCGGCATGTTTTCCATCCATTGTGGTGCTATTCGCTGTGCTATTGGCAGTGGCCGCAACCCGGCTGAGAACACCATCCCAGCGTTCGAGGCCGTGTCTCAACGTCCAGTGATTGATACTGGCGCCAAGATCCATATCGCCAGAGGGTAAGATCTGTAGCTCCATCAAAACCTGACCCGAGTCGCTGGTTATGTTCGCCTGATAACGATCGTAGTCGAAAGAACCGTAGCTGCACTGGCTGCTGTGATTCCTCTCACTGAGATTGGTCGTCTCAACTGTATACTCCCCGATCTCGCTCAAATCCAGGCTGACACTGGCAACTCCAAGGGAGATCACATCTGTGGGGGTGCTCGCCCCTTCAGGAGATGTCGTGTCAGCGGAAACGCCCGCATCATCGGCTGAGACGCTCGCCGCGAATATGCACAGCAAGCAGAAGAAGCCCAGTGCGCCCAATGTCTTTATTTTCATGCCAATTTCACCTCTATGCAGCAATGAAGCGCTCGGAAGACCTGAATCTCCGCGATGTAGTGAGAAGTCGATTTGAATCGCGTTTACATGGATAAGGCTGGGTCTTGAAGCTCTTCCTTCACTTAAACAAGTTAACTTGATTTAAGTCTTGCGGTGTTTAGTCCAAAGATATAAAAATTATAATCCAATAAGTTAAATTGGGCGCAGCCATCCGCCTAAAAAAGGGGGCACTCGTAATACTTTACCCTCTTTATGTAATAAAAAAGGGGCTTTGCCCCAGGAAAGCTCAGTCCATGATCTTCTGGGCCAGCCTTCTGTACACCTCTGCCAGAGGCGAGCCGGGCGCCCCTTCGATCACGGTCATGTTCTTTTCTTCACAGACCTGAATGGTGGGGTCACGAGGAATTTCAGCCACCACTTCCGTGTCCATCTCCCGGGCTGCTCTCCCTACAATCTCGGACTCATTTGCGACTCCCCGGGCGTTGAGGATGACGCCCTTCAGCCGGGCGTAGCCCCGGCCCTTGAACTGCTCCACCGCCTTGGCGATGTTCCTGGCGGCGAAGAGGGACATCTTCTCCCCAGAGGTCACTATATAGACCTCCTCTGCATATCCTCTCCGGAGGGGCATGGCAAATCCGCCGCATACGACGTCTCCTAAAACGTCATAAAAGACGACCCGGGGCTGATAGATCTCGTAGGCGTTTAGAGATTCGAGCTTCTCGAAAGAGGCGATTATGCCCCGTCCTGCGCACCCGACCCCAGGAGTCGGTCCGCCGCATTCTGCACAGAGCACGCCTCCAAAGCCTCGAAAGACCATATCGTCGAGGGACGCCTCCCCTCCGCTTTCTCTCAGGGTGTCCAGAATGGTCGGCACCGGCCTTCCGTTCATTAGCATGCTGGTCGAATCAGCCTTCGGGTCGCACCCGATCTGCATCACTATGTACCCCAATCCCCCCAGGGCCGCAGAAATGTTGGCGGTAGTAGTGGACTTTCCGATCCCCCCCTTACCATAGATGGCAATCTTCTTCATCTTCGAAACACCTCCGGATTCTGGTTGAGCCGGTTGAGGAAGGTCTGGGTGAGGTAGGCATGCCCCCGAAAACCGAGAAAGGGCGTACCATCGAACCGGTAGAGGTGATCGAAGGCCGGAAAGGCGGCATGGATCTTGATAGGGACATCCTTTGCCAAGTAGAGGTCGTAGGAGTTTCCGAAGATCACCTGAGGATCGATCCTGGCGATCTCCTCCTCCAGGGTCGCAGTATCCGGCCCGATCAGAATGTCGGGCGCGCCCCACCTCTCGAACTTCTCTTCGAATCTCGGATCTTCGGGAGACTTCGGCAGGACCACCAGGGGCGGTTTCATCTCCCACTCCTCCACCATCAACCTGACCAATCCCAGGGCATAGTCGTAAGGACAGGATACCACCGCCCTCAGGTGATCGAATCTCTGAAGTGGGGTGGTGAGCTCCAGGATCGAAAATCCGTACCTTTCAAGCTCAGAGGCCAGGACACCTCGTCCCAGATCCAGGTCCAGCCTCTCTCCCACCTCCTCCAGCCACTCCACCGTTCCCCTTATCCCAAAGGGAAGGCCGTAAAGGTGAGGAATCCCGAAACGCTCCTCCAGGATCCCGGCGGCTTCCAGCCCCACGTCCCTGGTTACCAGGTTCAGAGAGGCCGAGGCCATCTCTTCTATCTCGTCCGTACTTGTTCGGCAGGTGAAGACGGTGTTCACCTCGGCGCCCAATAGCTCCAAGAGCCGCTTCAGCTCGATCAGGTCCGAGACGCTGTTGAAAGTGTCGATGGTGGAGCCGATTAGGTTGATGGAGAAGGGCTTTTTTTCTTTGGGCTCCTTTGCCACCTCTCTGGCCAGGGCGGAGAAGGCCTCCTTTATCCCCTGGGTATAATCTCCTTTGAAGCCTCCGCCGGAGAAGGAGAGGAGCCTGGCCTTCGTGCGAGGCTGGATTTCCTCGATGACGCCGTCCAGGTCCAGGCCAATCACGGAGGTGACCCCCGTCGCCACCAGGGCGATGATCTTGGGGTGCAGGGTGCAGTCAAGATCCTCCACCGCTCGTTTCAGCTTGCCCTCTCTCCCCATCACCACGTCATCCTCGTCCATCCCGCAGGAGAAGAGCTTCCCCTTCGGAGACTGCTTGTTCATTATCATGTAGTTGACGACGTTGTAGCTGCAGGTTCCCGTGGACCCGTGCTCCAGAACAAGGAGGTCTTCAACCCCTGAGAGGCCCCACAATACCCCGAAGTAATCGGAAGGCACGGGATAGCTCTCCAGCTTTAGATCCATCCTAGATCGCCCTCCCGACCAAAAGCCTCTCTTTGTACCTCAAGGCCCCAAAACCTGCCGGTTCCCGACCCATGAGACGCAGAATCTCATTGGTGGCCTCAAACCCCAGCCTGAAGTGGGATCGAATCAGCATGCAGGGTTGTATCCCCAGCTGGGCCAAGACTTTATAATCCATCCTCCCTATGCAGATCTCGGGCTTCAGCATAAAGAGAAGCTTCTCCGTCTGAAGGGAGTTTTCCCCTCGGAAAAGGAGAGGATCGACCCCTTGGGCCAAAAGCCTTTGAGCGTCCCTCCTGTCTTCTCTGGAGAGGTGGAGGATCATGATCACCTCCGGCTCGATCCCCAGCTCGACCAGAAGAGAGGCGAAGTCGAGGGTCCTACCTGGCAGGCCAGAGAGGGCGCATCTCTTCCCGGAAAAACGGCCCTTCGTCTTAGTGATCAGGTCTTCAGTCTCTCTCTTCAGATCTTTTATCTCTCCATCGAGATCGATTCTCAAAGCCTCCGCCATCTTCTGGTACCATAGCTCGATTGAATCTGGATGATAGGGCTTTTCACAGTAGATGTACTCTGTTCCAAACTCCTCCTTCATCTTCTCGGCGAGCTTCAGGGCGTGATGGTCCAGGGCGATATTGAGCGAGACTCCGGGTGCGCGACTCAGATCCTCGGGGGTGCAGAAAGAGGGTACAATGTTCTTGATCTTAATTCCCGCAGATCCCAGCAGCCGTGCAAGCTCCGTCCTCCTCGCGTTCGGGGTCATAAAGCCCAGCAGGTTGACGGACCCCTCCTCCACCTCACAGGGCACCATCAGCTCTGATAAGGACAAGAAGACGTTCTCGATGCCGGGGGATGCATTCTCGCAGGTGAAGTTGTCGGTGTGGATCACCAGCAGCCTGGCCTTCACCTCCCTCTGGATCTCCTCTACGGAGGCATCGAAATCCTCGCCCACGATCTCTTGCAGGCAGGTGGTGACCAAGAACAGCACCTGAGGGCGATATTTGCGGTCCACCTCCAAGACGGCCTCTCTGACCTTATCGTGAAATCCGAATATGATATCGTCCTGGGAGTAGGTTAGAAAGAGGAGGGTGTTTGGCCGGGGATCGGAGGTTAAAGACCTGATGTTCGTGGTCAGCTTGGCGTTGTACAGGCAGATGGCCGGGCCCAAGAGCAGACCATAGGAGTTTTTAATCAATGGAATTATGCCCGCCACGGCCCTGAAGGCGCAATGCGATCCTGGGTATTGGGCGTCGGCTGGTTTGGGCAGGGCCCCGCCCTCCACGAACTCGCTCAGCCGGATGCATCTTCCCTCCATAGATATCTCTTCATAGTTCATCTCAGTTCGCCTCAAATCGAATTTGATATAAATATATGATTATAAATATTTGATCTGGTTATATTTTACTTGCCCATTCACTTCAGGATCTTCACTTGGCCGAAACGCTCATAGAGGTTATCCGAAATCCGATCAATGGTAGAGTCCTTTTTCTTTTTTCTGTCGGAAAAGCCGTCATTGCGACTATTACCCCGGTTCGTTTTGATCGGTTTCAAGGGGATGACGTAAGGCGCATCTGATTGGGTTTTTATTGCCGCTTTGACGCCATAAATCGCCTCTATGTTCTCAGCGGTCAAAACCTCACTCGGATCTCCTGCAACGATGATCTTTCCGTCCTTCATCATAATCATTCTATCTGAATATCGTGACGCCAGATTGAGATCGTGAATGGCAACGATAGCCGTAATCCCTTTCCTTCTCACGAGATCCTGTATTATGTCCATGACCTCAAGCTGGCGTTTGATGTCCAGGTTGGAAGTGGGCTCGTCCAGCAACAAAACACTGGCCTCCTGAGCGAGAGCCCGCGCTATGAGAACTCTTTGCTGCTGGCCCCCGCTAAGCTCGTTGAAGTACTTCAAAGCGAACTGATCGATGTCTAGAAGCTCCAGTATCTCCCAGACGATCTCTTGATCCTCGTAGCTGGTGTGGCAGCCCTGATGAGGCCTTCTTCCCATGATCACCGTATCAAAGACCGTAGTTGGAAAGCTTCTTTTTACGTTTTGTTGGACGTAGCCGACCTGTTTTGCGATCTCCATCCGGTCCATCTTCATGATCTCTTTGCGATCCAATAGAATGCTCCCCCTCTGAGGTGTTAGCACCCGATCGATGCATTTGAGCAAAGTGGATTTGCCGGTGCCGTTTGGCCCGACGATGCTGAGCAGCTTCGCCGGCGCCACTTCCATGCATATATCGTCAAGAATTGGTGCGCTGTTGTAGCTGAAGGTCAGGCCACTGATCTGCAGCTTGATCATCATTTTACCAGTACTCCCTCCTCCTCGTCATTATCAGATAGAAGAAAAACGGCACTCCCAGAATGGAGGTCATGATCCCCACAGGGATAATTATGGGCGGGATGATATTCATTCCGAGGATGTCTGAGGATACCAGTATTATGGCTCCAAGAAGGCCAGAGGCAGGAAGCTGGAACCGGTGGTCTGAACCGATGATCATCCGGGACATGTGGGGCGCCACCAGCCCTACAAATCCAATCGGCCCGACGAAGGCGACAACTGCTGCTACGAGAAGGCTGGCTATGGTCATCACAAACACCCTGAGATTTCCCGCATCTATCCCCAGGCTCTTGGCAGTCACATCGCCTGCGGTCATTATGTTCAGATCCTTCAACTTTGGTGCCACCAGGATCATGCAGATGAGTATGATCAGACTGACCAGAAATAGTTCGCTCCAGCCGAAGGTACCCAGGTCGCCTTGACCGAAGGCTTGTGTTGCTTCCTTCTGCTCAGAAGTTGCAAAGTACTGGAAAAGGTCACTTGCCGCCCGGAAAACGTAGTTCAATGCGATCCCGGCGAGGATCAGCATCTCTACAGTCCCTCCTTTTATGGCAGAGATGCCTATGATTATAATTGATGTCAAAAAGGCAAAGATGAAGGCGTTTCCTATAACGGCATACATCCCGCCTAATACGGCGAAATCCAGAACTATCGCCAGCGACACGCCGAAGTTGGCGCCGGCTGAAATCCCCAGCGTGAAAGGGCTTGCCAGGGGATTTCTGAGCACGGCCTGCATTATGCATCCAGCAACACCCAGGCCGAAACCTGCTGCTAGTCCCCACATGATCCTCGGGAGCCTGATGTTCCAGATGACGAGCTCTGTGAGCTTGCTCATGCCCAGATCGGTGGATAGAACCCTCTGAATTATGGTCTCGTACACCTCCAATACGGTGATCTCCAGCGGGCCGAAGGTTACGCTTACCCCCACCAGGAACACTGCCAGGATCACGAGGGCAAGCATAAACAATATTTTTCTTCCAACGAACTTGTCAAACTCTCTTTGAACATCCGACTTCTTTCCAGTGCGGGATAAATTGTACCTGAAAGCCCTTGTCATCCCTACCTCTCAGCGACCGCCTTTGCCAAACCCGCCGTGACACATATACCACTCAGAGTTATATCGGCAGGAGTTTTGGTGCCGTCAACCCCTGT
>CAZHNU010000026.1:2685-42591 GCA_964534145.1 uncultured Methanotrichaceae archaeon | reverse complement strand
CCGAGCCACTCCCATCAGCGCGGTATAATCGATATCGTTGGTGCGGGGGATGGGATTCGAACCCACGAACACCTTCGTGACTGGACCCTGAATCCAGCTCCTTTGACCTGGCTTGGAAACCCCCGCAAAAAGGGCAGCCATTCTCATGCACTTGTAGTATATAACAGTATTCGTAGGCTATTTGGTCCGAGCCTTCAGCCCGCTACCTGAGCCTTTATATCAGGCGACATTTTCAGAGATGAAACGCCCATGTGCCTCCGGATAAGGTCTGTATGTGACGGAAGAAAAACCTTGCATATTGAAATGGATCGATCTCATATATTCGAATGCTCTCCCCCGGAGAGGGGCAGGGGGTAGCCCGCACGGCGACTCCGTGCGCCTCCTAGGAACTCGCGCGCGAGAAACCAGCAACGCGCGCGGAGCCCTGAAAAAAGGATGTTTTCAACGGTAAGCGCTAGGCGTTTAGATTTTTTCGTCCGGGCAATCCGCCCCAATCTCCTCTGCCGTAGCCTTTACCCCACGCCGCACCAGTTCCGCTAGCAGCTCCTCCATGAAGACTCCCTGCCCGGCCGGGTGCGCATGCTCGCACTCCTGCACCCGCCCGCCCGTGTAGCCGCTGCAGGTCGTGCAAACGCCGCAGCTGGGACTGCCCGCTACGCCGAATAATCTGATCCCGAACCCCTTTTTGGCCAGCATCTCGAGCAGATCCGCATAGGGCGTGATCAAAGACCTGCAAAACCTCCTGAACTCAGGCACATCCAGCTGGTTGCGGGTGACCGCCCAGCGGTCCAGGCCCATGTAAAGGGCCTCGGGGCACGGCAGCTGTATAATCGATCCATGGCCCTCAGGGCGGAGGCGGAACTCCACGGGCTTCAAGCCCTTGACCCTTGTTGCGGGATTAAGAAGGCAGTGAGCCACAACCCAAACTGCTTCGCTCCTGTCCTTCCGCCTCAGTTCCCGCTCCAGCTCCCGCCCGCCGTTTAGCTCTGCCATTGCCTGTACTTTATGTATCGATAGAACTTCATGCCGTCGGTATCCTCGTAAAAGATTATGCCCTCCGACGCCGTGCCGATTTTCAGCTGCAGGGTGTTGCTGAGGAACTCGTTGACGTACAAAACGTCGTCGATCTTCTCCAGAGGGATGGTCTGAACCTTATCCCACATCATTCCCGGCTTGATGTAGTGCACGTTTTTGTTGGTGGCAACGATGTAGCTGAAGATCCTGTCCATCATCCCCGTTCTGGCCATCGCCAGCATCTGCTCCGAGGATTGCCTCAGGAGCAGCGCAGGAGCGATGATGACCGGCACCTCGCCCTCCGCGGCCAGCTTCTTCAAGGTTCTCTGGAGCTTCTTGGGAGCCTCTGCGCTGGCCTTTCCGCCCGAGCTTAAGCTTGAGGTGGATTCCTTGAACCCCTCATCTTCTTTTTCAGCCATTCTTAAGTGACTATCTTCTTCAGGCAGTCGTTCTCAATGGCGATCCTGACCTCTCTCGCAAGACGGCGTCCCGTGGACATGTTGGTCCGCCAGAGAGCATTTCCGTAGGGGTGGCCGACAGCCATGTGCACGTTCGTGCCGCCGCCAATTCTCGGTGCCACGTCGTAGATGTAGAAGTTGAGATCCTTATCCACGCATGTCTGGAGGCAGAAGGGGCCTATGATTCCCGGCGCATAATGCTCCTGGCTTGCAGCCACATACTTCTCTGCCAGCTCGAATGCCTTCTCAAGGAGCGACTCACGCAGCGTCGCCGAGTTGTGGCCGCAGACTGTGTACTCGGGGTTGATCTGCCGCTCGTTCAGCGTCATCTGCTGGGGGGCCGGAAGCCTCACGTGTCCGTCGAGAGATGTCTCAAAGCGCCAGTCGATTCCGATTAGCTCAATTCGTTCCGTTATGGGCGAGTAGAAGAAGTCCAGGTTGAAGACGGGGCCGATGATGTATCGCTCGATTCGCGCCAGCTCCAGCCCGTCCTGATCGATCACGCCCTGCCGCAGGAGCAGGTCCGCCTTCTGGCCGTACTCCTCGTATGAGGCGGCTGTGAAAAAGCCCCTCTCCAGGGTCTTTACGGCGTGAGGCAGCTTTACCATGACAAGCTGGTTGATCTCCTCAGGCTCGACCGTCTCGGGATAAGGAAGCCCGGCCTTTTCCAAAAGCCAGTAGTAGTCCCTCTTATCACCCCGCTCCTCAGAGCGAAGCAGGTTCCTGGAACCTAAAAGCGGAAGCATGAACTGGTCCTCCACGGCATCGATGCCGCAGTAGGACGTAAACGACCTGTTTGGCACGAAGAGGGTGTTCTTGGAGCGGAGAAGATCCTGATTATCCTGCTCCATAACGTCTGAGAACCGCTTGAGCATCAGGACGTCATCTATCATGCCCGTCGCGATCTTACCCTTTATTCTGCTGGCCCTGAAATATTTAGCATAAGGAAGCTCCCTTCCCTCCTGGCACACAGCCAGGGTCCTGAAATTCTCCTCAACCGCACCGTCTGCCGTGTCCAGAGCCGAGTGGGATGCGATCATCCCAATTCGCAGGTTATCGAGGTCGTATCCCTCCAAGACTTCCTCAATCTTGCCGCGATCTATCAATTTAAAGCACCTCAAAATAATTATGTTGGTCCGTCATGTCATATTTCCATCCTAACTTATCAAGATGACTGTTGTGAGACGGCAATGAAGAGTTCTCCTTTCCCGCTCTCCACCAGATCCCCCACGTACCTCTGGTACTTTACGCCGTCGATATTTACTACCTCAACCTCCTGGTAGCTGGGCAGAACTGTGGCCTTACCCTTTACAGTTATAGCTCCTTTGGTCATCTCTGCGCCGGGAAGGTAGGTCTCGCCTGCGATAAAGATTGTGCCGCCCTGGTTCACGGCTCCGGGGAAGTCGCCAGCATTCCCGCCGACGCGGATGGACCCTCCGCACATGTGCTCGCCGAGGTAGACGCCCGCATTTCCTCCTATCTCGATCTCGCCGCCGCGCATCCCGCACTTCTCGCCGCGATAGCCCGAGCCTGCGTAGTTCCCGGCATTGCCAAAGACCACGATCTTTCCGCCGCGCATCTCCCTGCCCAGCCAATCGTCGGCGCTCCCCTCGACCTTTAAAAGGCCTCCAGACATGGCGTTTCCTGCATGCATGCCCACGCTTCCCGCCACCTCGACGGTTCCCGCAGACATGCCCTCGCCGACCCTCTTCACGCGCGAGAAGTTGCCCTCAAGCCTGATTAAAACCTCCTCTGGCCTGACAGGGCCATCAAAGCCATCTCCCACCACCTTGAAGAGATCCGCCATCTTCCTTTTGCGGTTCCCCTGCCAGACCTCAAGGGGGCGGATCTGGGAAAGGCTTAGCGGCGCGAACCTGTCGGGAGTTATGCTCTCAGCTTCGACGGATATGTCGAATGGGCGAACCGGCTGCAGAGTAAAGGTCCTCATTATAATGCCTCCCCCGCAGCCCCTAGATCGGAAAGCCCTGCCTTGATCACCATCGGATGCGGAACATAGGCATCCTGGACCATGTAGTTGGAAAGCTTGACGCTGTAGTATTTCTCGAACTTGGCCTGCAGGTCGACCATTAGCCTGTCCATATCCTTCTGGGGAACTGCCGCATCCACCCAGTAGGTTCTGCCTTCGGGCACTGCCAGGATCTCGCCCTCCCTTGAGACAAGCACCCCCGACTTTACGGTGTACTTGGCTGTGCTCATAGCCTTCTTGACCTGCTGGTGGTCCTTGCTCGTATCCACCTCTTCGGGCTTTATATTGTAGACGCAGACGTCTGCATCAGCGCCCGGGCCAAGGTGGCCCTTGTCCACAAGGCCCAGGATCTTGGCAGGAGCTGCGCGGGTCATGACGGCAATCTCGCTCCAGTCCATTTCCCTCTCAATGTCGGCAATGGTAGACCTCTTGGCAGCCATCTCGTGCTGGGTTGAAAGCTCTTCGTCCCTCTTGGATTTGCTCATCAGCAGAGAAATGACCTCAGGGTAGTTGATGAATGGACTGCCGTTGGGGTGGTCGGTGGTCATGACAACCTTCCACGGATCATTTGTGAGAAGAGCCAGCTCCAGGCCGATGGCCCATTGAACATCGTTCACGAGGCTCTTCCTGAAGTAAACCATCGGGACGACACCGCTTGACTCCTCGAGCTCTATGTCGTGGTTCGACCACTTGTTATGTGTGAGCCTTGCATTGCCGTACTCCAGCGGCGCATCTGCAGTCATTGTGGTTGCGCTCCCGAAGAGCAGCATCCCCAGGTCCATTGTCGCGTGGTGGTTCCTGTTGAAATAGTCGGCAATGACAGGAGCCTTTGACTCGAAATCGCGCCACGAGGTTCCGCCGTAAGATGAGAACTGCATATGAGCCACGTGGACCACCTGCCTCATGCCGCTCGCCCTTACGTCCTTTAAGAGGTCAAGCGTCTCAAGCGCTGTAGTGTAGTTTCCGGGCTTTCCGGTGTTATTGAAGTGCAGGTGGATGGAATGCGGCAGGCGCAGCATCTCGTTGGCCTCCGCCAGGCCGTGGATGATGTCGGCAGGAGTCACACCGAAGTTTGGAACCGTATCGTAAAGCCCCTTCACGTTGGCCCCGAACCCCCAGGCCTCTCCTCCGCCTGGATTGACGATCTTCACGCCGTAGCCGCGTGAGGCCAAAAGCCCCCAGGCCACGTAGGCCGCCAGCTTGGAGAGGTCTTTGTCGCGCACACACTCCATTACCTCCCAGTTGTTTCCGAAAAGCGTGAGAACTCCCTTGTCGAGTATCGGGATCTCCTCCAGCTCCTCGTGCGTGTGGCGTGCCTCGATGATCGGGGTCGCCGCCTCGAAGGCGGTCGTATAGCCCATGCGAGCATAGCGATATCCGATGGCGTAGCAATTGGGGACCGTGTAGCCTGTGGAAGGCCTGCAGACCGCGGTTTTGGGCTCGGCACCCAGACGGGAGTCGTCGGGGCGCATTACCCTACCGGTGTTGACCTTCTTGCCTGCAATGTGAGAGTGTGCATCGACGCCTCCGGGCATGACCAGTAGCCCTCGTGCATCTATCTCCTCGCCCTTGGCATCCTCGACTATTCGGCCGCCGTCAACGCATATATCCATCTCCTCACCGAACACACCGTTTGCGGGATCGAATACTATTCCGCCTTTGATTATCATATTCTCAGGCCTCCATGCCGCGGCTGTTGTCGCTGCTGCTGGCACTGCCGCTGCTGATACTATTGCCGGTACTGTCATCGCTATCGCTGCATCTGACAGAGCCGCGCTGCCTCTTCACGCTCTCGATAATGCGGGTCAAAATCTCCTCGTCGGTCGGGTAAGTCGTATCCACCAGCTTTCTCATCCTGAGAGCCATCCCGTCCATTCGGTAGGCGGTCCCTTCCGCCTCCACGCCCGATATGGCAGAGGGTATCACGACCTCTGATAGAAGCGTTGTAGGGTTCTCGTAAGGGTCAATCTGTATCACGGGCAATTTGGCCAGGTACTCGACTGTGGTCCGCGGGAAGTTGGATGCCGCGTCTGCGGCGATGATAAGCGCCGCGTCGGTGTCATGCCTTGCCAGAAGGTCGCAGGCCGCTGTTTCACCGGGATTGAAATAGGCCTTGCCTCTTCCAAAGTCGACAGACATGGGGAATCCTGCCTCCCAGGCAAGCACCTGTCCAATCCCCGCCACGTTGTAATGGCCGCGCATGGGCATGACCACAAATTTGGTATGAGCGTTCAGCTCAGCCACCAAAGATAGGGCGTTGTCGATGTTCTTGTAGCGACCGCGTGAGTGGGTGATCCCCAGGCCGAAGAAGAACGCTCCGAACCTGGCCGACTTGAGCATATCGGCCAGGTCGGACAGGTCCGCTTTTGGGACCCCGCCAACCTCATCTGGGACGATATCCCCCTTTCCCGCCACCAGCATTCGAAGGGCAGATATCACCTCGTAGTCGGAGCCGGGCCGGATGAGAACAAACTTATCGGCATTTTTGGCGGTTCTCGTCTCCCTGACGTCCACGACGACCACCTTTTTCCCGGACCTGCCTTCGGGCGTAAATTTGCCTGCCACGTTGCTGGAGTACCGCAGGCTGTGTCTGGGATGCGCCTCAGCCGGATTGCAGCCCCAGAAGACGATCATGTCGGCCCTGTTCTTCACCTGGCCGAGAGTCGCTCCCGGCAGCCCCTTTTCCTCGATGCCTATAACCGATGGGCCGTGACATACCGTGGCAGTGGAATCGATAACTCCGCCGACCTCCTCAGCCAGGAGGACACCCTTTTTCTGTGCCTCGCAAACGGTTGATGCCCAGCCGTAGAGGAGCGGCTTCTTGGCGCACAGCAATATTTCCGCTGCTCGATCGTAGGCCTCCTGGTAGCTAGTCTCGACCAGCCGGCCCTCGCGACGGATCATCGGAGCCTTTATCCTCCCGTGGCCCATCATCTTGCTCCCGCCCAGACGACAGGCATGCTTGACGCGCTTTACCCTGCCGTCTTCTATCTCCACCGCCAGGTCGTCGCACAGGCAGCCGCAAAAGGAGCAGATCACATCCTCCTGTATCATAGTCACACACCTACTTTTACAATGCTGCGAAACAGGTCGCGGACGTCCTGGACGGCCCGGTCCGTTGCCTGGACCTCCACCTCCACGCCCTTGAACTGGGGGGTGCCGCAGCCACCAGTATCCGGGCCGACGAGGACGTTGGCCCACGGTCCCATAGGTATGAATATAATTCCGGGCGGAAGCCCTTCATCAATTCGAGCGGAGAACACGGCAGAGCCGTACTCGTTCTTTATTACTACGTTCCTTTTATCAGTTAGCCCCAGGGTTTTGTAGTCCTCATCAGAGAGCGAGCATACGGAGACTGCTTTGAAGAAGTCGGGAGACATCTTGCACTCGCATCCTGCTCCCTGTGCCAGGGTTCGCCCGGAGATCATGATTGCCTTCAACTTGAACCACCAGATCCTATCTATAAATCTTAGCATATTCGTCACTAAAAACTGAGCGGTCGTATTGTAGAAGTATTTAAACAGTTTCCAGGGATGCCTTTTTCGTGGATTACTTTAATATACTCCTTAATCATTGGAGGATAGTCCACCCTTTGGAGTTGAGCATTTTGGCGGGCAGAGCTTGGAAGTTTGGAGACGACATCGATACAGATGCAATCATCCCAGGACGATATCTGGTCATAAACGATCCTCAGGAGCTAGCGGAGCACCTATTTGAGGGCGTTCGCCGGGAGATGGCCACAAAGGTTAATGAGGGCGACATAGTCGTTGCTGGAGAGAACTTCGGCTGCGGCTCCTCCAGAGAGCATGCCCCTCTGGCGTTGAAGGGCACGGGCGTAGCGGCCGTCGTGGCCAAGTCCTTTGCGAGGATATTCTTCAGGAACGCCATAAACATCGGCCTGCCGCTGTTCATATGCCCCGATGTGGACAGGATTGGAGATGGCGACTCGCTGGAGATAGACATGGAAGGGGGAATAATCCACAACCTGTCTCGCGGCGAGTCTTACAGGACCACGCCTCTTCCCCAATTCCTCAGGGAGATAGTCGAGGCGGGCGGCCTTGTGGAGTACACTAAGAGAACGGTTGCCAGGGTGAGAGCATGAACTACAAAGTACCGGTTATTCCCGGCGACGGAATTGGACCTGAGATTGTGGCTGAAGGCTGCAAGGTGCTGGAAGCAGCTGCAGACAAGCACGGCTTCTCCATCGACTGGGTAGAGTATCCTCTTGGAGCCGAGCACTACCTGAAGACTGGAGAGCTGGTTTCCGAAGAGACCTTGAAGGAGCTTTCGGGATACAGGGCCATTTTCCTTGGAGCTATCGGCGATCCAAGGGTAAAGCCTGGCATTCTGGAGAAGGGCGTTTTATTAACCATGAGGTTCTACCTGGACCAGTACGTAAACCTCCGGCCGGTCAAGCTTCTGGAGGGTGTCTGGACTCCAATCAAGGACAAGGGTCCCAAAGAGATCGACTTCGTGGTCGTCCGGGAGAACACGGAGGACTTCTACATAGGCATCGGCAGCCGCGCGAAAAGGGGATCGAGCCATGCCGACTTTGAGGTCAAACGCAGCCTCTACAACATCAAGTTCGGCCTGGATGTGGACTCAGACAGCGAGGAGATCGGCTACCAGATTGGAGAGGTAAGCAAGGAAGGATGCAGGCGCGTCATCAAGTATGCCTTCGATTTGGCCATGAAACGGAGAAAGCAGGTCTCAAGCGTCGACAAGGCCAATGTCCTCTCCGACATCTACGGATTTTGGAGGGAAAACTTCCTTGAGGTCGCGAAATCATATCCGCAGGTCAAACACGACTTCAACTTCGTGGATGCCATAACTATGTGGTTTGTGAAGAATCCAGAGTGGTTCGACGTCGTCGTCGCGCCGAACATGTTCGGCGACATAATAACCGACCTGGGGGCCATGATCCAGGGAGGATTGGGACTTGCTCCCGGCGCGAACCTGAATCCGGAGGGCACAAGCATGTTCGAGCCCATCCACGGAAGCGCGCCCAAATACAAGGGCCAGAACAAGGTGAATCCGATTGCGACCATTTGGGCCGGCGCCATGCTGCTGGAGCACCTGGGACAGGAAAAGGCTGCGGAGGAAGTGGTTGCTGCCATCGAGCGGAACCTATTTGAGGGACATATCAAGACATATGACCTAGGTGGAAGCTCAACCACGTCAGATGTGGGGGATGAGATCGCCAGGTTAGTGAAGACTCTCTGAGGCTGTCAAGGGAAAAAGCTTTATGTGGGATGATTTTATCACTCACATAGTGCAGTTGAAAAGGCTTGGGGCATGGGCAAGCATGCTCATGGGGGCTTGTAGCTCAGTTAGGCAGAGCGTCTGGCTTTTAAACTTTTGCGTGAAGACACCAGGTGGCCGAGGGTTCAAATCCCTTCAAGCCCGCTTGCTATTTACTTGAGCCCTTTTGCTGCTCCTTCTTTCCGAGGTGGCTATAATGAACAAATTTGCCGTAAAAGATCATGATCTGGTTCCCGAACATATTTTGCTAACGCCTGAGGAGGCTGAGGTGGTCCTGAGGCGGTATGGAATCGAGGCGCCCCAGCTGCCCAAGATCCACGTGACCGATCCTGCCGCCAAGGAGATAGAGGCAAAGGTCGGGGACATCATACGAATAATCAGGAAAAGCCCCACTGCAAAGCAGTCGATATTTTACAGGCTGGTAATCGATTAAAGGTGATCCATTGCTGAATAGAAATGCTCTTTACAACTCCTATTTTACCAAGGATAAGCTCGTACACCATCACATCAACTCCTTCAACGAATTCATCGATAGAGGACTTCAAAAGGTCATAGATGAGGTCGGCACAATCGAGACAAACATCGAAAACACCTATGTAAAGCTCGGCAAGATCCGCGTGGACAAACCCATGGTTCGCGAGGCCGACGGCTCGATAGAGAGGCTTTTCCCAAATGATGCAAGGCTTAGAAACCTCACCTATGCCTCACCCATTAGGCTTGAGATGATCATCGTCGAGGGAGAGACAGAGAAGGAGCCTGTCGAGGCGGAAATCGGGACTTTGCCGATCATGCTTATGTCCAAGGTCTGCAATCTTTTCGGCATGTCCTCGGACGAGATGATCACCTACGGCGAGGACCCAATGGACCCGGGAGGCTACTTCGTCGTGAACGGCTCTGAAAGAGTCATCATGACCCTGGAGGATCTGGCGCCGAACAAGATCCTTGTCGAGTACAACCAGAGATACGACGAGTTCATCGAGGTGGCAAAGGTCTTCTCCCAGAGGCAAGGATACCGCTCGCTCGTAATCGTCGAGCGCGGACGGCGTTCAATCCTGGAGGTCTCCTTCCCATCAGTTTCCGGGAGGCTCAACTTCGTGACCCTGCTCCGCTCCCTGGGAATGGAGACTGATATGGATATAGTCAAGTCTGTCTCCGACAACCCAGAGATCATCAAGTTCATGCTTGAAAACCTCGAGGAGGCAGAGGTCTCGACAACGGACGAGGCCCTGGAGAAGATAGGCACACGTGTTGCCGCCGGCCAGGCCAAGGAGTATCAGAAGAAGAGAGCTGCATACGTTTTGGACCGCTATCTGCTGCCGCATATCGGCGTAACGGAGCGCGACAGATACCCTAAGGCCCTATTCCTTAGCAGGATGGCAGAGGCCTGTTTTGAGCTGGCTCTCGGCCACAGAGGCGAGGACGACAAGGACCACTACTCCAACAAGCGCCTGAAGCTTTCTGGGGATTTGATGGAGGACCTTTTCAGAGTGGCCTTCAACCGGCTTACGAGAGACATAAAATACCAGCTTGAGAGGGCCAGCATGAGGAACAGGGAGCTAAACGTAGTCACGACTGTCCGCGCAGACGTCCTCACTGAGAGGATGATCCATCCGCTTGCCACAGGCAACTGGGTCGGAGGGCGAACGGGAGTTTCCCAGCTTCTGGACAGAACGGACTACATGGCAACTCTTTCCCATCTTAGAAGAGTAATATCGCCCCTATCGAGATCCCAGCCGCACTTCGAGGCCAGGGATCTGCACGCCACGCAGTGGGGGCGCATATGCCCGAGCGAGACCCCCGAGGGCCCGAACTGCGGGCTGGTGAAGAACTTCGCCCAGGCTGTAGAGCTTTCCAAGGGCGTGGAAGATTACAATGACATCAAAAAGATCCTCATCGATCTGGGCGTGGTCCCTGTAGGTGGTAACGTTGGCTGAAGATGTGTTTATCAACGGCGCAAGAGTATTTGTCAACGGCGAGATTATCGGACATCATTCGGAGCCCGCGGTTCTTGTGGAGAACCTTCGAAAGCTCCGAAGAGCAGGAAGCATAAGCAATCAGGTAAACGTCGCCTATTTCGATGACACCAATGAGATACTGATCAACACCGACTCGGGCAGGGCAAGGAGGCCGGTTATAATAGTCGAAAACGGCAAGGCCCTAGTGACCGAGGAGCACGCATCCAGTGTGGAGCGCGGCGAATTGACCTTCGATGACCTGGTCAAGATGGGCCTGATAGATTACCTGGATGCCGAGGAGGAGGAGAACAGCCTCATTGCCATCTGGGAAGACGATATCACCCCCGAGCACACGCATCTCGAACTGGACCCCTCTTTAATACTGGGGATTGCCGCAGGCTTGGTTCCCTATCCGGAGCACAACGCCAGCCCGAGGAACACCATGGGCGCAGGCATGGTCAAGCAGTGCCTTGGAATGTCCATGGCCAACATGAAGCTTCGGCCCGACACCCGCGGCCATTATCTAAACTCCCCCCAGAAGGCCATCGTTCGCACCAAGACATCGCCTGCAATAGGCTTTGACGAGAGGCCTGCCGGACAGAACTTCGTCGTCGCAGTCCTGGCTTACGAGGGCTACAACATTGAGGATGCGCTGGTCGTAAACCGGGGCTCAATCGAGAGGGGACTGGCCAGGAGCCACTTCTTCCGGGTCTCCGAGGCGGAGGAGAGAAAGTACCCCGGTGGCCAGGAGGACAAGTTCGAGATACCCGATGTGGAGGTTAGGGGCGCGCGCGGCTCAGAGTCTTACGAGCAGCTGGACTCAGACGGCCTCGTCAATCCCAACGCCTATGTGGGACAAAACGACGTCCTGATAGGCAAGACCAGCCCGCCCAGGTTCTTGGAGGAGCCTTCAGAGTTCGGAATAACGCCCCAGCAGCGCCGCGAGACCTCGGTGACCATGAGGTCCAACGAGAAGGGCGTGGTGGACATGGTCATACTCACAGAGTCATCCAACGGCAACCGCCTGGCCAAGGTCAAGACCCGCGACCAGCGCGTGCCTGAGCTTGGAGACAAGTTCGCCTCCCGCCACGGCCAGAAGGGCGTAGTGGGGCTCATAGTCTCCCAGGAGGACATGCCCTTTACGGAGTCTGGCATAGTCCCCGACCTGCTCCTCAACCCCCACGCCATTCCGTCAAGGATGACTGTGGGCCACGTGCTGGAGATGATAGGCGGCAAGGTGGGCTCTCTTGAGGGACGCTTCATAGATGCCACGGCATTTTTAGGCGAGAACGAAAACGACCTGCGTGGGGCACTGACCAAGTTCGGGTTCTCCCACACGGGAAGGGAGATTCTCTATAATGGAGCCACAGGCGAGCAGGTCATGGCCGACGTTTTCGTGGGAGTGATCCTCTACCAGAAGCTCTACCACATGGTGACGGGCAAAATGCATGCCAGGTCACGCGGACCTGTGCAGGTATTGACCAGACAGCCTACCGAAGGCCGCGCCCGTGAGGGCGGTCTGCGGTTTGGAGAGATGGAGAGAGATGTGCTGATCGCCCACGGCGCGGCGCTAGCGCTAAAAGAGCGATTGGTCGATGAATCAGATAAGGTAACCGAGCTTGTGTGCAGCCACTGCGGAATGATTGCCATTCACGATAGAAGAAGAAATGCCGATTTCTGTCCCGCCTGCGGCGCGGACACCGAGATCTACCCTGTAGAGATGAGCTATGCCTTCAAGCTGCTGCTCGACGAAATCAAGTCCCTGGGCGTGGCCCCGAGGCTAATGCTTGAGGACGCTGTTTAGGTGGAAATATGACTGTTCCCAAGAGAATTGGCAAGATTCGCTTCGGGCTCATCTCGCCGCAGGAATACAGGAAGATGAGCGTTGTAAAGATCATCACAGCCGACACCTACGACGATGACGGCTTCCCCATAGAGATGGGGCTGATGGACCCAAGGCTTGGAGTCATCGACCCGGGCCTTCGCTGCCGGTCCTGCGGCGGCCGTCCGGGCGAGTGCCCCGGCCACTTCGGACACATCGACCTAATCGCGCCCGTTATCCACGTGGGCTTCGCAAAGCTCATTCGAAAGGTGCTTCGGGCCATTTGCAGGGACTGCTCGAGGCTCATGCTTCTGGATAAGGAGAAGCAGATGTACCTGGAGCAGATCCAGACGCTTGAGAGGCTCGGCCAGCCGACGGACGATGTCGTCAACAAGGTCTTCGCCGAGGCCAGAAAGCACAAGAACTGCCCCTACTGCGGCGCTCCCCAGCAGGAGATAAAGTTCGAGCGGCCCCTCTCCTACATCGAGGAGGGGCATAAGCTGACGCCCTCGGATATCCGGGACAGGTTTGAGAAGACGCCGGACGAGGACATCATAATCATGGGCATGAATCCCGCGACGGCAAGGCCTGAGTGGATGATTCTAACAGTTCTCCCGGTCCCGCCGGTGACCATGCGCCCATCGATTACCCTGGAGAGCGGTCAACGCAGCGAGGACGACCTCACCCACAAGCTGGTGGACATCATCAGGATCAACCAGAGGTTCCAGGAGAACCGCGAGGCCGGCGCCCCTCAGCTGATCATTGAGGACCTGTGGGAGCTGCTTCAGTACCACGTCACCACATTCCTGGATAATACGGTATCAGGAGTTCCTCCCGCGCGACATCGCAGCGGAAGGCCTCTGAAAACCCTTTCCCAGAGGTTGAAGGGCAAAGAGGGCCGTTTCCGAGGCAGCCTCTCAGGAAAGAGGGTGAACTTCAGCGCAAGGACTGTGATATCGCCCGACCCCAACCTCAGCATCAACGAGGTGGGCGTGCCATTGGACATAGCCATGGAGCTGTCGGTGCCCATGATTGCCAATTCCAGAAACAAAGAGGTTGTCAAATCCTTTGTTCGAAGGGGCCCCGACAGGCATCCGGGAGTGAACTACGTCACAAGGGCGGACGGCCGAAGGGTGAAGGTCACCGACAAGAACTGCGAGGAGGTCGCAGAGCAGATAGATGTTGGATGGAAGGTGGACCGGCAGCTGGCCGACGGAGACATAGTTCTCTTCAACAGGCAGCCTTCGCTTCACAGGATGTCCATCATGTCCCACCGCGTCAAGGTGATGCCCTACAAGACATTCAGGCTGAACCCGGCAGTGTGCCCGCCCTACAACGCCGACTTCGACGGAGACGAGATGAACCTGCACGTCCCCCAGACAGAGGAGGCACGCGCCGAGGCAGAGATCCTGATGAGGGTCCAGGAAAACATCCTGTCTCCGCGATTCGGAGGCCCCATCATCGGAGGCATACACGATTACGTGACGGGCTCGTTCCTGCTCACACACGGGTACAAGCCGATTGACCGCAGGGGAACGATGGAGCTTTTAAAGAAGTTCGACATCTCCGAGCTGCCGGAGCCCGCCGGCTCAATCGATGGTGAGCCCTACTGGACGGGCAAGCAGGTCTTCAGCCTCGTTTTGCCCAAAGGGCTCGACCTCACATTCAAGGCGGACTTCTGCTACAACTGCGATGTCTGCAAGGGCGAGGACTGCGAGAACGATGCATACGTGGTCATACGCGATGGGCAGCTGCTGAAGGGCACAATCGATGCAGAGGCTGTCGGAGCCTTCAAGGGAAAGATCACCGACCGCGTCATAAAACAGTACAGCCCGACCATTGCCAGCCAGTTCCTGGACAGAATGACGCTTCTGGCGCTTAGAGGCATCATGCATGCCGGTTTTAGCTTCGGCATCGACGACGAGGACATCCCGCCGGCTGCAGCCGAGCAGATAGATGATACCACGCGAACAGCACGGGAGAAGGTCACCCAGCTCATCGAGGCCTACAATGCAGGAGAGCTTGAGCCCCTGCCAGGTCGCACTCTGGACGAGACGCTGGAGATGAGGATAATGCAGACGCTTGGCCGCGCCAGGGACAGCGCCGGCAAGATTGCAGGCCGATATCTGGGCCTGGACAACTCAGGTGTGGTCATGGCAGTATCGGGCGCTCGCGGCAGCATGCTGAACCTGACTCAAATGGCGGCATGCGTCGGCCAGCAGTCGGTTCGTGGCGAGCGCATCAAGCGAGGCTACGCAGGCAGAACGCTGCCTCACTTTAAGACGGGCGACCTCGGAGCTGAGGCGCACGGATTTGTGGAGTCGAGCTACAAAGACGGGCTGACTCCAACAGAGTTCTTCTTCCACGCAATAGGCGGAAGAGAGGGCCTTGTGGATACGGCCATCAGGACGTCTCAGAGCGGTTACCTCCAGAGAAGGCTCGTAAACGCCCTGCAGGATTTGGAGGTTAAATACGATGGAACAGTCCAGGAGACAAGGGGCATGATCGTCCAGTTCCAGTACGGCGAGGACGGAGTGGATGCATCCAGGCGAGACTACGCCAGCGCCGACAATGTCAAGCGCATAATCAAGAAAGTTCTTAAGAAGGAGGAGTCATGAGCCTGACCCAAAAGGAGATCCAGGAAAGGCTTGACGCCCTCGATTTGCCCCAGAGCATCAGAGAAGCGCTGCGTGCCGGCATGGATGGGGTCGAGGTAACAGTTGAGCAGCTGGAGGAGATAGTTGCCCAGGTGATTGCAGACTACGAGCACTCCAGGGTGGAACCATGTGAGGCCGTGGGCGTGGTAGCAGCCCAGTCAATCGGCGAGCCTGGAACTCAGATGACCATGCGTACCTTCCACTACGCAGGAGTGGCCGAGATCAACGTCACCCTCGGCCTGCCGAGGCTAATAGAGATAGTGGACGCGAGGAAGATACCCTCAACGCCCACGATGACCATAAGGCTTACAGAGGAGTACGCCCACGACAGAGACCTGGCCAGAGAGGTGGCATGGGCCATTGAGTCGACATCCCTGCTCCACCTGGGTTCCATTGCGACCGACCTTGCGGAGATGAACGTCATAATCGAGTTAAATCCAATAGCTATGGAGCAGCGAAAGATCACCACACAAGAGGTCGCGGATAAGCTAAAAGAGGAGCTGGACCTCGCGGTGCAGCAGAGGGAAAACGTCCTTGTAATGGCCCCCGAGGAGCCATCCTATCGCGAGCTGCTGCAGCTAGTCGAGAAGATCAAGAAGATCTCGCTGAAAGGCGTTGAAGGGATAAAGCGCGTCGTCATCCGCAAGGAGGGCGAGGAATACGTCCTCTACACCGAAGGATCATCTCTTAGGAAGGTAATGCAGTTCGACGGCGTGGACCCTGGCCGGACCAAGACCAACAACATAAACGAAATCGGGGAGGTCCTGGGAATTGAGGCTGCGCGAAATGCGATCATTAACGAGGCCACAGACACCCTGCGCGAACAGGGCCTGTCGGTGGATGTCAGACACATAATGCTCGTATCCGACATAATGACCGTGGACGGAGAGGTCAAACAGATCGGCAGACACGGCGTCTCGGGCGAGAAGGCCTCAGTGCTGGCGCGAGCCGCATTCGAGGTAACCGTCAACCACATCCTTGATGCAGCAATTCGAGGCGATGTGGACGACCTGAGAGGCGTCACAGAGAACGTCATAGTGGGACAGCCGATACAGCTGGGCACAGGAGACGTCAAGCTGGTCGCAAGCAGAAGAGGAAACAAAGCTGAAATCAAAAGCTAAGCGGTGAAAAAAGCAAGTACTGAGGCAATAAGATGATAAATATCGACAGAGCGCTAAGGAGTTCTATTCGAACGGGAAAAGTGGTGCTGGGATCGAACAGGACCGTAGAAGCGGGACTAAACGGGCAGGCGAAGCTAATAATATATGCAGAGGACTGCCCCCAGAATGTGCGCGTGCAGCTTGAATCCATAGACCTTCCAGTATATGGTTATCAGGGTATGGGCAAGGATCTCGGATCTGCCTGTGGAAAACCCTTCTCCGTTGCAGCCCTGGCCGTCATTGAGCCTGGCGATTCGGAGATCATGGCACTGCTGCGGGAGATCCGGGGTGTTGAGGCATGAGTGAGTTCAAGCTCACAACAGAAGGAATAAGATACATCGCCCTGTTCGAGAGCCTGACCGGGGGCATAGCCCGGGACTGTGTCGTGGACGAGGACAACGATAGAATAATCTTCGTTATCAAGAAAGGTGACATGGGAGCCGCAATCGGCAGGAAAGGCTCAAACATTAACCGAGTAAAGAAGTCCATTGGGAAACAGATAGAGATCGTCGAGCACAGCGACGATGTTAAGGAGTTCTTGGAAAACCTCTTTCAACCGGCTGCAATCAAGAGCGTGAATGTCGTCAATAAGAATAATAAGCGATTGGCTTATGTAGAAGTAGCAAATAAGGACAAAGGCATTGCCATCGGTAGGGACGGCCGGAATATATTGAAAGCCAAGATGCTGGCGTCCAGACACCACGGCGTGGATGATATCATTATTCAGTAGCCGTCGGTTAAGATCGCGATTTACTAAGGTGAAATGAATGGGTATGGGAAACTACGCAGCTAGAAAGCTGGAGAGTGATAGGAAAAAGCTGAGGTGGAGCGATCCTCATTACATCAGAAGGGTCTCAGGATCCAGGATCAAGGCTGATCCACTGGGTGGCGCGCCTATGGCCAGGGGCATTGTGCTTGAGAAGGTGGGTATTGAGTGCAAACAGCCCAACTCAGCTATACGAAAGGCGGTAAGAATACAGCTCATCAAAAACGGCCGCCAGGTGACGGCCTTCTGTCCCGGCGACGGCGCCATCGGCTTCATCGATGAGCACGACGAGGTCGTAATAGACAGGATCGGCGGACGCATGGGCAGGTCCATGGGAGACATCCCTGGAGTCCGGTTCAAGGTAATAGCCGTGAACAACGTGTCCCTGGACGAGATGGTAAGAGGGCGAAAGGAGAAGCCTGTAAGGTAGGGTGACGGCTAATGGACGGCATTAAGGTATTCGGAAAATGGGACCCAAGCGAGGTAGAGGTCGCTGATCTCAGCATCAAGGGCTACATGAACCTGGCGCCAAAGGCGGTCATGCACTCCGGAGGCAGGCACGCCAAGCAGCAGTTCAAGAAGTCCGAGCAGCATATCGTCGAGCGGCTCGTGAACAAGATGATGAGGAAGGAGAAGAACACCGGCAAGAAGCTGAAGGCCTACGGGATAGTCGAGGGTGCGTTCGACATCGTTCACAAGAAAACCAAGGAGAACCCGCTCACAGTCCTGGCCAGAGCCGTGGCCAACGCCGGCCCCCGCGAGGAGGTTGTCAGGCTCAAGTACGGCGGCATAACCGTGCCAAAAGCCGTCGATACCTCGCCCCAGAGAAGGGTGGATACCGCCCTTATGTTCATATCCAAGGGCGCACGCGAGGCATCATTCAAGAAGACAAAGTCGGTAGAGGCCGCTCTCGCTGACGAGATCATCGCTGCGGCAAACTACGACGTCAAGAGCTACGCCATAAACCACAAGGACAGCGTGGAGCGCGTGGCAAAGGCTGCAAGATAAGCCGGAGAAGGCTTATCTGCGGCTGCAAACTTTTTTGCATGATTCAGCCGTTTTAGGGACTAGCGAACTTCCTTTCACCCCTAGCGCATCATCAAAGAAAATGCTTTACCAAGCCCCTCTCGTCCTTCGCTAACCGCCCAGGATGCGGCATCCTGCTCTTCTGCCCGGACGAGGACGCCGGCTTCAGCCATGGGCGCAGGCAACCCCGGAAACTGCTGGAGGACCTTGACGCGGCTGCAGCGGGGCGATCGGCTCCGTCTGCGGGCTTAAGCGCCGCCTGATATCCACGGCCTCGCATGGATAGCCGTCAATATCAACTAAGGCTAATCTGCAAGTATCTATCGCCAGCAGCGACTTAGAGTGGCCTAAAGTAGGCGCGGTCATGGTGGTCGAAGTTCAGAAGAACGACCACTTCTCCCTCAACCATATAGACAATCACCCAATTAGCCGACATGGGTGCTCATCATACCGGCCAGGTTATGACTGAGCGTCTCGCCGATAGAAGGGTTATCACGGATCTCGGACAGCTTCCTATAGACCCGCTCCCGCAAAGCATGATCTTTCTTGGTGAGGCGCTGAAAATTTTTCTCAAATTTCGGCGTAAGGCGCAATATATACGCCATGCTCCTCAGGTCTTTTCTAGATAGGCTTTAAGATCCTCAACGCTATCAAAGCTTTTCCCTTTGCCAGCACGATGTTCTGCCAGGCCTTCAAGGGCTCCGGCTACTATCTTGGGATCATCCTCGATTGCGAAAGATTGCTTCTTTGCTTTGGCTCCGGCCATGATATGTACTCATTCTTGCGGAACTTCCCGGCCAAACGGAAGCTCTCGGAGATTCTAGAAGAGATTACCGCAGGCTTATTATCCGTATAGTGGTTCAGCAATCGAATATGCTAAAGATTACGCCTTACCTTGGCATATTCGTCTTATTGATCGCAATAGGCGGCATCTTCTATCCCAAACTGGGCTATTTCGTATTGCTCGTAATGCTTACGCTTATGATTTTAGCGCCATTCAGGGGCAGGTGGTTCTGCGGCAATCTATGCCCGCATGGAAGCTTTGCCGATTTCTGGCTGGGCGCTGTCAACCACCGCAGGGCCATGATTCCACAGGTCTTTTCGAACATGTGGATAAGGATCCCCATTTTCGTAGCCCTGATGGCCTTCATGATCTTCAGACTCATCAATACTCAAGGTGTAATCGATCAAATAGGGATGGTCTTCGTCACCAATTATATAATGATGGCGTCTTTTGTCATAATATTTGGAATCTCTTTTACTAACAGGGCCTGGTGTACCCTCTGCCCCATGGGCACTCTCCAGATGGCGATTGGAGGAAAGAAATACCCGCTCAAGATGGATCAGGAAAGGTGCATAGGCTGCAGGGCCTGCCAGAAGGCATGCCCAATGCAGCTTGCGACAAATGAAATGAGTGAGAAGCCTGACTGCATCAAATGCGGGAGATGTGTCGAAGCCTGTCCAAAGGAGGCTTTAAGCTTCTAACTCATTTATACCGCCGCACAAACGATTTGTCGATCCAGCCCTTCAGCGCGTGTATCAGCCGCGTGGGCATGGCCAGGCATATGCTCCCGTACACACCAACAGCGCTGTTGCAGCCAATTGAGATTAACGCCACCGGGGCATCGGTTGGGGCCACGATGCTGTAATTCATCAGGGGCCTTCCTTCAGCCCAATTTTTCAGGTTCCTGGCCATATGCGCCGCCTGGTGCTCGGCCTCAACAGCAGTCTTGCTTGCTATTTTGCCGTCGATCTCAACCCACGCGCAGTCACCAATCGCAAAGACATTGCCTGAGGCCTGCAGCGAAGAATTCGTCAGTATCCATTCGCCTCCCTTCTTGTGGAGGTCAAGATTGGATACAAAATCCGACGGCTTAATCCCGGCCGTCCAGAATGCCATGTCGCAGTCGAGAGTTGATCCATCGGAAAATACAATGCATTCATCCCGTATCTCGTTCACGCGCTTTGAGGTCAGAGTGTCGATGCCTTTCTTAAAAAGCGCTTCATCTACAACCGATGAAATATTTTCAGAGAACTGAGGAAGTATCCTTTCCTTGGCCTCGATGATGCAGATATTAGCCTCAATTCTCTCTTTGAGGGCGCATGCAGTCTCCACTCCTGTAAGGCCCGAGCCGATGATAGCGATCCTCTTTGGCTCTTCCTTCTCAAGAAACCTTTTGGCCCTCTCTGTCTCATCGAGGGAATTGATGGAGAACGATCTCTCCGCGCCCTTTGCCCCAAAGTAATTCTGAGCAGCGCCTGTTGCGATCACTGCCAGATCGTACTCTATCCTGCTCCTCTCGCATGCAACCAGGCTATTCTCAACGTCCATGTGAATAGCACGCTCATTTACCAGCCGCGCTCCGATTTTGTCGCAAAACGGCTTTAAGGGAGCTGTGAGATCCTCAAGGCTCGCTGCCCCCGCAAGATATTCCGGATAGAGCGCCTGACATTCTATCCGGCTTTTGGGCGAAATTAGGGTGATGTCCAGATCCCCGGGCAGGGCATTTCTCACGACCTCCGCACCGGCAATGCCGCCGCCGATAATGGCTACCTTCAGCTGGGATGAAGATCTCATGGCATTTGATCTCATAGCATTTAGTCCCCTGAGCTGCTCTAAGCAAGAGTGTTTAGAGCATGTCCCATAATTCCAGTGGCGGTACTTCTATAAATAGATTGAAACGTGCTGAAACGCCTGTTGAAACGTTTGCAGAAACGTTTGCTGAAATATTAAAAAGCTGATTAGCTCACTTAATCACTTAAATCGCTTGATGAACGATTTATCTATCCAGCTCTTGAGCGAGTATATGATCCTAGTGGGGGCCCCTATGCACATCTTCCCGTAGACCCCGACGGCGCAGTCGCAACCCAAGGATATGAGCGCTACCTGGCTGTCAGTGCTGGCTCGGACCTGATATTTCTCCATCGGCCTTCCTTCGGCAAGATGGCTGAGATTTTTCGCCACGTGGCTTGCCTGGCGTTCGGCCTCCAGACCGGTCTTTGTCGCCAGCTTGCCATCCATCTCGACCCATGCGCAGTCACCTATTGCAAAAATTTCCTCCTTTGAACGCAGATAGGGGTCCACCATTATCCAGCCGTTCTTCTTCGGGAGGTCAAGGTTCTGGATGAATTCCGGCGGCTTAATTCCTGCCGTCCATATGGCCATGTCGCAGTCAAGGCTTGAGCCGTCCGCAAAGACTATGCTGTCCTCCTTTACCTCGGCGACCGCAGAGTTTGTGAGCACGTTCACACCTTTCTTTGACAGGGCCTTCTCGATGAGATTTGAGGTAGCGGAAGAAAATTGTGGGAGGACCCTGTCCTTGGCCTCGATTACATAAATGCTGGCATCCAGGCCCTCTGCCAGGACGCAGGCAGTCTCGACACCTGTCAGTCCTGACCCCATTATCATTATCCTTTCCGGATTTCTGTCCTCGATAAACCTTCTGGCCCTTATTGTCTCCTCAAGGGTGTTTATGGAGAACGTGTGGGAAGCGCCCTTAATGCCGAAGTAGTTCTGAGCGGCCCCGATGGCGATCACGGCAAAATCGAACTCCACACGGCTTTTTTCGCATATCACAGCCTTCTTCTCGATGCGTACTGCCTTTTCGCTGACATGAACAGCCCCCACGCGTTCGCAGAACGGCTTAAGCGGCGCTGTAAGCTCTCTCAGCCGCGTGAGCCCGCCCAGGTACTCGGGATATAAAGCCTGCAGCTCTATTTGCTTTTTGGGCTCGATAAGGGTGAACTCCAGATGGCCAGCTGCAGCTACTCTTATCAGCTCTGCGCCAGCCACGCCTCCGCCGATGACTGTGACCTTCATGCTTAATTCGACCTTTTGCTATAGCATCTGTCCTTTGACATCTCAGGGCCCTAGTTCCGGCCTAATGATTACAGCAGAGAGAAATGTTACGGCCTCAAACCCCTTAAACCTATTCCATAACGATTGACGATTAGACTAAAAGATCGAAGCTCTGACAAAACCCCTTCAAAACAGCGAGCTGTCCAAAAATTAGATGTAGTTGCTATGAGACTGGCTATCGCAAATGATCACAGTTTATTTCGATGGACTATGCTATCCCAGGAATCCCGGCGGTGTGGCTGCCTATGGCTATCTGATATACAGCGATAAAGAGCTGATTCACCGCGGCTTTGGAGTGGTCGGCGAGGGCAGAGGGATGACAAACAACGTTGCAGAATACGAAGGCCTGAAGGCCGCCGCACAGTGGCTGAAGGACCATGAGATAACGGAAAGCATTACGATAAAGGGAGATTCCCAGCTCGTGATGAAGCAAATGAAAGGAGACTGGGAGATTAGGTCTGATACATCCAGGAGATATGTTCCTGAGATAAGGGAGCTGCTGGGGAATAGAGATGTGCGCTTCATCTGGATTCCAAGGGACATGAACGAGGAGGCAGATCAGCTCTCACGCATGGCCTACGAAGCACATAAAAAACGCAAACAGCTCGATAAACGAAACAACGAGAAGCGAAATAACAAAAGCCCGGAGCACTAAAAACATAAAGGCAGCCCTGGGAGCAGGGAGCATCCCAGGGTACCGACAATAGCCTATCAGTTATTGCAGCATCTGATTGGCGAAGTCAATGCCGGCAACCGTTGTGTTGGTAATGGTGATGGCATACCAGTTATCAGCGGGAGAAACGAGCGACCATCCCATCTGCAAGCTCTCGTATACTCCATATTCTCCGGCAGATAGTCCCGTGAAGGCATAAGAGCCATCCTCGGCAGTTGTTTGGTTGGCAAAGAACGTGCCCGTAGGATGCTCGATGATTACTTCCCAGCCAGCGAGTCCTGTCTCATTCTCGTCCGCTGCACCGTTGCCGTTTGCATCGTCGAATACCTTGCCCATGATGGAGAACTTGGGTTCCTCGACCACAGGTGTCTCATTAACTGGTGGGGCCTCGACTACGGGCGTCTCGTTGGCGGGTGGAGCCTCAACTACCTGCTCAGCGGCTGGCGGAGCCTCGACCACAGGCGTCTCGTTAACTGGTGGAGCCTCAACTACCTGCTCAGCGGCTGGCGGAGCCTCGACCACAGGCGTCTCGTTAACTGGTGGGGCCTCGACTACTGGCTGTGCGACCTCAGGCGCAGCGACGGTCTCGGTTGCTGCGGGCACACTTTCCCCTAGCCTTGCAGGCGTTTCGCTGGTCTGTGGGATCTGAATTCCTCCGGCCGCCTGAGAACCGCTTCCCAAATTCAGGGAGTAAGGAACGGCTCCTCCGGGCTTAAAGGAGTAAGGCACCTTGGTTACCTGAACGGCTGCACCGGGGGTGGCCTTTCCAGGGAGCATGTCGGCGGTCAGCTCATGCCCTGGAGTTCCTGCCGCCAAGGTGTAATTTACTCTTTCCGACTGCAGCGAATAATTAATCTTTGCCGATTGTACAGTATAGGACTGATTGCCTGCAGACTGAATGGTATACCCCACGGCAGGCGATAATACGACTGCTGCTATCATGAGGGCCATAGTAATAGCTAAAATTTTCTTCATAGTAAATACCTCCTATTCCTCTAGCGCACTGCATTTATGACTGTAGGTTGAACATCCTCCCTTTTGAGAAGAACTTTGGTTTTGTCTAGTTATTCTTTGTATTTATAGACTTTCGTGGCCAAAGGCTCTCTAAAGGATGCCGCATCGCATTTATGCCTTTTCTATGCCGCAACAACGCCGCAATTTTCCGCGTTCGGCGAGATACTCGTAAAGGCATTTTCAGGAAGATTTTAATGTATTTTTGATGTATTATTTGGAAATTTAATGTATTTTTGTGTTTTATTAACCTTAGAATCACCCCCAACTATCAGGTGAGATCCATCGCAAAGCACTCCTTTTTGCGCTGTAATGCCCTCTCTGCATGAGCCAAAGGTAACGCCGTTTTTGGCAGCAGCCCTCTCCACCCGCTGCATCAATGACCTCCTAATCTCAGCCGGCATATATCGGCTCCCTGCTAATATGCTGCCGCCTTTAAATATGTTAGCCAGTCCCTCCGCATGCTCGGGAAATGCCGAGATCATCCTTTTCCAGTTATCTGGACGGGCCTTGTATGTCGAGGAGGTAATATGTTGTGCCCCGGCCTCGCATGCGAGGCGGACGAGATCTTCTATTTCAGAACCGTTTATGCCTGGAATGACGGGATCAATCCTCACGGAAACGGGAATGCCCCTTTTGCGCAGATAGCTGACGGCCCTCAGCCTTCTTTCAGGCATCGGCGCTCTGGGCTCAAGCCTCCTGGAGAGATCATCTTTGGTGGCTGTAATCGTAATGCTCACCATTGACGGGATCACGCTTAATAGATCGGCATCTCTGCATACAAGATCAGATTTGGTAAATACCTGAACCCTCGATTCACTACCCATTAGGATCTTCAGACAACCCCTTGTGATTTCAAGGTCTCTCTCCTGAGGCGGATAGGGATCGGAGCTACTGGACATGGTTACCAAGCATCCCGGCTTTAGCCTCAGAACCTCTCGCCTCAAGCGCCCTTCCAGATCTGCCTTCGGCCTGGACTCTTGAAAACGGGGAATGTATGATGAGGCATAGCAGTATAAGCAGCCGTGCGGGCAGCCAGTGTACGGATTCAGGCTTAATTTTGCCGGACATGTGCAGGAAGGGCTCTTCCAGGGGTCAAAAGGCCTTAGAAGCATCTTCTACTCTTAACAGGAAATCGCGGCTGCTGCAGCGCCCCGGATGATAGGGCGCACTAAGATCTTTTGCGATCAGCCGCTTGAATTCGTCCTTTTTAGCCTGAACAAAATAGCTTTCGGCCTCAGATGGGTCTTTTAGAACCGTCTCTCTTGCGGATGATAAGCCATTAAAGGGAAGCTCCTTGGGCTCGCCCAGTATTTCTATTAGCCTCCTTCGCCTGCCCTCATACGGCAGGCCCGTCAGATCCTCACCATTCTGATAAAGGATATCGTAAGCCAACAGGGCAGGCGATGTCCTGCTTCGCCTGGAAAAATGCCTGCGGTTGATATATCTAACTACCTCAGCCTGGCTGACAGACAATCCTTCCTGAAATCCCACAAGCCATGCCTCAATTATCATATCGTGAGCAATTCTTTCAAGCTCTGCAGCCAAGCCGGCAAGGGCTACAGTGATGTTCTTCAGCCTGGCCGTGTAGACGCAAACGCTGCCTTTTGCCATATGAACCTGAACTTTTAGCCCCGGATAGACGGGAAGATAGGCTGCCGGAAAGATTGCATCCCCTTTTCGAAAAAGCATTGGCCTTATGGGAATCGTCGGCTTTATTTCAGTCCCGAAAATGGAACCCTGTCGGGCAGCCAGGGCCAGCCGTCCCAGATCGGGCATGAGGTTATAGGCTTTATGAATACCGTCCTCGGCAAGCCCAAAGGATTTAGAGAATGCCTCAATCATTGTCCTTGGCCCAAGCCCTGCAGCCATATTTCCCATAGCCGTCCGGGAGATGTATCTTCCTTCCAGGGGAGAGGCATCAAGCATTAAACCCATTAGAGCTGCTATCTTTCTGTGCTCAGACTCGGGACCGCTCATTTTAGATACGCGCCTCAATGTATCATATACCGTAAGGGCATCCAGCGGCGAGACTGAAAGGGGATGCTGGGCCTTGTGGCTTAAGGCAAACTCGGCAACGGCTCCAATCTCATGGAGCCTGCCCCAAGCAGATGCTATGTCATCATTTGAAATCTCCTCAAGAGCTGTTGTGATTGCCTGAGGTCCTAAGCCAAGCTCTCGCGTCTCCCAGGACGGCCAAAGACTTCCCATCAAAAGCCTCACGACTGGGCATAAGTCCTCGTGGGGAAGCTCGACCAAGAGTTTTGCGACAATATCTGCCTTTTTGCCTCTGGCGGACCGGCCTATTTCATCAAGGGCTTCGGCAATCCTTTCGTACGGCAGAGAAGGCATCTACCTCGCTATCTTAATCTCTTTTAGGTCAGCTGCATCTGCTACTATTTGCTCTATCATTGAGTCCAGTTCTTCGAGGAAGGGCTTTGTGCGATCAGTCGTTATGGCCCCCGGCGCAGAGGCGGCGATCAGTCCCTCATGCTCTAAAATGCGAAGGGAGTAGCGCACTTTATGGCTTGGAATTTTGGTCTCCTCTGCCAGTTTGAGGATACCTATGGGCTCATTTTCCACAACTTGCTTGAGGATGATCAGATGTCTTCGCAGCATCTCAAGCTCCCCACTAACCTTCTCCGTCAGAATGGCCATCACATCCGGTTAAAGGACTAACGAATATTAATCGATGGGCGGCCTTATAATTCCATCGATTGACATGGCATACTTTAGCATGGTTGGATTAAAAAAGGGGGGAGATAGTCCCAACCATGCTTTTTGCGTGCGGGGCAAATCGTAATTTGATTTTTATCTTGCTTTGATGTTTTTATCCTGCTTTGCCCATTTGGACTTTGCCGTATGTCTTTCCTCTGCCCTTCTAGTAGCGGCTCCTTCTGGCCAGGAAGTCTATGCCGTGCTTGGATGTAACCCTCCTGCCCAGATCCTTTCCAAGAATCTGGGGAGAGGAGACGCCTGTTACCACAAGCATGGTCCTCAGGGTATGCTCCAGGTTGGGGTCTATCTGAGCGCCCCAGATGATCCGCGCGTCGGGGTTGATCTTCTGATAGACCTCCTCCACGACAGTCTCGGCGTCGGTGATGGTCATATCAGGGCCGCCTACAACGTTGACCAGGGCAGAGGTAGCTCCGGATACGTCTACGTCAAGGAGAGGGCTCCGGAGAGCCTTCATGACAGAATCCTTGGCCTTCTCCTCGCCATCCGCCTCACCCATGCCGATCATGGCCACGCCGCCGTTGGTCATGACGGTCCGGACATCGGCGAAGTCCAGGTTGATGAGCCCGGGCCTTGTTATCAGCTCGGTTATGCCCTTAACAGAGCGCATGAGGACCTCATCGGCCACCTTGAAGGCTGCCTGAAGGGGGAGATTTGGAACGACATCGAGCAGCCTGTCGTTTGGAACCACAATGACCGTATCCGAGACATCTCTGAGCCTTTTCAAGCCCGCCTCGGCATTGGCCATTCGTATGGATCCTTCGGCGCTAAAGGGAATGGTGACGATTGAGATGGTCAGGGCACCCGCCTCTTTTGCAGCCTCTGCCACTACCGGAGATGCCCCTGTGCCGGTGCCGCCGCCAAGGCCGCATGTCACGAATACCATATCGGCGCCTTCCACGGCTGCGTTGATTTCGTCGATGTTCTCCATAGCGGCCTCCTCGCCGATGCCGGGCAGGCTTCCGGCCCCAAGCCCTCTTGTGGTGCGGCGCCCGATGAGAATCCTTCTGTCCGCATTGATGTGCAGCAGGTGCTGAGCGTCGGTGTTGACGGCATAAAGCTCCGCTCCCTGAATGCCGTATTCTGACAGCCGGTCTATTGTATTTGAGCCTCCGCCGCCGCATCCTATTACCTTGATTACTGTGACCAGTTCCTCAAGGACCGACACCAGCTCCTCATCGCTTCGGATCATGCTGGAAGGCGGATCTCTGCCATCTACCTCAGCCCTGCCCAAGGCCTCGTCGATGATGTATTTCGTCTCCATCCCCTCCGACAATATTCAATTTGATTCTAGTAATCTATTAGTATATAGATTTTTTCATACTGAACATCACGACTTGGTAAATTTTCAATTATTGATGTTGCAGTGTATTTAGGGCATATGCGATGGATTCAAATCCAGATATTGGGCTGATTTGTCACTTAACTATAGAATTATTTTTAGAAATAAGTTTCAATTGGCGGGCGGGAAAATTTTTAAATAAAAATAAGAAGATTCACTGCCGTTTCAGGCTGAATAAGGGCTATTGCTATGTAAATGATTGCCGAACCATTTATCTAAGATTTTAAGGCCTTGAGTTTCTCAATCTGCCTCATGATCATCTCAGATTCCCTCGCCTTTTCACCCTCCAAATACCCGATTATCTCCGGAAGGCTCTTATTTAACTTATATATCCTGTAAGGCCTTCCCTTTCCGGGATTTTTCTCGTCCCTCTCCGAGATCCAATCAAGCTTGCGGATTTCCCGCATAGCTATGCTTACCTCCGGTTGCCTGAGATCAGAGCCAGTCTCGATCTCCCTGGAGGTTGCCTCCTCTACTCCTGCCAGGTATGTAAGCACCTTGGCCACATTCCTCTTTAGGCCGACCTTCATCAGTATCGACGCAAACTCGTCGCGTTCGATTTTCAGGTCCGGCGCGGCCGTTACGTTCACAGCGGTCACCAGGCGCATTACGCGTGGTTACATATATATAAGTTTCGTTGAAAATAATTCCCTTGGAAATGAAATGCACTAAATCATATGAATTATTTTTTACTTTAAATGCATAAGTTCTCGCCCGTCAGGCTGATCAAATATTAGCGCCTACTCTCGATGGATGAATGCGATTTACCTGGAGGACAGCTATCTTCGAAGCTTTGATGCCGTCGTTGCAGCGGCAGAAGGCGATAGGATCATTCTCGATAAGACCGCCTTTTATCCGGCATCAGGCGGCCAGCCATCCGATTTGGGCTCTCTTCACCGCTCCGGTGAGGAGTTCAAGATCCTGGACGTTTCAGCCACCGGCGAGGGCATTGTCCATATCGTAAACAAAGCTGGCTTAAAAGACGGCGACCGGGTATCAGCCGTCCTGGACTGGGAGAGGCGATACCGCTTCATGCGAAGCCACACAGCCTGCCACATCTTGAGTTCTGTCATATTTCAGGAGACGGGCGCGAAGATCACCGGCAACCAGATAGACCTTCTCAGATCGAGGGTCGACTTCAGCCTGGAGAGCTTTGACAAGGCGAGGATGGCCGAGTATGTCGAGAAGGCCAACCGCCTGATAAAAGAAGACAGGGCCGTAAAGATAAGATTGCTTCCCCGTGATGAGGCCCTGGCGATACCCGATCTTGTCCGGCTGGCCATGGAAGTTCCCGATAGGGATGTCATAAGGATAGTGGAAATTGAGGGCATCGACACCCAGGCCTGCGGAGGAACGCATGTCAACAGCACGGGCGAGATTGAGGGGATAAAGATGATCAAGGCCGAGAACAAGGGAAAATCAAACAGGCGCGTCTACTTCTCACTGGAGGATTAAATCCGATGCAAGATAAGGGCGATGCTCATGAGATGGAGCTTCTGGGAAAAACCAAGGTAAAGGTTAAGGACGAGAAGGTAATCGAAGCGGGCGAGCCCTTGATAGAATGGTGTCCGCTCTTCGACAAGGTGAGGGGCATAAAGAGGGTCACTCCTGAGGCTGCGGCAGGGAACATGGATTTTCGGATAAAGCAGCACGGCATGTTCTCGCCCAGACGAAAGCTTGAGATGGATACGTTTGTGGGCTTCGGAGCATCGGAGTCGATGATGACGGGCCTCACTAACGGTATCATCGATGCTGCGGTGACCGTCTGCGACGGCGCAGGAACCGTCATTACAGACAATCCTTCGCTCGTTCAGGGCATGGGCGGCTGGATTTCGGGCCTGACGCAAACGAAGCCTATTCCCGATGTGATACAGGGAATTGAGGCAAGAGGCGGGCATGTTCTCTCGCCCGATGATGCTAGAATAGATCAGTATGCTGGGGCAAAGTGGGCTGCAGACGGTTTCTCAGAGTTCGCAGTCACCGTCGCCGATGCCGATACGGCGGAACGGCTGCGCGCGCTGGAGGAGACTGCAGAGGTGAGTATTATGATAATAGGAGTCCATCTCACGGGAATCGGCCTTGATGATGCAAGGCGCCTGCTCTCCCTCGCAGATATCGTCACCGGCTGCGCTTCAAAGCACATACGAGAGCAGGTCAAGCCTAAGGTACAGGTCGGGACGGCGGTCCCATTATTCGGCCTGACGCAGTGGGGAAAGGAGCTTCTCGTAGAAAGGGCAAAAGAGGTGGAGCAGCCTCTGCTCATCAACACCATGCCCCTGCCTGTGCTTCCTTTGCATAAGCAGCCGAGGCCGCTGGTTTAAGGGAGGATCAGGGATAAGAGTTGGTAGCTCGGGGCGTCAAGACATCTTTGCCTCAAAAAAATCTGCAGATCCAAATCTGCGGTTCCCTCCCCCGGAGAGGGGCCGGGGGTAGTCCGCGCGGCGACTTCAGCGCGCCCCAACCCCTCTCGCGCGCGAAAACATGGCAACGCGCGCGAAGTCCCGGAAAAAACTGCAGTTTCATGAAAATAATTTACAAATTAAACGAGAAATGGCTAAGAATGCAACACTTATCAAATTGATCCAAGAGTGTTTAAGGAACTGTGCGGCGAAAATGCTATCCAGTCGTTTCCTTGCCGAGATAATCGAACGAGAGAAGAAGGCCCGTTTAATCAAGCACCTAAAGGCCATAGCCGATGAAGGCGACTTTGTGGAGTTGCCACCTTGAGCCATAAGGTAGTAACCGATAGAAATGAAAAGGCTTTGAAGTGCAGCGCGCTTTCTCCTGCCTCTTTTAAAATCTACTATCGCCAAATAATAGTGAACTAACGCTGAACCAGTGCCCCCTGCTCACGGACACGGCAGCGTCAATATTGAAGCGTTTCCTGCCTCGATATCCATCCTTATTATCGAGTATCCTATGTATGTGCCGCCCATGACATAGGCAGGAGCTGTCCTTGAGCCCTTCTGTACCCTGGAGCCGATTTTCGCAGTTCCCATTATCTCGGAATCTATCTCGTAGACTGAGACCTCGTCGGTCTGCGCGGTCCTGGTATCCTTGATCAGGTCCCTGATCTCAGAATAGCTCTCGGATATGACTGAGCCCACCTCGTAGTTCTTGGCGCAAAGCGCATTCTTGAGGTCGCTCTGGGTTAGTGGCGGCGTGTAGGGTTTGTACTGGAAGACGCCCCATTCGTTGACGGTCATCTCGTTATAGCCCTTCTCAAATCCGCCGTACACATGGGCATCTATCGTCCTTGAAACGGTTCCGCTGCCCTTTGTGCCCGTCACGAGCTTCTGGCCGTGAAAGCCGGCAGCCGTCTGATAGATCCTCATGTCGTCCATGTACCCCTGGTTGTAGGTCCATGAGTGCTCGGTAAGGTTTTGGGTTGCGGTGGTAGCCGCTGTAGCCGAATTCATTGTGGAATAGAGCGCAAAAACGATCAGCAATGCAAGCACCAGCGGTCGTCTCATCTCAATACCTCTTAAACCCTCAAGGATATACTGAAGGCAAGCATTGAATATAAATTTGATCCTTAGCGCCTTGCGGGGGCTTTTTTAGACCGTCTTATCTCGATTATTCGCCGATCCAGCGAGCTTTTCAGCTCCGGCATCAGGCTGCCGCCGTTATAGTCAAGCCTTGCGGCTATTGCAAGCTTTGCCGCAAGCGTTCTCGCCATCCTGCCGCGCAGCCTTTTTGGAGTTCCCAGGACCGCAGGGTGTCTGTAAATTATGCCGTGCTTGGGAGAAGGGGCCTTGCCGTGAAGGTGCTTGAAGAGGGCCTTCTCAGCGCCCATGACCTGGATGACCGACGACGGCATCTCTGCAAGGCGCTTGAGGCTGCCGGCGCGGGATATCAGCCTTGCAGCCAGAACCGATCCGGCAATCATTGAGAGGTTTGGAGCAAGTCCTGCAGCCGATGTCGCGACCTCGTCCTCCAAACACTGGTGGGACTCTCTGAGGCCCAGGATCGCCCGCGCCAGCTCGCCCATGGACTTGTCCCGGCTAAGCGCAGAGGCCAGGTCCTTTCCGTGTACGATCTCGTCCCTGTGAAGGCGCGACCACTCGTAGAGCCTCTCGTCCAGAAGGTTCACGGCCTGGGACAGGTCGTCCAGGGCCTCGACCGCATGAAGGAGGTCCTGCTCAGCCGTCGCCCAGGACTTGAGCTGCTCTCTCACCCTTCTGATCGCCTCATCTCTTAAGCGGGCATTGTAATCCCTGTCGTCTTGAACTGCACCGCAGGCCTTGGCAATGGCCCGCAGGTCAATAACCTGCAGGTCAATGGTCCGCAGACCAATGGCCAGCTGATCCGGCGGCAGAGAGGGCCCGCAGGCACGTAGGCCGCCATGAGCATCCGCGGCCAGCCGCTCATTTCCATTTGCCGGGACAGGGCATGTCGAGACAAGGCGTCCCGTATCTGCATCCACTCTGCCAAACCAGGTGAGGATTTCCATCATCCGTCCTTTTGGTGTACGGTGGATAGATTACTTTCGGCCTGCACTACTTTCCTTTATATACTTCAGAGTACCACTTAGATCTACCTCTCAATAAAAAACCAGAGGCAGAATAGAGGCAGAAATCATGAAAGAAATGGTAGATCAGGTATTAGCCCGCCTCAGGGAACAGAAGATCGAAGTTCCGGAGGCGGAGGTTGAGGCCCGCCTGAAGATGCTCGTGGAGAACTACAGCGTGCCCGAGGGCGAGGCCAGACGTTCGGTTTTGAACTACTTCTTAAAGGAGCATGGAGTCACGCCTGCAGCCAGGCCGGCATCCGAGAAGGTCAAGGTGTCGGATGTATCCGAGCGGGGGCGGTGGGTTGACCTGGAGGTAAAGGTCCTGGATCTCTGGGAACCGGCAAACGAAACCATCTCCCAGACAGGCCTGATCGGGGATGCCTCGGGATCGATGAAGTTCGTAAAGTGGGCCAAGTCGGGCCTTCCCGACATGGAGGCAGGCAAGAGCTATCTCCTGAAGAACGTGGTGACAGATGAGTTTCAGGGAAGGTTCAGCATAAAACTGAACAGAACGAGCCAGATCGAGGCGCTTGAAAAAGAGGTAGAGGCAAAGGCGGCATCCATCGCAGCCCCACAGGGCCCAACTGAAGACCTGCTCGTAAGCGATATCAAAGAGCCTGGACAGTGGATGAACCTTCGGGCAAAGGTCCTGCAGCTCTGGGAGCCGACAAGCGATACCATTTCTCAGACAGGCCTGATCGGAGATGCTACCGGCAGGATAAAGTTCGTGAAATGGGCCAGGGACGATCTGCCGGAGCTGGTCGAGGGCAAAAGCTACCTCCTGAAAAACCTGGTTTCAGACGAGTTCCAGGGAAGGTTCGGGGTCAGGTTCAACAAAACAAGCAAGATAGAGGAGCTTTCCGATGAGGTCGAGGCATCTTCAGCCGGAGCTGCTCAGCGCCTTGATGTTGCAGCGATCACAGAGCCAGGACGGTGGATCGACCTGAGGGGAAAGGTGGTCCAGCTCTATGAGCCTCGAAGCGATGCTATCTCCCAGGCAGGGCTCATCGGTGATGAGACCGGGATCATAAAATTCGTCAAGTGGGCAAAGGCCGGTCTGCCGGATCTTGCTGAGGGCAAAAGCTATCTCTTCAAGAATGCCGTGACCGACGAGTTCCAGGGAAGGTTCAGCATAAAACTGAACAGAACGAGCCAGATTGAGGAGCTGAAAGAGGACATCGCGGTGGAGCCTCAGTCGGTTGAATTTTCAGGGGCGATCGTCGAGATCCAGAAGGGATCAGGCCTGATCAAGCGCTGTCCGATATGCAAGAGGGTTTTAACCAAAGGGATATGCGGCGAGCACGGAAAGGTCGAGGGCGCCTACGACCTGAGAATCAAGGCAGTGCTTGACGATGGGCGTAAAGCCCAGGATATACTGATCAACCGCGAAACCACCGAGCGTCTTGTCGACCTTACGCTGGACCAGGCGAAGCAGATGGCGATGGAGGCGCTGGACCACGAGGTTGTAAGAGCCCTGATCGAGGGCGCGCTGATTGGAAGATACTATACGGTGACGGGCAGAAGAGTTGACCGCTATATCCTCGTTGAAACCATAAACGAGATGCCTCCCGTTTCGGCCAAGGATGCCGATGACCTCATCGGCAAGGTGGAGGTGATTTAAATGGCAGGATTTTCAGCTGATGGGTCAAGGCTTAGAGAGGTTGCCTGGAGAGTGTTCGCAGAGGAACTGCGCGCCTCCAACCTGGCATTTAGGGAGAACGAGGACCAATATGCTCCTCTGTATCTGCTAACGCCCACAGGCGCAAAGTGCAACCGCGTCTTTCTGGTCGGAACCCTGACAGAGAAGGACGATATCGGGGGCGATACTGAGTACTGGCGGGGCAGGATCGTCGATCCGACAGGAAGTATCCTGATCTATGCCGGACAGTACCAGCCGGAAGCGGCGCAGGCGCTTGCAAATATCGAGGCCCCTGCATTTGTGTCGGTGGTGGGAAAGCCGAAGCTGTACCAGACAGAGGACGGGAACATAATAATCTCGGTCCGAGTGGAGGCGATTCATAAGGTGGACAAGGCAGTCAGAGACAGGTGGATACTGGATGCCGCAGGGCGCACATACGAGCGCCTGCAGGACCTCCGGAACGCCAGGCCGCCATCGGCTTCGGGCGGCTTCTCGACGGCAGACAAGGCGCCGGCAGATGTGCCCTATTTGGCCGCCGGAAAGGCGCTGGAACACTACAATACCGACAGCGCCCAGTACAGGAAGATGATCGTTCGCGCGCTGACCTCGCTTAGAGAGGAGCTGGCAGGAGGCCTTGCGGCAGCAGAGGCTGCTAAGGCAGGGACAAAGGTCGGGACAAAGGCCTCAGCCACTGCGAATGCGGCAGAAACGCCGAAATCCAGGTCGGATGCCAGAAAAACCAGGCCAAAGGCCTCCAGAGAATCGCTGGATGCCTGGCCGGAGCAGGAGCCCGAACAGGAAGAAGAGGTGGAGACCTTCAACTTCAGCAAGAAGAGCTGAAAAGTTTTATATAATGTGCTGAGGCTCTATATCACGGGTGAATCAACATGGTAATAGGAGTAACTATGGTGAAGGTGGTGCCGGGACAGGAGAAGGCCGTCTACAATGCGCTTCAGGAGATCGACGGCATCAAGGATGTCTACCATGTCTTTGGCGAGTTCGACTTCGTGGTTATAATTGAGGTCGAGGGCTTGAGCATGCTCAACAAGCTCGTGGACGTAATCCGCGAGATAGACAACGTCACCGCCACCCAGACCGTGGTCGGGGCTGAGCTTTAAGCCCTAATTTTCCATTTTTATGGAGATAGCAGAGGAGCTGGCCCGTCAGCAAAAGGCCATCTCTGTAGCAGAATTTTTTGAAAAGAACCGCCAGATCCTGGGATTCGACTCGGCGCCTAGAGCACTCATCACCTGCGTCAAAGAGGCGGTCGACAACTCTCTGGATGCCTGCGAAGATGCTGGAATACTGCCCGACATATTCGTGCAGATAAAGCGCAGCGGTGACGGCGATTACTATCAGGTGGTAGTCGAGGACAACGGCCCGGGAATTGTGGCTGAAGAGATCCCAAAGGTCTTTGCCAAGCTCCTTTACGGCTCCAGGTTTCATACGCTGCGGCAGAGCCGCGGCCAGCAGGGCATTGGGATCTCGGCTGCTGTTCTCTACTCCCAGCTCACCAGCGGCAAGCCGACCAGGGTCATCTCCAAGATCGGCCCGACAAGGCCCGCCCACTACTGCGAGGTGACCATAAACACAGCCAAGAACGAGCCTGAAATCCAGCGCTCGGAGGAAAGGGATTGGGAGAGGCCCCGTGGAACCCGCGTCGAGCTGGAGATGGAGGGCTCCTATGTCCGAAGCCGCCGCCAGTCGGTATACGGCTCTCTCAAGAACGTGGCCATAGTCAACCCCCATGCCCGGATAACTCTGATAGAGCCCGACGGCAACATGGAGGTCTTCGAGAGGGCGACAGAGGCGCTGCCAAAACGGGCGTATGCGATCCAGCCCCATCCAGCAGGAATTGAGCTCGGAGAGCTGATAAAGCTCCTTCGCTATACAGAGAAGAAGAAACTGAAGGTGTTCTTGCGCGAGACCTTCTCCAGCATCGGCTCAATCACTGCTCAGGAGCTTTGCAGCCTATCGAACCTGGACCCTGAAAGCCTGCCGGGAAGCCTTGACCACGAGGAGGCGAAACGACTTTTAGCAGCCTTCAAGCAGATCAAGGTCAAGTCGCCGCCGGTTGATTGCCTGTCGCCGATAGGCGAGGAGCTGATCAAGGCCGGGCTGGAGAAGGAGTACCGCCTCGACTTCATCGCCACAGTTGTCCGGCCCGTATCAGTTTACTCAGGAAATCCGTTCCTGGTGGAGGTGGGACTGGGGTATGGCGGTGAGCTTGAGAAGGAGGGCCGGGTGGAGATTCTAAGGTTTGCCAACCGCGTCCCTCTGATCTACCAGCAGGGAGCCTGCGCCATAACCCATGCGCTTGAGGCGGTTCCCTGGAAGAACTACTCCCTGGCACAGCCTGCAGGCGGCGGAGTGCCTGTCGGGCCGGCTGTGCTGCTGGTGCATGTGGCATCGACCAACATACCGTTCACCTCAGAGAGCAAGGACGCCGTAGCCGACGTCCCCGAGATTCTATCGGAGGTTGATTTGGCCCTGAAGGAGGTTGCGCGAAAGCTGCGCAAGTACCTGACCAGACAGGACGCCCTCTCCGAGAGAAGGGAAAAGGAGGAGATCATAAGGAAGATACTCCCGAGAATCGCAAAGAAGCTCTCGGATATTCTGGGCGAGGCGGAGCCCGACATCGGCCCGGTTGTTGCCAAGATCATGGGAAACCTCCTCGTTCACCGCCGCATGGAGCAGCAGGACGGGCTGATATCAGTATGCATCGAGGTGGAGAACCACAGCGATCTTGTAAGGTCCTTCAAGCTGCACGAGGTGCTGCCACAGGAGGCCTCATCCATCGATCCTGATGCCAGGATGGTTCCTTTGGGAGACGGCTATGATTATTACTGGAAGCTGGCTTTGGGACCGGGAGAGAAGAAATCGCTCTGCTATAGCGTCAAATCGGCCGGAACCAGGCTCTCCCGGACTGTTGTAGAAGGCCTGGACTCCGAGATCGTGACTGGAGCAAAGGTGATCTGATGGCAGAAAAAAGGGACGAGGGAGCGGCGGGAGCAGATGCATCCACTGGTGCATCCACGGGTACATCCGCAGGCAAGTCATCTTTCGCCCAGGAGAGGCTCATGGGTCTGGCACGGTCTTTGTACGGCCAGTTCCAGGGAGGCATTGTCCCTCACATCTTACTTCCCTCCCGCACGAAGAGCAACATCGAGTACAGCTCCAAGGACGATGTGTGGGTCTACGGAGACCAGGAAACCCTTCGAAGCGTAAAGACCGTCAGGGGGGCGAAAACGCTTCTAAAAACCGTTCACATGGCCGAGCTTCTCATAAAAGAGCATCTCCAGAACAACCGCGGCTCGACATTGAGGGAGATCTACTACATTTCCGAAAACTGGGACATAGCCAAGTTCCACGAGCAGGCCGAGAGCGACAGGCTGATAGAGGACCTGGAGATAGTGACGGGCCTTCAGAGGGAGGACTTTCACGTTCGGCCTGAGGAGGACGGGGCTGCAGTCTTCGGGCCCCTGCGGCTTAAAGAGCAGACCAGAAGGGGAGAGAAGGAGATGCACTGCCAGGATGATGTGGGCGAGGCCGGCTACCAGATACCCTTCAACGTTGACAACATTAAGTTTCTAAGCCACGACGCCAAAATGGTCATGGCCATAGAGACGGGCGGAATGTATGCCCGGCTGATCGAGAACGGCTTTGACGAGGATTACAATGCTATTCTGGTTCACATCAAGGGCCAGCCTGCAAGGTCAACGCGCCGGATCATAAGAAGGCTGAACGCAGAGCTGAACCTTCCCGTTGTGGTCTTCACAGATGGCGATCCCTGGTCATATCGCATCTTTGCGAGCATCGCCTACGGGGCCATCAAGAGCGCCCACCTTTCAGAGCACCTCGTCACGCCTCAGGCAAAATTTTTAGGCGTTCAGCCCAGCGATATCGTCGACTACAACCTGTCCACAGACAAGCTCACCGACAAGGACATGCACGCCCTTAGAAGCGAGCTGACAGATCCCAGGTTCAACACCCCTTACTGGGATAAGCAGATCAAGCTGCAGATAGACCTGAAGAGGAAGGCAGAGCAGCAGGCCTTTGCCGGGAAGGGCCTGGACTTTGTGACAAAGAAATATCTGCCGGAGAGGCTCTCGGAGATGGGGATAATTTGATCATCGACTTTCACGCCCACATTTATCCTGAAAAGGTGGCAGCCAAGGTTCTTCCTGCTGCCAAAAGAAAGCTGAAGGTAGAGGTTCCGGGCACCGGCTCCCCTGAAGACCTCAGACATTGCATGAAGAGATCCGGCATCGACCGCTCTGTTCTTCTTTCCCTGGCAAAGGGACGGGAGGACGTATCCTCGCTTAACCAGTGGGTGCTGTCAGTTTGCGGTAACGGCCTGATACCCTTTGGAGCTGTGCACCCGTTTATGGAAAATCTCGAAGAGGAGCTGGACCGCCTGGCAGGACTGGGCATCAAGGGAGTGAAAATGATGCCCCTGCTGCAGGAGGTATATCCGGACGACCCCAAATGCGGAAGGCTTTATGAGGCCCTCATAGAGCGAAAGATGATCCTCGTCACCCATGCAGGGAGGGACCCTCTCGACCGGGAGGAGGTTTTCGGCACACCTGAGCGCTTTGCAAGAGCAATCGAGTCCTATCCGGACCTAAAGCTGGTTTTAGCTCACCTGGGGGGTCTAGGAATGTACGATGATGTTCGGAGTCATCTCTTGAACACGGGCAAAAACGTTTACTTCGATACAGCCTACGTCTCGTTCTATCTAAAAAAGGATGAGATGGCCTCGCTCATAACCGATATCGGCAGCGAGCGCATACTCTTCGGCAGCGATTACCCGTGGGAGGACCCCGGAAGGGCTGCAGAGATTGTGAAAAAGCTTGACCTGACCGATATCGAGAAGGAGAGCATCCTTGCGGGAACGGCCTGCAGGCTGCTGGGGCTCACTGCTCCTTAGCGCAGGCTCTAAGCTCCTTCTCCAACTCTATCACCTTCTTCTCCAGAATGTCGACCTTGGTCTCGGATATCCTCAGCCTGTGCTCCAGGATCGTTCTTAAATGCGCGTCTGATGTCCTCAGCCTGTCCTGCAGCTCCTTGATCCTCTCCTCCTGAATCAAAACCTTTTCACCTTGAGTGGGCATTTTCAGCTATCTCCTTTTCCATGGGCTCTAAAACCATTTCTCATAATTATTTGACTATTACTATTAATAAATATCTATATCTGTGTCGCAGGGGCGGAATAATCTCTGGACATCTATCGTACTGAGGTTCGGGAAGAACTCAAAGAAAAGCTCGAAAAATAGGATAAAAATCCGCGATCCAAAGGTTTATACTTTTAAGGATTACATCTCCAGATTCATGAAGCGCGATCTTCTAGACATTCTGGCCTGTCCCCTCTGCAAAGGCGACCTTACTTTAGAGGTTTTTGAAGAGAATGAACGCGAAATTGTGACAGGCAAGCTCTGCTGCAAGGCCTGCAACGAGTGCTACCCAATCGAAGAGGGCATACCAAATATGCTTCCTCCTGACCTCCGGGATTAGCGGCACGGCTATACAGGCGAAATATTTATACAATATTATTGACAAATTAGGGGAAAGGGGGTGAGAGCTTGGATTTTGTTGTTCACATCAACGACGGCTCCATGGAGGTACAGCCCATCGTCCTTCGTCTCCTTCCGGGCGAAGAGACCAGCTTCAACCTTCGGGTCATCAACCACGGAGAGCCGTCCAACGTCTCTTTAGAGGCAAGCGATCCTCTCATGAGGGCAGTGCGCCTGAAGAGGCCTGACGCTTACGTGGCCAATGAGGAAAGCATACCCATCATGGCCAGAATGCCCCTAAGAGCAAAGCGATTGGATGGCGAGCTTCTGCTCACCAGCAGCGCCGGAAGCAGCAGCGTGCCGATATCGCTGATAAGGGAGTCAGAGGACAATGGAAACGGCTCTTTTTCGGCAGATGTGGATGAAGAGAATGAAGAGGACGAGGATATAGAAGAAGGGGACATAGAAGACGGCGGCATAGAAAACGATGGCATAGAAAACGATGGCATAGAA
>CAZHNU010000026.1:0-2585 GCA_964534145.1 uncultured Methanotrichaceae archaeon | reverse complement strand
GGCATAGAAAACGATGGCATAGAAAACGATGGCATAGAAGACGGCGATATAGAAGATGGCGGCATAGAGGCAAACAGCTTTCCTGATTCGGATAGCGCAGAAAGAATCAAGTTCTCAAGACATAAGGATCTGCAGAGATACAGGGCAGCCTTGCGCTCAAGGAGCAGAGCTGGCCTTGAAGGCCCTGAAGGTTCTGATATCTCTGGTAGCGCTGATGGCTATGGTGGCTCTGGTGGCTCTGGTTCCAGGGTGCAGGAGTTTGATTCGAACTACGACCGCACAGAAGAACAGGGAGATGAACTAGGCAACGAGCGGGGTTATGGGCAAGGCCATGAGCAGGGCTATGAACAAAGAAGCGAGCAACGCATCGAACAAAGCCCGGACCAAATTTCGCATATTTCTGCAGAGGATGAGGGACCGGAGGCCGACTTCGATGAGGTCTCAAGCAAAAGCCTTGGAGACAGGCTTCTCTCCTTTGATTGGGAAAGGGAAAGCATGCAGATAATTCCAGCAATCATTTTCATCTCAATCATCATCGCTCTGGTTCTCACATTTTACACTGAAAGCATACCTCTCTATGCAGGCGCACTAGCCTCATCCATGCTGATCGTAACCCTTATCATATACGGGGCGGCAACCCTCTTGAAGGCGTGATTTTCCGTGAGATATATCGTAGTCACTGGCGGGGTAATGAGCGGTTTGGGAAAGGGAATAACCGCGGCGTCGATTGGCAGGCTGCTCATGAATAGGGGCTATCGGGTGACGGCCATTAAGATAGATCCCTACATCAACATAGATGCCGGCCTGATGAGCCCCTTCCAGCACGGCGAGGTCTTCGTCCTCAGGGACGGAGGCGAGGTCGATCTAGATCTCGGCAACTATGAGCGTTTCTTGGATGTCGAGCTTACCCGCGACCACAACATCACCACCGGCAAGGTTTACAGCACCGTCATCGAAAAGGAGCGCCGCGGAGAGTACCTTGGAAAGACTGTCCAGATCATCCCGCACATCACAGAGGAGATCAAGAGGCGCATCCGCCAGGTTTCGAGGGACGGAGGCTGCGAGATATGTCTCATAGAGGTCGGCGGCACTGTGGGAGACATAGAGTCGATGCCCTTCCTGGAGGCGATGAGGCAGCTGAAGTACGAGGAGTCGGGGAACATCTTCTTCGTCCACGTCACGCTGGCCCCTTCGACCATGGACGGCGAGCAGAAGACCAAGCCCACACAGCACAGCGTCAAGGAAATGAGAGAGCTTGGCCTCCAGCCCGACATGATCGTCGTGCGCTGCGAGAGGCCATTGCTTGAAGAAACCAAGCACAAGATCGCCCACTTCTGCGACGTGCCCGTAGATGCAGTCATAAGCGCCCACAATGCCGAGGACATCTACAAGGTCCCGCTGCAGATGGAGGCCGAGGGGCTCACCAGATATCTCATGAAGGCCATGCGGCTCTTCCCTCTGGAGGAGAGAAAGGACTGGGACGAGTTCGTGCGCAAGATGGAGGCGGCCGAGAAGACTGTGACGGTTGCAATCGTCGGCAAGTACACAGTCGGCTCGCAGTGCGCCGACCCCATGGAGGACGCCTACCTTTCAATCCGCGAGTCGCTCAAGCATGCGGCCATCGAGGCCGGAGTCAAGGTCGACGTGCAGTGGATAGACGCCGAGGAGCTGGAGAAGGGCTCGCCCGACCTGATCCTGAGGGAGGCGGACGGCATTCTAGTGCCCGGCGGTTTCGGCTCCCGAGGGACAGAGGGGAAGATCAAGGCCGTTCAGTATGCCAGAGAGCGCAAGGTCCCATACCTGGGCCTGTGCTTCGGGATGCAGCTGGCTGTAATCGAGTTCGCCCGAAACGTCTGCGGCCTGGAGGGGGCGAGTTCTACGGAGTTCGGGGCAACGCCCCACCCGGTCATCGCCCTGCTGCCCGAGCAGGAGAAGATCAGGCATATGGGCGCGACCATGCGACTTGGGAACTACCCGGCCCACCTGTCTGAAGGAAGCCTCGCCCACAGGATCTATGGAACCACGGAAATAGTGGAGAGACACCGGCACAGGTACGAGGTCAATCCCGAGTATATCATGAGAATTCAGGACAGGGGCATGAAGTTCTCGGGGACCAACGGGGACCTGATGGAGATATGCGAGATTCCGGAGCATCCGTTCTTCTTCGGATCGCAGTTCCACCCTGAAATGAAGTCCCGGCCCGGCAAGCCATCGCCGCCGTTCCTGGCGTTTGTGGAGGCGATGAAGGAGAGAAGATAAGGCACAAGTATTTCCTTCAAAAAACGTTTTATCACAAATTATCAGAATGGAGGATAAATGGAGCCAGAAATTATCGTTAGACTATCTAATCTATCAATGCTTACACAAGGACCGTTAATTGAACGGCGAAGAGAGATCAACAGGGAGTTCGTGCGCGCTGGACTTTCAAACTACGAACCTAACGATGTATTCGATATAGTAGATCTATCGGAGAAAATCGAACGCATAACTAACGTATGCCTTGAGAAGGAGGTTCTTATATCCACACTCGATGAACCATCAATTAGAGGCAATTTCGTTGAACATACGTCCGATCTCAATTATAA
>CAZHNU010000025.1:0-44894 GCA_964534145.1 uncultured Methanotrichaceae archaeon | reverse complement strand
CTAATGATGATGGTAGCTGTTCCCAGACTAACAACACATTATGGGTAGACTACCCGAAAACCAGCCTGATATCTATATCTTAGGCTCCAATAAGACCTTGAATGATGTAGAGGGAAAGCTGAATCCAATTGGAGCGACGGTAATCGTAATGGACTTGTCGAGCTTGAGCACGTTTAAAGATAGTTTTAGAACTCTTGCAAAGCTGATGGAAGAGGAAGATCGGGCTGAAGAGTTTCTGTCCTGGTGGGAGAGCCATCTTAACGATATCAAAGAAAAAACCGATAAAATTGAGCCCAAACGGAAGGTCTACAACGATTATGCAAATGAGCTTCCCTGGAGCACTGGAGCCCTCACATCGGGCATAGATGATTCCATAACTCTTGCCGGTGGATTCAACATAGCCCGTAGCTTGGACAAGCTCTATTATGCAGAGGTAGATCCCGAGTGGGTTTTGGAGCAAAATCCCGAGGTAATCGTCATCCCTGCCTTCCATGATTATGATCCTTCAGGCGATTACCTCACCGGGTATCAGCTGGAAAACGGCGATAATGCCAGGAAATTCATCGAAGAGGTATCCCAATGGGATGAATGGAAACAGCTTGATGCTGTCAAGAACGGCAAGGTCTATGTGTTGGATGGAGATACCGGATTCACAAGTTGCAAAGCAGTAATAGCTGCTGCATATATGGCCAAATGGTTCTATCCGGAGAAGTTCAAGGACTTAGATCCTGAAGCAGTCCACAAGGAGTACTTCGAAAATTGGCTTGGGGTGCCGTACAAGGGAATATGGGCATATCCGCAAGCGAGCTAAAGCAGCAAAGTCGAAAACCAATTGGGGCGTCTAATGATCGACTGGAACCAGGAAGCTCCCTCACCTCGCCTCCCGCCAAGGCGGCCTGGAGAACGGCTACAAGAGGGATGAAGCAGCGGAGCGGTACGATAGGCCCGAGGCCCTCAGGCAGAACGGCGAGATAAGGGCAGAAGCTATGGCGATGGACCCCTGGAACTTTGCAGGATTGAATGCATATTTATTTATGGCATAAATGGGTTAAATGGGTAATAATATGCCGCTCGCAAAAGTAGATGATAGGGGAAGGGTACAGCTTCCAAGCAATCTCCGTCACAGGATGAAGCTAGAAGAAGGGGATGAATTCATAGCAGAGGAGCTTGGAGAGGATACGATTATCCTCAAGAAGATCAACCTACGAGTTCTGCTTGAGGATGCGATAAAGAAAGCCAAGTCCATCGATCTTGATCAGCTTGAAAGGGAAATTGAGGAGGAGAGCAACAAACTTGCCCGTCAGAGGTTCAAGGTATCTCATAGATAACACCGTCTTCATTGCAGCAGTCAAGCGCGGATGGACCAAGAGCACGGAACTCGTCTATCACCTTTTGGATAGCCCGGCTGAGCTTTTTGCCAATGAACTTCCAATCTTTGAGTATGAGAAATATGCAAAGGCATTGAGTACATATGAGCTTCTGAATTACCTGAAGAAAGCATTGATCCATGCGAATCCATGTCAGGAGGAAATAGATACTTGCGCAGCATTCTTCCCGGAGAGCGAGCTGTCAGATATTGTTCATGCTGCAACCTGCCTTTATACCGATGCAATTCTCATCACCAATGATGCCCATTTCAACAAGATAAAACAGGCTGAGATCATCGAAGTTTGGAGCAATACCAAAGCGATCAAGAGGCTTCTTGAGGGAAGTGAGGACTACGAGGACAGATAGATGCATTCAGTGATCGACTGGAACTGCATCTGGAAACTCACCCTGCTCGCCTCCCGCCAGGGAAGCCTTGAGAACGGATACGAGAAGGAGGAAGCTGCAGAGCGGTATGATAGGTCTGAGATAGCAGGGCAAGACGGCGAGAGAAGGGCAGTAGCCCTTGAGGTAGAGCCATCCTGGTCGGTCCTGGATACAGGTGCTGGTCCTGGAATCCTGGCCCTGCCCTTAGCCCGGAGGGCGAGACAGGTTAAGGCAGTCGAGCCCTCTCTTGCCATGGTGAAGCGGCTTGAGAGGCACATCGCTGAGGAGGGGATCTCTAACATCCGGATTCTGCCAAAGAGGTGGGAGGACCTTTCCGACGAAGAGGTGGGCGAGCACGACCTTGTCATCCCTTCCTACTCCCTTTCCTTTCTGGATATGCGAGAGGTCCTGCTCAAGATGGACCGGCTGGCCAAAAGGTAGGTCATTCTCTATTGGTTTGTTGGCGTGCCGTCCAGGGAGTGAATCGAATTAATTAAGATCTCCAGATCTTTGATAATGCAGAATGCCATCATTTTGAAATGGTATCTCCAATGAATTTCGCTTCGAGATCATTCAGCATCAGGCCATATCTCGAAGCCCAGATTTGCAATCTCAAAATGACGATCCTTTGTAAACACTCTGGAAATATCCGCGTCTCTCATCAATACGAATGAGGTAAGATCTGTAAAAGATATATCCGGCTTATCCCGGTAAACGCTGCGCAGCATCCATGCATAATTGAATCTGCCTTCGTCTATCCTTTCTAGCCGAATCTTCTCTTCTTTTATATCCAGCAATAGGGCTTCAACGAATCTCTGCGCGCCGTCAAAGTTGACTTTTTTAAATAATGAGGTGATAACTTCGTCGAGAACATAATCAGAGGTCACCATCGAGCACTCTCGTTCTTCGATCATATCATAGCTGCAAATGGCATTCTGATGATCAGCATCTCTCCTATTTGCCAGGGCCAGAAAGGCCCAGCTATCTATGAAGATTACCTTGTTAGTAGGCATAGCGGTCGTGATTTTCGGCCAGATCTGAAGGACCTTCGCATATGCCTATGACCTGAGAAAGGGCATCCGCCCTATGTTTTCTGGCTCCTTTTTTCGTCTCCAGAGACTGCAGGAATTCCGCAACCGCCTGCAGATCTGTATCGGCAAGGGATTGAATCTTTTTTATTATTGCATCTCGATCTTGCATGATAGGATTCTCCAGAATATTGATGCGTTTGCATGTTTTAGATTAAAAGCTTGATGCTTTGCTTCGATCCTCAAGGAACGAGTTCTGGTGTTGCCAGTTTGCGGTGCGCAAATCCGTGCCGTAAGTCCCTTTTGGGCCGTCGATCTTTTCTTTGCCGAAAATATGGTCTAGTAGTTATCTTTCCAGCTTTGGGATAAAATCCTTTGTGCTATTCTGATTTTTTATTCATATTAAAATTATTGGTAGTAGAGAGTAATATTTATATTCTGAAACATCTTCCGCATCAAAAAGCTAGCCTCGGGCCTTGCGGCTATAGGAGGAAATGAAATGAAGTTGATAAAATGCACCTTGGCGCTGGCATTATGCTTATCGCTGGCAGTGCTGCCCGCGCTGGGGTCGGAGGGCTTTCCCAAGACCATCGTGGATTCAGCAAATAGAGCAGTGATTCCGCAAGGAGTACTTCTAGAATTGGCTTGGGGTGCCGTACAAGGGTATATGGGCGTATCCACAGGAGAGCTGAAGCGCTTAATCGCTCTTTCATTGCCATTTTTTAAAGCCGCATGCTAACAGCATATGTGATGAACAGATGAAATCGATATATGGAGATCAGATAATCAAGGTTGAAAACCTGGCCAAATCCTTCGGAGAATACCCTGTAGTGGACCGCATCTCATTCTCCGTCCACTCGGGCGAGACCCTCGGTCTCCTGGGCCCAAACGGCGCAGGCAAGACCACCACGATTGGCATGCTCACCGGCCTCGTCCGCCCCTCATCGGGCGCGATACGCGTGGGAGGTTACGACGTCCTCCGAAATCCCATCGAGGCCAAGCGCCTCTTCGACATCTCTCCCCAGGTGGCCAGCCTGCACCCGCACCTAAGCATCGCAGAGGACCTCTACTTCTACGCCCGGCTGAGAGGACTCCCCCGAACCATAGCAAAGCTTCGAGCACAAGAGACGCTCAAGTGGGCCAAGCTTGAGGATCATGCCTCAAAGAACGGCCATCAGCTCTCCGGCGGCATGCAGCGCCGGCTGCTGATGGGCCGGGCCCTGATCACAGATCCACCCATACTCTAGCTGGACGAACCGACGACAGGCCTTGATCCGCAGAGCAGGCATGCCCTCTGGGACTATATCTCTGAGCTAAAAGATCGGAAGAAGACCATCATTCTTACGACGCACTACATGGAGGAGACGGAGATGCTCTGCGACCGGGTTATCATCATCGATAGGGGCAAGACCATCGCTTAGGGATCGCCTGCCGCACACCGGCAATCTATGGGCATCGACTCCATCCTCGCCCTTAAACCCCGCCGCCCCTTCTCTTCCGGAGATCTGCTTGCATTGCAGAAGATCTCAGGCGTGATGAGCCTTCGCAGCTCCAACGGCGGCCTCTCGATTTTGTCTGGTCTGCTGCAGCCTTCGCAGAGCTTGCTGCGGCATGCATATTTAAGAGAAAAATGCATTTATAGGCTTACAGTTCTATAATTCTTTTAGGAGCGTCATTCGCCTTCGGCCACATTTCCAGGATGCATGGCAATATTGCTACGAAAAACGAAAAGTTTATTAACCAATAGTATCATGTCAACTAAAATGACGGCAGGTTACGATCGAACTCCTTTACCGTCGTCAGTTTATAATCGGGTTCCGGCCAACTGCCAGGCCGGACTCCTCTTCTAAATTTTAGATCTACTCAATATCCCCGTCCATTTCCCACCCGAGTTTTTCCTTTATTATCATGTAGCTCATCTCCGGCGGGATCAGCCCCACCTCGGTGCAGATCACATCGATGTACTGGCGGGGGGTGATGTCGAAGGCAGGATTTCTCACCCTGACGTTTCTGTATTTCGATATTCCTGCAAGCACCTCGTCAGGACTCCTCTCCTCAATTGGAACAGGCTCGCCGAGAATGGTCATCGGGCTGAACTTGTATGTCTCGGCTGCAACCATAAAGGGCGTCCTGGCCTCGTGTGCGCATAGCGCAATCTGGGATGTCCCTATCTTGTTCACCAGCGTGCCGTTGGCAGTAATCACATCCGCACCTACAACTACCAGGTCCACCTCGTTCATAATGCTCCTGACTGCAGAGTCTACAATCAGCTCAATAGGAACTCCCAGCTCATCCAGCATCCCGATGGTCGTGATCCCCTGGTACCTCGGCCGCGATTCGGTTGCGATCACATTGATCTTCCTGCCTGCTTTATGCGCATATCTGATCACAGAGATGGCGGCCATTGAGTTGCAGTGCGTGAGCACTGTATCGCCGTCTTTTATAGTGCGGCTGCCGATCAGGCCTATTCTTTGCAGCGCTCGCTCTGAGTTTTCGATGAAGCTGTCGGCGTTGGATACCACCGCCCCTCTGGCCGACTCAAGGTCATCCGCCCTATATCTTGTAACCGCCCTTATGGCATTGAAGAGGGATACGGCCGTCGGGCGGGTGCTGCCCAAAATATCCGCAGCGCGCTTGATCTCTGAGTTGAACTCCTCCAGGCTTTTTGCATCTACTGCAATGGCAAAATCCCTGAGAGCTGTGGCTGCTGCAGCTGCAATCCTTCCTGCGCCTCGAATCTCCATGCGGCTGATGCTTGCAGCCGTTTTTTGTACCTGATCCATCGGGTCCATCTATCCATAAGTAGGCACGGTTTAGGATAAATCAGTTTTCAGGAGATATCCAGCTTAATCGGCGCCGCCAGTGGATGCCTGTCAACGCTTGAGCCGGGTGGAATGCTCATGCCCAGGTCGCAGAGGCCGTCCTTGTTCCAGTCGGTGCAGTTGATATTGTCGTCATAGAAGTTTCCCCTCTGGCCGTCGTCCCACTGGTTCACTCCAGGATCGTAGGCGTTGTAGTTCTGATTGTAGACCATGTTGTTCATGAATATGGTGTTATTTCCGCTTTCAAACGCAAGCACGATTCCTGCAGTATTGTCGAAGGCATTGTTGGCGGCTATGGTGTTGTAGCTTGAATTTTCCAGGTATATTCCTGCCCGGCTCCGGCTGGCGCTGTTCTGCTTGAGGATGTTGTGGTCTGACTCATGAAGCTCAATTCCATACCAGTTGCAGCCCGAGGCGGTGTTATTCTCCATCAGCGAATCTCTGGTTTGGAATAGGTAAATGCCCTTGTCGTTCCTCCCCAAAACAAGGTCTTTTACAGTTATATTCCTGCAGTGAATGCAATAGACGGTTCCCGCATCCGACGATGAGTCGATTGTCCTGTTGGATGCGCCGACCAGGTAGTAGATAGGCCTGCCGTCTATTCTGTTGCTGACATCTACGTCGTTGTTGAGGTGGTCGTAGCTCATGCCCTCTGCATAGAAGCTGAGGTTGTTATCTCCCATTTCATTTTTTTTCAGGACATTTGATCCCGACTTCTGAAGGTATATGCCGTGATCGTCGTTATAGAAAACCCTGTTGTTTAGCATTATGTTGGCCTGCGAGAGTGTCAGGTAAATGCCCACAGCGTTTTGGCTTGCATTGTTTCCTGAAATGTAGTTACCGGTGGAGGACACGATGTAGATGCCATTTTTCCTGTTTACCCTAATATCGTTTGCCAGAATATTATTCCCGTGTGAGTCCCAGACGGTGACGGCATCCGCATTTTCTTCAAAGCTGTTTTCTCTAACGTCATTTCCCCTGGACCCGAAAAGGAATATGCCTCTATCATTATTGAAAAAATTGTTGCCCTCAATTGTGCAGCCCTTTGAAAACTGCAGGCGCATGCCGATATTATTATTGACCATGCTGCAGTTTGTTACAGTCATATTCCTGCTGGCCACCTTGACCCCGGCCTCAAGCTCGCTTCCCCTGGAATTTGTTATGAGAAATCTGTCCAGAACAGAACCCTCCACGAGTAGGGTAACGGCACTTGCGCTGCCGCCGGCATCGATTGCAGGTATTCCGTTTCCACTGTCTTTTCCTCGCAGCGTGAGCCTCTTGGTCACGGTTATGGGCCCGGCATAATTTCCGCTGGATGCCTCGATGACGTCTCCGGGCCTGGCGGAATTTATCACCTCCTGAAGGCTCTCGCCGAGCGAGACATGAATAACAGACCCATCAGCCTGTCCGGTCTGGCCAATCAGTGAGATTGCTGCCAAAAAAACAAATGTCGAGGCTGCTCTTTTCGAGAATACTTTGGATTCTGCAGCGTTTTCTGCCCTGAAAAAGGAGCTGTTTCTCTCAAAGCCCATCCAAGCCCATCTCCACCTGGGCTATCGGCATTTGACGTAGAAAAGGCTTGCGGTGGAACGGCAGAAACCTTGCCCTTCCGTTCCACTGTCTTAAGCAGTTGCTTTTGTCCTGGCGATATAGCTGACGAGGTCTGTACCGAGCTTGGCGGTCTTTGAAACCTCTTTAGCAGCCTCCTCGGGGGCAGCTCCCCTCTCTTTAAGAGAGCGGATGGCATCTATTGCCTCGTCCGGCACAGTGAAGTACTCGTCGATGTCCTTTCTGTGGCCCCAGACGTCGCCCTGCAGCAGCTCAACGCCCTGCATCTTCAGGAAACCGCCGATTGCCTGTGACATGGTCTTCATGTAGGAAGGCGGGATCTGGATGGCCTGAAGCCTCGGGCATCTCTGCATGAGGTTCAGGAAATCGACGTTGGATGCCCTGAACGCCAGGTGGACTATCTTTTCATTCGGCCTGAGTGTGCCGATCTCTTCTCTTGAGCTGATTACTCTAATCTTCATATACAATTCTCCTATGTTAATAATGTGATAATAGTACCTCGACATTCAACGTATATAAACTTTTTTATTAACGTCAATAAGCGTGAAAAGCGTGATGGATAGAGATTTCTTCAAAGAATCCTGCAAGGTCTACCAAAACTGGTTTTGCTTGGGCAGGGCATTTCTCCTGTCGACAACAGCACCAGGTATTTGCCTTAGCGGCTCTAATTTATTGATGCATTCGCGAAATTAAAAGCACAGATTCAAGGGATGAAACCATGATGAAAAATTGCCAGCCAATAAAGAAGTGGTGAAGATCTATTGAATTGGAGGACTGAGGCTTGAGCAGAGATACCGGCCCGGATATTGAAAGGCTGATTGAATACCTGAACACCAGAGGGAAATACTTCAGGGTGTCCGATCCCGAGGGCGTGGGCAGGCTGGCCAGGCGTTTTTCGCTTTCGGAAAAGGATGTGGTGGAGGTGCTCCGGGTTCTTCACTTCGTCCTGGTGCTTAAGGTTCCTGTGAGGGCCTGCTGGATAAGGGAAGAGGTATTGCCTCCTGCTCGTGAGATTTAGATAAACGGGAATTAAAGCCTTCATTTTTCAGAAGGTCCCATTTTGCAGGTGAATTCTCAAGCATATAGTCAATGCAATGATAGCCATGTAGTCGCAAGAAGATTTTGAGTTACAATAAAATAGTCTGGAAATAATTGTCTCTTTGATCATGATCCCCCTCGACTCGCTGCCACATCTCCCCGGCTGCTACCTCTTCAAGGACTCCGACGGCTCAGTCATCTACGTCGGCAAGGCGAAGGACCTGAAAAAGCGCGTTATGAGCTACTTCCAGAAGCCAAACCACGACCCGAAAACCGCAAACCTCCTGCAGTCGGCCTTGGACCTCGACTTCATAGTAACCAACACTGAGGTGGAGGCCCTGCTCCTCGAAAATACCCTGATCAAGAAGCACTGGCCGAGGTACAACATCAAGCTCAAGGACTCCTCCAGGTACGCCTGTATCCACCTGACAGACGAGCAGTTCCCCAGAATCAGGATCTCCAGGAGCAGGGCCGGGCGGGGGTCGTTCTTCGGTCCTTTCATCTCCTCCAGGGAGAGGGATTACGTCTTCAAGGTCGTCCGCAAGACATTCGGGCTGCGAAGCTGCAGGCGTCTCCCGAAACGCGCATGCCTGCGCTATCACCTGGGCGCCTGCAGCGGGCCATGCATCGGCAAAATCACAGAATCAGAGTACCGGGAAAAGGTCAGGAAGGCCGAGTCCGCCCTGAAGGGCAACATCTCCTGCCTCATATCATCGATGAGGGAGGAAATGGCCGATGCCTCATCAAGGGAGCAGTTCGAGCGAGCGCTGGAGCTAAGAGACGAGATTGAAGCGCTGGAGTACCTCCTGGAGAGACAGAACGTCGAGCGGAAGAAAAGGCTCGACGAGGACGTCCTGAGCTACATGGTCGAGGGCGGCAGCGTCTACCTCATGATCTTCAAGGTCTACAAGGGAACCCTGGAGGGCAAAGAGGACTTCGTCTTTGCCTGGAGCGAGAGCTTCCTGGAGGAGTTCATCGTCCAGTACTACTCGGAAAACGAGCCCCCCGAGGAGCTGATCATTGCCGAGGCGCTGGATGAATCCCTAGTCGAGTTCTTATCCCACAGGAAGGGAAGAAAGGTTAAAGTAACGGTTCCAAGGCAGGGCGAAAAGAAGGTGCTTCTGGACCTCGCCAAAAAGAATGTGGAGGTCAGCTTCTTCGGCGACAGAAAGAAGATTGATGCCCTGCAGGAGGCCCTAAGGCTGCCAGGGAGGCCGGAGGTCATCGAATGCTTCGATATCTCTCACCTTTCCGGAACCTCAACCGTCGGCTCGATGGTCCAGTTCAGAGGCGGCAGGCCGGACAAGAGCAACTACAGGCGATTTAAAATTAGAGGAGTGGAAGGGATCGACGATTTTTCCTCCATCGCTGAAATTGTGAGAAGGCGCTACTCTCGCCTAAAAGATGAAAGACAGGAGCTTCCCGATTTGATAGTAATCGATGGTGGTAAGGGACAGCTTTCTGCAGCCTTAAAGGAGCTTCGAGACCTCAGGGTTAAGGTTCCAATCATATCCATAGCCAAGGAGAATGAGGAGATCTTCATGCCGGGGCAGGAGCAGCCTTTGCCTCTGAAGAAGGATGAAAAGGCCTCTCTTTTCGTTCAGGAGATAAGGGACGAGGCCCACAGATTTGCAATCAGCTACCATAAGCTGCTCAGACAGAAGGCCATGCGATCCTGAACTCTCAAAATAAAAATTTTAATACCTACTCTATCAGCTCATAGAGTATTTTCATGGCCTTGTTGAAGGACGGCATCCCGGATGTCAGAAGGACTACCCGCAAAACGTCCACTATTTCGTCTTTGGTTATGCCGAACTCCTTCATGGCGCTTATCATCTGCTTTTTTGTCGCACGATCGTCTGAGGCTGCTGCATTTATGCCTAGTGCAATCAGCTTTTGTACCCTATAATCAAGGACCTTTCCGGTATATGTAGCCTCGTTCAGTCCGACGATGGCATTATACAGGTCGGGATAGTCTTTTTTAACCTTGGCCATTCCTTCACCAAAAAATACCTCTTCCTTCATAATATTCCTCCTTGAATTACTTCCTCTTCTTATACATCCTCATCTTATGCTTTATAGCTTTCTAAGACAAGGCATATAAAGGCAGTAATCTAGCGCTGGATAGACCTGAGGTTTTTTAGTGATATGATGCTTCGTTCAGCCCTTGACTACCAATCCCTGGATCAGTTCAAGATAAAGGTTGCTTTAAACGCTGTTGCTTAATTACCTGTCTATTATTAGGGGTGCATTCTGGCAGTCCACTTTATCTTTTATTTATTTTAGCAAAATTGGAATCCAAACAAGAAGAAAAAGATTATATGGTATGATAACACTATAAAGTATATCTGGAGGCCGATTATGTTTAATATGGTATGTGAAGGAGTCAAGGGGATTACGACGTCTATGTATATGCTGGCAGAGGATATGGGCTTGATAGATACGGAGTCCATGTATGCTCATGAAATGAGGCGGCTGCAGGAAAAGATGGGAAGGATTACCGAGGCCATGCCCATCGCCTATGGAGGCATAAAAAAGCCGGCATCAGATGTTGTAGAAACCGATGATGAGGTCATCATCACAATGGAGCTTCCCGGCGTTTCGAAAGAGGACATAAATATATCCCTGACATGCGACGAGCTTGATGTCCAGGCCAAAAAGCCCTCAGAGCCCGAAGAGGAAATGGGGTGCGTCCATAAACAGGAGCGCTCTTACGATACGTTTAAAAGAATGATCAGACTGCCGTGTGCGGTTAAAAATGAGCAGGCTAAGGCCACTCTTTGTAAGGGAATTTTAAAAATCACGCTGCCTAAGGAGATTACGGTATCGAGGACCAAGATCGCAGTCGATGAAGAGGTCTGTTAACATTTAAATGGGACTTTGGATTCAAATAATTTCATCCATGATGGCGCAGGGCTCTCCTTCGCCCTAAATTTCACAAGAATCCTCCCGGCCCAAACAGGGCATATTCCAGGTGCAAAAGCGCTTTGACCTTAGTCGATATTATCTAATATGAGCTGCAGGACATGCGAGCGCACGACAACAAAGATACCTGTTGTAGACCTAGCGGAAGTCGTTGAACCGCAAAAACCCGAGGCTGTATACGAGATTTACGATGAGAGACAGCCTAAGGGGTGGATTCTAAGATTCCTGGGAACCTTTAGACAGCTTCTTGCCCTATTGATCGGAGCCGGGTTTGCCTACATAAGGGAGATGAAGGAGGCGGGAAAGGGCTGGACGCTGTCGGTCATCCTTCTTCGACTAATTCTTGCCATTCCATGGCCCTTTATGAACAAGGACATCATCAGCCAGCCCTTTCCTGTTCAGTTCAGGCGAAGGCTTGAGCTGATGGGCCCATCATACATAAAGCTGGGCCAGATTCTATCGCTTCGCGACGATATTTTGCCTAAATCGATTACCGACGAGCTGAAAAATCTTCTGCGCCAGGCTCCTGTCGTGCCCTTCGAGCGCTTTACACAGCTTATCGAGAAGGACCTCAAGCGCCCTGTGAATATCATGTTTTCCTGGATAGACCCAGTTCCCCTGGGATCAGGATCTCTGGCTCAGATCCACATAGCCAGGCTGAAGGAGGGCAAGGAGGTAGTGATCAAGGTCCTCAAGCCGGGCGTTCGCAAGATGGTTGAAACCGACACAAAGCTCCTGAACTTTTTCGGAAGGATTCTTCAAACCACCTTTCTGTCGCGGTATCAGCCCTATCAGCTGACGAGGGAGTTTTCCCGCTACAGCCTGCGGGAGGTGGACCTTCGGATTGAGGCAGACAACGCTGAGATATTCGCCGCGAATTTCATGGATGAGCCAAAGATTCGATTTCCTAAAATTTATCGAGAATACAGCAACAGGGAGGTCCTCACCATGGAATACTTCCATGGCAGAGAGATCGATGCCCCGGAAATAATGGAGCTGGGCTCAAGCAAAAAAACCAAACTGATCGATCTGGGAATAAAAGCATTAATACAGATGATATTTAAAGACGGCTTTTTCCATGCCGATTTGCACCCGGCCAACATTCTGGTGCTAAACGGCGGGTCGATCGGATTCATAGACTCGGGAATGGTCGGGCAGTTCGACAGCAACCTCAAAAGGCGGTTGTTTTATTATTTCTACTCGCTTGTAGAAGGGGATGCGGGCAATGCAGCACGCTATCTGACAGCGATGTCGCGGGCGGGAAGAGGTGGAGACCCCGACGGCTTCCGGAGAGCCGTAGAGGACCTAAACCGCCGCTATCTGCGCCATCCCAGCTTCGAGGAGTTTTCCTTGGGCCAGCTGGTCCTGGAATCTGTGAAGCTTGCCGGGTACTATAACATCCAGTATCCCGGAGAGATCATCTTAATGGTCAAGGCCCTGGTGACAGTGGAGGGTGTCGGTAACCAGCTGATCCCGGGCATAAACGTTGTATCCGTTTCTGAGAAGCATTTAAGAAACCTGCTGCTGCAGGAGTTCAACCCTATAAAGATCACAAAGGACAGCATACTTTTAATCCCCGAGATTCTGGACACAATAAAGCAGAGCCCTCTATATATCAGCGAGATAAAGCAGCTGCTTGAAGACCAGGTGGAAACCGACAGGCCCAACATTTTAGTGGATATACTTGGAACGGCATTTGGCAGCGTATGCCTCCTCACAGGCGCGATACTGGCGGCCTTCGGCCTCCCATGGTGGCTGTGGGGCTGGTTCTTCCTCGCAGGATTTTCCATTGCCGGTTACGACATCATCAGCAGGAGAAGAGAGGGCTAGTACATAAAGGTTTAATCGATCCATTAAGTTATAACCGCTAGATTATTGTATCATATTATTCCACTAAACCTTCGAGGGATAATATGACCTTTATCAGATTGGATCCAGAAGATTTTCATAGGAGATTCCATTATGGCTGATTGGAGTCAAGCCTGGAAGGATGCATTTCTGCAATCTCGGCTGACGAGCGACAACTACTACGACAACGAGGAGCGAGCAAGAAGCTATGATGAGTCTGAGAGTATTTGGATCGATGGGAAAAAGAGGACTGAACAGCTTAGTCCCGATCCGTCCTGGTCTGTGCTCGATATTGGATCCGGTCCGGGAACTCTTACAGTTCCGCTGGCCCATCGAGTGAGAGCCGTCACGGCAGTCGAGCCATCTTTGGCCATGATACGCTGCATGAAGAGACATCTCGCTGAAGAAAAGATCTCCAATGTAAGGATAATCAACTCCCGCTGGGAGGATATATCCACTGAGGAGATGGAGGCGCACGATCTGGTTATTGCCTCATACTCGCTGAACATGGAGGACATCCGACAGGCTTTGCTGAAGATGAACCGCCTGGCAAAGAAAAGGGTGATACTTTACTGGTTTGCCGGGACTGCAAACTGGGAGCTAATTCGCATGGATCTCTTTTCACAGGTCCACAACCGCCAGATAGCGCCGTTTCCAAAGTGCAACATAATCTACAACTTCCTCTATGATCTGGGGCTTTATCCTGATGTCGAGGTACTTCATGGCACATCATTTCCAAAGGAATATGCCGGCTACGACAAGGCCCTGGTTTACCTCAAGAGCACGCTCAACATTTTCGATGAAGCGCATGATGAAATGCTTCACAAATATATTGAGGATCATTGGAGACGAAGCGACGGCAGGCTGTTCATGGATGACAAAACAACATACGTGAAGCTATCCTGGAGGCCGAAGGACGTGGATATGGAGATGCGAAAGAAAAAATAGAGGGCGTCAAAGCTACGCCGTCTTCAAAGGATTGCAGCGAGAACCGCGTATGACCTGTACAGCGGTAACCGAACATCATTGCATACGCACATTTCCCACCTCTGCGGCAGGCCTGGCGCCTTTTTAAGCGGTTCATGGGATGTGATCGCATGGGCAACAAAACCGGTCCAGCATGTGCCTATTCCGAATGCCTGTGCAGCAACATTGAAATGGTTAAGAGCGATGATGGCATCTATGGATGCAGCCGGTTTCGCGTCGTGAGTCAGAGAGCGATCGGCAGATGAGACAACTCCCCCTGCATATCACGTTATTATAACAACATCATCATAATATTCTTTGTTCGATCTCTTTTATCCTTGGGTCCAGCATATCCCTGATCCCCTCTCCAGCCAGGTTGATTGCAAGGACAGTGATTGTAATTGCAAGCCCCGGAAAGATCATGAGGTGCGGAGCGGTACGAAGATAGAGCCGCCCGTCGTTTAGCATTGAGCCCCACTCAGGGACGTCGGGCTGCATTCCCAGGCCCAGGAAGCTAAGTCCCGCTGCAGCCAGGATCGCATAGCCGATGCCCAAGGTCGCCACAACCAATATCGGCGCCAGGATATTTGGAAGCAGATGATGAGTGAAAATATAAATATCGCTGGCCCCCAGGGCCCGCGCCGACTCAAGGAACTCCTTCTCCTTTAAGGACAGCATCTCTCCCCTCGCCACCCGTGCGTAAGATGTCCACTCTACGGCCACCAGGGCCAGCATTATATTGGCGATTCCCGACCCCAAAAAACCCACTACCGCCAGGGCCAAAAACATGCTCGGGACCGCCAGGAAGCCATCGACTATTCTCATCAGGGCCTCGTCAAGCACTCCTCCATAATAGCCTGCAGCACCCCCAAGAAGCAGGCCGAAGAGGGCCGACAGAGCTACAACGACCAACCCGATGGATAGCGATACCCTCGCTCCGAACAGGACCCTGCTAAAGACGCAGCGTCCCAGCTGGTCGGTGCCGAAAGGATAATCCAAAGATGGCGGGGATAGCCTATTTCTAAGGTTAGCCTCTGCCGGATCGTTTGGAGCCAGGTGATCAGCAAAGAGGGAGAAGATGACAATCAAGCCCAGGACGGCCAACCCAACTGCCATGTTTCTACGGCCTTGATTTCCCTTACTTCCTAAAATCATATCGTATCCTCGGATTTAAAAGCGAATATGACAGATCCACGAGAAGATTTATGCACATGAAGAGCAGGGCCACGAACAGAACGGTCCCCTGGATCAGGGGATAATCCCTCTGGTAAATTGAAGAGACCATGAGCCCGCCAATTCCGGGCCAGGCGAAAATTGTCTCCACCACGACTGAGCCGTTAAGCATGTATCCAAAACTGAGCCCTGCCATAGTCGCAACGGGAATCAGGGCGTTCTTCAGTGCATGCTTCAAGACGACCTCCCTCTCGGCAAGCCCCTTGGTCCTGGCAGCATTTATGTAATCCTGCTCCAGCACCTCCTGCATGCTGGAGCGCATCAGCCTGGTCGTGACAGCTGCCGATGCTGTTCCGAGTACTGCAGCCGGCAGGACAAGATGGCTCAGGTCGCCTCCATCGCCGTATCCCGCTACTGGAAACCATCCAAGGCCGAGAGAAAAGAGGAGAATTAAGAGGTAGGCCTGCCAGAAGTTGGGCAGAGAGACGCCCAGCAGTGCACCCCAATAACCCAATCGGTCTACAATGGACCCCGGCCTTATGGCAGACCAGATCCCCAGAGGAATTGAGACTAAGAGAGATATGGCCATGGAAAACAGCGAGAGCTTCAAGGTGGGCCAGAATCCATCCAGTACCGCCTGGAATACAGGCTGGCCGCTCATGTAGGAGTATCCCAGATCGCCGCGAATGGACCGGTTCAGCCACATGCAGTACTGTACCATAAAGGGCTGATCGAATCCCATCTTCTCCCTGAACTCCAAAACAGTCTCCCTATCAGCGCTTCCACTTGGGCTGGCCAGCAGTATCTCTGCCGGATCGCCTGGAGCGAGGTAGATCAGTGAAAAGCTTCCAACGGACACGAGAAGCATTACCGGCAGCATTACCAGAATCCGCCGGATTAAAAAAGCCTTCAAAGCTAACCTCCAAGATTTGTATGGCCCGATATATCTGTCCTTTAAACCGCTATACTTTCTTCTAAACCGCTATACTTTCGATCTATCCCATCTATCCCTTCCGGCCGGTCACAAGGAATACAGGCCTTTCGTAGGCAAGCCTGTAGCTCAGCCCACCCTTTCGCCTCTGCGCCCTGTCAACCTCCTCCAGGTATTTCAAAGAGACCCCTTCTAGCTCTGCCTCCTGCAAAAGAGTCCTGTAGCTATCCGGGCCTTTTGGGCAAAAAAGCGGCAGGTCGTCTCTGATGCTTTGGTAATGCTGCTCGAAGGTCCTTGTATTGCGACGCTCTTTAATGGCAGCAATTGCAGACGAGAGAAAACGGTGCAGGCGCATTCCCGGCGAGTCCTCGAACCACAGGCCGTCTATTGCGGCAATCCTGCCGCCCGCCCTTAACACCCGCTTCCACTCTATTACAGCCTTTTCCGGATGAGGAAGCGTCCAGAGGAGATGCCTGCTGATGATCAAATCAAAGCTCCTCTCTCGAAAAGGCAGCCTTTCACCATCTCCCAGGCAAAATTCAGGAGAATCCTTTAAATTGCATCCTGCCCTGGCGAAGCCCAGCATGCCGAAGGACAGGTCCAGGCCGGTTACCCGGTGTCCCATATCTGCAAGGATCGCGGCCAGAAAGCCTCGGCCTGTTCCCACGTCAAGGACTTCGAGCGGCCAGTTGACGGCAGCTAAATCTGCACAAATGGAATTCAGGCATGTTCTCCAGGCAGAAAGCTCCTCCAGGCTTATATCCGAGCCGTAGCTGGAACTTCTCTGGTTCCAGTAATTCGAGATATTCCTTTTTGCGGCCGTCGATCGGTGGGATGAAGAAAGTGAGCAATCAAGCCCTTCTGGGCTTTGATGCTCTTCCTTTTGGCTCTTCACAATCATCCGTTTAGCCCTTCAGGTCTCCATGGAGATGTCCGTAGTGAGGAAGCTGACCTCACTGGGATATATCTCGAAGCCTGAAACCTTCCCATTTACCCCTACAAGCTCGTTTAGGTAGAATAGGAAGATATCTGGAGAATCCTCCAAAACCTTTTCTTGAACCTTGCTGTAGTACTCCTTTCTTTCCTCGGGATCGAAGGTGGTCCTTCCCGATTCCAGCCATTCGTCCACCTCCGTATCGGAGTAGCCGGTATAGGCCGCCTCGCTTCCGGCGGACTCAAAGTGCTTGGAGAGGAAGTAATCGGGATCGCCTGTCGGAGCTGTATTCCAGGCATAAAGGGCCAGATCGTAGTTTCCATCCTTTAAGTCAGCGCTGAGAGCGCCCGACTCGAGGATCTGGACCTGCGATTTGATTCCAAGGGACTGAAGCTGGACTGCAACAACCTCCGCAGAGGGCTTCAGCTCAGCACGCTTGGTGTAGGTTTTTATGGTGAGATTTAGCGGCTCTCCCTGGTAGTCCAAAAGGCCGTCGCCGTCTGTATCGGAAATGCCGGCCTCTGCCAGCAGCTCCCTGGCCTTCTCCAGATCGTAAGCATATCCCTCCAGTTCATCATTGGCAGACCAAGGAAGGCTGTCAGGAAATACGCCTTTAGCAGGAACGCCTCCAATTCCTTCCAGGGCAGTGTCAACAAGTTCCTGCCGGTTTATTGCATAGTTTAAGGCCTGTCTTACCTTAACATCGCTCAGAGGCGCCTTTCTGGTGTTCACGTACATGAAATAATTGCGGAGCGACTCCCTGTCCAGAACCTCAAGGCCAGAATCTTCGAGATTTTGCACCTCCGTCTGAGGCACGCCCCTGGCAATATCGACGTCTCCGCCCTGCAGCTGTAAAGACCTGGTCAGGGGATCGCTGACATAGTTTATAACCGCTCCATCAAGCAGCGCCTTCTCGCCCCAATAATCCTCATTTCTGACCACCGTCAGCCTGACGCCCTTCTCATAGGAGTCGAACCTGAAGGGCCCGGTTCCTACAGGCGTCTTGTTGATGTCGTCTTCGGCAGGGCTGATGATGGAAACCAGCGGGTCGGTGAGGCTGGCGATCATCGGCGCATACGGCTCCTTAGTTTTGATGGTAACGGCGCTGTCATTATATTTTGCCACCGATTCTATGAAGCCGTACTCCTTATTCCGTGAGTTTCCAGGGTCAAGAACTCTTTCCAGGGAGTAGACAACCGCGTCGGCATCGAGAGCCGTGCCGTCGTGGAACTTAACGTCCTCTCTCAGATTGATCCTGTACTCCGTATCGCTGACCTGCTCATAGCCCGTAGCCAGCTCAGGGATGAGGCTCATGTCAGGGTCGTAGCTGAAAAGAGTCTCATAGATGCCTGCCTCACGCATATACCAGCCGGTATACTTGTAGGCCGGGTCGAGATTGTCATCCGGCCCGAAGATCAACGCAGCCTTAAGTGTTCCTCCAGATTCTTCTGCCCCGGCCAGGGCCAAAAGCAGCATAAGGAGTATGCAGCCCATTATCAGCAAACTTGTTTTTCTGTATCGATACATAATTGAGTCTCCTTGAATTGGGCATTGTACGATTCTAGTAATAAATTTTACGATGCTATTTATAATTATTCATACTCAATGCAAGGAAGAATCAGCAAAAATCGCATGCATGATATTCATTTACGGCCTTTATGGAAGCAAAGCCATAAGGTGCATAACATCTAGATCATGCTTTTTTGTATTATCTATTGTATTATTTTTCCTATTAATTTTACGTTTTATATTTATTTTTATGATATCGTAAACCTTTTTTACGCAAAGGGATAAAAAGCTACCCATCAGAAAGAAAGGATCCATCCATGATTTCCCATCAATCCAGGTCCATTGAGCGGCGTTTCTTAATTACCATTGGCTTGACCGGCTTCATATTGATCGCCGAGGTCATCGGTGCATGGTGGACGGGGAGTCTTGCTCTGCTATCCGATGCAGCTCACGTCTTTCTGGACATCTTTGTCGAGGAAAAAATGCGCCGGTCCCCGGGGGTGGCCGAGGTCCACGACCTTCATGTATGGAACCTCTGCTCCCACCATGCAATTCTCAGCGCCCACGTGGTTTTGGCCGACAAGGACGCCTCCAGGGCCCAGAATGTAATGGACGAGCTGAAGCTCCGCCTGAAGGCTGACTTCGGGATAGAGCATACTATACTTCAAATGGAGCTTGAATGCTGCAAGAAGGATTCCATATGCACCTATTAAATTGAAGGAATGGCATATGGATTGCCATTCTCCGTCTTTGCCATTATCGAAAAGATAGCACCTCCTATTCATCAATTCAGGCCGGATGCAGCCCATAAAATGTCTCGTAGGAAAGTATTCCGTGAATGGGGTTTGTCACATATCCCTCGTACTTTTCGTTGTACGGCTGGACATAGTCGTTCCAGTATAGCGGTATTGCAGGAAGATTCGCGGAATAGTACTCCTGGACAGATTTTGCAAGAGCTGCCGTCTTCTCCTCGCTTGATGAGGCTAAGAGATCGTCCACAAGCTCTGTAAATGCAGGATCGTTCACCATCGGCCAGCCGTTGCTGTGTGTATCCATATAGCCGGTGGCATATCCAGCCTCCATCATCATGCCCCAGGGAGTCGTCCGGCTGACGAACATATCGTAATCCTTGCCGTCCACATTGTCCCAGAAGCTGCTGCTGTCGGAGACCTTCAGCTGCACATCCAGACCTGCAGAGCTTAAGTACTTCTTCAGCATCTCGCCAAGGCGCACGCTATCGCTGTCGGACTTAACAAGGATCTCAGGCTGGAAGCGGCTCTTGTCCGGCAGGTCTCGCCATCCGTCACCATCTGCATCCACCAGCCCTGTGGAGTTCAAGAGCTGATTGGCCTGGGTAATATTTTGGGCTAAGGGACTGGTTTCCACATAGTTCAGGTTTCCTTCAGGTATGAAGCCAGAGTTTGGCGTCTGGCCATATCCGACTGTAAAGAGGTTCTTAAGCTCCTCGTAGTCAATGGCATAGCTTACGGCCTTGCGGAACTGCAGGTCGCTGTAAGGAGTCCTGTTCTCGTTCTGCCAGAGGGCATTTGGAACGCCGGTATTTTTGATGAGGATATACTTTAAATCGCTGTTCTTTATGAGCTGGGGTACATAATAGTAGCCTATGCCGCCAGAGTAGATGTAGATCGTATCCAGCTCGCCCTTTAAAAGGGCCATCATCATCGTCTCCTGGTTCTTGAACATGCGGAACACGATCTCATCTATTGCCGGCCGTCCTTCGTAGTAATCCTCGTATGCCTGAAACCTCAATAGATCTGCATCCTTATCGAACTCTTCAAACCTGTATGGCCCACAGCCCACGGTGCATTCTGGATCATTAAAGGTTTTTGGGTCCTCCACATTCTCGAAAACATGCTTTGGGACGGTTCTTGCCATCAGCAGATTGGTCAGGAAATTCCCGTCGGGAGACTTTAGATTGATGACAATTGTGTAATCATCCGGGGCCTCGACTGAGTCGATGATATTCCAGTTTGACCCGCCGAGCTTTTCAGGCAGGTATTCAAGGGAAAACTTCAGGTCTGCAGCTGTTACAGGAACGCCGTCATGCCAGGTGGCGTTTTTGACTAGATGGAACACCCACTTTTTAGCATCGTCTGTCTCCCAGCTTTCCGCCAGGGCAGGGACGAAGTTTCCTTTACTGTCCACCCTGACGAGTGATTTGGTCAGAAATGCCTCTCGATAGGTGTTGAATATTCCGTCGTTGACATTCAGGTCCCCAACCTGGTCTGTGGTTCCAATGACAAGGCCTGATATATTGGCCTTCGAAGGTGTTTTTTCAAGGGCCATTGATGCTCCCGAAAGCAGCGCGCACAGGATTAAGGCTGCTTCCAAAAGCTTTTGAAATTCTCTATTCATATTCTCCTCCAAATGAATTTGTTCTGTAGATGGGAATTTCCTATTATTAAAGTATTACTTATTACGCTTATATTATTTGTTTTTATCTAGAATTTAATAAGAAAAAAGGAGGATACGCCCGCAGCGCAGGCCGGATAAAGTTTTATCCCATTAGACTATGGCTTTTTTGCATAGACCTCATTCGGGAACTGCGCCATGGAGGCGTTCCACTTCGGCTTATAGGTGCTAATAGAGGCATTGCGGCAGGTGCATTCGAAGATTCGATCCATCCCGGACCCCTATGTACCCATTGCCCTCCACGACCTCTTCGTTTATATATTTTTATTTAAATACATTTCTATCTGCGTATGCGAGATTTAAACCCCGCTCACCGGCATATGTTTGGCCGATTGCTATCAGCATTATCAACAATGCTGATACGATCAATAATTTCGCGTTGACCCCCTACCTTTGGTATGCAGACTAGATGAGATATAATGGTTTTTGTGCTATTTATTTTTTTCTTAGTAAGACTTCGAGTTGTTATTAAAATACCTATTATGGATAAGATTATCGGAATTTTTTCATGTAATTTGGAATCTTATGAAGTTTCCAATGGCTGTAAAGCCTTGGAGGTGCATCCGCACCCCCTAAAACACCTTAAATCTGTCCCTTATATTTGTCTGGAATCCCAGCCAAGCCGTCATCGGTTTCTATCGGCGGGTATGCAAACACACCATGCTCGTTTAGGTCATAGTCGAGATGCTGGAATCTGCTAAGGTACTCCTGGTGAATCACCTCAGGTCCAGGTCCAAGTCAGGATAAATCCACTTTGCGAGGTATACAGCGCCTATGAGCATCGATTGGCTGTATGAGAACAGCTTGTATTCCATCATATAAACCCGTCCCTCCTTCACCGCTTTAACTTCAGCCAGCTCGGGGCGGCCTAAGAAATCCTCTCTCTCTGCAGCCATCTGGGAAGAGTCGTCCAGATCATAGCCTGCAAAAGATTCTCCACTTCCATCTGCAGCCTTCCCTTCAGCAAAATTGGACGCAATTATGATGATGTCAGGATTCTGCTCTATCACCCATTCCGTGTCCACCTCTGCGTAGGCGTTTGTCGGCAGCTGCTGCCCGATGCAGTTCACAGGTATCATGGTCAACAGATTGTCCATGCCAGTTGTGCCGCCTGGGCCACGATATACCCCAAAGACTCCGCCGGGCTCGAGCAAAGCAACTAAAACGCGAGGCCTTTTTTCCTGTGGAATCTTCTCTACCTGCTCATTGATCTTATTGATCCAACTGTCGCGCCATTCGATATAATCCTCAGCCTCCTTTTCCTTGTCGAAGATGTAACCGAGTTTTTTGATATCCATCGTAGAATTCAATCCCCACAGTTTAGAATGAACCATATTTATGCCGGGGAGCTTTTCGCGGTCCTCTTTATACCATCCAAGGAAGACATTGGGATTCATGCTGAGTATGGCCTCGCAGTCAAGCTCGCTGGTGCGCGTTTCAGCTACATAGGGAAGCTTGCACAGCTCCGGGAAGAAGGCCGAATTCTCCTGGAAGTTTTTGCATCCTACTGCGGTGATCTTATCGGTCGAGTCCAATATCCTAAGCGCTTCTGCAGAATCAAAAAATCGGACCAAGACGCTCTTTACAGGCTTATGAACTGTAACTGCTGGGTACTCATCCCAGACACCTTTTGAGACTACGGTAAGTTCCGTCTCTTCCCCGTTTATGATTTTCTGTATCTGAACAATATCCTCCTCATCAATTTTTCCATCATAGTTTGCATCGGTCAGGTTATTTGCAGGCTTCGTTTTGCTGATCACATCTTGGACATACTCTATGTCTTCCTCGTCTATTGTGCCATCCAAGTTGGCATTGCCGTAGACGCCAAGAGTTAGATAATCTCCACTTTGATCGTCCGACGCGGCACTGAGGGATGCTACTACAGCCGTCAGCATGCTTAATATGATTTTCCAATATCTGTTCAAGAAGTCACAACATCAAACTATCCTAGTATTATTTCAATATTTATTATACCTTATTATAGCTTTTTATGCCTTATTAATAGGATCTATTATCACCTCGTAACTTTAAAATAGCATTATTTATGCATGAAAAACACGATGAGACTATGGAAGATATTGCATTTAATCATTTTGATAAAAATAAGATATATCGATTTCATCGATTTTAACCATTGGAGACTATTCTTAAAAAACCTGGATCGCCGATATGCCCCGTGATAATCCTGGCAAAACTGCTACACCCGCCACAGATAGCTATCTTTCCAGGCTAAAGAGCTTCAGCCATAACGCACGGCATTATTTATTATTCGTTCTCCTAACGACGCTAAATGTAGGAATTTATGGAGTGATCTTCAACCTGTATATCTTAAGGCTCGGCTTCGGCGAGGACTTCCTGGGGCTGATATTATCCATTTCCTCAGCATCTGTCGGGCTATTTGCTGTACCATCTGCCTTCGTGTGCGACCGGTTGGGCCGAAAAAGGACTTTGCTGCTGGCATCCATGCTGCTCATGCTCTCCCTAGCATTTTTATATAATGCTGTGTCCGAGGAGCTGCTAGTAATTTTTAGCATCGTTTACGGCCTGGCGCAATCCTTAAGCCTCGTCACAGGCGGGACACTGCTGGTAGAAAATTCAACCGCTTATGAGCGAATGCATCTTTTCTCTGCATATTATATGACATACACTTTTTCGACCCTTTCGGGAAATATGATCGGCGGCTTTTTCCCCGGCCTTTTTGCGGGCGCTTTCTCATTGGACCCGAATGGTGCTATGCCATATCGATTAACGCTATATCTATCGCTAGCAGCGACAGCCTTGTCATTTCTGCCTCTGACACGCATATGCGAGAAAAATCCACCCAAAAATAGGACCCAAGGCCAATTTGCCGCCTACAAATCCCTTTTCAGCGCTAAAGCGGTTAACAAGATGATCTTCATCTTCTGCCTTTTTGGGCTTGGATGGGGCATATCTCTTCCATATTTCAATGTATATTTCGAAACCGTACTAGGTGCAAGCGCCAACCAGATTGGCCTCATTTTTTCAGCATCTCAGCTGACTATGATTGTGGGATACTTTTTGGTCCCAATGGCCACTTCGCGGCTCGGGAAAATTAGGTTGGCAACGATCGTTCAGTTGCTGTCCATTCCGTTTCTTTTGCTCTTCACCTTTGAATCCAGCATTCTCATTGCAGCCTTCGGCTATGTGATGCGCTATATGCTAATGAACATGGCGAACCCAATTTTAAACAGCTTTAAGCTTGAGATTGTCAGGCCTGAACAAAGGTCGGTGATGAACAGCATAACGTGGACCGCGTGCTATACCTTCGTAGGGATCGGCACATATGCGGGCGGCCTCATGATGGCAGGAGAACAAAACGCCATGCCGTTCCTAACCACCAGCATGCTGTATGCCATAACCGCCTGCTTGTACTTTATTTACTTTATCAATCTTGAAAAAAGATAGAAGATAGAGAGAAAACGCTTTTTCTCTAGATATAATATTATTTAATAATATTACTATCGAAAGACTTATTAACAATTGATTCATTTTAGAGAATCAAATCCTGGGCAGACAAATTGAGGAATTCATATGAAAGAAAGCAAGCTATCAATGATGATCCAGGGCCACGAGATCTGGCTGGAAAAGACAGGCATGGAAAACGGAAATGTAGAGCTGTCCTTAATCTATGGTCATAACATGCGCCAGGACGGTGTAGGAGACATTAAGAGACTGTCGCCACTCGTCTATTCCCCGGACGGGAATAAATCAGAAGTCACTTTTGCGCCAGGCGAAGACCGCCATTTCATGAAGTTCAATGCACTAAAAAACGGATTTTATACGGCCTTCGTGGACATGGGAACAACAGTCTGGTCGCAGACCAAGGAGGGCTATAATGAGGGCCCTAAGTTTAAGTTCAAGGATGTAGTCTATGCCGGCGCCTACCACCAAATGGCTAAAACAGTTGTTGCCTCTGGCAACGCCGGAGAGTATAATGGCGTTCCACTGCATGGGATACTTGAGATCGTACCTACTGAACCCTTCGGCCGCGCCGGCGAATCCGTGGAGATGAAGGTCCTCTACGAGGATAAACCCCTTGCTTCTACCGAGATTAAGGCAGTCTCCAAGAAGGAAGGAAAGGAGATGGCAGTGGCCAAGACGGATGAAAACGGTATAGCTAGAATTCCCGTCTCGGGGGATGGGCCGTGGATGTTCCTGGTTCGGCATAAAGACAGCACCAAAAAGGTGAACGAGGAGTTCGACGAATCCGTTTTTGTAAATACTCTGGTTCTGGAGGTAAAATAGCCATTTCCCAAAGATCGGGTTCTTCCTGGCTAAAAGGTCATCAAGATTATTAAAAGAAATAATAAAGGAGGTGACGAGCCCTAAAAAGACCGAAATTTACCTGTCGCCTATAAACCCTTTAGAGGGTAGTTTTCGGGATCAAATCTTCGCGGCAACAAGGCATCGGCCCTAACGTTGGGCGATGCCTTGTACTATCCAGCAAATGGAAAAAGATGACCTATAACACAGGCTATATCGCCCGCCAGGCTCTCAGGTATTTTGTCTCGCTGATAATCATAGTAACACTGATATTCATCATACCTCGCATGATGCCAGGCGATCCATTCATCAGCCTTCTGGGCGAGGAGGTTTACTACCGCTCCCCTGAGCTTGTGGCAGAGCTGAAGGCCCAGTACGGCCTAGACCGGCCGCTTCCTGAGCAGTACATCGCATATATGCACAACCTGGTGCATGGAAACTTTGGCTACTCCTTCCATTATTCTCAGCCGGTCTGGGACGTGATCGCCTACAGGATGAAGTGGACATTGGTGCTGCTGGTCCCCTCTATCGTTTTGGGCGCGCTGCTCGGAATCGTGGTGGGCTCTCTGGCCGGATGGCGGAGGGGCTCTGCAGCTGACACGGGCATAACCTCATTGTTTCTGTTCGTCTATTCCATGCCTCACTACTGGCTGGCCATGCTTTTCGTGCTCATCTTCGCCTTCCACCTGAGCATCTTTCCCCTGAGCGGAATTACGGCAGGGGGCCTTGATGGATGGCAAAAAGCGAAGGATGTTCTCTGGCATATGGCCCTTCCAGCATTCGTGCTGACGCTTTTTGGAGCCGCCTACAATTACTTCATCATGAGGAGCACCGTGATTCAAACCCTGGGAGAGGGCTTTGTCCTGACCGCCCAGGCCAAAGGCCTAAGTGAGAGGGATGTGCTCTTCCGCCATGTGCTGAGAAACGCCATGCTGCCGTTAGTTACGGTTATCGCCCTGGATATAGGCTTCATGGTCTCGGGAGCCCTGCTGGTGGAGATCGTCTTCTCCTGGGGTGGGATGGGGACGCTCGTCTATGATGCTGTGCTGGCCAGGGACTATCCGCTGCTGCACGGCAGCTTCCTCGTAATCGCTGTATGCGTGCTGGCGGCGAACTTCCTGGCGGATGTGCTGTACGCGGTGCTGGATCCGAGGATCGCAGCCGGGGCATTTGCGAAATGAAGTCAAGTCTTGACGGCGGCCCACTCCATCAATATGTGCGTATCAGTTTCACCGGTTACTGCGAACCCCAACCTCTCATACAACCGGATGGCCCTGTTCCTCTTTAAGACACGCAGTCTCACTGGCACGCTGAGCCTCATAGCTTCCTCCTTCTGTCTCCTCACAAGCTGCGTCCCAATGCCGCGATTCTGAAAGGCGGGCAATAGCTCTATTTCATCGACTGAAATACATGTTGCGCTGAGCTGCCGGCTGAAACATCCGACGGGCATCCCGTTCAGTTCAATTATATCGTACTTCAAGGAAGCCCATCTTCGTTCGAAGAACCAGTCCGCCTTTGCCTCGTCCCATTCTCCGAACTGCAGGATCACGACATCGCAATACGCCTCGTGATGGACCTGTTGGCAGAAAGCCTTGTCTGCATCGGTTGCAGCTCTTAGCAAGATCTTCATAATGCCTTCGTTGGATGGTCTGAAAGTTCTTTAAGCATTTCTATCGCCGATTCGCTGGCAAAAAGCAGGTCAGCTGGCCGACCCCAGCTTTCCAGCCACGTAAAGCGATATGCTTGCATTGTAGGCATCCCCTTCAGCCTTCTGGACCTCACTCTTGCCCTGCCAGGCTTCACCGAAATCGGGATGTATCCCTATCGCTCTCTCGTAAGCCTCCAGAGCCTCCTGGTTCTTGCCCAAAGCACGTAAGGCGTCGCCTATGCCTATCCAGGCCTTTGCAGCCGATATGCGTCCCTGTGTGTTTGATGCGACCTTCTTTACGGCCTCATCATAAGACTCCAAAGCAGCATAGTATTCGCCAAGCTTTTGAAGCATGTTGCCCTTTTCTATCCAGACTTTTGCATCCTTCGGATTTTCCTCAAGCACTTCTTCAGAAAGGCCAAGCGCCTTCTCATAGGCTAGAAGGCCATCGCTCTCTTGTCACATGCTTGTGAGGTCTGATGCTTTTCGCAGAAGTGCAGTCACATTCATGGGGTCCAGTTTAAGGGCTTCATCGTATGCAATAAGGGCTTCTTCATGCAGTCCTTTGTGGCCGAGATCTCTGGCCTGGTTCAGCCAATAATCTGTTGTATTCTCCTACGCAAAAGCAGAAACGCATAGCAGGGATAACACTAATACAAAGGGAATGAAGAACGTCCCGAAGGAAAGCGTTTTCAATGGCTTTGAAGCACAATTCATGTCGTTTCTCAGATGCAATTTTATCACCGCAAACATCTATACTGCCGACACCTTTTACGGCATATGACGAAGCAGCGTTTTCGGATATAAATTTTGCGAAGATGTTATCAAAAATCAACAAAATATATCTTTCAAATATGAAATCTTCCGCATTTATGTTTGATCACATATGCCATTTGCATGTGCGCTATGCACAAGGATGCAAAGGCTGACCAGTACGATCGATTATGCAGGCAAACTAATGGATTTATCTGGCTCAAAATTGCCGTAAAAAGAAAAAAGGATTGAAGGGAGTTTTATGCAGACCGATGCCAAAGGTCATGATGCAGTTTGATGGGCGCTACTCACAGACAGACGATTCGCTATCCCATCGCCAGCTACTGGAACAAATCCGCTGAATTTGTCAGATCTATAGGCATCTATGGTGTCGCCGGAGTATAATGTCACCCCTGGGACATCATTCGCAAGCATATCCTGTATCTCGAATGATATCTCCTTCTGCTCATCCCTTGTGGTTGCGCCCAGCAATGAATCCACGAGCTTGAAGAAGGTCTCGTTTTTGTATCCTGGTATATCGCAGTATATCAGATCCACATAAGCACTCTTGTATGGGCTGTCTAGCAGCGACACAGTTGTAAGCAACGTATCAAACGTATGCTTATGAAGGAATTCTTCTGTCCAAACAGGGTAATCTACGCCCTTGATCTCAATTTTGATTCCTGCATCTTTCATCCAATTGCTCATCAGCTCCGCTTCCCTCATGTACTCGGCATCGGCTCCGGGAACATAAAGATCGATCATCAGATCGCTTCCCTCCGGAAGCTCCCGAATTCCATCCTTATCGGTATCGTTGAAACCTGCGGAGTTCAGCAGTTCGTTCGCTCTGGTAACGTTTCTGGAATATCTGACAGCATCGGGATTGAACCACCACATATCTGAAGATATATCCGGGCCGTAGCCACCTGCCTCACCGTAGTCCAATATAGAAATCTGGGCAAGCTGGTCATAATCTATGCAGTATGCCATTGCCTGTCTGATCTCAGTTATGTTTATTGGGTAGTTGCGCATGTTGAACCATATGTTTTTCATGGAGAGGCTGGGAGTAAGTACAGTCTTTATGTCTTCCTCGCGCAGAAGAGCGGGCACAGAGGTTCCTTTGATTTTGCTCACCATATCTATGTCGCCTTTTTTGAGAGCCAGTAGCATGCTGTCCTCGGTTCTGAACATATGAATCTCCACGCGAGCGACATTTGGCCTCTTTGAGAAGTATTCATCGTTGACCCTGAATACAATTACATTCCTATCTTTGTCCAGCTTCTCGAAAGCGAATGGCCCGAAACCGGTCATGTCCTCTGATTCCCCCGCCTTTTCGGGGCTTATATCTTTCCATATGTGTTCGGGGATAATTTCCTGTCCTCCAAGAGTATACCATGTCAAGAATGGCGAGAATGGTTTTTTCATGTGGAAAATTGCGGTATGTTCATCAGGTGTCTCTATCTCGTCGAGATACTCCTGCATGAACTCCTCATATCTGCTATCGGTTTTTCGGATAAATTCGTTGGTAAACTTCACATCCTTGGAAGTCACCGGCTTTCCATCGTGCCAGCTCGCGTTCTCATTTAGATAAAATATCCAGGTTTTGCATTCGTCTTTCATCTCCCATTCTTTAGCTAGCGCCGGCAGAACTTCCAGGTCCAAGCCGTGTTGAACCAGCGGCTCTGTCACCAAACCGCGAATGGCAACGTTCCATTGCCGTCCTGTGCCAGGCGGGAAAAAGCCCACTCTTTCATATACTTGGGAAACGCCTACGCGCAGTGTTCCATTTGGAGCATCTCCAACACCGGCATTTGCGTCTCCGTTGACATCTGGCGTATAAGCAGCATTGGTCGGCATAATTGCCCATAATATGCATAAGGCAATCGCTGCAATCACACATATTGAAATTCTTATGTTAATTCCTCCTCATCAACTAGAAAATAAAGCCTGTTTAGTAATAAAGTTTACTGCTATTTTAAGAGTATTCAGATTATGATGTGACCACATTAAAATTGGATGGAGGATTTATTCTTTTTTAAAATAATTTCATTTTTGTATTATCATTATCGAAAGATTTATTACTATATGGAAATCATCTGCCCATATGTAATACAAAAACCTTTGCAGCTATATGATTAGAGGTTATTCTCAAGGAACGATTCCATTATGATTCTAAAATATCATGATAAGCTAAATATCAATCGAGCAAAGACTGCTATTGCCGATTTTACGCCGCGTGCGAAATGCTTTGACCATTACATAAGAGCATCTCCCAGGCATAAGGTTGAGAAGGCCATAATTGAATTAGGCAATATAGATAATAATGATAGGGTTCTTGACCTGGCCTGTGGAACCGGTTTCTTCCTGAAGTACCTGCATCCCAGGATCTATAAATGCGGCGTCGATATCTGCCAATCAATGCTGGCGAAAATTCCAGATGAGTGCGATGCTCGAAAGGTCAGAGCCCATGCGTGTATGCTTCCCTTTCACGATGGCTATTTCAACGTCGTAACCTGCCTTGGTGCGATTAACGTATTTGATGACAGTGAGATCGAACTCCTATTTGGCGAGGTCAAGCGTGTGTTGGACTATCATGGAAGGTTCATTGTCAACGCATCGGTTCCGGTATCTACGCCCAAATGGCAGGACCGCATGCTGCATAAAATTCTTTATCCGCCCATAAAGGTGCATTCATTGACCCTCTCCTCGTTATCTGGATGCAAAATCATAGTTAAATACGAGAATAGGGATTTTTATGCATTAATCGAGCTATTCAAAAAACATTTTAAATACATACAGACAAGTGTGAGAAAGGATCTCCGCCGCCCCGGATTCGACCCGAACTCATGTTACGGGCTTATAATGGGAAGCAATTGACCTTCCCCATGAGGTCTCGGAATACCCATGACTAAATCCACATTTCATTTTCTTTTACATAAATCAATTCGCTACGCATTTGCCTTTTTTGCAGTATTGATTCTCAATTTCTCAATTCCGCGCCTGATGCCCGGAGATCCGATTGCAAATATCCTTGGAGAGAACTACATCTATTCCTCTGCCGAACACATCCAAAAGCTTCGGATGGATCTGGGGCTTGATCTTCCCCTCTACCTGCAATTTTATAATTACCTAATCGACCTGCTCCAGGGGCAGTGGGGTGATTCATATCAATATACTCAACCTATATTCGATATAATATTATACCGGATGCAATGGACGTTAATTCTTATAATGCCATCTATTGTCATAGGCGGCATCCTCGGAGCAGTCTTGGGTTCAGTTTCCGGATGGAATTGCGGCAAGAAACTGGATACGATTCTGACATCAATTCTTCTAATCATTTATTCCACGCCAGGATACTGGCTGGCCATGCTTGCGGTCCTGATATTTGCTTTCTACCTTGATATACTTCCTCTTTACGGAATGCGGTCTTCAGAATCATCGGGGTTGGCAAAGGTCGGTGATATAATGAGTCATATGGTTCTTCCGGTCGCCATACTATCTCTTTACAAGGCCGCTCAAAGCTATGTGATAATGCGAAGCTCTGTGATCCAGATCTTGGGAGACAGCTATATCCTAACAGCGAGGGCTAAGGGATTAAGTGAAACGGCGATTTTATTCAGGCACGTTCTAAAGAATGCACTTCTGCCATTAATGACGGTAATTGCCCTAGATTTTGGGTTCATGATATCAGGTGCCCTGCTTGTGGAGATAGTCTTTTCCTGGAATGGGATGGGCACTCTCATTTACGACGCCACTATCGCCAGGGATTATCCCCTTTTAAACGGATGCCTCCTGGCGATTTCGGCATGTGTTTTATCGGCAAACCTCCTTTCGGATATTATATATGCAGCCTTGGATCCCAGATTAGGAAAGAAATAGAAACATGATTGGCAAAAGATAGTTCGAACTTCCAAATTATTCCTAAAATGAATAGATCCGACTATTTCGTTTCATTGCATCATCAACCAGCCGCTTATAGAAATCAGCGGGCACTGTTGCTTTATCTCCAGCTTGAACGCCCCTCGCATCCAAGTCCTCTCTGCAGACCAAAATCCTATCCTGAGGCAGGGACTCGATGGTCCTATCGAGCAGGTTATAAATTCCATCTCCTGCCAGGTAAAGGATTGCATTCTCTGATCGCTTTATTAACTGCAGACAAAGCTTGACACGATCGCTGTGAGGCGGTTTGGTCAGCAAGAAAATATCAGCTTTCAATTCGTCAGTATTTGAAGCAAATCGTTCGTTATCGTCCATAAAACCATTTCCTTATGAGACAATTTCCCTATAATACTATCACTGAATCGGATGCCAAAGTCTCCTCTAAGAACCTCTCATCATCTGCCAGCTCCACCCTTTCAATCAGGCTCTGGCTAAGAAGACCTCGCTCTACCAGCGATGGTTCATGGGCCAGGAATCTTATCTCGGGATAGGCATAGATTGTATCCGAGAGATTGGGAACTCCAAGGGCTTTGCTGTCCTGGCCTGCCAGGGCCAGGTAGACGCCGTCTGCATAGAGGCCCACTGTAACTGCCATTTTGACGCTTACTGCCGCCGCGTTAAGTAGTCCGAAAGCTTTTTCGCTCCCATAAGGAGCAGCATCAAGGAGGTAAAAGACCGATCTCATCTAGATAAAGCGATGACTTTGTCGCTCTCCTCTGTCATCTCAGCCAGATTGTAGAGGCTGGAGATCTTTATTCCCGGCAAATATTCCTGGCATAAACCATCCGAAGCCCTGTAGCCCCTTGCTGTGGCGCACCTGGGGCAGGCCCTGACTATTGCTCCCCTGGCCGCCAGCTCCTCAAAAAGCCCTCCAATATTTGAGAAGAACGCAGGATTCTGGCCGCTTTTAGGTATGTGCACTGCGTCCAGGTAGAGGAAAATATTCACCTTATGTGAGCCAAGCGCTACGCTGGCCATTTTATAAGCAATCTCCGCATACTCTGAGATGTAGGGGCCGTCCGTTAAAATGATAGTAAGAGTTCCCATTTTACAGATACTCCAGCAAAGCCCTCAGGTGTTCAATGTTGGTTGCGTACCTGGGATCATTTAGAGGAGAACACTTATCTATTGCAGTCTCACCGGCCACGAGCCTGATGGCAAAGGTGTAACAGCTCTGCTCCCCGCACTCCCTGCAATCGATCTGAGGCAGATACTTGTAGATCTCCATATGATCAACTTTGACCTTCTCTCTAGGAACGGGAGTTATGCCTTTGGCTATGGCCTCATTGATTGTGTTCTTCAGGCCCTCTAAGATTTCCCTGGCTTCCTCCTCGCCCTTGATCATGGTCATGGTTATGTTGCCCGTTCCATAAACGGTTATCAGGATGTTGCCCCTTTGAATTATCAATGCCCCGATCTTATCAGAATATCTGGCTCGCGGGAACAGGGGCTCCAGAAGCTTGAGCGCTCCTCCCAGAGGCGGCTGCATCCTGGCAATTATCCGAAACCTTGTGGTATCGGCAATGCAGGGCAAAAGCTGTCTGGTTTCAGTTATTTCCAGGGGCTTTGTTCCGCTAAGGTCTTTCTTTGCCTCTGCCGGCTTTTCGGCCTTAGACTCCATGAAGTTCCTGCCTAATTCTGTTATTAAGACCGCATTATCTTTTATATCGGCCAATCCTGCCTGCTGCAGCATCTGTAGATGGTAGTCCAGCATTGAGGCACCTGCTGCCTTGGCTATTTCTTCCTTTGTCCTATTGCTCTCAACCAGCATGGCCATGATCTTCCTTCGTGTTGCATTGGCCATAGCATTGCTTACGAGCTTTACATCGGCGGGCGATCCGGGCATTTATCTCACCTCAGGCTTTCTGTCTTTTTAGTTCCTGTTTCGCAAAACACCTTATCAGGAGCACCAGGATAATATCTATCCCTAAGCTTCAGTGCCACATTTACCAGTGCTATTAGAACCGGGACCTCTATTAGCGGGCCAATCACAGCAGCGAAGGCCTCCTGAGAGGCTATGCCAAAAACTGCAACGGCCACAGCAATTGCCAGCTCGAAGTTATTGCTGGCTGCGGTAAATGATAGAGCAGCAGTGTTCTCGTAGCTCACTTTCAGACGGTAGGCCATATAGAAGCTGACGAAGAACATGAGGAGGAAGTAGATGACCAGGGGAACGGCCACTCTGACCACGTCCAGAGGAAGCTGCACGATATAGTCTCCCTTGAGCGAGAACATCACCACAATGGTGAATAGCAGGGCGATCAGGGTTATGGGGCTAATTGCCGATATGAACCTGCCCTCGTACCAGCTCTTTCCTTTAGCCCTTATCAGGGAAAATCTGGTGATGATTCCGGCCAGGAAGGGGATGCCCAGGTAGATAAAAACGCTTTCTGCGATCTGTGCAATTGTAACGTCTACGGCTGTTCCCTCGGCAATTCCAAGAGCTGCGGGGAGAACGGTTATGAAAATATAGGCATAAATCGAATAGAAGAAGACCTGAAAGACGGAGTTTAAGCCCACAAGAGCAGCGCAATACTCTGTGCAGCCGCAGGCCAGCACGTTCCACACTATGACCATTGCAATGCAGCGGGCAATGCCGATGAGGATCACACCGTACATGAGGTGGGGATAATCTCCCAGGAAAACCACTGCTAGGATAAACATCAGAATGGGGCCTACCAGCCAGTTCAAAATCAAAGAGAGGCCTAGAACCTTTTTGTCCTTGAAAACACGTCCAAGCTCCTCATACTTTACTTTGGCCAGAGGAGGGTACATCATTAAGATTAAGCCGATTGCAATAGGTATCGATGTAGTGCCGACCTGAAGGCTGAGGATTAACTGAGTTATTTGGGGAGCATAATATCCTATGGCAATCCCCAGGAACATGGCGGCGAAAATCCAGATGGTAAGGTAACGAGACAGGAAGTCCAATCCCTTGTTGATTCCGTTTGTAATTTGCTAATCCCTCCACTTAATACAAAGATCAGATGGTTATGTCCTACCCAGTTATGTCCTACCCAACCTCTTGTACTTGCTAGCACTGGCACTCTTGTCTGCAGGAGGTGCGGTGCCTTCTTTGGCGCCCTTGAACTCATGCTCCTTCCAATCTTCCCATGTGTAAATAGCTGATTCATACCCCATGAGCTGCAAAGCAAACCATACTAAAGATGACCGGCTGTAATCACCCGAGTAAACTACAATCGGCTTATCCTTGCTCAGCCTGCCGAATTACCATATCTAGATCATTTGCATCCTTAATCTTATCTCCTGCCAATTCTTGCTTCTTTTTTAGGTTTCCACTCTCATCGAGGAAGCTCCTGGTGGGAATGTGGATGGCATTTGTGATGTGCTCCGTTGTATAGCCATCGCCGTTGGATACATCTACCACTACGTCTGGGCTGGAGACACTTTTTATGGGCTTGAGGATATCGCCATTAGGAAAGGAATCCGTTCGATCCTCTGTCTTTGGCATACTGGTAGCAGAATTTACATCTGACTTGACATTACTATTAGTACTGGTGGGCTGAGTACTGCTGGATGTTGCCGGCTGTACACCAGATTCAGATTTTAAAAAGGCAGTTGGGTCCCAGTTATCTCCTCCACTGCAGGCGCAACCAGCGTTCGCCGTCGAGGCAAATGCTGCAAAGGATATTATAATAATTCCAAAATAAAATAGAGATTGTACTCCTGAAGATCTACTTCTGTAACGCGGGCAATAAATATTGCGATTTCGAATTAAATTGAGCTTTATCATATTCAGTAGCTTCTATTTAACTTGCTCTTTTTTTATCAGCTTTACCAGATTAAGCATTTCAATTACAGCGCCTTCAGAAAGGCGATACCTGGACCACCGGCCATCCTTGCGCTCTTTTATTAGCCCAGCATCTCTTAGAATGGATAAGTGATGAGAAGTTGTGGATTGCTGGCGATCCAAGGCGATCATGATCTCGCAGACGCAAAGCTCGCCTTCTCGGAGAAGCATCAGGATTTTTAAACGACAGGGATCTGACATTGCTTTAAGAATCTCGGCTTCACCTTCGATCTCAGCCTCATCCAGTTTTTGGGTTATTGAGCGGAGCTTACTCACCTTGCATTCGGCCTTCTCGGAATCGCCGATCAGCCTTGCCATCCTCTCTACAGCTTCTTCCGGAACGCATCCCATGTGAACTCCTTTTACAGGCCTGTATCTCAAATCCTATCGATTTGATGAACACCTATATCAAACTTTATCGATATATAAGATTTTCCAATAGGGGGCTCGATCGAACTTCGGCATTAGTCTTTAATTTAATATATAGATGAAAAAACAAAATGCAATACCGAAATTATGGCTTTATAGTATTTGGTAATTCAGATATTCGCAGTAACATCTTCCATCCTAAGTAACATTTATCTAATTTTCTTCCTATGTTGGGTAATTATGGCCATGAGGTCGAAAGACTTATATCTAAGGGTATCGATATAGAAAATCCAAGCCTGCATTATTGATGGTAGGTGATCGATGGCAACCGGTGCTATCGGCATAAGAATGGGCAAGAATTAGGTCCGGGAAGTTAGGAATGATAGAGGGTGTGGGTGGATATTAAGAAGGGGACCTTGGAACAAATCCCGGATACTTTAAGATATCACGATGAATGCTCTGAGAAATCTAAAGCTTAAAGGAGTGTATCTCATGGAACTATTTAAGAGAACGATCTGCACGGCATCGCTAATTGCCGTCTTTACATTGGCTATATTGTTTAGCGCCTCCGCAGCTGAAAACTCTGTTGGATCAGAAAATGATGATTGGTGGACCACATACCCAGAACAATCGACAGCCTCTGGAACAGATGTGAACCATCCTGCTTGGGTTCTGGATGCTCTGGAGAAGAAGCCTGTGTTGATATATATCCATAAAGACTGCAGCTACTGTGCACCTCAGACTGCAGCCGTGAATAATGTTTCCGATGAGTTCAAGGGCGATATCACCTATTATGAAATTGGGGCCGATGGCAGCGATTCAAGGGCTGAGGAAGCACTCAAGGCATATGATCCGAATGGCGGCGTTAGTTATGTGCCAATGACAATTATTGTAACACTGGCTCCAGACTCTGAGGGAAATGTAATGCCGGTATGGCACAGCAATGAAGACATTACAGGTGATGACTGGATCAAAAGCTATGTTGAGGATGCAATATCATACTATGATGATAACTCCTTTAACTGGAAGAAGTGATAGAGAATATCGATAAGGTATATCGTCATGTCTTCAAGAGCCAACCGATCCCCGATTTCAGGGTTCATCTCCTTTTTCGCTGTTATCATCCTGATGCTCTTTAGCTCTTTTCCAGGATTATCTCAGGAGGTTCAAGCGCCTGATTTTCAGGCGACCGACCTTGATGGAAATTCTCAGTCTTTAGAAGATTATCGAGGAGAGGTCGTTTTACTTCATATAACCAACATAGAAAATCCGCTTTGCAGAGAGTGTGAGCACGCCCTGAATGCCCAGACTACTGAATTAGAAAAGCTGAAACATGAGCATCCAGACCTTGAGATCATAACGCTCAACGTCAGGAAGAATCCTTACTCCAACGATGGGCGCTCCCTGGCCGAAGCCTGGTGGAAAATAAACGTAAGCTGGCCCTGGATAGAGGATTTCGATCCATATCCGCTCACAGGCAAATATATCGATTATTCTACGTTAGAAGGCGGCCTGGCCAATCCCACGCTAATCTTGATTGATAAAGAAGGAAAGATAGCTGGATTGTATCATGTCTATCAGCTGGGCAAAGGAGAGATAGATGGAATTCAGAGCGCAGATTCCCTTTACAATAATCTAACAGGCATAGAGCAAGGTGCAGTTTCCGGATTAAAAGGAATAGGAACCGCCTCAAAACATAGCGTAACCTACTTGGGCATGTTTTTCTTAGGAATCATCACCTCCCTTTCGCCCTGTTCTGTGGCCCTGCTCCTGGCCATGTTCTCCTACGTGATGACTGCACGCCGGAAAGAAGAGTATCTAAAGAAGACTGCATCGGCCTCAAAAGAAGGCTTCATGATCGGTGTGGCCTTTACCCTGGGAATGGCCATGGTCTTCTTCGTAGTAGGCTTATTCCTCTCTGATATCGGCGTCTTCATCAGGGAAGCTCGATACTTTGATCTGGCCGCAGGATTTCTGATGATCCTCCTCGGAATAAACATCATCAAACCCATAGGCGAGATCATAGAGCCTGTGAGGTCCCGTATTTCCTTCCACAGGGATGATCCTGGTGTAGATGGTCCTAAGGTGGAGAAGAAGGGACTAATGGAGAGGTCGGTTCACTTTTCCATGGATCTGTTCAAGTACTCGGCCTTCATCGGGGCCTTCACTCTGGGAGTGTTCTTTGCCCTGGGCTGGGCTCCCTGTGCCATCTCCCTGGTATTTCCGGTGCTAATCTGGCTTATCTCCCAGGATATAACGCCGCTTGTAGGCGGCATGATGCTCTTCGTCTTCGGCGTCGGCCATGGCGTGCCTGTGATACCCATAGCCACGTTCTCAAGGGCTGTGGGCGGACAGATTGGTGAGAAGTATATTTCAGCCGGAAAATATGTGACCAAGATCTTTGGGCTGATGGTAATAGTGATCGGTCTGGTCTATCTCATCAGGTACTTTGGGTTCAAGCTGTGGTGAGCGACAGCGTCCAGTCCTTTTTTTTCAAACCTATTGATTACACAATCTATTGGTTCATCCTGATTTTTCATTAGCCGCCTCTCTTAGCCTCTGCAGGGCCTCTTTCGCCTGCTGGATGCTATCGCACTGGGATAGATCCTTTGGATTGCAGCATGCCAGCAGATGCATGGCTCTGTCTGCCAGCCTGTAATATCATCCATCCTCCACCCTCTGCAGCAGCAGAGAAACGCTGCGGTTAAATTCCCGGCACTCTGACGATTAAGAGATCTTCTCATGCATGGTACAGAGCGCCTCGATCTCCTGCAGGATATCTGCTCGTTCTTGCCCCTGTGTCATTACCGAGCAGAAGGGCGCAGGCGAATTTCAAGTGGTAGATAAGAAAATGGAGCAATTCATCCATAAATGAGCGCTGCTTCCCTTATGGATGGATATAAAAATATTCTGCTGGCGAAAACCAGCAGGAATCAGTCCCTATTGGAGAGCATAATTCACGCAGGTCTTATGCGTCCAGTTCCTCTTTGACCTTATCCACAATCAGCCTGCAATCCTCCTCCTTGAATATCGGTCCGGCAGCCTTTTCTATTCCAAGGTCCGTCACCACAACGAGGACGTCTGGCTTAAAGCCAGAGTGCTCAAGGGTTTTCTGGGCACACTTCACAGGACAGCCATCGATTGCCACCAGTCTCTTGGCAGCCTTGGTGGATTCCACTATTCCGCTAACATGCCCTCCGATCCCCGCCAGACAGAACAGCTTACCCTGTCCATCTTTGGTCAGCTCAACGGCTGCCTGGTTGGCTATCTGGCCTGCATTTGAGCCGCCTGAGCAGGCAAATATCAGTGTCTCTATGGGTTGGCACTGACACTCTTTTTTCTCTTCCATTCTGCATCCCTCCGCATATTCATTTCTTGATCATCTTCTTTATTTCTTCAGTGCTGGGGACTCTGCCGACGGCCTTTGCCTCCCCATCAATATAGAGTCCCGGAGTCATCATCACACCGCGGTTCATTATCTCCTGAATGCTATCGATTTTAACAATCTCAGCTTTAGCCCCTGATTCCTGTACTGCCTTTTCCACGTTTTTCAGCAGGACCTTGCACTTGGCGCATCCTGTTCCAAATACCTCTATCTTCACCATCAATTCTCACCTCATGAGCGTGCTTCTCGACATTTTATATTTCTGTTCATATCATCTGAAACTTTAGGATAGATATGGGGCGATTGCCCCGTATATCACTCCCACTAACGTGGAGATCAAAACCACCAGGCTGAAGTATACCATGCCCTTCTTCGCCCCTATCACCCTAACAATTACTATCATGCTCGGCAGGCTTAATGATGGCCCGGCCAGCAGGAGCGACAATGCTGGACCAGGAGCTGTGACGCCTGTGCTGTAGCCGAAAAGCGTCCCCACTATCGGGACCTCCAACAACGTGGGCATGTAAAGCAGCGTTCCGATAACTGAAGCCACGAAACACGCCAGGAAGCTGCTGGTGCCGAAGATAGTTTTAATCAAATCCATCGGCAGGAAATAGCCTATGACCCCCGTTATGAAGGTGCCTGCTATTAACAGAGGAAAAATCCTCTTGGTCAGCCACCAGGTCTCTGCAAAGAAGGCCTCTCGCTCTTCTGGCAGATAGTATCTGTTCAGAAGATATGCGGCTATTATTATCAGTGTACCTACGATTACCGCTTTGGGCAAGACTGCGATGAAGCCAGAGGCTGCCACCAGCAAAATGATCACAAGAATAGCCATGAAGGCAGCGGTAATGTAGCCGGGACGGCTTTCCCCCTCAGGGTCAGGATCAACCTGGACAGCTGCCGTGGCAGGAACATCGCATTTCTTATCAGATCTCTGGAATATGGCGGCCATTATGAGCCCGATGACAACGGCCATAGACACTGCAGCTATGGCTCTGGCAATTCCAATATCCAGCCCTAAAACTCTTGCAGTCAGGACTATGGCCAGAAGGTTGATGGCAGGACCTGAGAAGAGAAATGCCGTGGCCGGTCCTATCCCTGCACCCCTCTTTTCGATTCCTGCGAACATGGGAAGGATTGTGCAACTGCATACGGCCAGGATCGTGCCAGACGTCGCAGCCACGCTGTAGCAAAGCCATTTGGGAGCATCAGCTCCGAAGTACTTTAGCACCGTTTCTTTCTGAAGAAGAGAGGAGATAGCGCCCGCAATAAAGAATGCCGGAATCAAACATGTCAGGACATGCGCTGATAGATATTCCAATAGAGTGCTAAGCCCGGCCTGCAGTGCAGCCACCAAAGAATAATCAACCATTAATTTAGCTCCTGACTATTTGTTCCTCAATGCTCTTGCCAACTTCAATTAGCTGTGATATCTGTTTCAATGCCAGCACATCCACTGCGTTAATTACCTCGAGCACCTGAGGATCTTTTATTCGATAGAGGGTCCTTTTCCCATCGAATTTTCGATCCAAGATTCCTGCTTGATAGAGTATATTGAGATGTTTGGAGATGGAGGATTGAGACCTCTCAAATTCAGGCAGTATTTCGCAAACACATCTCTCGCCGCCTGAAAGGTACTTTATGACCTCAAGGCGAATGGGATCTGCCAGCGCGCAAAGGATTTTCAATCGCAGGTCTGAAATTGTACTTTGAGCCATGCTGAAGAGTACATAAGGTACATCAAGTATATAAGCTTTGCATCATATCACGATAAGTAGATTTGAAGCTTATATATGTTTAAGTCCATAGAGAAATGCAATTGGTGATAGAATAATGATACCTCAAAGCGAAAACAAGATGAAAGTTCTCTTTCTATGCTTCCACAACTCGGCAAGGTCTCAGATGGCTGAGGGCTTGCTTAGAGCAATGTACGGGGATAAGTACGAAGTCCAAAGCGCAGGTGTGCAAGCGACGCACGTCGATCCCCGTGCAGTGAAGGTCATGAGCGAAATCGGCATTAATATCTCTGGCCAGCACTCCAAAAGTATGGCTGATCTTCGGGGCATATTGTTCGATGTAGCAGTTACAGTATGCGATAAAGCCAAGGAATTGTGCCCCCTCTGTCGCGTAAGCCTTCAGGCCCCTGCAACCACACCTGCAGCAAAAGAAGTGATTCATAGGACTTTCAAAGATCCGGCAACTGCAAAAGGCTCGGAGGAGGAACAGCTGAGTGCCTTCAGGCAGGCAAGGGATGAGATAAAGGAATGGATAATTCAAACATTCGGTTAAGAAGAAACTGTATTTCTATTTTTACGCTTGTTTTCATCTTTTTCAATCAACAATAAAGGAAAAAATGCAGAATTCAGCATTATTAGATTTATCAGAAAAGCTTAAATCTTCAGAGATCTCAGCGATGCTGGAGGTGCAGATGTGACTGCTGAGGACAAGAAGAAAGCCTGCTGTGCGGATGGCATGACGGGCTGCTGCAAAGTTGAATCCATAGTAAGCGTAGATGAGCGCGGGCAGATGGTTTTGCCAAAAGAGATTCGAGAAAAGGCAAAGATACGTCCAGGAGATAAGCTGGCCGTTGTAAGCATGGAGAAAAACGGCAAGGTCTGCTGCATCTCTTTGATCAAGGTAGGCGAGCTTGAGGGCATGGTCAAATCCATGCTCGGACCAGTTATGGATGATGTTTTCAAGAGATAAATCTCCTAATTTACATAATTAAAAATATATAAAGGTGAAAACATGACAATAATTTCCAACTGCGTCATTAACCTGGTGCCCGACAAAGGCAAAGCCTTTAAGGAGGCATTCAGTGTGCTGAAGCCCGGCGGAAGGCTCATGGTTTCCGATATTGTCTTGCTGAAGACCTTGCCGGAATCCATAAGAGAATCGGTCGATGCATATGTTGGCTGCATCTCGGGGGCTCTTATGAAGGATGAATATCTCAATGCCATAAAATCGGCCGGATTTAATGATATCAATGTTGTTGATGAGTCGGGTTTTCCGCTAGACTGCATGATCAATGATCCAACAGGTCAGGCAATTCTGGAGGATTTGAAGGTTACCGAGAGGCAGCTGAAAGATGTTGAAGGTTCAATAGCCAGCATAAAAGTAAGCGGCATCAAGCCAAGCGCTTGAAAAATGGACTTCCAGGTGTCCTGACCCACTGCAGGCGGATTTAAATTTTCGCGCATATTCCGGCAAAATCGCCTCTGGAGCCATGATGCAAATGGCAAGGGCGAAACAGGAGGAACTGCTTCGCCCTTCACAATTTGGCCCTTTATGGGGATCTACACTTTTGATATCACATTTGATTCCTGGATAAATGTGCTTCCGGTCATAGAGCTATTGGTTTCTTTCAATGTTATATTATGTATGGCAGCGTTTTTAGCTCCGAAGGGAACTGCAGTCGCTGAAATCTTTTGACCTTTCACAGCACCGGCGGTGAATATATTTCTCTTTGAAAACTCACTGGAATGCTGGGTAAGGTTATGGTAACTGCCGGCGACTAATGAGGGCATATCTATTAGCTGCCACTCCTTGGATCCTGTCAGGGAATCGCATTCTACATATTGCTCTGCGCTTGAGTCCACAATATTATAGTTCCCATTAACCAAAGTACTGACCGCCGAGAGCTGATCCAGGTTGCTTAGTATCAGAACGTTATCATGAGAATCAACATATGTGCTCTGAGATACATCGTTGTAGCTTCCCAGAATATCCGCTTTCTGTGTAGCCCTCTGAGAAAGGTTGCTGCTTGTTAAGTCGTTGTTACATGCATTCATTAGGAGATTCTGATTTAGATTATTGCCATTCCCGGTTACATTTCCTACAACGACCGCCTGTTGGGTAAGGGTGGTAGGTTGACCTTCGGTGCCTTCTAAATCGTTGAAGTTAGCATAAAGGTCAACGTTCTGTTCCACATTGTTGTAATTTCCCTCAACATTTGCTGCGACATCTACGTCCTGAAAGAGAAGGACAGCGCCAGTTGCGCAGTTGCCCTCAGCTTCTTTATGAACGCTAACCGTGATGTGATTGCCTATTCCTGCTGATGCTGCTATTGATATCGATAGCATCAAGCCAACTGTTATCAATGCTATGCAATTTTTCATAACTTGCCTCCACCTGATTTTCCAACATCCCTCGATTAGACTTTTATTAAGAATTTATATACTGGTTTGAATTAATGCGCAATAAAATAGAAGGAATCTTTATTCAGAACAAATTATAAACTATATAGCTAAGAATATTGATTAATTTTCTGTTGAGCTGAGATTAAGTTCTTACCAGGGATATACAACCACCTGGGATCAGTCTCTGCTATCAGGCTCGAAATGAATGATTGCTCTTTTTATAAATCGACTTTGCTGCCAATCGCCCTCACTACCTCATCGTATGCCTGATGAACCCTTTGCTTATCATATGAGGAAGGCAGCGAAATATCGGTATCGTCCAGGGTTAGCCGGGCATGCATCAGCAAGATATCCTTTTCCGTATCGATATGGGCATGAATGGCCACAGAGCCAATGGTCTTCAATATACCAATCATCACATCAGCGTTTGATCGGCCATATTGGCGAATGAGGTTGAAAGATAGGCCAACCATGTGTTCGAACGATACGGGGTCTGCGATTACGCGCAGCTTTCGGGATTTATCGTAATGATAATATGACTTTTGTTTGCTTTCGGCAATCATTGCGAGCGCCACACCCAACCTGTTCAGGCACATTGCCGGCGTAACAGGATCATTTATGGCTGGCGAAAGAGCGCGAGAGGCAATTATTACCAAGGACGTCATCCCATATTCAATGTCTTGTTGTATTGTTCGGTTGTCTCCCAGAATAAATGACCTATTAACACGATCGGAGATCTCACCATCCTCATAAGAAGCCGGCCAGGCCAACAACAGCGGATCGCCTGGAACTATAAAATCCCCTGCAAAATGCTTTAGATAAAGAACAAGATCTTTCTTTTCGGCAAGCTTTAAAAGCTCTTCAAAATCAATGGCACGGACATATCCCGACTTAGTGGCAAGAACCGCCCTTCCATGCTGCATGGCATTGGATCTCAGTCTTTCTCCGTCCTCCGGCAATTCGCTAAGATCTTCAAATGATTTGGAAAAGGTTCTCTCTATTTTAATCTCCCTTTCCAATTCATTTCCAACATTTTCAATTATCTTGGAAGCTTGAAGTCCCTCGGCCACATGGTGGAAAAAATATAGCAGCATTCCCAGGCTTATGACAAGCATTGATATTGCAATCGTAACCGAAATCAGCGGGACCTCACTATTATTCGAATCGGATTGATAGCTCATCAATACTACCGCGCAAAAGCCAATTGTCGAGCTGTATGTCCCCAATACGAATTGAGTTGTTGTATCCCGCAAGAAGCTTCGGATCAAAATTGGGCCATACTGAGATGCCGCTATGGTTAAAGGTACCAGTGTGATTGAGAAGACAACCCCGATCACGCCCAATGCAGTGCCCGCGATGCTGATTAATATTGAATGTACGCTTGAAGAGTCTGGATGGAAAATATACCATTTGCCCCCCATCTGGGCATTTGGAATTTGCTGATCGATATTCAACAACAGGATTGCCAAAACCATGAATGCCAATGTCATAATTAACGGCAAAAACCAATATGTGGATCGAACTCTATCCAAATAATCTACAGACCTTGCAGATAATGCTCCCACATTTCAAATTGTCTTGCTCATAATATTTAAGTTTGATCTCCGAGAGGTTTCCCAATTACCTCTATAA
>CAZHNU010000024.1:23898-47204 GCA_964534145.1 uncultured Methanotrichaceae archaeon | reverse complement strand
AAATCCATCTCCAGCTCTCTGATGAATTCCTCATCATAATTCGTCTCTCCAATGAATCCATAGAGCTGGCGAGTCTTGGTTAGCTTACGCCTAGGTTTGCCTTCTTTAGCTGCACCAGCCATCTTCATCCAGGCTCCGATTTTCGCCTCTTCTCGATTTCCTTGACTATCTCATCAAGCTCAAGATCCAGCACATGAGCGCGCTCTTTGGTGTAGTCGCCCTTCCCAAGGTCGAAGCTCTGCAAGAACCTGACTGCATCCACGGGTTCAAGATGCCTGCGATGCTCTGGAGTGAGACCTTTTGCCTTCTTCTCATCTGGCTTAGCAATCGTAACTTTATGATCTGGCATATAATCCTGCCCAATGCTAATTCCTCATTTGGGCAAATAGATTTCGTGTCTAGGCCCGCATTTATCGATGGCCATAAGAGGACTGGATTTCAATTGACGGATTGCATCTTCAGATTGAACAGGCTTTGGATTTCTGCCCGCAAAGAGCCACCTAAACGCTATTTCGGCAGCCACCTGGAAAGCTTCTCAGCCAGTTCTCTCTGCTGGACCGGCTTTCCTATGAAGTCGCTCATCCCCGCCTGAATGCACTTCTCCCGGTCTCCTTCCATAGCCGAGGCAGTCATGGCGATAATAGGGATGCTCGGGTCCTGCACATTTGATCCTTCCTGGCGGATGAGGCGCGTTGCTTCAAAGCCGTCCATCTCCGGCATCTGGCAGTCCATGAGCACTATGTCGTATGGACCGCTCCGGAGCGCGTTGAGGGCTTCTTTGCCATTGGCCACAACATCGGCCCGAAGGCCCATTTTTCTAAGCATTATCTTTGCCACTTTTTGGTTGACGGGATTGTCTTCCACTACAAGGATGCGGATACTGCGCCTTATTCCTTCCTTGTCCGGCTGGATGCACTGAGCCGGCTCACAGACCGACACTCCGACCGACACATCTTCTCCGTTGCCCTCAATTTCACGAGGCTTCTCATCAGCTGACGCCTGGCCTGTGCCTGAGCGCTGCTTCTTAAAAACTGCTGTGAACCAGAACGTGGAGCCCTTTCTCTCCTGGCTATCCACGCCGATCCTGCCGCCCATTAGTTCCACCAACTGTTTGGATATGGCAAGACCCAAGCCAGTGCCGCCGTATTTGCGTGTTGTCGAGCTGTCCACCTGGGTGAACGGAGTGAAGAGTATGTCCTGCCGGTCTGCCGGAATGCCAATGCCTGTGTCGCTTATGGAGAAGCGAATTGAAGCATTGCCTTCATCCTCGCCCACAAGGCTGACGCGAATTGCTATCTTTCCCGCTGCCGTGAACTTCACAGCATTGCCGCCAAGGTTTACCAGAACCTGTCGCAGCCTTCCCGCATCTCCACGCAAGCGTAAAGGAACTCTAGGGTCCAACATGCAGACGAGATCCAGCCCTTTCTCATGGGCATCGATTGTCAAGAGGTCTTTGGTATCCTTCAGCAGAGAGCCCAAGTCGAAGTCCTTCATCTCTAGCTCCAGCTTTCGAGCTTCGATCTTGGATAGGTCCAGGATATCGTTTATAAGTGCGAGAAGGGTCTCGCTGCTGATATGAGCGATCTGTGCATACTCGCGCTGCTCGGCACTCAATTTCGTGTCCATCAAAAGTCCAATCATGCCGATTATGCCGTTTAGAGGGGTGCGGATCTCATGGCTCATATTGGCCAGGAATTCGCTCTTGGCGTCTGTGGCCTTCCTGGCCTTATCAACTGCAATTTCCAGATCCCGATTTGCCTGTTGCAGTGTCTCCTCAGCCCGCTTGCGCTCAGTTATATCGCATATCGATTCGATGGCGCCGACTATATTTCCCTTGGAGTCATAGAGAGCAGCGGCAGTGCCGTGAAGATAGGTAGGCCTTCCCTTAAGGCTGGGCGTGAGCGCCTCTCCTATTAAGATAGCGCCGCTTCTTTCAATATTTGAATAATCCTTTTCAACTTCTTCTTGTTTTTTAAGGACCAGGTCAATCAGTATGGGCCGCCTTTGGCCGTAGAGTGGCAAAGCATACTCATAATTGCCTTTCCCAAGCATCTCCTTTGCCTCAATTCCCGTCATAGCCTCCATTGCATGGTTCCACGATATGACATTGCCGTCCTTGTCTGTTACGAGCGTGGCATCGGGCAGGAAGTTAATGATGTCCGTCAAACGCCTTTCTGAATCCCTTAGAGCATCGCTAGCCCTTTTTCTATCCGTTATGTCATCTCCGATGCCGATGCCGCCCAAGATCTTGCCGTTTGTGTCAACGTAATTATTGGTGTGCCAGCGAATTATCCTCTCTTGGCCGTCTTTGCACCTGATCACTGTCTCATAGTTTTCCAGGCATTTGTTCTTCACCAGCATAGCTTTCACAGCATCGATCATTTCTGATCGATAGCTGCGATCGGGGTATAGCCATTTCCAGATCCTTGCATTCCCCAGGACCTCCTCTCTCGTGTAGCCGGAGATTCGTTCTGCGGCCAGGTTCCAAAAGGTGGCGTTTCCATGAGCGTCAAACATGTCGATCCATATTGCCGCTGTGTCCAGCATTTCATTATGGAAGCGGAGCAGAGACGTGAGCCGTTCTTCCGCCTTCTTGCGCTCACTGATGTCCACGAGAGAGGCAATGCTTTTCTTTGTCCCTGAGATCATGTCAACTGTTAGAAGAATATTCTTGATCTGGCCGCTCTTATCCCTCAACCTGAACTCATAGGTTTCAAGGGCCTTATCTGGGATCTCTCTTCTCATCTTATGCTGGCTGAGCATCATCTCGAGGTCTTCCTCTACGATAAACTCGGTCCATTTCTTCCTGCCGTCTACCTCATTCTTTGTATAACCCGTTAATTTTTCGAACATCTCATTTGCTAATGATATCGTAGTGTCTTCTTCGATGATGATCATGGCAGTACCTGTATTTTCAAAAATTTCCCTATATCTGTTCTCAGATTCCCTCAGGGCCTCTTCTGCAGCTCTCCGCTCCTCATTCTCCTTCTTAGCCTGCAGGTACAAGGCATTATTCTCATTAAGAGCAGTTATCTGACGAAGGATTACAAGCCCGATGATTGCACCGATTCCCAATATGGTTATTAATTGATCTAGGGGCCAAAGATAAGATGGATTCCAGATAAGGAGAAGATATGCTGCGAATATGCCAAAATACGGAAGGTAACGAGTCCAAACGGAAACGAATTGGTCGAATCTTGTTCTCTCTGAAATTTCCTTTGGGTGAAGCCTCCATTCTTCAGCCTGATATATGCCTGCCAATCCGAAGAAGATATAGCACAAGATAAAGCCCAGGTCAACCAGGCCGCCTGATATGTATGTCCCTGTGCTGCTCTGAATACTGAAAAAGATGTCAGAGACAATCGCCGCGATAATTGCTGCAATAAAAAACAGCATCGTACCCAGATGCAGTGAGGACCAGCGACTGTAAAGCAACTCCAGAAGTGCAAACAGAAGAACAATATCCAGGATCGGATATGCAATTGACAACGCAAGGGCCAGGGTGCTCTCCCCGCCATTCACTATTATGGGCGCGATTATGAAATCCCAGAATATCAAAATCGCCGCAACCATAATTATAACGATATCGATTATAATTTTGTTTTGCTCCCGTTTGGATAGACGATCAGCAGGCAGGAACATTACTCCTAACGCGAATAGGGGATAGTACATGAGATAGAAGACATCAGCTAAAGATGGGAACGTTTGCTCATAAAGCACGACTTCGAACACAGTCCATGTAACCTCAGCAAGAAAGTTGAAGATCATCCCCAGAGCCATAAAGGCAAAAGCGAGCCTGATATTCCTCTCCTGTTTGCCAGAGCTCAATAGAGCATAGATCAAGCCCGCGACCCCGAAACAACTTGCCGCTATAACGGACAGATCTCCAAAAATAGTGCGAACGGAGATGTTCTCCCCGAATAGAGATGTGATCGCCAAGCTCACTAGTACGAATAGGACAGCTGCCACTTTTGCATAGCGATAGATTATGAACGAGCTGGCATCTTCAGGCATTATCTTTTTTCCTTGATCCTGGAAACATGTTATTTGCATTTAGCTTGCCAGCTATTTCATTTTATCTGTTCTATTTACATCAGATTGCAGAAAAATAATAAAAAGAATAAATTAATGCGTAGTAAGCGGATTGGTCAGCGACTTTGGATCGGGCTCTCTTTGAAACTCATGTATGCTTTCAATATCTTCCAGGCTATAATATGCAGGATGCATGATACGGGGATTTAGAAGGACATAGAGGCCGTCACCCTCCAGCTTTGTATTGTATTTATAGAGCACACCCTTAACTAGCTCGGACCTGTCCCTTAACTTCACCCAAATGGTCTTGCATCTGTTCTGGATGCAGAAGCTGTAAAATGCGTCCAGACTGCCGTTATTGTACCAGCTAGAAATCCTCATCAACCTCACCTCTAAATGAGCGGCAGAGTGCTTTACGCTTTTTGCCGTACCCTTTGAGGTCATTACGACCTCGCGAAATATAAGCCTTACGCATATATTTAAATAGATATCAAGTGCAAGTTATTTTTTTAGAATCCGTTTCGATCCTCGGTAAGTAATCACTTAAAGTAAATTTGGATTTGAGCTAACTTGATTACGTCGTAAAACGAACATTAATTCTCATCTTAAAATAACCCATAATCTCCAATATGTCTGCGACCAGTCGCTTTCCAAGCCCACTATTTTGCATCAACAGCCGCAAGGGGGTAGCTCCTTTTGCACAGGACTTTATCCAGAAAGATCAAGTTCTCGGGGGCTTCATTCAGCCCCACGAGATCGCCTTTTGTCTCTACGACCGAATCAAACCGCGTAAAGTTGACCTGAGGAATCTTAACAAGGGGATCGCACTTCGCTGCGAGAAATTCCTTCAGCCCGGCGGCATTTTTCCCGGCCGATGAAGCTGATGATGTATACTCCACAATCCTCCGGAAGAGCTTTGGCATGATCACTGTGTGCTCTGTCAGGTTATCCAGATCAGGAGAAAAGCCGGAGACGGTCTTATCGTGCTGCCAGATTCCCAATCCATTGGATTTCGCCTTTTGCATGGATTCTGTGAACTCTAAGCGCAGCTCACCAAATAAGCCGTTATAATATGTCGGATAGACCAGGCCCTTTGTAATCAGCCTGTAGTTAAGGCTTTTTTTGATGAGTTCATCGTCTAAAAAGACCTCGCTGCCGTTCCTGGCCCTGGCGCTTTCTGCAAAGACGAATGCAACCGGCCTTCTATTTCCCTCAGTAGCTCTCGATAGTATATAGCCCTCAATGCCGTCCTCGGCATAAAGGATCTCGCTTTGCGTTTCATTCCAAACCACATCGTCGATGCCAATCGAGGAGAGCAGGAAGTTAGTTGCCTTTCGTGCAAACTTGAGGGGCTGATGAAGGCCTCTGAAATGCGTCTCCAAAGCATCTATGGCCTCCATTCTAAGCTGGGCGTGTTCATTAGCGTTCAGCTCGACCGGAGGTCCGTACAGCTTATTCCAGCTAGTTGGATCGAGGGCTTTGAATCTGATGGAGTCGCCATCAGGACAGTACCCTTTCACATGGAAGGTCCCTTTGATCAATGTAAATGGCATTTACCTCATCTCGACCGTTTGCCCCTTTAACCTACTATAAGTACTGATCAAATATATGTATTTAAAAGTTTCTTCTAAAGTCAAGAAATTGATTAAAGAAATGAATAAAACCCTAGGAAGGAATTATTAACGCTGGAGAGCTCCGAGAGGAGGATAGAAATGGTAGCTTGGAATTCTCCAGCAGGCGGGAGATATAATCTCCTTAGAAGAAATATACTAAGGTTTCAAAGGATTTAACTTTTTTGGTTTATTTTTATTTCACGCGAAGTTCTCACAGAAAGTATTAGGTACGTCAGGCTGATGGCTGTTGCCTGCTGGGTCCTCTATGGAAGGATACTGATTAGAGCATGAAGGGTTACATCATGGCGGGTCCGGCTGCCTGGAAAACCTTTATCTCCTAGCAGCGTTTTCCAGCTTCTCGGTCCGGGATGTGACCGAGAGGTTGAACCGGTTAAGGTGAAGCTACATGAAGTCATTTTACAGCTACATCGGCGACGCATGGTCCTCTCCGAGAGAGGGCATTGTAGGCGCACTGAGACAGGACAGGCTTAGGGCCTGGCGAAGAGAGATGACTGTGCAGAGGATAGACCGGCCCACTCGCCTTGATAGGGCGCGGACGCTTGGCTACAAGGCCAAGCAGGGCATAGTCATTGCGCGCGTCAAAGTTCGCCGCGGCGGGCTTCGTAAGTCCAGGTATGTCAGGAACAGAAGGACTAGGCACATGGGCATGAACAAGATCACCATGGCCAAATCCATCCAGCGCATTGCCGAAGAGAGAGCAGGCAGGCGTTTCCGCAACATGGAGGTCCTCAACTCCTACTGGGTTGGCGAGGACGGCCGACATAAGTGGTACGAGGTTATTCTTGTGGACCCGAGCAGCCCATCCATCAAAAACGATAAGGAGCTTGCATGGATTGCCGGCGGCTCTCACAGGCGCAGGGCCGAGCACGGAAAGACCAGCGCCGGCCGCAAGGGCAGAGGCATGAGGCATAAGGGATTCGGCACAGAGAAGACTCGCCCTGGAATAAGGGCCCACGACGGCAAAGGAAAGTGAAGTGATCCGGAGGATCTTTTTTAGGGCCTTCGTGGCGGCAACTGAGGATGAACAGAGGGTCCGCGAGGCCCTCAGCATCTTCGTTCCCCTGGACAGCATATCTGCGACATCGGTTAACGGCCATTTCGGAAACGATATCAAAATCCTCGAGGCCACGCTCAAAAAGAGGGATGCCAGGTCTTTTTTCCAAATTCTTCGCGAGCAGCTCCCCAGAGAGGACCTGAACAGGCTGCGAAGAGAGGTCCAGGAAAGGCTGGACGAGCAAAACCACTTCCACTTCCGCCTTGACAAGCAGACTGCCTATAGAGGATTGGTTCGCCTTACGGACTCATCAGATGCGATAGCCGTTTCAGCCATGATTGAAACATATCCTGCCAGGCGCGAAGAGGCAATGAAGATCTTGGGCGAGCTTCTTTAAAGCGCCTATAGCCAGTATTAAAGCGAGTCTCTATGAGCTTTTATGAGTGCATGAAGGCCCTTCCTGAGGGTTCCGATTCGTCAAGCCGGCTGGCCCTGGCTGCCAGGCATTTGGGATATCAGGGAATAATCATCTGCAATGGAGTGCCCGAGAGTATATTTCGGCCGGAGGCTGCGTTCTCTATTAGGGGGATTGATGTGACCATTGGAGCTGTGGTCGAGGCATCAAATCCAAGAGCCCTGCGAAGCAAAGCGGCCTCGCTTCGAAGCCGTTTTCCTTTCCTTTTAGTCCGCGGCGACTGCGAAGAGATGGTTCGGGCTGCCTGCGAGGATCCAAACATCGATGTGTTGATGCAGGTTGAAGGCGCAAGACGCCCACTGGGCATTGCCGCTGCAAGAGCCGCAAAGCAGAACCGGGTTGCAATCGGCTTTGATTTAAGCCCGCTCATTCGCCTGCGGGGCAGCTCAAGGTCGAGATGGCTGGACCAGTGCAGGCGCAGCCTCGAGCTTGCCAGGAAGTTCGATCTGTCGATCATGATAACTGCAAATGCGAGTTCTCGCCTGGACCTGCGATCGCCCAGGGATCTCATGGCGCTGGCAGGGTTGATTGGACTCGAGAGCCAGGAGGCAACGGATGCAATGAGGCTTCCGGGGAGGCTGGCGGACCTGAACAAAAGAAACTGGGTTGGCCCCGGAGTGGAGATCCTTTGAGGAGCAAGCTTCCGGTTCTCCGGCCCAGAAGGAGGTACATGGCCTTCGAGGTGGACTCGGAGGAGGCCATACTGACCAGGGATCTGATAGGAGAGATTCACTGCGCCCAGGTATCTCTCTTTGGGGACGCGGGTGCAGCGGAAAACCGGCTCAAACTAATATCTTTCAATGGCCGAATGGGACTAATACGCTGTAATCATGCTCATATTCAGGATACGAGGGCTATTTTAGCCTCAATCTATTCAATCAATGGTATTAGGGCTGCACTCCGCGTAAAAGGCATTTCCGGAACGATCAAAGCAGCAACAGAAAAGTATATACCGCAACTGGACAAAATAAGTTCTGAAACCGACGGAAGAAGAATCGAGCTAGAGGAAGTCTCTGGGTGTATTGTTCACATCCATGGCCACGAGATCGATCTCTGTCCGGACGACCGTAATTGGACCAAAGGATCAGATACCCGATACCTGGGACTGACCTCTTTTGATTTATGTGGAGGACGCGACGATGCAGATGGCACCGCAGATGGGTTATGATAGGGCAATAACGGTATTTAGCCCTGATGGAAGGCTCTTTCAGGTTGAGTATGCTCGCGAGGCCGTGAGGAGAGGAACTACGGCCGTTGGAATCAAGGCAGTGGACGGCGTTGCCGTCCTGGTCGATAAAAGGATAACCAGCAGGCTCATGGAGCCCAAGTCAATAGAGAAGATCTTTCAGATAGACGTGCACATAGGGGCAGCGACCTCCGGCCTGGTGGCAGACGCAAGAGTCCTGATCGACCGCGCCAGGGTAGAGAGCCAGATCAACAGGCTGGTATATGATGAGCCGATCGGAGTCGAGGCCCTGGCCAAGAAGATATGCGATTTCAAGCAGCAGTATACCCAGTACGGCGGCGTTCGGCCTTTCGGCACTGCGCTGCTGATCATAGGCGCTGAGGAGGACAGGACCCGTCTCTTTGAGACCGATCCATCAGGAGCCCTTTTGGAGTACAAGGCCACGGGAATTGGTGCCGGGCGATCCGCCGTAATGGAGGTCTTCGAGGAGAAGTATAGAGAAGACCTGACGATGGATGGAGCCGTGCTTTTGGGCCTGGAGGCGCTCTACAGGGCTGCCGAAGGGAAGGTAGAGGCAGCGACGACGGAAATCGGCCTGATTAAGCTGGCAGATAAGAAGTTCTATAAGCTAAACGAGCGGGAAGTTGCCGAGTTTGTGGATAAAATGAAGGCCTCGGTTGGTACTGTCAAGGGAGAGAAGGGAGAGGCGTAAGAATGGTCAGACTGGAAGAGGCGGTTCCAGCCAGACTGAAGACGCACGGGACCACCTTCGAAGTTCTGGTCGAACCGGATGGGGCCCTGGCCCTGAAAAGGGGCGACGAGGTCAGCCTTGAAGATATCCTGGCTGTGGAGGATATCTTCGAGAATGCATCGAGAGGCGACAGATCAGCGGAAGAGGACCTCATCAAGGCCTTCGGAACCACCGATGTGCTGGTAATTGCCAAGGCCATAATCACCAAGGGGGAGATCAGCCTCACGGCAGAGCAGCGCAAGAGGTTCATAGAGAACAAGCGCCGCCAGGTGATCGAGGTCATAGCCAGAAATGCCATTAATCCTCAGACAAGGACACCACACCCGCCCGGTCGAATCGATCAGGCAATGACAGAGGCTCGCGTCAATATCGACCCATCGAAATCTACAGATGAGCTGGTAAAGATCGCCATGAAGGCTATCAGGCCGCTGATACCGATCAGGTTCGAGGAGGTAGAGGTGGCGGTGAAGGTTCCTGCGGATTACGCTCCCAAGGCCTACGGCGAGATATCCGGCTTTGGCAAGGTCACAAGAGAGGCCTGGCAGAACAACGGCTCGTGGATCGGCGTGGTGCAGATACCTGCCGGAATGCAGGACGACTTCTACTCTCTGGTCAACCGGCTGACCAAGGGCGAGGCCGAGACGAAACTTCTTAAGCATTGAAGGACGTGGGAATGGATCGCATGGATCGCAAGGTGGTTGTACCAGGTGATCTTCTCTCTGAGGATGCCAAGAAGTCAGGCGAGGGGACGTTTGTTCGGAACGGACGGGTCTACTCCTTGCTTTACGGTCTCGCGAACTACAGGGAAAAGATAAATGTTATACCCCTGGCAGGAAAATACGTTCCTGCATCTGGGGATAACGTCATAGGTATAGTGAAGGATATAACCTTCTCCAACTGGATTGTGGACATAAATTCGCCCTACGACGGCCTCCTGCATATCTCAGAGTTTCCAAAAAGAATCGAGGCCGAAGAGATGTCCAAGTATTTAAGGATTGGCAGCTCAGTCATGACCCGTGTGAAGGATGTGGACCCCACTATGAAGGTGGAGCTCACAATAAACGACCGAAAGCTAGGTCCCATCAAGACCGGCAGGGTCATTGAAATCAGCCATACGCGTGTTCCGCGGCTGATAGGAAAGGGCGGCTCCATGATCAGCATGCTGAAAAAAGAGCTTAGCTGCAACATCTTCGTTGGTCAAAACGGCAGAATCTGGATCAGCGGAGGAGCAGAGGATATGGATCTGGCCTTAAGGACCATCCTCCTCATCGAGAAAGAGGCCCATACGAACGGCCTCACAGACAGAATAGTCGATTTCTTGAAGAAGGAGAAGGCGGCCAGAAGTTGATCGCTATGGGTGAAAATAATAATAATATATCATTCTTCAAAGACGGTTTTCGCCTGGACGGCCGAAGGGCGGACCAGGTCCGGCCCATAAAGATTGAGGTCGGCGTCCTTGCAAGAGCAGACGGCTCATGCTACATAGAAATGGGCGGGAACAAGATCATCGCCGCGGTGTACGGACCCAGAGAGGTGCATCCCAGGCATCTCCAGGAGGTAACCAGGGCCATAGTGCGGTACAGGTACAACATGGCCTCCTTCTCGGTCGAAGAGCGAAAGCGCCCGGGTCCGGACCGCAGGTCGTACGAGCTTTCCAAGGTGAGCCGCGAGGCATTGGAGCCGGTAATTTTGACATCTTACTTCCCGAGATCGGTCATCGATGTGTTCGTTGAGGTGCTCCAGGCAGATGCCGGAACGAGGACTGCCGGAATCAACGCCGCGTCCGTCGCGCTGGCAGATGCTGGGATTCCGATGAAGAGCATGATATCCGCGTGCGCCGCAGGAAAGGTTGCAGATACGCTCGTGCTCGACCCCATGAAAGAGGAGGATAACTTCGGCCAGGCAGATATGCCGATCGCCATGACGCCTGAGGGCGAGATCACCCTGCTTCAGATGGACGGCAGGATGAGCAAGGACGATTTCCACCAGGCGCTTGAGATGGCAATGAGAGGCTGCAGGGAGATCTACGAGATGCAGAGAAAGGCCCTGGTGGACAAGTACAGCCAGCTGGAGTCCGTACCAGTTCAGGAGGTCGAGGCCTGTGAATAACGTCATTTCCGAGATTAGAAAGGACTATATCTACAACCTTCTCCTGAAAAACGAGCGGGCTGACGGCAGAAGCTTTGATCAGTACAGGGACATCTCAGTTGAGACCAACGTGATTGGCAAAGCAGAGGGCTCTGCGCGCGTGAAGCTCGGATCGAGCCAGGTACTGGTCGGCATTAAGATGCAGCCGGGGGAGCCTTTCCCCGATGCGCCAAACCGGGGAGTCATAATTACCAATGCAGAGCTGGTTCCTCTGGCATCCCCGATGTTTGAGCCGGGACCTCCGAACGAAACGGGAATCGAACTGGCGCGGGTTGTAGATCGCGGCGTTCGCGAATCCAAGTCAGTGGACCTTGAGGCGCTGTGCGTTGTGCCGGGAAAGCAGGTCTGGATCATCTTCATAGATGTGCATATCCTGGACGATGTAGGAAACATTCTGGACGCATCAAGCCTGGGAGCGATAGCCGCCCTCCTCACGACCAAAGTTCCGGCAAGCAAGTTCGGCCTGGGCGACGATTTCCCCCTGCCCGTCAAGGATATCCCCATCGCTACAACTGCGATTGAGTTTGGGGATGTGCTGATGTTCGATCCTGACGTGGACGAGGAATCGATAGCCAACACAAAGCTAACCGTTATCACCACTGCAGATGGAAGCATCTGCGGCATGCAAAAGAGTGGAACAGGAATCCTGAAGCCTGAACAGGTCTACCGCATCGTTGATATAGCATGCGAGAAGGCTAAGGAGATCCGGGAAAAGTTTCTGGAAGTATAAATCATGGTCAAGCAGACTACAAAAGGAAGAAAAAGCAGATCGGCAGCTCGATTTGGTCCCAGGTACGGCCGCAAGTCGCGAAAGCTGGTGGCCGACATGGAAGAGAAGACAAAGGCGCTGTATGACTGCCCCCAGTGCGGAAGGACGAAGGTAAAGAGAGAGAGCACAGCTATATGGAGCTGCCAGAAGTGCGGATACACCTTTGCAGGCGGCAGCTTCATGCCGGAGACATCACTAGGCAGATCTGTCCTTCGGTCTCTTCGAAAGACCCTTGAGGTAGAGTAAAAGATGGCCTATAAGTGCACCAGATGCAAAAAGACCGTTGAGGTAGACTACGAGTACAGCGGCATACGCTGTCCCTACTGCGGCCACCGAATCCTTATGAAGGAGAGGCCGACGACGGTCAAGAGGATAAAAGCGGTCTGATGAAGATCACCACATCGCGCGATCCATCTGCCAAGGCCCGACGCCTCGGCAGGTTGCTGGCGCGTTTCCTCTCCATCCCGTATATCACCCGAGGCAAGCAAGGGTTGAATGAAGAGGAAAAGTGGCTGGTCGTCATCGAGCATCACGGCAATCCCGCCGGCCTTATCAAGCGCTTTGAGGGCCGGACGGAGACGCTGGCATTTGCGGCAATAACGGATATAAACGCCGAATCCATGCGCCAAAAAGGCGTGCACCCAGTGGTAACTGGCACCATGGATGAAGCTATAAAGATTGCCGGGTTCTTTGAGCTGGAATGGCTTGAGAGTCCACCTGCCGATACCGCAACTGCGCGAAGTATCAAAGTCGCATCTGGGCAAATCGATTTCGTTGACGAAGGAGAGACCGCATTCAGGCTTAAGATATGAAGGGCCGGGCAGAGTTTATCTTTCAGGCCAGAGATGAGATGAGCGCAAAGATCATTTACAGCGCGCTATCTCCTGAGATGGAGGACGAGATTCACAGGTCCAATGTGGATTTGGCCATCTGCGCGGACTCTATCCGTCTGGAGCTTCGCGGCAGCGATGTCGTTTCTCTCCGGGCGGCCCTTAACACCTGGATGAGGTTGCTCAAAATAGCATTTGAGATGGTGGATGTGGATATATGAGTGGCGAATTGCCCCCGCAAATACAAAATCAGCTGGCTCAGCTCCAACAGCTCCAGCAGCAGGCACAGGCTGTGATGACCCAGAAGACTCAAATTGAGGGCCTGATCAGAGAGACAGATGCTGCGCTAAAAGAGCTGGAGAAGAGCAGCGACGATGCAGTTATATACAAGAGCGTAGGCGAACTCTTGTTCAGGGCCGACAAGCCGAAGCTCGTGGAGGAGCTGAAAGAGAGAAAGGACATGATGGACCTCCGGCTTAAGACCATGTCCAAGCAGGAGGAGCGCATCCAGGGAAGGTTCACACAGCTCCAGGAGCAGCTGAAGCAGTCTTTAGGCCAGATGCCCCCCAAGGGGGGCTAAACAGCCAAATAGTTGAACGCCAAAAGCCAAAAAGCGGGCCCGTGGCTTAGCCAGGATATAGCACCGGGCTTCTAACCCGGGGGCCGCGGGTTCGAGTCCCGCCGGGCCCGCCATATTATCATCAGGATTTAGACTCATGTGCGAACTTACTGTTTACGTTTTAAAGAACGGGCAGCGCGAGAAGGCAATGGACGGAGTCGTCAGGCTAACTGTCCTCGAAGGATCGGTTAGGGCAGAGGGCATATTCGGCGATTCCAAGGAGATAGCGGGAAGGCTTACCGAAGTCGACATAATCGCGCAGCAAGCAAGCATATCCATAGCGTAATCGCGAATTGGGCCCGACAATGAAAGCCTAGGGATGTAAGCCTACAGGCCGGATTATGCATCGCTTCAGGATACACAAAAACGTCGAAGAAGCGATTTAGAATCGAGATTATTCTATTAGCCCCTATTGATCCCAAATGTTTATACGATACAGGAGTCTTTAAGCCTGTTCAGTAATAATATTAATTATATACCATAAGTTTTTTTGATTAGTGGCAATTTATTAGGGGAAGTGCTGACATTATTAGAAATTTGCAAATCGCTATATCATGCAGGTTCGAGGGGATATATCGGAACAGATGATAATCTATCAGCATTTATTGAGATCCCGGTTTTATTCCATCCTTTCATGATATCAAGCGACTGCAAAGCTGAACCAGACAGGTGAGATCATGAGAAGTAACATGGTTTTGGTCATTGGATTTTTTGTGCTTTTGGCGCTAGTTGGAATTAGCTGTGCCAAGTATGATATCCCGGGAGGAGAGATTGGAAAAATGAGGTCTTTGCCGTGCAATGATCCAATGGAACAGAAGAATCCGACCTCATGCGATATCCCCATGGGGCATAATAGCATAACCTGGAACAAGGACCCGACTGGATCTTGCTGCCCAACTGGAATAGACTGCCCGACCGGCTCCTGCTGTCCAACCGACTCTGATTGTGCTACTGGCTCCTGCTGTCCTACGGGAGATAAATGCGTAACGGGTTCCTATTGTCCGACCGACAGCAAATGTATGACCGGCTCCTGCTGCCCAACTGAGAGTGCCTGCACAACCGGTTCCTGCTGTCCCTCAGGCTATGAGTGCACCACAGGGCGCAAATGCACGACAGACTGCAACTGTCCATCCGGCTCTTCTTGTCCAACCCGAACCAACTGCCTGAGCGATGCCAACTGCCCAACGGGAAAGGGATGCTATGCAGGCCATTATTGCCCAACTGCCAGCGGCCTTCCAACAGGCCATAAATGCCCTACCAGCAGCCAATCGAACGGACATAAGAGCATAACCGGCAACTCATTTCCTACGTCATGCAAATGCCCTTCAAGCAATTGTGATGCGAATAAGCCAGGTTTCCCAAAGTTCCCCGAATTCCCAAAGACCTTCGCCGAGTAATTGAGCAAAAGCTCAGTTTGCACAGATCTGATATTGGAAATATAAAATAATTTTTTAATTTTAAATATAATTTAGAATATTTCAGATATTTCAGTTAATTCCAATATATTTTACTATTCATATAATAAAATAAATGCATAGAGCAAAATGGCGCCTTCCTCAAATTATCGGCTTCCTAAGGGCTCTTCCTGCTCCTCCCTAGAACCATCTGCTTCGTCGCCCTCTCGGCCTCGATGTCCCTACGGCAGACAGGGCAGATCCAGATCCATGCCAAACCTGATGAGTCCTTCTGCAAATTCTCTGGGAGCGACGCCTCAACTCGCTTAAGCATCGGCTCTGTTGCATAGCGCGCGCCGCATATCTTGCAGGGTACCAGCTCAAAGACCATTGTCGGCTCCTCCACGCTCTCATCGAAGGGAACCAGGGTCAGTGCCTTGGCAGGACAGAACTCCACGCAAAGATCGCACTCCTCCTTGCACCTCTTCCAGTGGATGGACCTTATCGTTGGCGTCTCCTCTCTGGTGATGTTCTGGCTCGGGCAGACATTGCTGCAGGCAAAGCAACCCAGACACTTGGTCGCATCAACTCTGATCATTTTCTGCCTCCTAAGGAACTTCCCTGAGAATAAGCATGAGCTGCCGCCATTGCCGCCCTCGTCCTGGCCCTCTTCGACGCCAGCTCAAAGTCTGTTGAAAGCGCATTGGCAGGACAGGTTACAATGCAGGTGGGGGTATCTCTGCCCGTGCCCACACACAGGTCGCATTTATGTGCCAACTTGTCGGTCCAGACAACTCCAAAGGGACAGGCCAGGCGGCACAGCCCGCATCCCGTGCACTTCTCAACGCTAAAGGCGGTTCTTTCCCCATCCTTATAGAGAGCGCCGGTATAGCAGGCCATGGTGCACGTGGCATCCTCGCAATGATGGCAAAAGACAGGAACGGATGCATGGGCTCCTGCAAAATGGACGTTCACATGGCCCTTTCCCTCGTGCACGCGCTTGCAGGCCACCTCGCAGGACCGGCATCCGATACATCTGGTTATATCAACGTAAACGGGCATTTAGTACCTCCTGGATATCTTGCAGGCCGATACCTTGAACTCCGGTATCTTTGCCTCCGCATCCCTTGCCTCGCCTGTTAGAACATTCGTCCCCGGGAAGTGGAACGGCATAAAGACCACTCCCCTTTTTACACTGTCTGTCAGACGGGCAATAGCAGTAGTTTCACCACGCGGCGTGGATATCAATGCTTCATCCCCGTTTGCTATTCGCAATTTCGCCGCATCGGCCGTATTGATTTCCACAAAGAGGTCAGGCTCGCGCTCAATGAGAGACGGACTCCTGCGGGTCATCGACCCCGCATTGTGGTGCACTGCCACCCGACCGGTAGTTAAGATAAAGGGATGCTCCCAGCTGGCGTTCTCAGCAGGAGGCCGATAGGAAACGGGCACAATTTCAGCCCTGTTGTCCTTAAGCCTGAACCCCTGCGAATGAAGGATCGGCGTCCCTGGGTGATCTACGCTCGGGCAGGGCCAAACGAGCCCGCTGCCATCTAAGCGCTCCCTGATAATTCCGCCGTACTGGGGAACCAGTTCGTTGATTTCCGACAGGACCTCAGCTGCCCCTCTGTAGTTGAAATCAAGCCCCAGCCTTTTTGCCACAGCACATACGACCTGCAGGTCGGACATGGCCTCTCCGGGCGGATCGATGGCCTTTTGGCTCCACTGAACCCTCCGCTCGGTTGATGTATATGTGCCCTCCTTTTCAGCCCAGGCTGATGCAGGCAGCACAACATCGGCCAGCTGTGCGGTCGCAGTCATGAAAATGTCCTGAACGACAAGGAAATCCAGGTTCTCCAGCGCTTCCCTAGTATAGGTGCTCCTGGAATCGGAGTTGGCCGGATCCTCTCCCACAATATACATTGCCCTGATTTGACCGGAGGCGGCGGCATCGATCATTTCGGTAGCCGTGAGTCCGCAGCCCATTGGAAGTGCGCCTGTGTCCCAGGCTTTGGAGAAGAACTTCACAGTCTCGGGATCATCTGCCTTTTTATATCCAGGATAGAACTCCGCCAACGCGCCCATATCGCAGGCCCCCTGGACGTTGTTTTGACCTCTAAGCGGCATAACGCCCGTTCCGGGGCGGCCTATATGGCCGCTGATAAGGGCCAGGTTGGCGATGGCCTGGACGTTGTCGGTGCCGGTCGTGTGCTGCGTGATTCCCATGGAATAAACAATGGCCGATGCAGGAGATATGGCGTAGGCGCGTGCTGCCCGGATGATATCTTCCGCGAAGACTCCGGTTATCTCCTCAACCTTCTCAGGCGTGTAATCCTTGACGGCTGATGCCAGGCTCTGGAATCCTCGCGTATGCTTGGCAATGAAATCATTATCGATCAGGCCTTCCTTGACCATCACATGGGCAATTCCGTTCAGCAGGGCCACATCTGTTCCGGGCTTTAGCTGCAGGAACACATCCGCCATCCAGGCGGTGTGGGTCATTCTTGGGTCGGCCACTATTACGACGGCTCCCGAATCCTTGGCCCTGTGAATCCAGCGGGACAAAATTGGGTGGTTTTCGGCCAGGTTCGATCCTATTATGAAAATGCACTTGGAGTTGGCCAGATCCGATATGGGATTGGTCATTCCTGCCGCCCCGAGAGTCCTGTTGAGGCCGACAACGGATGGTGCATGGCACAGCCGTGCGCAGTTGTCCACATTTGGCGAGCCCAAACAGCGGGCCATCTTTTCGATCAGGTAGTTCTCCTCATTGGTGCACTTTGAGGAGGCCAGGAACCCGACCTTTTCAGGTCCGTATTCCTTTATAGCTTTGCCCAGTCCCCGGGCAACCAGATCTAAAGCCTCATCCCAGGAAATCCTGGCCCATCCGTCGCCCTTTTTCTTCATGGGGTGACGCAATCTGTCCTCATGGTAGAGCACTTCAAGAGCAGCATTTCCCTTGGAGCAGAGGGCTCCGTCGCTCGCCGGATGCTCCGGCATATATTCGATCCCCGTAGCCCGCTCCTTCTCGACTGCGACATAAAATCCGCAGCCTGCGGCACAGTACGGACAGACCGTTGGAACAAGCACTTTTGGCATCTTAATCCCTAGCGATTTATTTTCTCACGGCAGTTTCCCATGGTCATAGTCTTAGTAAGCGTAAAGCTTGCTATATGGCCTCTTCGATAGAGGTGTTAGCCTGACGAACTCGTTCTTCAGGATTTGCTCTTTATTCAATCCCAGATCAGGAAAGCGCTCGATAAACTCGGAAACATATTTCTCCACGATCTTCCAGTCCATGTCGTCCAAAGGAGAAATGTCCACCTGGCCCCCAACCTGCGTCTTATCAACAGAGCCTCTCAGGTATATCACGCCGCCGTGCATCCCAGTGCCTAGGAATTTTCCCTTATGGGGCTGGCCTCCAAGCCCAAGAAGAATAACTATTCCGCCGGCCATATACTCTCCAAGGAAATCCTGGGATGTTCCTCCAATGACCACAACAGGCCTCTTGTCCTCATATTCCTTCATATGCAGGGCAGTTCTGTAGCCTACGCTGTCTCTGACGAAGATCTTTCCGCCGCGCATGGAGAACCCCAGGACGTCCCCTGCCCGTCCCTCAATGACGATCTCGCCCGAGTCCATTGTGTTCCCGACGCCGTCCTGAGCATTGCCGTGCACTCTGATCTGATGGCCGTAAAGAAAGGCGCCCAGGTCGTTTCCTGGAGTCCCGAATATTTCAATATCCACCTTTTTCCGTTCCGGCGAATAAAGCCTGGTGCCGATATACCTCTGGCCGCAGACGTTCCTTAAAACGACCTCCTTTGCGCCGCTGTTCATCAGATCTCTTAGATGGTCGTTTAGGTCTTTGGTGGGGATATCTGCAGCATCGACCTCTACAGCATCCGCCGTCTTTTCGGTTGGAGAAGACCTTTCCATTTGCTGCCCCGCCGCCTGACCTGCGGCACGCGCCTTTTCCATGGCATCCTCACTCTCCGGCGCCCTTTATCCCAAGGACATCCAGCTCCCACTCGTAAAGGCCCACGCCTCTCAGATGGTCCCTGTTCCCTCTCAGGCTTTCGAGAGCGTTGATGCCCATGCCGCCGAGCATCTCGCTGATCTCGTGAGACCATGCATGGATCAGGTTGGAGAGGCGCTGAGACGCAATATCTACGTTGAGCCTGCCCGAGAGCCGCGGGTCCTGAGTGCATATTCCCCAGTTGCACTTTCCTGTATAGCATTTCTGGCAGAGGTTGCATCCCATGGCAATTAGCGCTGCCGAGCCGATGTAGACTGCATCGGCACCAAGAGCAATGGCCTTGATGACGTCGCCGCTGCACCTAAATCCACCAGCAGAGATTATGGAGCATTTGTTCCTGATGCCCTCGTTCCTCAGCCGCCGGTCAAGGGACGAAATGGCCAGCTCTATGGGTATTCCAACGTTATCCCTTATCACTTTGGGAGCTGCTCCCGTGCCTCCCCGCAGGCCGTCGATGGCGATGATGTCTGCGCCTGCCCTCACTATGCCCGAGGCAATTGCTGCAAAGTTATGCACTGCAGCGATCTTGACGGATACGGGCTTCTCGTAGTTCGTTGCCTCCTTCAGGGCGTGGATGAGCATCGAGAGGTCTTCTATGGAATAGATATCATGGTGCGGAGCTGGAGAGATTGCGTCCGTCCCCGCTGGTATCATCCTCGTGGCGGCAACAGCCGGCGATACCTTCTCGCCCGGCAGGTGTCCGCCGATTCCCGGCTTGGCTCCCTGTCCGACCTTTATTTCCACGGCTGCGGCGCAGTTAAGGTACTCTGCATCGATGCCGAACCTGCCCGATGCCACCTGAACGATCGCGCAGCGTCCGAACTCGCCTCGCATCTCTTTGGGAAGGCCTCCCTCGCCTGTGTTGAAGAACGTCCCAGATTTGCATGCAGCGGTCGCCAGCGACCTGAAGGCGTTGTAGCTGATGGCTCCGTAGGACATGGCCGAGAAGAGAATCGGCGTCTCAACCATCAGATTTGGCCCGAGCATTGTCTCTATCTTCACGTCGCCTCCCTCGGCCTTCACATCCAGGAAATCGGGCTTGGATCCTAAAAACGTCCGAAGCTCCATTGGCTCGCGCAGGGGATCGATTGAAGGGTTGGTGACCTGAGAGGCGTTTAGCACAATATGATCCCAGTAGATGCGGAAAGGCTTATCATTGCCGCATCCGGTGAGGATGACTCCTCCAGTCTCTGCCTGCTTCTTTAGGTCCTCCATCTTTTCCCTGGACCAGCTGGCGTTGGGCCTGTAAAAGGATGGAGTCGGCCGAACCGTGATTGCCTCCTTGGGGCAGAAGATGACGCACCTCTGGCAGCCGGCGCACTTGTATTCATCTGAGATCAGCCGGTCGTGAACTTCATCGTAAACGTGGGTGCCAAAGGCACACTGCCGCTCGCAGCCCCGGCACTGGCCGCATTTTTCTTCGTCCCTTATGATCTGGAACTCAGGAAAGAGGAATGATTTCATCCAATACCCTCCTTATGCTTTTTAGCTCACCGACGACTGGTTCGCCACCGTTGGGCGTCCAGACGTGGTCTAGTTCTTTGGATATGAGCCTTATTGCTGCCTCCTCAGAAGACAGGTAGAACATGTCTCCGCGGGTCGCAGCTGTGAGCGGCCGGAGCCTGATCCTATCGGTAAGGCCTATCATTTTTCCGCTCTGGCCGATGATTATGGAAAATGGACCGTTCATGAGCAGGGGACCGTAAACCATCCTTAAAGTGGTCAGGAGCTTTCGCTCTCCTTCGTTCATGCTGTCAATTGCGCTCCATATGGGAGGCGCTAAAACCTTGGCCACAATATCTATGGGCAGGTGCTGCCTTCTCATGAGCAGGTCTGCGGCATAGGCTATAACTTCAGTATCGGTCTGAAGAGTGCAGGCGTATCCGTACATCTCGAGGTACCATCGGTTTGTGCCGTAGGACGAGATTTCGCCGTTATGGACGACAGTTGTGTCCAGAAGGCTGAATGGGTGGGCTCCACCCCACCAGGCCTGTGTGTTGGTGGGAAAACGGCCGTGAACCGTCCAGGTATATGCCCTGTACAGACGATCGAGCATAAAGTATTCGCCGATCTCCTCAGGGTAACCGACGCCCTTGAAGCAACCCATGTTCTTCCCCGAGGAGAAAACATGGGCGTTCTCTATGCTGGTGTTTACCTGCATTACTTTTTTTACAACATAATCATCATCAGAGAGCTTTATATCCTCTCCCTGCTTTGATGGATGCACGAAGTAACGCCACACTAATGGAGGATCGCTTACAGTAGACTCGTCTCTGTGAGGGATCTCCTCGTCATAGACCACATCGAAGTTCTCACAGAGGAAAGCATCGAAATCCTGCTTGGCACACCTCTTATCCTCCGGGCTTTTGCCTGTGAACATGAGGTGCAAAGCGTAGTAATCCTTGTAGTCAGGATAAATGCCATAGGCTGCAAATCCGCCGCCCAGGCCGTTTCCGCGCACATGCATATTGGCTATGGCCTTCATGACGCCATCGCCAGTGAATCTATCCCCTTCGCGGTTCATTGCCCCGAAGATGGAGCAGGCGCAGATTTCCTTAGTGTATTGCTCCCTTCTCGCCCTTCTTTTCCTCACCATAACAATCTCGAACTCCGACCGTCGTCTGAAGCTTGTCTTGGATTCTGTTCATTCTATGCCTATGCGGTGCAAGCCTAAAGAGATCCCGACAGGCGTTTTATAGCTATTTAAGAAACATTCATAAATGTTATGATTGAATCCCTTCGCCATCGATGCTGCAGTCTTTGTCATATTGAAGGACTCCTTAAGCCGCCGATTAGATAATAAAAAAATCAAAAAATGCAGAAGCCCAGATGGGCTTACAGGAGGGGCAGATACCTCTCCAGCTCCCACTGGGTCACGTTCATCCTGTAAGCGTCCCACTCGGCCTTCTTGTTGGCGATGAATGCGTTGAAGACGTGGTCGCCCAGGGCTTCCTTTACCAGCTTGCTGTTTTCTGTCAGCTGTATGGCATCGTTCAGGCTGCCGGGGAGGGATCCGATGCCTGCCTTCTGCCTCTCTGCATCGCTCATGTGGTAGACGTCGTACTCCTGCGGGGCAGGCAGATCGTACTTGTTGGCAATGCCTGCAAGGCCTGCAGCCAGCATGACGGAGAATGCCAGATACGGATTGGCAGCCGGATCGGGGCTCCTGAACTCAACCCTTGTTGCGTTCTCCTTTCCGGGCTTGTACATTGGGACCCTGACCAGGGCGGATCTGTTTCTCCTGGCCCAGCAGATGTAGACAGGTGCCTCATAGCCGGGGACGAGCCTCTTGTAGGAGTTGATCCACTGGTTGGTAACGGCCGTGATCTCCGGGGCATGCTTGAGGAGGCCTGCTATGTAGTACTTGGCGTCGTCAGAGAGGTGGTACTGGTCTCCAGGATTGAACATCACGTTCTTCTTGCCCTGGAAGAGGGACTGGTGGACGTGCATTCCGCTGCCGTTCTGGCCAAAGATGGGCTTTGGCATGAATGTGGCATGATAGCCGTACTTCCTTGCGACCTCTTTTACCACAATCTTGTAGGTCATTACGGTGTCTGCCATGGCCAGAGCATCTTTATATCGAAGATCGATCTCGTGCTGGGAGGGGGCTACCTCATGGTGGCTGTACTCCACATCAATGCCCATGGAGTCGAGCGCCAGGATGGTATCTCTGCGCAGATCGGAGGCTGCATCGAGCGTTGTCAGGTCGAAGTATCCGCCCTTATCGAGGATCTCAGTTCCATGCTCATCCTTGAAGTAGAAGAACTCCAGCTCAGGGCCGACAAGGAAGGACTGTCCCTTATCCTTGAGCCTGGCCAGGTTTCTCTTCAGCACGTACCTGGGATCGCCCTCATAGGGAGTGCCGTCGGGATTGAGGATATCGCAGAACATCCTTGCCACGGCCTTCTCCTGCTGTCTCCACGGTATGATCTGGAATGTGGTGGGATCGGGCTTGGCTACCATGTCGGACTCGTGAATGCGGGCAAATCCCTCAATAGAGGAGCCGTCGAAGCCCATGCCCTCATCGAATGCGCCCTCGAGCTCAGATGTGTTTATCGCAAAGCTCTTTGGGACTCCCAGAATATCTGTAAACCATATGCGAACGAATCTTACATCGTACTTTTCAATGGCTGCAAAGACATCATCTTTTGTCTTTAAGTTCATGCTCATATTTCTATTCCTCTTTGAAAATCCCTCTTCCAAAAATACGATTTATAGCTATTTGAGATAGGTTCACAAAATGTATGAGAAATTATGAGGAGCAATAAATGCAGGTGCTGCCGGGTTTTTTATCCGGTTTCTAGGCCAGGTGATATGAAAAGCTCATAACATGAAAAATACGAATTGAAAATACTACTGATTTAAATAAGCGATCCCTTACAGCTATGTCAAGCAGACACAACTGCAGATTCAAGCAGATATAACTGAAGATTCAAGC
>CAZHNU010000024.1:0-23798 GCA_964534145.1 uncultured Methanotrichaceae archaeon | reverse complement strand
AGATTCAAGCAGATATAACTGAAGATTCAAGCGGATATAACTGAAATCGTGATCCATCAGTCTTTGCAGATTATCCCGTATTATTCCTCACGGTCGAATAGATCCTCAAAACCAAAATCTTTATCAGCTAAAAGCGCGGGGAACCTTTAGGTGTTCGAGGATGGACATAATTACAATCGTTGAATGGCTTCAGGCACTGCTCGTACTTGGAATCTTCATCTTTATAATGGCTGTAGGATTCAAGGTCTGGCGCTGGAACTATATGGTTCCACCAAGGTAATCACCAAGGTAATCGTCGCGAAGGGGCTGAAGGCTAACTTAAAAGGCCCGCATATCATTCTCTTTTCACTGCGTATTTTGCTTAAGGGAACGTGAGCGTCAGCCGAATATTGGAACGGACGGCTCTCAAATCATATCCCGATCTGAACAAATATAAATCTTTCCTCATTTTATCCTCATTTAAAAGCCGTAAGCAGAGATTATCGATTCAACCATCGATTCAACCCCAATTTGTTTTTTGAGTGGAAAAATATATATTCTTTGTAAGCTAATTAACAGCCAGATTAAAAGGAGCTAAAACCATGAAGGGGCGAGGAATATTTCATTTAAGATCGATAATGGCGGCGCTCGCATGTATGCTGCTGCCATTATCCTTGAGCGCCTGGGCGGGCGCGCTGGCGGCTGCTGAGGAGCATACGGCATCAGCGGACGTGGACGATGTGGAAGATGCCTATACCTTGACTTATACCGATGCCTTAGCCGACACCAATGCCTTGGCCAACACCGACGCCTTGGTAGATGCTAATACTACTATAACCGGATTGGATGGGCAAGAGGGCATTGAAGCCGCCGATGACGACATCCTGATATCGCCTTTCGGCGAAATAGATACCAGAAGCCCTACATATTCCTGGAATGAAGTGGATGGCAGTCTGTGGTATCTCCTGGAGGTTGAGGACCAATCAGGGCCGGTCATTGAGCAATGGTACAGGGCAGATGAAATTACAGAGGACTCGATATGCGAGGTCACGCCGCAAGTGGTTCTATCGCCTGGGGATCATGTCTGGAGAGTTCAAACATGGAGCTGCGACGATGATGACACAATCAGCGAAGACATGGAATTTTCCGTTTGCGCCTCGACCGTCAAGCCGGGAAAAGCGACTCTTATTTCTCCAAAAGGGACAATAGGCACTTTCACTCCGACATTTACATGGAACCCGGTCGCAGATTGCAGCCGATATTGCCTGAAAATCAGCGATTCTTCCGGGATCTTATTCAGCGATTGGTTTGATGCTGATGAGGTAACCGCAGACACAGTATGCCTCCTGATCTCGCCAGTAGAGCTTGAATCCGGCGATTACACCTGGCAGATAAGATCCGGGAACTGCGTTGGAGACGGGCCCTGGAGCGCCATTGCCAGCTTTAAGATCACAAACAAGGCTCCCTCCAGGCCGACGGCATCAATGCCAAGGGGCCTTATTTCCACGCGAACCCCGAAGTTTACATGGAGCGCTGCGCCCGGCAGCACACAATATAATTTGCAGGTAGAAAATGACACGGAGGTCATAATGGACGAATGGTTCCTGGCAGAGCAGGTGACTTCTGGGCAAAAGTGCTCCGTGCTCTCTCCGATGATACTTCCGGATGACGATGTTGATTTCTACTGGAGGGTTAAGGCAATTAACGATATTGGAGATAGCCCATGGAGCAGCTACAAATACTTCGAAGTAGTGTGCGGCGCTGCAGGCCCTGCCAAAGGACAAAAAGCCAGAGATCAAAAAATGCAGCATTCTTTTGGAAAAAGCCAAAGGAAGATGCGGCCATAAGGGCAAGAAGGCAGACTCATAAAATCGATCTTTGGAAAATTAGCCTTTATGGCACTTTTATCTTTTTAATAACTAGGAGGGAGGCAAAAGTCATGGATAGAAAGTGGGAACGAAATGAGATTGACTTTTGCCAAGTATAATATACGACAATTGTCGGTATTTAAGGATTTCGCCAAGCCATAAGCTATGGCCCCGCTCGATCATATAGACCTAAGGCAATCCCGGTGGTTGCTGCCCAAACTTAAGATTTAAAGCCGAACTCCCCCAGGGTAAACTGATCCTGGAGGCTTATTTCCCTTGGTTTGTGCTCGATTGAAAGCATATCCATTAGCTGGAAGGCGTTTTTAATAGACTTGGCACGGGCATGATTATTGAAATAAATCCTCACCTTAGCAGCCTTTATCTCTGCATCCTTAATTCGGGGAATCCATGATAGAAGCTGCTGCTTATCATAGAGGTAATCATATCTGTTCAGCCTGTGATCGTTCTCATGGTCATCCTTAAACCAGATGTCATAATTTCTGCCGTGGAACCTCACATAGGCGTGGTCGGCAGTTTCTGCCCTTGTTACAGGAAGTCCGGGGCCGTCGAGGAGAACGTTCGCGACGTTCCTCTCTCGCAGGACATCAAGGACTTCGGAGCGCACCTCCTTCCGACTCTCGTCCAGCCAGCTACTATGTCTGAACTCCACAGCGTAATTGTATTCTCCGGGAGACACGGCATCAAGCAAGCCTTTTAAAACGCCCTGCCCCTCCTTCCCGTTCCTGAAGTAGGGAGATAGCTGCAGCAGCGCGCAGCCTAAAAGGCCAGATTCTGCCAGAGGCTTGATGCAGGTCTTTTCAAAGGATGCTGCATGAAAAACGGCCTTCGCAAGGTCGCCATCAACCATGGCCTTATGGGTTACAAGCTGCGGCACCTTGACAGAGTACTCAAAGCCCTTGTCACCGGCCTTCCTTATCCAGGATCTGACCTGAAAATCGCTGGGCGGTCTATAAAAGGTGCTGTTGATCTCCACCGTGTTGAAGTACTCTTTATAGTAGGAGAACCATTCGCCCTTTTTTCCGGCAAGCTCAATGGGATAGAACCTGCCTATCCAATCGTCATAAGACCAGCCGCTGCAGCCCACAAGGATTGTCACAATGCGTACCTTTGCCGGTCTTTATCTGATCATATCCATTTATCCCTTTGTCTCGAAGATTAAACAATTTCCGCAAGACTAAATGCTCGAAAGGCCTATAGCCGGATTGACAAATGTCTGCAAAGCGCGGCATAGATAAAGCTATGGAAAATTAAGCCAAGCTGCAAAAATATATCTCCATTGTACGGCAATATGAGAAAGAGCTAGCACTTGGGCGAGGATGCGAAAGCCTTTTATCGCTCCATAGAAAATCCATATCCAGTGGGGTAAGGATGAGAAAGACGTCAGCGTTAGTTGCATTGCTAATTATTTACTTTTTATCTTTTGCAAGTAATGCCCAAAGCATGAACCGCGCCCAGTATGTCGGTGGTGATTATGGCCAGGGCTGGATTGGCGCCTCCAAGGCACAGAGCACAGCACCTATTGTACAGAATACAAACTCGGGAAACGATCTCTGGACGTGGGGAGGCGCGCCTAAGGGAAGCATGATATTCAATGGGAAGCTTGTGCCTGATCCGTATTACATTTGGAAATCGCTTAACTATACCAGCGGTTGGCTCGGAATGGTTTACATAGACCAAAGCACCGGATACCCTGTTTATGCCTATGAAGATCCATACACGGGAAAAATAATATATTATTATGTGGATCCGAAAACTGGAAAGCCGGCGTATACGAATTTATATTCCAGCATATATCCGATTGCATATCTGAATGCATATCCGAGTGCATACTCCAACTTATATTTCGGAGAGAGCTACCCATATTACAGCTATCCGTATAACGGATTCATGAATAATGAATATCCATACTACGATTATCCGTACTACGGGAACTCATATGCAGGCAGCGCCGATCCTTTTTATTCATTGAACTACTGGCTGTAGGGTTGCGCGTCTAAAGCTATTATTTTATTTAATGCTTTATAAAAAAGGTCGGCAGCTATTTTGGCAACATAGATAAAGAGCATAAAAAGGACATGAAGGGATTTATCAGGATGCTCTATCAGCTTGAATGACCCGTCATATCGCAAATTGCAGTCGCTCTTGATAATTAGTGCTAACTTAATTAGTGATCTCCGTCTGGTTGATTTCCTCCACATGAACAGAGTCAATCATTTTCTCGGTTCCCTTTTCCCAGGGCCATTTCGAATAGACAATAACGCCTTTATCCGCCAATCCATCATCTGCATTCAGCCAATACATCGCAATATACTCCATGAATTGATCATCGGGCTCATCGCCGAACCTCATCAGCACGGCATCATGGCCATCAATGGGTCTATCAAATACCCGAACATACCGGCTGGTGCTGTCCGTTAAGAGGAGGTCCTCCAGGCTCTCGGCATTTGCTCTCACGGATTGGTTCAGGACTATTACGAAGCAGCCTGCAAATGATTCCTCCCCGGCATTTCCTGCCATTACTAAATAGAATCGATCTATATCCATCTCAGGTAGCTCGAAGGGACTGTCGCTCATGCTTTGCGGCCCACCCCAGGACTTTGCCACCGCGTTGGTCTCACCATTTGCCTCAAAGCTTATGTTGAATCCGCCCACAGTTTCGCTTACGGGGTAAGCAGATGCACCTGCCATAATTAGCGTTAGTAGAACCAGCAGCTCCAAACAGAGAGATCTCGTTCTCAATTCCAATCCTCCTTCCCGAGAATTGCAGCACCTGACTAGTTATTTTTTGCCATGATCACATTATTTATACTTATAAGGAGCGATATTCATCTAAGAGGCGTACGTCGATATGGCGGAAGCAGCAATCGAGGAGCTTTTCGGCCTTAAAGCCGGCATAGTATGGAATGCGCTCAATCAGGGCGGCCCGAGCAGCATTGCGGACCTTGTAAAGGCCACATCGCTCAGCCGCGAGGAGATATTCGGAGCCCTGGGGTGGCTTGGCCGCGAGGACAAGATATCTGTGGAGATGCGCGCGAGATCGAGGATATTCTCTTTGCGTCCCGACCAATGAAGGCCGATTCTAATGATGCGACCACACAAACTGCTTCTATGACGGAATGACGATATCCTGGCTATACTGAGTTTACACCCTCTTCTGGGGCTCCGCGCGCGTTGCCTGCTTTCGCGCGCGAGCACTGTGAGGGGCTGTCCTCAGGCCGGACGGCCCCCCTGACCCCGTGGCCACGGGGAACTTGCCGTGAATAAGTTGGATGCAGCATTGCTTTTGCGGTAATGGAAAAAACGCTGCAGATATCGCCAGGCCAGCGTACGCCCTCCCCTGAGGTGCGGGGGTAGCCCGCGCGGCGAATGAGCGGGCCCCAACCCCACTCGCGCGAGAGCCGGCAACGCGCGGAGTCCCAAAAGAGCAGGCATGGTCTCTTGATGTAGTCTCCAAGGCAAAAGCACTCAAGAATAAATAAAAAATGTAAGCCAGAAATGGCGCAGGATATTAATCTACTTCTTCTGCAGCCAGGGCATCATGGCTCGAAGTTCGGCCCCAACCACCTCGATCGGGTGCTCGGACTCAAGCTTCTCCAGAGACTTCTTGACCGGCAGCCCTGCCTGGCCCTCCAGAATCCACTCGCGGGCGAACTCACCAGTCTGGATATCGCTCAAGATATCTCTCATGGCCTCGCGGGACTCCTCGTTAATGATCGCGCTTCCCCTGGTCAGGCCTCCGTACTCTGCAGTGTTTGAAACGTTATTCCACATGCGCATGAAGCCGCCCTCGTAGATCAGATCAACGATCAGCTTCAGCTCGTGGCAGGCCTCAAAGTAGGCGATCTCAGGCTGGTAGCCTGCATCGACCAGCGTCTCGAATGTGGCCTTGACCATCTCTGTGACGCCGCCGCACAGGTCAACCTGCTCTCCGAACAGGTCTGTCTCAGTCTCCTCTGTGAAGGTTGTCTCGATGACTCCCGCACGGGTCCCGCCGATGCCTTTGGCGTAGGCCAGAGCCCTCTTGAGGGCCTCTCCGGAGGCATCCTGCTCCACTGCGACGAGACATGGGACGCCGATTCCCTCCTGGTAGGTCCTCCGAACTAAATCGCCTGGGCCTTTCGGGGCCACCATCACGACATCGACGTTTTGCGGGGGCACAATCTGGAAGTAGCGGATGTTGAAGCCGTGGGAGAATCCGAGAATCTTTCCCTCCTCCAGGTAAGGAGCGATCTGCTCCCTGTAGATCTTGCCCTGATACTCGTCGGGCAGCAGTATCTGGATGTAGTCTGCCTTCTTGGCAGCCTCGGAGACGGTCATGGCCTTCACGCCGTCGGCCTCTGCCCTCTTCCAGGCGTTTGAGCCGGGCAGATCTGCCGCGATGACGTTTAATCCTGAGTCCTTCAGGTTCTCGCCCTGGGCATGGCCCTGGTTGCCCCAACCAACTATTGCGATGGTTTTGTCCTTCAGCACCTTCAGGTCTGCATCCTTGTCATGATATATTGTCGCCAAATTTTATTCCTCCTACACTAGCTTTTTTTAATACGATCATAATGCTCAATTTGCCTAAATTTTTACTGCAACCATTTTTGCCTCGAAATTGTCTCAAAAATAAATAAAGCTCAAGATCTTAAAGCTAACTACAAGATAGCGCGCTTTAGACCCTAAGCCTTGATCACCCTTGCGCCCCGAACCATCGAGACCTTCCCTGTCCGCGCCATCTCCTTTATTCCGAACTGCCGGAGCAGCGCCACCATGGCATCCACCTTCTCCTCGTCGCCGGTAACCTCGATGATCATGGAGCGCGCAGATACGTCTATGATCTTTGCCCGAAAGATGTTGACGATCTGCATGATCTCGCCCCTGTTGTCCTTATCGGCGCTCACCTTGATGACCGCCAGCTCCCGCTCCACAGATTCTGCCGCGTCCAGCTCGCTCACCCTTATCACGTTGATGAGCTTGCTGAGCTGCTTCACGACCTGCTCCAAGACATCCTCATTTCCGTGTACGGTGATGGTCATTCGGGAGTAATCTGGGTTATCGGTTGCCCCCACAGACAGGCTGTCTATGTTGAACGACCTGCGGCTGAACATTCCGGCGATCCTCGTGAGCACGCCGGGCTTATTCTCCATGACTACTGCAATGGTGTGCTTCATGAGCACTCCTCCGGTCCGAAGATATCGCTTCTTTCCTGAGAGTACATCTTCTCCAGGTGGCTTATGTGAGACTCCTCGCACCATTCCAGCTCCAGGATCTCGCTTAGCGTTGCTCCCGCCGGAACCATTGGCGACACCTTCTCGGCCGGATTGACTATGAAGTCCATGATCGTGGGCCTGTCAGATGACAGAGCTGCGCGGATCACCGGCTCCACCTCTGAGGGCTTTGTGGCCCGGAGACCCAAAGCGCCGTAGGCCTCTGCAAGCTTGACGAAATCAGGGCTTGTCCTGCCCAGGATCGTTGCCGAGTATCTCTTCTCGAAGAACAGTTCCTGCCACTGCCGAACCATTCCGAGACAGCCGTTGTTGAGTATTGCCACCTTTACGGGTATGTCGTTGACGACGGCCGTTGCCAGCTCCTGGCTGTTCATGAGGAAGCTGCCGTCGCCTGCGATATCGATGACCTCGCAGTCCGGCCGTCCCATCTTGGCGCCAATGGCCGCAGGGAAACCGTATCCCATTGTGCCGAGGCCCCCCGAGGATATGAACTTGCGCGGGTCCTTGTGGACGAAGAACTGAGCCGCCCACATCTGGTTCTGGCCGACCTCCGTCGTTATGATGGCATCAGGCGCCAGCTCGCAGAGCTTTTCTATCACGAATTGGGGCTTTATGATGTTCATATCGGGTATGTACATCATTGGATGATCCTTCTTCCAGGACTCTATTTTCTCATTCCAGGCGGACCTGACCTTGGGGGAGACCTCTTTTACTAAGGCTATCAGGGCGTTCTTTGCATCTCCCACGACGGGGATATCCACCCTCACGTTCTTGCCGATCTCTGCCGGGTCGACATCGATATGGATGATCTTTGCATGCGGCGCAAAGCTGGAGATCTTTCCGGTTACGCGGTCGTCGAACCTGGCTCCGACAGCCATTATTAGGTCCGACTGCATGATTGCATAGTTGGCATACTTCGTCCCGTGCATCCCGAGCATCCCGAGCGATAGCGGATGGTCCTCAGGGAAGCAGCCCACACCCATGAGCGTAGTTGTTACCGGTGCATTGATCTTTACCGCCAGATCGAAAAGCTCCCTGTGAGCATCGGCATACTTGACTCCGCCTCCCACGTAAATCACGGGCCTCTCTGCCTCCATCAGCGCCTTGGCAGCCTTCTTGATCTGCATTTCGTGCACCTTTGTCGAGGGATGGTAGCCTGGGAGGTTGATTTCCGGCCAGGTGAACTCCACCTCCTCAACGGTCACGTCTCTCGGGAGATCGATTAGGACAGGGCCCGGCCGACCTGAGCGTGCGATGTAGAAGGCCTCCCTGAATACGCTGGTTATGTCCCTGGCGCTTCTAAGGAGATAGTTGTGCTTGGTTATGGGAAGCGTGATTCCTGTGATGTCCGCCTCCTGGAAGGCATCTTTGCCGATGAGGAATGTGTTGACCTGTCCTGTGATTGCCACCATCGGTACCGAGTCCATGTAGGCGTTGGCTATCCCCGTGACGAGGTTCGTTGCCCCCGGACCTGACGTGGCTATGCAGACGCCCACCTTTCCCGTAGCCCTGGCATAGCCGTCGGCCATGTGTGCCGCGCCCTGCTCGTGGCGAACCAGGATGTGCCTGATGTCGGACTGATAGATGGCATCGTATAGAGGCAGCAGCACTCCGCCCGGAAGCCCGAATACTACATCTACGCCCTCTCTCTTCAGGCTCTCCAGTACCGCCTGGGCGCCTGTCATTTTGGCCTTTTGCTCAGGCATGCGGTTTCTCCTCCTCCAGCTGCATCAGCCTGTTGATTCCTTCGAGCACGGCCTCAACCGAGGCCATGATTATATCCGTACCTGCACCTCTGGCAGTTATTTTCCTGTCAGCCATTGCCATCGTCACCCATACTTCAACCAGCGCGCTTGTTCCGCCGGTTATAGCATCTACATGGTACTCATCGAGGCGTACATCTGCCACGCCCGAAATCGCTCTTCTAATAGCGTTTATTGCCGCGTCCACTGGCCCTACGCCCGTTCCGGCCTCCAGCTTTTCTCCGCCGTTTACCTGCAGCTTAACGGAGGCCGTCGGAGTGACTGTATTGCCGGCCACAACCGTCAGCTCTTCCAGGCGCACTTTGGGCTCCTTCTGAATGGAGAGGACTATCTCGGCTATTGTCTGCAAATCGGCATCGGAGACGCGTTTGCCCTTGTCACCCATCTCCTTTACCCTTGCGACAATCTGGCCGAGCTGGTCTTCGGTTACCTCCAGCCTGAACTCCCGGAGCGCCAGCTCTACCGATGCCCTGCCGGCATGCTTCCCCAGCACTATTCGCCTCTTTCTGCCCACGGTTTCGGGATGCATGGGCTCATAGGTCGACGTATCGGCGAGCAGTCCGTGGACGTGAATCCCTGCCTCGTGAGTGAAGGCATTCTCACCGACAATTGCCTTATTTGGGGCCAGGGGCAGACCGGTCATCCTCGATACGATCCTTGAAAGCTGATAGATGTCCTGGCACTTGATCCCCGTATTGATGCCGTAAAGGGACTCAAGCGTCATGACGACCTCCTCAAGGCTCGCATTTCCGGCGCGTTCACCAATGCCGTTCACGGTCACATGCGCCTGCGACGCGCCTGCGCGAAGGGCTGCCACGGTATTGGCAGTGGCCATCCCGAAATCGTTGTGGCAGTGAACGCTTATCGGGGCTCCGAGCTTTGATAGCTCTGCGAAAACCTCGAAGGCCTTTTCGGGAATGAGGACGCCCACAGTATCGCAGAAGGCGAGCCTGTTTGCGCCTGCCTCAATCCCTGCCGCGTATATGGCCTTTAGGTAATCCTGGTCGGCCCGGCTGGCATCCTCGCCTGAAAGCTCTACTATCAGCCCGTGATCTTTGGCATACTCCGTAACCTCTACGGCCTTTCGAATTACGGATTTTCGGTCCGACTTCAGCTTGCTTTTGATGTGAAGATCGGATACAGGCACCACAAGATGAACGGAGTCCACATCGCATCCAAGGGCTGTATCCACATCCGCTGTAAGAGCACGGACGTAGCTGCAGATCTCGGCCGCAAGGCCGCAGCCCGCGACGGCCTTTATGGATTGGCGCTCTCCCTCGGAGGTCATTGCAGATCCTGCCTCTATCACCTGGACCCCCAGGGCATCGAGCCCGCGAGCGATAGCCACCTTTTCCTCCAGGCTAAGCGTTACGCCCGGAGTCTGTTCACCATCGCGTAGAGTCGTATCGAGAAAGCGGACTCTACCAAATAAAGCGATCCCACGCATTCATTTTAATCACCTTTGGCTTAAAAAGCCGGTTCACGGCCTTTGATCCTTAATGATTGATAAAGCTAACGACGAAGCGGGTTATGTATATTGGTTTGCAGGAGGAGAATTATTAAAATTGAATTCGTAAAATATTTATAAAATTTAATCAATGGCATATTCCCGGCTCAAATCCCAATTCGTTGAATGTCGTGCTCAAGGGCAACCTTTAAACCCTTTTACACGTTATTTGCAGGAGATAGGTGGAGGTTTGGGAAAGAATGAATCTCAAGAGATCGGCTATTATCTTATGCTTAATGGCCTGGCTGTTTTTCCTGGCATATCCTGCGCTTGCAGGACAGGGCTGTGGAACTAACTGGCTGGGTGCAGATACAAACGACAAGGATTTCTGGGTGAGCAAGAACCAGAACAAAGGCGTATCTAGTCCAGGCACGGGCGTATCGGCGTCGACAACCGGCACGGCTACCGTCGGCGCTGCCGCTGCAGGCACTGCAGCCATCGGCTCAGTCAATAACGCCCTATTAAAGAGCCTGGATCCGGACAGGGCCGGCCCTCAGATGGCGGGCGCGACAATCGTGTGGACTGCAAATATGACAGGCACTGAGGAGGGCCTTCTCTACAAGTTCCTGCTGAAAGGGCCGGTAACTGAAGGCCAGCTTCTGGATAAGACCGGCTGGAAAGCCGCGAACACCTGGACATGGAATACGACTCAGGCTGATGTGGGCGAAAACCAGGTCGAGGTAAGGGTGAGGTCATCGAAGTACCTGGGAACGGATGAAAACGGCTTTGACGAGAGCGCATCGGCAAAATATGTCATAACCACCGAGGAGGCTCAAGAGGTGGAAAAGCCGGCGCCTGTGGACCCAAATCCACATCCTAAATCGCGCACTGCAGAAGCATCTAGCGTTACGACCAAGCCGAGGATTGCGCCGGATGAGCGACCGAAGGCTCCCGCAGGAAATCCCAACGGCCCCAACATGAGCATGCCCGACCCGACGCCAAAGCCTCCGGCCAACACTGATGAGACAAGCGCAGAGGATACGATCTTTGACGATTCAAGCGAAGTTGCCGGTGCAGATTTCCAGGAAATTGAAAATCCCTTTGAGTCGCCGGAGGAAAGCATCCTCGATATGGGCGGCAAGTGGACGGTGAAGCTGACAGACCTTGGAAGCTCGATTGAGCTTGTGCTGATCCAGACAGGCGAGCGCTTGATGGGTTCAGGGACTCTAAGCGAGGGCAAGACAAAGATCCCTGTCACTGCAAGTGGATCCGTATCAAGGGACAGGCTGGAGCTTGATGTCAAGACTGTTGTGGGAGATTACGTCAACCAGATAGACAAGAGCTACAATATCAGACTGGCATCATCCGATGGGACCTACTCAGGCGACTATGAGGCCTATGAGGGCGAGAAGTTCATAGGCGAGGGCAATGCCACTGCGGTCAAGCCGGGGCTATAGGAGGCTAAAGAAATGAGACCTCAGATAATAGCGGTATTCGTGGCAGTCACAATATTGCTCAGCTCCTCAGCCCAGGCGGGCTGCGGAAAGTGGGTGGTGCGTTACGCTGAGACGGACTTCCTGGATGATCCGGCCTTCGACGACGCGATAAAGTCGTCCACCGGCTCCACTGCCACCGCCGGCGAGGGAGTCGAGATGGCCAAAGAAGAGAACGCCCAGGATAGCTCAAGCTCAAAATCCGGGTCAGAATCAAATGCAGAGGCGAAGGCCATGCAGAAGCCGGAAGAGCAGGTTCCAGACTTTTCAGGGAACTGGCTGGTGAGGCTGGATGAGCTTGCCGGTTGCACCCTGAACCTGATACTGATTCAGTCCAAAGACCGGCTCCAGGGATACGGAAGTCTGGATGATAAGGGCGGCAAGATCCCGGCCACAACCACAGGCACCGTTTCAGAGGATGAGGTTAGCCTGGAAGTAAAGCTGGTCAAGGATGGCTCCCTAAACCAGGACGACCGCCAGTACAAGCTTCGCATCCCTCTGGAAAAGGACGAACTGGAGAATGGCAAGCTTTCCGGCGTCTATGAGTATTATCTATCGGATGAGCTGACGAGCGAGGGAAACGCCACCGCCACCAAATCATGAATCATGGACCATAGACCACGTAACCCAAACCACGCAACCTAATCCATCTAATCCAAAATGTGGAATCCCAGGGCTTTTCCTGGCCTCCACCCAATTCCGTTCTTTTTATGCAATACCGTGACGTTCTGCGATCTTGCGGTTTTCATTTGATTTTCATTTGTGGTACGGCTCGTGGCGCAGTATCCGAAAGCCCCTGTAGATCTGCTCTAAAAGGATGAGACGCATCATCTGGTGGGGAAAGGTGAGCCTTGAGAAGGATAAAACGAGGTCAGCTCTCTTCAGGATAGAGGGATGCAGGCCTAAAGGGCCTCCGATGATCCACGTTGTCGCAGCAGGGCCTTCCAAGAGCTGTTTTCCCAGCCAGTCAGCCAACTCTGTGGAGTCCAAGGCCTGGCCCGTTCTGTCCAGGACCACAGTGGGGCCGTCCTGCTTCTTGAGCCTTGAAAGTATGCACTTTGCCTCCTGCGCCATTGCCATTTCTTCTTCAGCCAAGGAAGCATTCTCAGGCACACGAGCCTCCGGGATCTCGATGATCTCCACTCTGCCGTACGGACGGAGGCGGCCGGCATAGTCGGCAACGCCGTCCTGCCAGTAGCGTTCCCGCAGCTTCCCAACTGCGATTATTCGAATTATCATGGACCTTTGAGCCTTTCGCTGCGCCCTTTCCTGTACTTAATATAAAGGCCGACGGCCACAACCAATGTGACAAAGGATACGGCGTTTGAGACAATCAGGATCCTGTCGTGGATATGGATGCCGTAAAGGAGCCAGAGGAATATTCCGACGAAGAACTGGAGCAGCATGAACAGGCTCACGTCCTCCACAGACTCCGTCCTGTAGATCTTGAGGATCTGGGGCACGAATCCAAACATCGTCAATAGCGCCGCGGCAGAGCCCACCAACTCCCATTGCATCAGCACTCTAAATCCAACAGGAGATATATGAGATGATCTGTTGATTCATGATCCGCTGATTTATGATCCTCTGGTCTGTCAATCCAGCAGCACCAATCCGAACAGCTCAAGCCTCTGTGTGCAGTCGGTAAGCACCTTCGTGCTGTAGCCGGCGTTATCCAGCGTCTTGAAGACATCGATGCCGCATGCCTCCATGGATGGGCGCATGATATCTTTATGCCTGCATTTTATGGCATCAAGCGTTTCGACCGCTTCCCCTCTGTCCAGCTTCTCCTCGATCACGCAGGTTTCGCAAAGCGTGCAGGGCATGGCCCCCATTCCAAAGGCCTTGTAGTAGCCGGCGAGCAGGGCCCGTCTCTCAAGCTCGTAGATGGTCCTGTGCATTTTGGTAAGGGAATCCCAGAGGGCGTGGTGAGTGTGCTCGGGCAAAAGCTCGATGCTGGGCTTCGTCTCGAAGCGGGCCAGCACGGCGTACCTGTACTCTGAAACGACCCGGCGCGTCTCCTCAGGGGTAGGCGCGAAGGGAGGACAGCATAAATGCTTCCCGTAGGCCCTGCAGCCGTACCGGCACTTGAACCTCACCCAGTCGGAGACGACTATCAGGTCGGTAGAGATTAGCTTCAGGTCAGGGTGCACCTGCTTTAACTCGGCGAGAATGGCATCCAGTTTTTCTTCCATAATGACCAATAATTATGGATTTTAGTCAGACTTATTATCATCGCTCGCGGTCCTCGCGGACCAGTTCAACTATATCAGGGAACTTTCTGCCTTTTGATTTCATTCTCATATCCAGAGCCATCTTTCATGCCGTAGCCCTGTCTACCCTGACCGATTGCTCCATTTTCTGTCTCACCTCCGCCTCCGGCGACCGTCAGTTAGCCCCGGCAGACGCCTTCGGCCCCTCCAAAACGACATTGTCTAAGTTACGCAGTATTAAAAGAGACGGTGAAAAGCTAAAAAATTAAAGCATATCGAATGAGCCGAGATGCTCTAAACGCCTCCCAGATACTCTGCGCCCTGGGTTCTTCCTTCTTCTGTTTTCATGTAACGCTGAATTGTACCGCTTGGCAGCAAATTGACATCGTTGGTCGTGTAGGCCGGACCCGCCGCCACTCCGCCATCAATCTCGTGAACTACTCCGCTTCCGGCAGTTTTGTTGGCGATCAGAACCGGCTTGCTCAGGTCAGTCGGGGTTGTCATCTTCGGCATCTCCATATTGGAATTATTCCCGAAATTCTGCCTGATCCAGGCGTTGTACCTGTCGACCTCGGCATTGAAGCCGGTGATATTTATGCCGTCTTGGGCATCGGCATACGCCTGTCCCAATCTAAAGCCGTACTCCAGGCCCTGTATCGCTCCTTGCTGCCACTGGGTGTACCCCTGGGCCATGGCAAGGCCTGCCAGGCATAAAAATATGATAGCATACTTCTTCATCCTTTCATCACTTCCATATTTGATAATTTTTAATAATGACCGCTGTCTTCAAACCGCCTCAAAGTCTCTGATCTCGTTTGCAGCTTCAGCGAAATATCGGCGGAAGCGAATAGTCCGAGCTGGAGCTGGTGCTGCCGGCGCTCTCGGCATAGGCTGTTTCAGTCATAAAGCCGCCAGCCTCCACAAAGACAGGCTCCTCTGTATAGGGATCTATGTAGAAGTACTTGGTTGCTCCGGCTGAGACCGGGTAAGAATAGATGGTCCTGCCGGTAAATACATCAACGCCTACCGGCTTGCTGAAGCTTGTATAGTCTGCAAAGTTCATGCTGCTCAAGGGATCTTCAACCAGCTTTCCGTCCACAACCATATTTCCCTTGGGCGCGGTTCCCCAGCCCCACAAATTATTGCTGCTATTATTGTCTGCTGTAGCAGTCTGTGTTTTGTTGGTGTCGAGGGTGCTCAGAACACCCCGACCAAAGTCTCCGCTCAAGCTCTGGAAGCGGCTGTTACTCTCCGCACCAGCATTAAATGCCAAGAGACAGGCTAAAATCAATGCTGCCGCTGCGATTACATTCTTCATACTGACCCCACCGGGCCTTTATTTGCCCATAGCCATAAAAGGCTTTCGCATACTTCTACATCACCTGAAGATCGGCGGGAGAGAGAACGTTCCCTGCTGGACTTCCTGGAACTGGCTGGCCTGAGATTGAGTGGCCTGAGACTGGGTGGCCGGGTCAACAAAGGACGTACGGGTCGGCTCTCCTGTCTGGGGATTGAAGTAGACATAAATCAGCTTTCCTGACACGGGATCGGTATATTTGTAGTAAGGTTCTCCGGTCATCGGATCGATGAACGTAGGGACCGGCTCGCCTGTAACGGAATCGACGTAAGTGTTAGAGGATCCGGAAGCACCGTAGGAGTCGTAGGCATCGACCAGAGATTCACCCAGCCAATCCTGGACCACCTTCAGCTTGTTTAAGGCCAGCTTGGGATCGCCGATCAGGCTTCCGTCTACCACTATGGTTCCCTTGGGCGAGCTTCCCCAGCCCCACAGTCCCTCGCCTGTATCGCTTTCGGAAGCTGCCTCGGTTTCATCAGCTTTAAGATCGTCGATTAGCGTCCGTCCATAGTCGCCGCCCACGGCCTGGAACCTGCCGGACTCCTGGGCAAGACCGCTCGCCATAAACAGGCATATCGCAAGGAATATTGCCACTGCAAATGCTCGTTTCATGCCAACCCCACCAGGCACCTGAATCTGAACCGGGACATAAAAGCTTTTTGGGGCGGAGCATCAGCGGCCAAATCAGCGGCTAAAACGCCCATCCGAAAAGCCCGCTGCCCAGGGAATTGATCACATCGGTCGGTTTGGACGTGGTTTGAAGCTCATCCCCCGTAATTGGGTCCTTATAGACATAGATGGTCTGGCCGGTCAGATCGTCGTGATAGATATAATAAGAGAAGATGGGTTCGCCTGTCGTGGGATTTATGTATTGGTAATACCTTTTGCCGCTATGAGGGTCCAGGTAGGTATTAACTGGAAAACCGCTGTCTGAATCGGAGTATTTCTCGTCCAGCCAGCTGCGGGAGAGGTTGAACTTGGGCTGAAGATAGAGTGGGTCACTCACAAGCTCGCCATCGACGATCTGGTTTCCTCTGGGAGCGCCTCCCCAGCTCCACAGGCCACCATCGGAGCTGGCATTTTCATCAGGCGGGATGACCTCTGTGATAGGATCCGGTTCATTGATCTCTCTGCCGGGATCTTTGTGTTCATCCAGCCAGCTCCGGGCGAATTCGCCGCTTACGCTCTGAAAGTCGGGCACCGGTGTGCCGCTGCAGTGCGAGATGAGGACCGATACAATGAACAGCGCAGCCAGCACGGACAGCACGGCCGCAATGCTACGCGCCGTGAAGGCCCCAGAGACTGCATTCATTCCAAATCCGTCCAGAGTTCTTTTGCGTCAATTCCAGCCAGCCTGACCGTCAAACTCACCAGTTCACTTCAGCGCAAGCGCCTATTAAACCTATTCGATCTTTCGTGCTGCGACCTCGATGGCCCTGATGACGCTGTCCTTGGGAATGATGGTGGCCACGGGAATTGATAGAATCTTTTCCACCGTTGGGCTCACGATGGGAGCGCAGACCAGCGCTGCAGCGCCGTCCCGCTCAGCCCTGATTGCGGCGATGATGGCCTCCTCGATGTTGGTCGCCGAATACTCCCTGAGGGTGAGCATCTTGTCGCCAATCTTCATTTTCTTCTCGCTGATCTTGTCCAAAACAGGGCGGGCAGCGATTATGGCGATGAAGTTCCCCTCGGAGCCATCCAGCTGCCTGATGGTCTTCACGACCTGTCGAAGCGTCGTGATGTTGGGCTCCCTGTGTCCTGAGAGGATTTTATAAAGGGTGCTCTGAGGTATCCCCGATGTTCTGCTGAATTCCCTGGCACTGAGGCTCAAATCGTCCAGAACCTCCCTCAAAGCATCTCTCAGGGCCTCATCGGACTGAAAGGCCGCCCTCATCACTCGGTCCGCGTTTGGCATTCTATTGTGCTAATGATTGAAAGATATTTGTACTTTTGGGATGTGGTTTTGGGATTTGCTTTGGAATTACTTTGGGATTGCTTTTGGACTTGCTTTGAGATGAGCCGCTTGATCAGCCGCTCAGCCTTTAATGAAGGCAAGGAGGTCGGCGTTGACCTGTTCCTTGTGAGTTGTGCACATGCCGTGCGGCGCGCCCTTGTAGACCTTGAGCACAGCGTTCTTAACGAGCCTGGATGCGATAAGGGCTGAAGGCCCGATCGGCACGATCTGGTCGTCGTCGCCGTGGAGGATGAGCGTCGGCACGTCGAACTTTTTTAGGTCCTCTGTTAGGTCTGTCTCGGAAAACGCCTTGATGCAGAAGTAAGACGCCGGCATGCCGGCCATCATTCCCTGGAGCCAGAACGAATCTCGAACGCCTTCAGAGATCTTTGCTCCCGGCCTGTTGTAGCCGTAGAACGGCATGCTGAGGTCCTTCCAGAACTGTGAACGGTCCGCAAGGACAGAAGCGCGGATCTGGTCAAACGCCTGCATAGGCGTCCCTTCAGGGTTGCCGGCGGTCTTTAGCATCAGCGGCGTCACTGAGCCGATCAGCACGGCCTTTGCCACATGCTTGGTGCCGTGGCGGCCGATGTAGCGTGCGACCTCGCCGCCGCCGGTCGAGTGGCCGACGTGGATTGCCTCTTTGAGGTCGAGCGCTTCGACAAGCTCCGCCAGGTCGTCGGCGTAGGTGTCCATGTCGTTTCCATTCCAGGGCTGGCTGGATCTGCCATGGCCTCGGCGGTCATGTGCGATGCAGCGGTATCCTTTTGATGCCAGAAAGAACATCTGGTCCTCCCATGCATCTGCAGAAAGCGGCCATCCGTGGCTGAAGACCACCGGCTGTCCGCTGCCCCAGTCCTTGTAATAGATCTGCGTACCGTCCTTCGTCGTGATCCTGGTCATGTCATATCCTCATTTATTGGCTCCCGCCTCAGTTATCACCGCACCTCCATAAGAGTGGCCGACGAGGATTGTTGAACCGTTCTGCATGGCCAGCATGCGGCGAGTTGCTGTGACGTCGTCGGCAAGCGATGTCAATGGGATCTGGACAGCGGTTACATTGTAGCCCTTTTCCTGCAGCAGCGGTATGACATTGCTCCAGCTGGACCCGTCGGCCCATGCGCCGTGAACCAGCACTACATTTGCTCCAGAAGGCATTGATGTATCTCCGGTAATGTTATTTTGCCGTATCTGCGCTTGAGCGCTAAATCCTGATAGAAATGCTAAAAAAATTAGCCCGACAACGGCTATAGGAGATTTAATTATCTTCAAAATTTGACCTCACTGTATCATAGATTTAATAATTGAAATATTATCCGTTGAAGCTTAAATAATCACAAGAACTGGAGATTAGAAATTTTTAGCTCAATGCTTGGGGCAAAATAGGTCGCCCTCATTGTTTATCCATCAATGGCTTACTATTGTATAGCAGCAGGGCGAATATTTCTACTTTTGGGTTCAAAGATATCTTTAAGACCGGAGAATTAATATCCCACTTGCTCGCAATTAGGCCCAAAGGTATCTTGAAAGGAATTTTGTTGTACAATTAGGATAATATTTTGCCCAAAACAGAAAACATTATATCCTGCATAAAAAGAAAGTTCAATCATGGGCGATTATACGGTCAGGTGCGTTGGCGACGGCTCGGTGCAGCCGCCTTTCGCCCTGAGCTGTCCGGGCAACAACTCCCTCCTCAGGACGGATTATGCCTCCCGGACATTAAGCCTCAAAGAGCTTCCCGGCATCTGGAAGTTCTACGACTGGCTTCCTGTAATGGGCATGATTCCCGAGGCCAGCGGCGGACCCGTGACCTACAGAAGCTCGGGGCTTGCAAAGGAGCTGGGGCTAAACGAGCTTTACATAAGCTTCAACGGGTACTGGCCTGAGCGCGGTGCACAGATGCCTACAGGCAGCTTCAAGGATCTGGAGGCCCCTCCGACGATGCAGCGCTTGAGGGAGCAGAAAAGCCGCCCTACCCTTGTCGTGGCCTCGGCCGGAAACACCGCCCGGGCTTTTGCGCAGGTGGCATCGATCACAGGCCAGACGCTTGTGCTTTTCGTTCCGGAAAAGGCTCTGCACAGAATGTGGATAACTGTTGATCGGGGCCCTGTAACTTTGATTTGCGTGAGGGGCGACTATACGGATGCCATAGCCGTGGCCGAGGAGGTCCAGTCTAGGCAGGGCTATATGCCAGAGGGCGGAGCGAAGAACATCGCCCGCAGGGACGGCATGGGGACTGTAATGCTCGACGGCGCTATTGCCATCGGAAGGCTTCCGGATCACTACTTCCAGGCTGTGGGCAGCGGCACAGGCGGGATATCCGCCTGGGAGGCATCGATGAGGCTGATTGGAGACGGCCGGTTTGGATCTCAGCTGCCGAGGCTTCATCTGTCCCAAAACATCCCCAATGCACCAATTTATTACGCCTGGAGCGGCCTGGAGCCAGAGCCTGCAGCCGCGGAAATGTTCGATGATGTCCTGTTCAACCGCCGGCCGCCATTCGGCATCAAAGGCGGCGTGAAGGACGCCCTGAATGAAACAGGCGGCCAGGTTTACGGAATAACGGACAGGGATGCGGCAAAGGCCAAAAAAGTGTTCGAGGAATCCGAGGGCATAGACATATTGAACGCCCCCGGAGTGGCGGTTGCATCTTTGATACAGGCGGCAAAATCGGGAGCTGTTCGCCCTAATGATATCGTTCTTCTAAACATTACTGGAGGGGGCATCTCCAGATTGAAGGAGGATGTGAACCCCTTCGCACTGAAATGCGACTTTACGGCCTCCGATTCAAGGGAGGCTGTCGACTTTTTGGAGGGCAGAGCATGACGGAGATGAATGCGGCGATGGATGGCGCAACGGATGCTATGGTGGATGCCGCGGCGAATACAGCAAGAACAGCAACTGCGATCATGAAACCCCTGACACTTACAATTATCGGCGGAGTGGATAAGGACGGCCGTCCCGATTCCGTAAACGAAATGGATATCGGCCGCGGCGAGATCATTGGAATAGTAGGCCCGACAGGATCTGGAAAAAGCACGCTCATTGCGGACATAGAGCAGTTCGCCTTGGGAGACACGCCATCAGGGCGCAAGATACTGATCAACGGTGTCTTGCCCGATTCCTCGCTTCGGTCGGATCCAAGGAAAAAGCTGGTGGCACAGCTGTCGCAGAACATGCACTTCCTGGCCGATATGTCTGTGGGGGAGTTTTTGAGGATGCATGCCAAGAGCCGCGGAAAGGACGCTTCTCTGGGAGAGAGAGTCATCGCTCTGGCAAACACTCTCACAGGCGAGCCCATAAATCCGGACCACCAGCTGACCATTTTAAGCGGAGGCCAGTCGCGGGCTCTGATGACGGCCGACATAGCAGTGATCAGCGACTCGCCGATTGTTTTAATCGACGAGATCGAGAACGCCGGAATAAAGAAGCAGGAAGCTTTGCGCCTCCTGTCGGGCGAGGGAAAAATCGTGGTTGTAGTAACCCACGACCCGATGCTCGCTTTAATGGCATCCCGCAGGGTTGTGATGAAGAACGGCGGCATGGTAAAGGTCATAAACACGAGCGAGCAGGAGCACAGGGTTTTCAAGGACATCGAGCGCGTGGACGGCTGGCTCACAGCTCTACGCGAGACCATCCGCCAGGGAGAGGTAGTGGCTTGAAGCTCGTCGTGGTCGCAGGCACACCCGGGTCGGGAAAAACCTCTGTCTTGATGCATGCCGTGAAGGACCTGAAGAGGGCGGGAATGCACCCAGCGCTGGTCAAGATCGACTGCATGTGGACTGAGGATGACTCCAGGTTCAAGCGGCTGGATGTTCCCGTGGCCGTTGGCCTGTCCCGCGACATGTGCCCCGATCATTACGCCATTTACAACGTGGACGAGATGCTGGACTGGGCAAGGACGCAAGGGGCCGATATTCTATTAAACGAAACTGCAGGCCTGTGTCTGCGCTGTGCGCCCTATCCGGATAAGGCCCTAGCCGTATGCGTCATCGATGTGACGACTGGCCCCAACAGCCCCTTAAAAGTCGGGCCCCTTCTAACAACGGCCGACGTCGCTGTGATGACAAAGGGCGACCTGGTGAGCCAGGCAGAGCGGGAGGTATTTAGGGAGCGAATCCTTGAGGCCAACCCGCGGTGCAGGGTAATCGAGGCCAACGGCCTCTCCGGCAAGGGTTCATCAGAGCTGTCCGACCTGATAAAGTCCTGGCCTGAGATATCGGGGGAGATGGTTCTCCGGCACAACCCGCCCCTTGCCGTCTGCACTTTATGCACCGGCGAGCTTCGCGTCTCCAAAGAGCACCACAGGGGAATGCTCCGGCACCTGAGCGGCTTCATGGAGTATACGGGCGAATGAGCAAGAGAAGTCTTAACGAGTTATGCCTGGATAAAAAAATGTCTAAGCAAGAGAAATCCAACCAAAAGAAAGCGTAATTGAAGTGAGCCATGAAAGAGATTGAGAACCTGCTGCCGGGCTACAACTGCGGCGAGTGCGGCCTAGGGAGCTGCAGGGAGTTCGCCGCTGTCCTGGTGGATGTAGAAGGCCTCTCCAGATGTCCAATCCTTAAGCAGGAGAGGTTTAAGGATCGTTTCGAGCGGATTACCGGGCTTCTGGCGACCACAGAGAAAGAGGAGGAGATTGTGGGCGTCCTGGACGGGCTGCATGCGGACTTCGCCCTGGCCCCGCTGGACGGCGAGCCTTCATGCAGGGAGGATCTTCATCCTTTTGATGTATCCGCCTCCTTTGAAGAGGGAGACATTTTCAGGTACAGGCCGCTTGGCTGTCCGATAACGCATTTCGCAAAGGTGCTGAAATGGCGGCACGGAATCGCCACCGTTCATTTGATAGGCCCGGTGCACTTAATCGAAGGAAAGCCCATGCCTGAGGACATCGGAATATGCATGGTTGCCGCCTTCGAGGGCACTGTTTCCAGGGGCAGGAGGCCGAAGGTTGGAGAGACAGTTCGATTTTTGCCGGAGCACTGCATGATGCAAAAGGTGCACACAGGGGTAGTGGTTCACTCTGAGGGAAACAGGATCAGGATTGAGGGGATTGATTTGAAGGTGTGGTAAGGTTAGTATTATATTGGCTCTTCGCTATTCTGTGTGGGTAGCTGAGTAAACCTTTATACCAACTTCAACTAGAAAATACGCTGTGTCCATCTCACAGGAAGCCCTCTTTAAGACAGCATTGAACCTCGAAGACCCATGGTTCATAGTATCAATTGATTTTAGCGCCAAAGAAAAGAAGCTTGATATTCACATAGATTTCAAAACGGGCAGCAAATTTGCCTGTCCAAAATGCGGCAAACAGGGTTGCGATGTTCATGATACAATCGAGCGGACCTGGCGACACTTGAACTTCTTCCAGTTCAAGACCCATATCCACTGTCGTGTTCCCCATACCGATTGTTCAGGTTGCGGAGTTAAACAGGTAAGGGTTCCCTGGGCTAGAAAAGGCAACGGATTCACTCTGCTCATGGATTCTATGATAGTCTTAATAGCTCAATATATGACTATCAAATCGATCGCTGATATGATCGGCGAACATGATACCCGGTTATGGCGAGTTCTAGAGCACTATGTTCTTGAAGCCAGATCCAATGAGGACTTCTCAGAGGTAAAATCAGTAGGCTTAGATGAAACATCAAGGTCAAAAGGGCATAATTACGTTTCAGTGTTTATGGATCTTGATAAATCCAAGGTAATTCATGTATGTGAAGGAAAAGATGCTTCAACTCTTGATTCATTCAAGACCGATTTAGAGCTGCATAAGGGGTCCAGCAAAAATATCGAAAACTTTTGCTGCGATATGTCAGCGGCCTTCATATCCGGGACCCAGGACAAATTCCCTAACGCAGCCATCACCTTTGATAAGTTCCATGTAATGAGGATCATGAATGAATCGATAGATAAGGTTAGGCGAGCTGAACAATTGCATAATGCCCTATTGAAGAAGACAAGATACGTCTGGCTTAAGAATCCCGAGAACCTTACGGCTAAGCAGAATGAGACATTCAGATCGCTAAAAGATCTCAGGCTCAAAACGCTAAGGGCTTATGGAATCAAGCTAGCTCTGCGCGACTTCTGGAACTACCACAATCCTATTGCTGCTGAAGCTCACCTTAAAAAATGGTATTTCTGGGCAACTCATAGCAGACTTAATCCTGTAATTGACTATGCTAAAATAATTAAGAAGCACTGGAACGGTGTAACCAATTATATTAGAACCAGAATCGATAACGGCATCTTGGAAGGAACTAACAGCATTATCCTGGCCGCAAAGGATAGCGCAAGGGGTTTCAGATCAACCAAGAATTTCATTATTACTATTTACCTTAGGACGGGAAAACTTGAGTTTGATTTACCCACATAAAATAGCGAGGAGCCTTTTTTTTTGTCTCCGCATCGCCCTTTTCAGAAGGGTTCACAGCGATTACCTCATGATCTTTTCAAATCTAAATAGCTCCCCATCTCCAGGATAGCCTTC
>CAZHNU010000023.1:0-48241 GCA_964534145.1 uncultured Methanotrichaceae archaeon | reverse complement strand
AGAATCTAACTTATCCCTTTATATTTGTAGATCTATTTAAGCCTTCGTGTACTAGACTCCTGGTCGATGGGCCTTTTACCTTAACCGTTTGCAGTCATCCTTTTGACGACTACCCTCAAGAGCTGTCACTTAGGTTCCAAACCGCCAGAGTAACAGAAACTAAGGGTAAGATTACGCTTACGTTCTATTCCGATGAGGAAATAGCGCACGACATCGCCTCGATTCTCAGTCTGCTATTAAGGCGATTCATCACGGTCTCAGCCAAAGTCCGCGAGATCCATCCGCGATGCTATGAGCAAGAGCCCGACTGGCTTCTCGACATCTCGATTGATTTTGCAAACAGAATCAGTAGGGACTATTGGAGGCACAAACCAGCCTCAATCGTTTATGATAACAAGGGCATCAACGACATTATCAACTACAATCCACCACCGCGTGGGCTTGATCCACGCGAGTTACGCAGACATCTTACCGCATTGGCTTCCTCTCATCATGCAGAGTCCCTGGTTTTGGCTGCCCGACTATATTCTCAAGCTTTGAGCCAGATCGAGCATGAGTCGGACCTCGCTTATCAGTCGCTTATCTCATGTGTCGAAACCATAGCTAATGAAGCTCTCAGTGAATATCGGCCTGATGAAGCCAAAATGATCGAGACTAAAAAAAGGTTTGCGAAATGGCGACGGAATTTGGTCTTGAGCCGGAACAGTGCAAGGCACTGGCTATAAAAGCTTGTTCTGGAATTTCATGGGCTACTGAGAAATTCACCACGTTCTTGGTTGATAACACAGGCAGCGATTTGTGGGAAAAGGATGATTTATTTCAAGTGGATCAATTGTTTTGTCCAAAACAAGATGAACTCGAGGCTGCCATTCGTAAGATCTATGCCGCTCGGGGAGGAGCTACTCACTGGGGACAGCCATATCCTTCCAGTATTGCCATTGGAACTGGGCCAACTGCTCCATTCAATGCCCTTCTCGACTTCAGTCTTGAAAAGGCGGATGCTCCACTTACTCCTATTCCACCTACTGTCTGGTTCGAAAGGTTAGCTAATTTTTCAATAAACAACTTTATTAGAAAAATCGCAACGGACGAGATTCATGAGCAGTTGGGCCAAAGGAGGCAAAAATTGGAACCACGTCTAAATATTGTAACTCTCGGAGTTAAAAATTTGGATAGAGCCGTCCGCTTCTACAGGGACGGCCTAGGCTGGCCTCTGTCCAGCATCAGTGCCGGCGATTTTGCCATATTCAAAATGAGTACCGGGACTGCACTCGCCCTCTATCCCCGTCATCTGCTGGCTAAGGATGCCTGCGCTGAAGACTGCGGGGGCTATGGAGGAATTACTCTGGCGCAAAACGTTTCCTCCAAAGAGGAGGTTGATAGGGCACTGTCGCAGGCCGTTCTGGCCGGAGGAACCCTACTTAAGGAGGCACATGATACCGAGTGGGGTGGCTATTCAGGATACTTCGCCGATCCCGACGGCCATCCGTGGGAGGTGGCGTGGGCCCCTGTTCTTGAGCTTCGGCAAGGGAAACTGGTGTTGCCCGATTAAAGGTCGGACATATCATTATGCAGCAAAACGGCGGCGGTGACCTTTTTCGTTGGGCCGTGAGTAGATGAAGACAGATTATAACACCATGGCAGATGCATACGCCCGCAGCCGACGGGTAAGCGAACATGTGATTGCCGAGTTGCAGTCATTTTGTTCACTCACTCCCGCGTCCAAAGTGTTGGAGGTCGGCTGTGGCACGGCCAACCACATCTGCGCACTCATCGATTCAGCCAACTGTGCTGGCTGGGGCGTCGAGCCGTCCGAAGGTATGCGGCGACATTCACCGGTTCATGCCCGGCTAAATATCTGCAAGGGGTCCGCCGAGAGCATTCCATTTGAGGATGCTTACTTTGACCTATTGTTCTCTGTCAACGTGATCCATCATGTGCATAGCATAAGGAAATACTTTGAGGAGAGTCTTCGAGTCCTCCATCCTGGTGGGTGTATATGCACGTTCACAGATTCGACCGAAATGATTCAGAGAAGGGAGCCGCTTTCTCGGTATTGGCCATTATCCGCTGAAGCGGACATCGCACGGTACCCAACAGTTGCTGCGTTGCTCGATAGTATGGATCTGGTGGGTTTCACTAATCTGGCTTCTCGTGAGATCAAAAAAACATCGCGCCTTGGCGATGCTACGCCCTACAGGGAGAGGGCCTTTTCGTGCCTTAGGCTCATTGATGATGTTTTGTTCGAGGAAGGTCTTCGGCGACTTGAGGAGGATTTGCGCAAAGGACCGGTAAATGCGACATCGGAATACGTGTGCATATGGGGAAAAGCCCCAATAAAGCGCTGCAACTCTATTGTGAAGGGAACATGATCGCTCCCCCGAAGCTTCTTTTTGACCGCAATTCTCAAACATTGCATAGGAAGCCATAAGGAAGTCATAAATATTCGGGACGAACTGATTGCTTTTATGAATGAAACCTGGAAGGAAGATTGGATTGGAATCGAGAATCAGGTCGGACCATGCGGCATCATCTGCAGCGCATGTCCTCTAGGAAACGGCGCAGTGGTAAAGAGCGCTGATCAAACCCGAAAGCATATTGCCGATTGCCAGATTTCCATGTGGGCCCCCCTGATTCCTGGAGGAGAGAAAATCGACTGGGAAGCGGTCGATCAGGGCCTGAAATGGATGCAAAGGTATGCATGCTGTGAAGGATGCCGGAATGGGGGTGGTCCTCCCGACTGCGCCATCAGAGTTTGTGCCAGGGAAAAGGGAAAAGAGCTGTGCAGTTCCTGCGAAGATTTTGACGGCTGCAACAAATTCGACTGGCTGAAGGAGCACGGCAACGAGGTTAAAGAGATATTGAAGGAGAACAGATGTCTGTCCAGAAAAGAGTATCTCGAAAAGATGCGGTTATCCTATAAATTGCCGGGAACGCAGAAATAGAAAACTGGTTTTAGATGCAGCGTTAAGGGCTCCATATGATAAGTCGGAAGAACTCAGATTAAGCATATGAGAAACGAGAATCTTGCATGTTCGAGATCCCGGAGTATGTTACCCTGGCCCGCCAAATGGCTGAAAGCCTTTCAGGCAAACGCATCGCCCATGGAACCTCAGGCAACTCTCCGCATAAATTCGTCTGGTACAATCGAAAACCGGATGAGTTTGCCGCCATTGTTAAAGGAAAGACTATCGGATTGGCTTATTCCAGAGGAAGATGGCTGTTTATTCCCCTCCGGCCAGGCTATGTGCTCGTTTTCGGGGAGTGCGGCGGCAAGATTCTGCTGCACGAATCAGGCTCACGACTGCCAAAAAAGTATCATCTTTCATTGCACTTCACGGACGGCAGCTTTCTCTCGGCAACTACCCAAATGTGGGGCGCAATGGAACTTTACGAGGAAGGAAATGAGCTGGAAAGGCAATACATCAAAGACATGCGAACTACTCCGGTTGATCCTGAGTTTAGCCTGGAATACCTGTCAGCGCTTATCAAGGACTTCAAAAAAGAAGGAAGCAGATCTGTAAAAGGGCTGCTCACTCAGGATCAATTGATACCTGGACTTGGGAATTCGATTGCTCAGGATATCATGTTCAGAGCGAAGCTCCATCCAAAGCGGCCTATAGCAGGCTTGAACAAGGACCAAATCAAGGACCTGCATCAGGCTATCGTGGGAACTGTGACCGAAGCAATGCGGCAGGGCGGCAGAAACGACGAAACAGATCTATATGGGGATCATGGCAAGTATAGGCGCATAATGGACAAGGCAGCGGCAGGACGGCCATGTCCGGAGTGCGGAACTAAGATAGAGAAGATGGCCTATCTGGGCGGGACCTGCTATTATTGTCCCAAATGTCAGAGAGTAGATTGAGAGTCGTTAGGACATGAATATATCAAATGCTGTCGTTGGCTGGAATGACCCAATAGGCGTCTGGGTGCCAGGAAGAATGGAGAAGTGTAAAGGTGAATGGTCATGACACAATTTAAAGATGATTGTGCCGCACACAAAAGGCTTTCCGAGCAATTCGAAAAGCGGGACTTCGATAAAGAGGCAGCCAAATGGGACCAAAATCCTGCAAGGGTCAAGCTGACGGATGACATAGTCCATGCTATATCTGAACAGATCGCCCTGACGCCCGACATGGATGTCATGGACTTCGGCTGCGGCACTGGGCTGCTGGCTCTCCGGCTGCAGCCGCATGTCCGTTCAGTCACAGGGATCGACAGCTCGAAGGGGATGCTCGACATATTCAACGAGAAGATCGCCAAACTGAATCTAAAAAATGTTAAAACCGCGCTTATCGATCTGGATAAGGGCGATGTTCTGGCGGGAAATTACGACCTCGTCGTAAGCAATATGACCCTTCACCATATAAAGGAGGTACGACCCCTCCTGGCTCAGCTCTACAAGATTATAACCCCCGGCGGCCATCTGTGTATTTCTGATCTTGATCTGGATGGCGGCCAGTTTCACGAGGACAATACCGGCGTGTTCCATTTTGGGTTTGATCGGGCGGCTTTGCAAGAGGATTTCGTGGATGCGGGATTTGATGACGTTCATAGCATTAATGCATCAGAAATGATGAAGCCGAGCATTGCCGGAGAGATGAGGCGGTTTTCCATATTTCTCATGATAGGCCGGAAGAGACCAGATTGATTACCAAGATCCAAGATAAGATCCAAGGCAAACGGGAGGGTATTACAGGATGCAGTGGCTATTCTTATTCATAGCAATATTTGGGGAAGTTATCGGGACATCTGCATTAAAGGCATCAGAGGGATTCACAAAAGGCGTTCCATCATTGGTAGCTATTATTGGCTATGCAATAGCTTTTTTCTTTCTTTCATTGACGCTAAAGGAGAATATAAATATCGGCATAGTATACGCAATTTGGTCCGGCGTAGGCGTCTCATTAATTTCCGTTATAGGCTATTTATATTATAGACAAACACTGGATATTCCGGCAATTCTTGGAATGGTATTAATAATTATTGGAGTCATGATAATAAATCTGTACTCGAAAAGCATGATGCATTAAAGCAGAATCTTCAGAGGCTTGAAATGGGGATCATAAATGAGACCGCAAGACGTACATCTCTATGCATTCGACAGTCTATCTGATTGGGAAGCAGGCTATGCGATAGCGGGGATAAACAACCCTCAGTTTCAAAAAAATCCTGGAAGCTACCGGGTCCGCAGCGTGGCGATACAAAGAGCGCCGGTTGTGAGCATGGGAGGGATTCGCATTCAGCCTGACCTAACTCTCGATGAGCTTTCTCCGGCGGACAGTGCCATGCTCATACTGCCCGGCGGCATTGCCTGGGATGAGGGCAAGAACAAGGAGGCAATCGATGCTGCCCGTATATTCCTTGACTCCGGCGTACCTGTGGCAGCGATTTGCGGCGCCACCGCGGGCCTTGCTCGTGGGGGGTTACTTGATGCCCGCCGCCATACAAGCAATTCTCGCGAGTATCTGGCCGCCACAAATTACCGGGGGGCTGAACTGTACGAAGATGCACTGGCCGTTACCGATAACAACCTCATCACAGCGGCGGGAACGGCTCCTGTAGACTTTGCGTATCATATTTTTAAACGACTGGACATCTATGCAGCACCGCTGCTGGAAGCCTGGTACGGATTATTCAAGACATGCAGCGCCGAATATTTTACCGAACTTATCAAGGCTGCGAATGAATTTCGTACCAGCTGATCAGCTGTAGTCATGGATGATTCTTGCAGAGAGATTCGAGCTTTTTACAAGCATTAAGAGCGCAAGCAATATCCGGCTCTACCGAAGGCTGGGATACAAGGAGTTCCGCGAGGAGGATTTATCACCCAATGTCAGGCTGATGTTCATGGAAAAACGCCGATGAGAGCTATACAGAAAGCGATACAGGGGTAAAACTGAGCTAAGGTAGAAGTGCAGCCGCGGCTATGACCGCTTTGCCGCCCGATACGAAATCGCCTCCCACCTAATTTTCCTTTACCTCATTTTGCTTTTATCGGGCATTGGTCCAGAGAATCATCCTCTATCCCGAGGTAGTCTACCCCCCATTCGCATAGAGCTTCAAGTATCGGTATAAGCGTCTTTCCGAAATCGGTGATCCAGTATTCCACACGCGGCGGGACTTCAGGATATACCTTCCGATTGACGACGCCGTCCTCCTCCAGCTCGCGAAGCTGCTTCGTCAGCATCTTGGCGTTAATGTCTGGCAGGGCTTTTTGCAGCTCGCTATAGCGCAGAACGCTATTCCCCAGAGCCCAGAGAATGAGCGGCTTCCACTTGCCGCCAATGACATCAAGCGCAGCCTCAACGGGACAATGATACGTCCTCCCGTTCTTTGTGTAAGTCATAGCCACAGTTACTCCTATGAAAGTATGTTTCAAAAATGACTGTATAGGCTATATATCTAGTTAAGGCATATTTCGCCTCAATTGTTCAAACCGCCCTTGCAGATAAAGCCAGGAATCAATTTCTGCAGGGGTCATCCTATCAAGGACCTTCATGAGGACCTTCATGAAGAGAGGGGGAGGAATAATCTATGGATAAGATACAGATCGGACAGAACTTCTTTATCCCGATGCCGGTAGTGCTCGTAGGGACGCAGGTGAGCGGCAAGGCCAACTTCATGGCCGTGGGCTGGTGCACGAGGGCAAATGCAAGCCCGCCGATGATAGTATGCGGAATCGGGAACCATCATTTCACATCGAAGGGCATCGTAGAGACGAGGACTTTCTCGGTGAATATCCCGTCATCGGATCTCATGGAGAAGACCGACTACTGTGGGATCGTTTCGGGCCAAAAGGCCGACAAGTCACAGGTATTTGACGTATTTTACGGCTCGCTGAAGACTGCGCCGATGATCCGGGAGTGCCCTGTTGCGCTTGAATGCCGTCTAGTCCAGAGCGTCCCGCTGCCGACGAATACGCTCTTCATAGGCGAGATTGCAGGCGCATACGCCGACGGCAGCATAATAAAAGACGGAAAGCCCGATTTTCCGGGGATCGACCCGCTCTTCCTTACAATGCCGGATAACCGCTACTGGCGGCTTGGGATGCATGCAGGAGATGCATGGAGCGCCGGAAAGAATTTGACACACTCAAAAAAGGCAACCGACGAATAGCCGGAAAGAGGGCTACAACCAATTGGGCCTCCCTTGATCGGCTGAGGGCACTCGGGGACGTCACAGTCGTCGAAGAGCGTGTGGTCCGCGACGGGAATATATGGACATCATCGGGGGTATCGGCAGGCATTGATCTCATGCTCGCCTTCATTGCAGACACGGCCGATGAGGAAACAGCAGGAAAGGTCCAGCTTGCAGCCGAGTACTATCCGTCGGCAAGGCGGTATGGTGCCGCACATCGAAGTCCAATGGCTCCAGGCTACTTGAAAGAATCCTCCGGATAAGATCTTAACCGATCGATGATATTGCCTGGCATAAGTGCTGATAGGAGGATTCAATTGTGAAACCACTGATTCTTCCGGCGATTTTGGCCGTTTTTCTAATGGCAGCCTTTGCCGGATCTGCAGACGATGACGGGGTCCGCGGCCAGGTGGCGATAGATGGCGAGGACAGCTTTACCTGGACGCCGCAGAACTTCGCGGGCTTCTATTATGATGCGAACAAAAATCTGGGAACAGAGGTTCTTTCAGCAACCGTCACAGAGGGCAGGAAGCTCTCCGGCGATGAGCCGTTTGGCCTTGTTTACAGAACGACGGCCCAGATGGACAGCTTCGATTTTGAAGATTGGGGCAGCTACTATGCGATGGGATTTCTAGGGAAAAAATGCCTGGCAGGATACGCACAAAATAGCGATTTCTATGACGGAGACCTGCTTTTATACAAGAACTCTGAGGACCCCAACTCGCTGTCCAAGGGACAGCTGGAGGAGATCCTCTTAGATCAGGATGACGAGATGACCGTCACGTGCTGCACGCCGATCAAGCTCGCTGAAGGATACGAGCTGATCGTCAGGTCCATCCAGCCCAGGCAGGGCATGGCAAACCTGGATCTCTTGAAGGACGGCGCTGTCGTGGATACAAAGGTAGTTTCCCCGAGCAAAGATTCGGCTACCTATGCTGATAAAACCTATCTTTACATGAGGGATGTGGGAAGCCAGAAGAAGTTGGCAACGATAGCTGTGCATTTCAAGAACGTATACAACGATTCTCTAAATGCAGTCGCCACAGTGGATGGAATCTGGCAGATATCCGATCAGCCCATGGACGTCCAGACCAACGCCGCTTATGACAAGATGAGGGTTGCAGGCGTCAATCCAATGGCTATGGATGTCTCCATGGATAACAGCAAGAATCCCGTATTCCTCGAAAAGGGCAGCGACCTGCCGATCATGCCGGGATTTCGCATGAAGGTTGGCGATAACGACTCTCTGAGGTATTGTCCCTACAGAGAACATGAAGCAGGGGAGCCGGGAACCGGCGAGGTTCGAAGCCCGGTTGCCACAGGCAGTTTTGATTGGAACTCACAAAACTTCGCAGGCTTCTACTACGACCTTGACGGGGGCCTGGGAAGTGAGGACCTGAGGGCGGAGGTCACAGATGGAAACATCCTGAGTGAATACAACGGGCTGACCTACACGACTTCGGCTCAGGCAAGCGACTTTTCCTTCGAGGAATTTGGCAAGTACTACGTCATTGGATTCCTGGGCGAAAAATACTTCGCAGGATATATTGATGCCATGGATGAATGGGTGTCGTATCCGCTGCTGTACAAGGAGTCAAAGGACGATAACTCTATGGCCAGAGGCCAGCTGGAAAAAATCGTCATGGACGAAAGCTCCGAGCAGGTAATTGAGATGGGAAGCCAGCTGAAGCTAGGTGATGGCTACGCTCTTTTGGTCAAGGGCATAAGCGAGGAGGGGCGATGCTATCTGCAGCTGCTCAAAAACGGAGATCTGGTCGAAAGCAAAATAATCGCGCCTTCAGCGGAATATGCAATACTCGCGGATAAGACCTTTTTCTATAAGAAGGATGTCGGGTCACAAAGGGGCCTTGTCACAATTGCAGTCCACTTCAAGAACGTCTACAGGGACGGCGCTCGTGGAACGGCGACCGTAGATGGAATCTGGCAGATCTCTGAAGAGCCGGTATCCATTGCAGTTGGTGCGAAATACGGCAGGATGAGGATCGCCAGTATTGACTCAAATAATATGATGCTGACGATGGACAACCTCGGCAATCAGATTGCTCTTGAAAGGGGCACTGACATCAGATTGATGGGCAATATTGGCCTTAGGGCCGCCGAATCGATCATATCCGACGAGTCATCCTCCCTCATTTACTATATCTACAAAACAGAGGTGGATGCATCACCGTCTCGGAACTCTCAAGCGCCATCAGGCGAAAGGGGAGCAGAACTTCGCAGGCAAATCGTTGGCGGAAATGTGAACGCTCCAGCAGGCGAGCCGGCGGGCGTCGAAGGGATGGCGATTGTCCCACCGCCCTCATAAAAGATGATGCCGGGTTTTATTGACAGATTGTTCATGAGATCCGGGGGCGTGACCGGGCGTCCGCCCCTCAGAATTTTCTTTCCACATATAGTTAGCATGAATGGATATTCTTTTGTAGCTCTAAGGCCAACTATACCCAAAGGTAAGGAGTAGTTATGGCAAATGCCCGCGTCCTCAGGACGGCCACAGCCTTTACGATTGCTGTGGCCCTGATCACTATCATCAGCTTCATTGTTTGTTCAACCGCCTTTTGTGCCTATCAGTCCAAGAACAACTACCTGGATGTCACCTTTGGCGAAACGTCGAGCGACTGGTGGAACTTCATGTATGCCCCTGATACTTGGGGCGATGCCTGCTACCGGGAGCATTTCGGCGTTTTCACCAAGAATTGGAATACGACAAAGGCCTCGGACTACGATTTCCAGGTAGATCAGAGGTTCGATGAAAGCAGCAGCGGCAGGACTTCGAGGCTTCACTACGAGGATTTGAATGTGACGCGGGAGGTCTACCTGCCTGCGGGGGACGCCAAGTTCTTCACCATAAGCTACACCCTGACCAATTCCAACAGGAATACAAAGCTTGAAGACGTCCGATTCTTCGAGGTGGTCGATTTCGATATAGTCACATCGGGTGACTCCTACGGCTGGTATGCCAATACGACAGATGCCGTCTGGCAGAACAACGACCAGTACTTCAGGAACGGCTTTGGCGGCGATAAGCCGTCCTCAAATCACGGCATGGAGTACTACGGATTCGAGACCAGCCAGGACTGGACCGATGGAGAGTTAAACGGCCTTGACAAGTACCCGGAGGACGGAACAGCCGATGTGGCTGTGGGGATGCAGTGGAACGCAGGCGACCTGGCTCCCGGCCAGTCGTGGCAAATCGTCGTCACATTCTACTTCGGCGGCTCATCGGGCATCTACGTGGACGCCGGCCCTGAGCAGACTGTGGGGAGAAACAGGCCCGTGGTCCTCGACGCCTCCAGATCGACGTCGGTCGGAACTATTCTCTATTACGAGTGGGACACAAACGGCAACGGAGACTATGATATCAACACAAGCGACTCCAGATACACCTTCCAGGGATGGAGGGATGCTGGAGAGCACGTGCTGACATTGAGGGCGACGGATGATGAGGGCAGAAACGCCACGGCTCAGACCAAGGTCACTGTTATCAGGGCTGAGGATATCGCAGGGGCTGAAAGGCTGTTCGACCTCATCCTAGCTCCTGACCTGGCCGTCACCAGTCCCGGAGGAGAGCTTCTGTTCAAGGCGAGCCTGATAAACGACCAGCCGGTGGGCGACAGCTTCAACCTCAGCGCTACAATCCTTGATAGCATCGGGGCCGATTTAGGCTGGGTGGAGTTCGAAAGCTCCCTTGACTTAGGACCGGGCGCTGAAAGAGAGATTCCGCTGAAGCTAAATGTTCCCGACGACGCTGCAGATGGGAACTGCTCCCTCGTGATAAATGCCACCTCATACAACCTCGGCGGCTCCAAAGATGCATCGGCAGCCGTCAATATAACATCTGCTCCCCAAATAGTCGATCTCGTGCCCGAGGACAACGCGCGAACCGGCTCGCAGGCGGTGGTCGTGAGCTGGAAGACGCCTGTAAACGCCTCGGGAGACGTGTTCATAAAATCAGAGGACCAGGCGGAGTTCCTTCCCTTAAGGGGCCTGCCCGGAAAGGATCATGCAGTTGCAGTCAACTTAACCAGGAACAAGCTGTACGAGTTCTATGTTAAGAGCGAGACATCTAAGGGCGCATCACAAAGCGATATACGGCGGCTGTTCGTGGACAACGGCATATCCTTCGACCAAAAGATCTACGAATATACAGTTCAGAGAGACTATAATCAGTCTGTCTTCATAAGCGTTACAAACACAGACAACGAGCCCCATGAGCTGCTGATGCAGGTCTCCGGCGTTCCGCAGGACCTGGCCATAAACTTCGTTGGACAGGGCTCAGCAGACCAAAAGATTGCCCTTCTCCCTGGAGAGTCGAGATCCGTAGAGCTGGTATTCCACGCTCAGGATGCTTTATCTGAGGATTACACAATCAATTTGAACCTAACGAACCTCGGCGCTGAGGCGATTACAGACTCCGCCGTGGTCAAGCTGAAAGTGCATTTTCCCGTAATCGATTATTCTGTGGAGGAGATCTCAAGCGATCCCTACACTCTTGGAAAGACATTGAGGATAACCAACAGAGGGGACCCTCTGACCGATCTTTCAGTCTCTGCCGGAGGCGAGCTCTCAGGGCTTTTGGTCTATCATCCGTCGGTTGATCACGCTTATTTGGGAACCGGCCAAAGCCTTGATTTCGTTGTTGAGCCAGTCCTTGGCGAGGGCTTTTCAGGGGCGCAGGGCGTTCTGGCCGCAAGGGCTGCAGGAGAGGAGAGAAACATATCGCTCGCCTTCACGGTGCCGCCGGGCAAAGACATCTTCGTCGGACAGCAGCCGTCGATGATGATTGCATTTGATCGCAGCTTCGAGGATGACGGGCTGGCAAACACCAACCCGGTGGGTGAGGTCGAATCCTATACATTCAGGTCGGGAGACAAAAGCGCCAAGGGATTCATCGCCAGGATCAAGGTCAAGGCGGAGCAGAATGGGGCAGCCGCCTACAAGGCCGAGGTAGTGCTGAACGTAAGCGGGAACGGAAATTATACGACGATTCGCTCTCCGACTGATCTTTGGGGCCAGACGATATTTACCGTCTACGGCCTGCCAGGAGATTATTCCTATGAGGCCTATGTGGAGGGCTCCGATGCATCAACAGAGAGCCGGAGCTTCTCCGTAAGCTCCACGCCGTCGAAAACTCTGGAGCCCGGCGGCGTGGCATGGGTGAGCGCCAAGGACGCGGACCGCACGAATGATCTGAGCGCAGCCGGCTCAAAGGCCACCTTGAATGCCCCGCCCTACGTCATCAAGGCCAAAAAGCCGGGGCTTCCCTCAGGAGCAGTGCCCATTCTCTATCTGGCCAATGCGGCCAATTACAGCTTCTCGGAGATCGTTGGCGAGATAAAGAGCGGCGAGCTTGTGTTTAACCTCGGATACGCCGATCCGGGGAACTACACCGCAACCATTGGCGTCCAGTCGTCCTCAGGCATAGCCACATCGGATGAAAGGACTTTAACCTTCACAGGCGATGGCGACGACATAACATACCAGAACAACTACACCTATGAGCTTCCCTATCCTGTAAACGACAGCGCCATGGCCAAGCTCACCATTAACAATGCGCTTGCAGCAGGCGATCCACATAAGGTTGTGAGGCTGCTCTACGTTCTGCCTGACGAGAACAGCACAACGTATAATTTCACCTATCTGATCCTGGCAGACCGCAATATGACCGACACTCTGAGGGTGACAGCTAAGGACAAGAGCGGGATGGTGGTCTACGAGGAGAACCGCCAGGTCGAGCTTGTGGAGATGGAGCCGCTGTTCCTCGATGTGCCCATCCCTGTTTACGACGAGGACGGCCGGAGGATCGAAGGGCTGAAGGTGGAGCTAGAGATGCAGGACTACGTCCTCTTCTTCTCAGATGCCTGGGAGCTGATCTGCGATCCAGGGGCCTTCGTGGATGGAGAGACCTGGAAGATATTCTTCAGGAACGGAATGCTCACCCCGAACAACAGGCCGGCCGTCGTAGTAAAGTGCTTCGCCGGATTCGTCCCCGGCGTGAATACCGTCGTTACCGCCGTGGACGTCGTTAACAATGGCGGCAACTGGGTCATAGACATGGCCACAGGCAAGCCGATTGAGAGGCAGAGCACTCTCGGACCTACTATCGGTGGCATAGGCCAGTTGGCCTTGGACCCGATCCTGGATCTAAATGAGGGCAAGGATACTCTCAGGCTTGCCCTGAGAGACAAATTCCCTCATAAAGTCGTTGAGGCCCTGAGGAGCAAGATGCTCGGCAAGCCTCCCAAAGAGCAGTTGAAGATCTTGGGCGAGGAGTACTTAAAGCAGCTCAAAGAAGGGAAAAAGCTCACCCGCCTTGCGACGGGAATAGGAATTCTCGCAAACATCTACAGCAACTACGATGACTGGAAGCGGGTGACTGAGGATCAGGCCAAGCAGAGCCAGTCGGGGCAGGTGCATAGCCAGAGCATCTCCGTCAAGAGCTGCATCAACCATGCACCGCTTAAAAACAAGTTCGAGACGCCGAGCTACATCCCTCAGAGGTCGCCGTTCATAAGGGACGTTCCGCCGATAACCCCAAGCGATCAGAATCCGCTCAACACGAGGCTGCAAATCGCCTCTGTTGATCCCCATAGGGAAGAGAAGCTGTCCACCCTAAGCGTCGGAGAGGACGGCTTAAATGCCACTTCCATCCCGGCAGCATCTGCAGCATCCTCGGCTCAAAACGTAGAGGGCGTCCGGGTCCGCCTGTTCTTTGCCAGGGAGCCCCCTGCAGAGTACAAGCCCTTCAATACCACTGTGCGGCTAAATGGCCACGTCATCGGCAACATCAACAATACAGTCCCTCAGGGCAACTATGTCTTCGAGGCCGATCCCTCGTGGCTGAACTACGCAGAGCAGGGTGCAGCCGAGAACTCGGTAACTCTGGATGTGGACGGCATGAACAGGGGCTACTATGTGCCCCTCGACGGCTACAAGATCGATATTCTCTTCAAGGGAATGAGAAGGGCCGTGTGCGCCTCCAGCCAGGAGGATGCAAATGAGGCGGTCATGAACCTGAGCGGCGCCATGGCCAGAAGGGCCGACCTTGCCGTGACCGGCCACAACCTCAAGGTCTCGCCTGCCAACCCGAAGCAGGGAGATAACATCACCGTGGACGCAACGGTCCAAAACCTGGGAAGCCTCGGCTCAAGCGGCATCAAGGTCGTTCTGCTGGAGGGTGATGCCGAGATGGATTGGCAGGATATTGCATATCTCGACGCCTACTCCAGCCAGGACATAAGCTTCTCCATGCCTGCCGAGGTCGGGAGCCACAACATTAAGGTTAGAATTAATCCCGAAAGGAGAACCAACGAGTCTGATTATTCCAACAATGAGGCTGTGCGGTCTTATTCAGTAACCGGCCCCGATTCGTCCAAACCGGCGGTTGGAAACCTTCAGCCGCCTGATGGCTCATCGATAAGCTACAACACGCCGCTGATCAGCGCAGACTTAAGCGACCAGGGAACCGGCATAAACGCGAGTTCCGTCAGGGTCCTGGTGGATGGAATCGATGTCACAGATAAGTCTACAGCCATTGCCACTCGTGTCTGGTACACGCCGAAAGAGCCACTCTCATCCGGTAGTCACCGGTCGACGGTTTTTGCTGCAGACAACGCCGGAAACATGGAAGAGATATCCTGGTCCTTCACAGTTTCATCAGACTCCGTCCCGCCTGAGGTAAAGAACCCCCAGCCGCCTGATGGCTCAATCGTCGGATATGCCCGGCCCCTGATCAGCGCTGCCATATCCGACGACACTGGGATTGATACATCCTCTGCGGTCATTACGGTTGACGGGACGGATGTGACGGCAAGGGCAAAGGTGCTGCCCTCAAAGGTCTGGTACACGCCTGATGAACTGCTGGAAAACGGAGAGCATTCAGTGACCGTATCCGTAAAGGATCAAAAAGGCAACTCCGGGGAGCTTTCCTGGTCGTTCCGGCTTGCAGTCGCAGAGGGCGGGGAGGGGCGAACGGGACTTGAGGGAAGGCTGGCGGTCTGTCCTGATGGATGCGGTTTCGCAGGGATTCAGGATGCGATAAACGCTGCAATGCCGGGATCGACGATCGATGTCGGCGCCGGAAATTATCGGGAGAGCATAAACGTAACCAAGCCCTTGAGGCTCATCGGAACCGGCCTTCCGACGGTGGATGCCGGAGGAGTGGGAAGCGCCATAACCATTTCAGCAGATGGAGTGGTCCTGCAGGGCTTTAAGGCCGTGAACGCAGCCGAATCGGGAATCGATGTCCTATCCAGCGGAAACATGATCAGGGATAACTTCGTTGAGGATAACCAGGGCTACGGAATTAACCTCTACTTTGCAGGCAACAATACCCTGGCAGACAACGTGGCCACAGGCAATGGATTCGGAATCTACCTGGGAGACTTTTCGCAAAATAACACCGTCAGGAATAACACGGTCCGCGAAAACAGCTACGGCATTTACATCGATCTCGGAAGCTACGGGAATACCATCTACCTAAACGACCTGCAAGATAATACCGACCACAACGCCTACGACTTCGACACGGATCTGATAAGCCTCAACCAGTGGGACGATGGCCAGATCGGGAACTACTATGGGGACAATTCCTGCCGGGATTCTGATGGAAACGGAATCTGCGATGAGGAGTACGGCGTTCCGGGAGGAACGAGTGCTGATCGCTTCCCGAGAGCTGCTCCCGATATCAGGATGCCCGCGTCTTCCTCCGGAGGATTGACAACGGGGCAAGCGACAGGACAGACTGCTGGGCTGATGTCCGGGTTGACGACGGGATTTGAGACAGGAGGATTTATTGAGACGGGGAGTACCGGCGAAGGCCGGTCCTCCTATCCGCAAGAACCGCAGCCTACTGAGCTGATGGATCACGGCATGGCGATGGATTTGGATGGGATTTCATCTCCGCCTGTCAGCATCTTCTATGACTCAGACGACCAGGCCATCTCGTGGGTTAAGTTCGGGCCGGTATACGAGCCTCATGATTTCGAGTGGTACTGGTACTCGCCTGACGGAGAGCTGTACAATACGTATTCTGTGACAACAGACGACCCCCAAAGCTCAGGGAAGGAGAGCTTTCATAGCTGGATAGCTTACTCTTACATGAGCATTCTTGGAAACGATGCCGAGTTCATGCCCGGAGATTGGCAGGTGGACGTCTACATGGACGGAGAGTACCTGCTGACCGAGGAGTTCTCGATTCTGGCATCGAATGGTGAATACTCATCCTACGGAGGCTATGGAGATTACTCGAATTATGGGGATATCGATATCATCATCGATGCTCCGCAGGGCGGATGGGAGATGGGTCTGGGCGAGGTGATCTAAGTGGAGGTGATTGTAAATTATTATGGGAGTGACGGCAAATTATCGCTAATTTTGTCGAGATGTAGAGGAGCCTTAAAAAGACTGGATAAATAGAAAATGCCTATCTTACCTTTATATCAAAGACCGCTAATGAAGCTAAGAAGGGATTAAATAGCATACTTAACAATTAATTCCTAATAGTTATCAAATCGACCAGCCAGCAACCGATAATTAAAATCGCGATATAGCTCCAATCATGCTGTCGGGGTGGAAAAATGGGTAGGATAAAAAATAGGATCAGGTTCATTGAAAAGGCCAGCCTCTTGCCAATTATCCTTATAGCTTTTATGGGATTAGGCTTTTTGCCAGCGCAAGGCGTCGTCTCTTTAGGAAGCGTTCCGGCGAATAATTCCTCTCTGGAAATGCCCTTAAACTGCAGCTGGACGGGGAATTGGAATACATATTTTGGAAATATGAGCCTCGTTCAAACCGGCGATGAGGTTGCGGGAACTTACGAGGCAGACGGCGGCAAAATCAACGGCACGGTCATTGGCAATAGGCTGGTTGGGAACTGGTCTGAGGCTCCAGAGTACGCACCGCCGGGGCAGGCAGGCAATATTGAGTTCAACCTATCAGCAGATTGCAGATCCTTTAGCGGCCGCTGGAAATATGGATCTGAAGGCAACTGGTCGGAAAACTGGTCTGGAACCAGAGTACTGTCTGTCTAAGTCCTATCAGCCTTTCCCGTTTACTTTTTTCATTTCTCCTTCAGTTCAATTTTTTATTTGCGAATGCCTTCTGTTTTGATGCATGGTGCATCTGCCCTCGGCTATTATCACCGATGATCTCGGATGCGCCAGCTCTTCTTCTATCAATCGCACCGTATCGGCCTCAGATGCCGACAGGTCCAGCCGCCTCACGGGAACGAGCGCCCTTAAAAGCTCTGCTAAATCCGGCGCCTCCTGCCCGCCCGTCATGGCCGCGACATCGTTTTTAAGGAGAATCACCAGCACATCGCGGCCGCGCCAGACCGCGTTAATCAATGCCGGGAGGCCTGTATGGGCCAGCGCAAAGTCGCCGATTACTGCAATCCCCTTTTTTCTAAAGCCTGAGGCGACAGCAATCGATGATCCGAGGCCGTAAACCACGTCTACGGATTCATATGGCTCCCGCGTCGCCTTAATTGCGCAGCCGGCGTCCCCCGCCACAGGAGCATCCAGCCTCGATATTGCCTTAAAAAGTGATGCAAAGGGACAGTCATCGCAAATTCCGGTATAGCCACGGTCACGGGCGCACTCATACGCCTGTGACTGCCCTCCTCCCGGCTTTATTTCCCTTTCTTCCAGATTTTCAAGGGCATTTGCCACATCCGATCTCTCAAGAGGCCCAAACGGCAGATGCCCTGTGAGCCTTCCTCTGACCTTCGGGCTCATCTGGAGTTGCGACTCGATGAACGGCTCGGGCTCCTCTGCCACAAGTATCAGGCGGTGGCCCTGGACGAACCGGCTGATCAGCTTCCAGGGCAGAGGGTTGGTGTAGCCTACGGATAGACAGGAGACTCCCAGGCCCTTTGAAAGGACGGAAGGGTAACCGCTGGCGATAATGCCTATATTTCCCGATATCTCTATGCTGTTCAAAGTGCTCGCCTCTGAGGCCTGCATCGCCGGGGGGAGGATCTGCGTATGGTGTCTCTGATGCCGTCCCTGGACTGTGAACTCCCATGAAGCCCTGTCAAATCTCTGGCCGGATCCCCTGTGAGCAGATGCAGAAATCCGTATATCCGGGCCCTCTGAGGATATAAGGCGCGGAGTGACCCTGACAATGGCTGGAACTCTCAGTTTCTCAGACAGGTCATAGGCTTCAATAATGGAATAGTAGAGCCTTGCCGGATCGCCGGGGTCCAGGAAAGGCAGCTCTGCCAGCAGTCCGTAGTACCGGCTGTCCATCTCCGCCTGAGATCCCTTTGGCCCAAGGTCGTCTCCCACCAGTACGACAAGGCCCGAGCCTATGGTGTGAGTGGCCGAAATGATAAGCGGATCGGCCAGGAGGTTCATCCCCACCTGCTTCACGACAACCATAGATCTGCAGCCGGTGGCCGAAGCCCCTAATGCGATTTCCAGCGCCACCTTCTCGTTCACCGAAATCTCGGCGCATAGGGCCTCAGCTATCTCGTTTATCGGATAGCCCGGAACATAGTTGACGACACCTACCCCGGCAGCTCGAACCGCCAGGGATATTGCGTCCAGGCCCTTCATGGCGTTCCTGGAATTATGGATTCGTCAGGCCTTGCAAAGAATGGAAGAGCAGCCACAGCCCCGATCAATCCCCGGCCGTTCAGGAGGATCTGCACGCCAGCCTCCCTTGCGGCATCCAGGGCATCCTCGTACAGCACGCGTTCCGTTTTGCATCTTTGTCCAAAGGGCAAAAGAGACGAGGGGTCGAAGTCCCGAAAGACTGCCATTCCCGTCTGCTCCGAGACTGAGTACTTTTTGAGAAGCGCCTTGAAGTCGCTTAGCATGCCTTCGGCTCTTCCCGGCAGACAGGCGAACTCCACGGCAGTTGAGACGCAGTTTTGAGTTTTTGTCGGAACGGGAAACAGCTGCACCAGCGAGTGGGAAATGTAGTGAGCCTCAGGGCAGTCCACGCTTGAGGCGATGTTGTGAATCAGCGACCAGGTGGCCCCTGTCGTCTTGTTGTCGGTGTCGTCCACGCCTATTATTATCCTTTCTCTTCTCGGAAGGACGATCGTTCCCCTGGCCACTCTTCCGCCGCCGCACTCAGTAAATTCGGAGCGGAGCACATCTCCGGCCTTTGCCCTTGAGATGGTGGCGCCAACACCGCCCCCTCCCAGGCCCGCGTAGGTTATCTCCACCTCGCTCTCCTTTACGATCACCGATTCTATGCCCGCCGATTTCTTCGATGAGATCAAATCGAGGTCTATGATGCCGGGCTTCAGCATATAGCGGAACCAATCGCCGATGTTCCTCGAATTGAGGATCAGGGGCCCTTTGGAATAATGGTACCTCGCCCATGCTGAGCCTCCATAGCAGCTGGAACGCTCCAGCAGCTCCACCCGGCTGTTGTCATCGTTGCAGACGGCATGGATTTGCCTGTAGATCACTACGTAAGGGTCTTCCAGTTCAAGCTTCACGCCAGACCTTTCCCAATTATTCGGTGATAATAGTAACGCCTTATGGCGGCCTCTCGGACATACCTGTTGTTCGGGCAGCAGCACAGGCCTCGCCCCAGCTGAGGAAATAGCTATCGAAGTATTCCATGGGATATCTGCTTAGAGCTGCAGCCTCCTCGCGCGCCGGGATATGCCCGATCAGGCCGGTGATTCGCTTTATCTCCAGTTGCAGGGCCTTTTTAGTGACCATGTATTTCTGCCTGGGCAGGCGCTCGACAGGGCTATTCTTGGCCCTGGGCACGACGTCGCATTTCCCGAAGGGATCCTCTCCACGCGCCAGCATCTCGTGCCGCATGAGGGCGATTTCATGATATTCCGGCGAAATCTCGATGCCCAAAAACCGCCGTCTCATCTGCTCTGCCACCAGCGTGGACGTGCCTGCTCCGTTGAAGCAATCCAGGATCATCTCTCCCGGCCTTGTAAAGATGGCGAAGAGGCGGCGCATCAGCCTCGGCGGAAGCTGGCAGGGATGGTCCACCCGGCGGCTGTTGTGCTTGAGCCTGTGGATGTCGTGCCATAGATCGCTGATCTCTTCTCTGTCGTTGACTTTCCCTCTTCGCCTCTGGGATACACAGGAGGCCCTCAGGCAGAACTCCTCCGCGAGGGGGCTTAGATCCTCTTGATCCTGGATCATGGGAGCCGACAGCCCAGGAAGGGGTCTTGGCACTCCCTTCGAGAAACATAAAATGGAATAGTGGCTCGGCATTATCATGCGCGCGGGAAAGCCGAGAGCCTCCCAGACGATCCAGCATTGAAAGTCCAATATAGTTGAGAGAAACTGGTAGTATCGGGCCGTCCAGAGTGGGATGTTTACCACTGCCAGTGTTCTTCCGGGCTTTAAGACGCGGACAAGCTCAGCCAGCCAGAGGTCACACCACTTAAAGTAATCCACGATCTCCTTGGAATCGCTGCAGCTATCGTATTTCTTTTTGAGATTGTATGGAGGGTCTGCGAAGCAGAAATCCGCGGAGCTGTCCGGCAGGGCGCGGAGAACCTGCATGCAATCGCCATTGATGAGCAGAGATTTTGATGGGATCTCATTATTCTGTAAATCGCTCTTTTTGGTCTTCAGCGAAGCGGGACTTGGTTTGACAGGACAGGCAAGTTCCAGGCAGCAGCGCATGTCGAGAATGTTTAGCGTCCGATAAGGCTCAAGGCCGAAGAGATCTGCCAGGCGGTCAGCCACAGAGCTTATGTCTTCCTGAGGATTGCATTCGATATCCCTCCACACATCGGAGATGAGGGTCCCGTACTCGTGGTAGACGTGCTTCTTGCCGCCGTAATCCTTGGTGGTCTTCCCGCAGGCCGGGCAGTAGGTATACCTGATTCGGGTCTTGGTATGCCGGAGCGATCCGCTGTATCTGGACAGCACCAGCAGTGCAGCATGGCGTTTTGGGAGAAAGCCCTGTTTCGTCTCGCAGGCATTGGGGCTTCGCTTGACTGCAATCCACAGCTGAAACTTCAGCGACCGCTGCAAGCGGGGCAAAAGCCTCGCGGCGTCGGGAGGTGTTGTCAGAATAGAGACCACGGAGTCGGAGCGCAGGCGAGAGCAAAAGCTGGCCAGAGACTCGAAGGCCTCTGAAGATCTCTGGGCATCGTCGTCGCTTCTGCCTTCGGGCAGCCAGAGGAGGTAAATGGCCGGCAAAGAAGTGCAGTCGATGCAGTCGAGCTTCGAAATCTCATCTATCACGGCGAATTTTATATCGAGCTTTTTGATGTTCTCGCTCCAGTGCGCCGTCGAGGATGCCTCCTTTTTAGCTTTTGATTCGATTTATTAGTTGATCTTCGCTTTCATATATTCCCTGAGCACAACAGTTGCATAGCTTCCTGCCGGCAGGAAGAACTGCAGCTTTGCGCAGCCTTCCTCGACCTTGACAGAAGGTGAGACCTTGAGAATGGCTGTTCGTCTTGCGCCTCGCGATCCCAGGTCGGGATTGGCCTGGACCCTAAAGTTCTCGGGGCCGACCATCTCAGCCTGCAAAATATCTCGCTCAACATCTCCCTCAAGCCCTTTTGCAGGCGTAGTCTCGAAGCCGATTAGTGGCAATGTAACATAAGCACGCCCGCGTTCGACGAGCCTGGTAACGGCACCGAGGTTCTCATCGGTGACCTCCTGCAGCCTTCCTGTGTCCGGCAGGTCGCCCTTTGAGAAGCATACGACATCGCCATCCGACGGCCTGTTCAGGCCGAGGCCCGCAGACAGCCTTTTGCTCAGTATTTTGTTGAATAGGTAGGACTGATAGGCGTGGACGAAGAGCCGTCTTAAATTGGGTGAAAGCACGCCAAAAGACCCTGCATAATCTCCTGGATGGGAAACCAGGTAGTTGAGCATGGCCACCTCGTATCGCAGGTATTCAGGATAGCTCTTCAGGGCGAGGCCCACGTCCCTGTCCTCCCACAGTTTTTGGCGGGCATCTCTCGTCCTTTCCGGCTCGCCTGGAAATGGCTTAGCGAGATATATGAAGACCGCCTCTTCCAGGTCTCCCCTCACGATGGCCTCTCCCACCAAATGGGTAATGGGCCTAGTCTCTCCAAACCTCTGTACTCCGAAGTAGTTGGGAACGCCGCCTTGCTCCTTAATCTCATTTGTAATCAGGGACATTCTGTCTGCCGCATCGGCGCTGCAGTCCAGCTCTCTGATTTTGATTAGAAACCTGTTTCCAAGCAGGTCACCAAGGCCCACAGAGCGATTTGTTTTTCCGAGGACCTTAATCTTCAAGTCTGGAAGGGTTATCCTCTTCAGCTCCGATTCGTCCAGGCCCATGATGCTTATTCTCTGGCTGGTCACAGCGCGCTTGTCCTTGGTTCCTGCCCATCCGAACCTCTTCTGGCTGATCCTAAGCTGTCTCGACATCTCCCTGATCAGGTGGTGAGTGTCCCAGTCCTTTTTCTCCACCTCCAGAACCAGGTATCGCCCGCCCTCATAGTTTAGATCCTCGTAGACCTCATCCACTGCAAAGTCCTCGGGAGAGCTTCTTAAAACCCCTCCGCACCCGGGAGCATTTGTTATATAGTACTCCATCCCCAGGGCCCTGTCCTGTTCCGGCGCCGTCAACATGTCGCTGTTACCTGAGTCTCTCTGCTTAGCTGCTTTTGACTTCACAAGCGCTATTCTCTGTAAGATTGATGTACCTCAGACAAGGCTCAGCTTTCCCGTCACCTTGTCCATCTGCTTATTTGGAGCAGGTCCGATTCCAAGAGCCGTCACAGTTCCAGCGGGTATCTCCGTAAGACCTGCATCTGCAACGACTGCCGATGGAAGTCCAGCCCTCTCTGCATCCTCTCTTAACCTGAACAACTCCTGCAGGTTCGCCACTTTTAGGACCACCTTCTTTTGGCCCTCAGACTTCCAGGAGGCAACTGTTGATTTATCCATCTTCTCAGCCCTCTCGAGGGACATGACCGCCGCATGGGCCACCTGTACGGCCAGCTTTCCGGGCGATAGCTTCAGATCCTCTCGAATTACGATGCACTGCTTGAAATCCATGAGAAATGACCTCAATATAGATCAATAAAAGATAAAGATAGTGGCATAAAAAGGAACGGAAAAGAGGCCTCAGGCCTCTTTGGTTATGACCTTGACGCACACAGGGCTTTTGGCGATGTTCCCCATCTTGGCACCGATTAGGTATTCCAGCCTCTTTTCGGCTGCGATGTCCAGAATGCGCTGGGTGACAACGCCGTCGAAGATGACGCCGTTTACGTCACCGTTGGCATCTTTCAGCTCCCTGGCTAGGTCTCTCACGGCGACCTCCTTGAGGACATTGTGGTTCCTGTCGAAGAGCCTTGCAGAAAGCGTGCCGTCCAGCTCGTCCACATGCTGCCTGAACCACTCGCGTTCGGGCTCGGGATGGACAACCTCTATCTCCTCCACTGCCGGGGCAACGACTGCTCTCGGGACCACCTCTCGCGGAACAATTCTCCGCGGCGCTGCTCCTGCTGCAGCTGCAGGCTCATGCCTTTCGGGGATATTCCTGACGCAAAACGGCTTCTCTCGAATCAGGCTCTTTCTCTTTGTGGTGATCTCGCGCCTTCTTTTCGGCTGGTTCTTGATCTTATAGAGGTCCAGCACCTGCTCGACGGGGATCTTCTGGCGCAGGGCCCTTACGATCTCCTTTTGGGTCAGGTCTTCAACGCTTTTTCCCTCAGGGGCACGGGCTACGTAGTCTATGTCTGCTACCTGGAGAAGCTCTTTTACTATCAGCTCGCCACCGCGATCGCCGTCGGTAAAGGCCGTTACAACCTTTTTGGCACACAGGTCGGCAATTGTTGGAGGCACATTGGTTCCGCCGACGGCCACGGCATTCTTTATTCCGTACTTGAGCAAATTGAGGACGTCTGCTCTGCCCTCGACCACCAAAATGGCATCTGAGTCCAGGACATTTGGGCCTGCAGGGAGGCTATCCTTTCCAAGGTGAGTTATCTCCTCTACCCGGACGGACTGCTTGATCTCCTCGGTGATCTCTTCCGTCTCGAGGATATTCTCGTCGAACATCTCGACAAGGATGCGCTTGGCCCTATCGATGACGTACTTCCTCTTGGAGGCCCTCACGTCCTCTATCTTTGAGACCCCAATTCGCGCAATGCAGGGTCCTACCCTGTCTATGGTCTCCAATGCTGCAGCGAGGATCGCGGTCTCAACTTTATCGAAGCTGGATGGAATTGAAATGGTTCCGCTGGATTTGCCGCCGCTTGATGTGATCTGGACATCGATACGGCCCAACCTCCCCGTTTTTTGAAGATCCCTCAAATCCAGATCGCTTCCCAGAAGGCCTTCGGTCTGGCCGAAGATAGCGCCGACCACGTCGGGCCGCTCCACTATCCCTTCTGCGGTTATATCTGCATAAATTACATATTTAGTGGTATCAACATTTTGCATATAAGACACCTCTTATTTTAAAATAGTTAGATAAAAGTCACAACCATCCTCTGATCGCTACAGCTACTTAAGGTGCCCGAGGCCGTCTCGCGGCACAATTCAATCCTGCCCAACCCGCAGGCGTCTTAGTGAGCGGCGAATGATCGTGAATAGGCGTTCATCTAACTATTTCAGTGTCCATCTATCAAATTCATGGATCATCTGATAGAACTACCCACACATGAGCGTTCTTTTCTTCTTATTGGCTGGCATTTCATCGCCCTAAGTTTCACTTAGGGCTTAATCATCATGTGATTAGAAGCTCAAATGCGTGCTTCTACCAATAGAAAGTGCACGAAACTAGTTTAAGAACTTTGTGGTGGATGCGGCGTTTTTTGGAAGTGGTCAAGATATATAAAAGTTACTCCAATACTACAAACCCCTTCACAGTTCTTACTACTACTACCTCTTCTCCGGGCATGACATCAAGTCCCTTGGGCCTGGACGCGAAGGCCGTCCTGTAAGTTGTCGGATCCATTATTTCAAGGACTTTCTCATCTTTTGCAGTAACTATGGCCTTCTCTGCATTAGCGGTATTACCCAAGACCTCAATAGTCTCACCATCCTCCTCGCCCAAGGCAGAGCGCCGTCCACCCTCCAGGGAGGTGATCATGGTCTTCTTGCCGTCAAAGCCCGTAACCTCAAAGAGAATGCTCCGATAGTGCACGATGTCTCCCCTCCGGAGCCTCGGGAACCTGACCAAAAGGGTGCTCCTGTAGATATCCCTTCCATCCTTTTTGCCGACCAGCTTATTCGACTCGACGAGCTTTCCGCCGAAGCGCTCGTGTATGGCTCTCGCCATCTGTCTGCCCAGCTGCGTCGACCCCAGAATTATATCTATGCCGCCCTTGACCTCCTTGATCTCCTGGATGAAGGACAGCTGTTCTCCGCCGCGGTATCCGGCATCGGCCATATCCTCTGCCATCTTCCCGCACTCGTCAAGCTCCCACTTCGTTAGCGGTCGATCCGCACTCCCCCGAATCTGCACTGTGGACTCGAAGTACTTGCCGGCCATCCGGCTGCAGCGGTCGCAGGCCATGCGAGTGACCTTCACGGGTATCTCGCAGTGCTCCTCTATTGCTGATCCGTGGAACGTGCCCTTTAAATCGATGCGTGCAAGATACCTTGTGGCCCCCCGTTTGCTTAAATCGACATCTATCTCTGGGCCTTCGATGTCCTTATGGATGCAAAGCGCATTGCAGGCTGCCTGAATTGCCATCTCCTCAATGCTTTGCTCCGAGATCTGCCAGCGGCCTTTCACAAGCTTGGAGCCGCAGACAGAGCAGCTCGTCACCTCTACCATGTCGGGGCAGCTGAGCATTTTCTCCGCTTTGAGGATGCAGCTTCTGCATAGCCCCTCCTCAGAGGGCTGGCCGCACTTGGGACACAGGGATTTCATTTCATTAGTCACGTTCGTCACATTCATCACACTAGTTACATTCGCACCATCTGTGCACAAAAGACGCCCTCAATGCACAGAACATTCTCTCTTTCCACATACCCCAGGCGGATTGCCTGCTCGACTGCACAGCATCCAACGAAGTTGGCTATGGTCGCATTCTTTAGGGCTGCTTCAAGCTCTTCGGGCGATGTTTTTTCCTCGCCGAAGAAGTCTTTGCTGACCTCAACGTGAAGGCGGCCTTCAGCAAACCTCTTGCCCAGCAGATCTGAGTCGCAGACGGCCACGAGCACCTCTCTCCCCTGCCGGTAGACCTTTAGGTTCATTTCTTTTAATTCAGAATTATCAGACATAGCAATCGCATGAGCATTTGAATTATCATTTCGATGCAGCCTAAGGCAGCCTCAGCATGCCGGATCGGGGTTCAAATAGCGACCCATCTCTTCTAAGGCGGTCGATTATTTCCTCCGCCTTCGCCCTGTCTATCCCGATCTCCTCCGCCCTATCAAGGACGGCGTCTCTAGGGGCTGGACCCTGCTGCTCTTTGCTGATATCTCTTATAATGTCCATCACAGATTTAGTTCTGTCCCTGGTGCTCTTGGTCATCCCCGTGGCAATGATATCGGCGTCCAGGAAGCCCGTGTCGGGGTCCACTCCCACCTTTTTTAGGCAAGCCTCAAGGATCTTGATTACGCGCTGTGCGTCCTCCAGAGTGACCCTGTTGCTGAGGCGAAGCCTTGCGCTGGCCTCGCCCAGGCGTATCAGAGCCTCAAGCTGCCTGGCAGTTACCGGAACAGGCTTGTTGGTATCCTGGCCCTGAGTTCTTAAGCCGACATAGTATTTTCCGAAATATTCCTTGGCCTCTTCGGTAAGCGTTGGAAATACTTTCTTTCTGGCATATGCCACGTACTTTCGCAGCATCTCCGGCTCGATCTCGGGCTTTATCACGACCATTGCCGAGTCGATGTCTTCCTGGGAGATGTCGGGGTTCCACGAGATCTGGGTAGCAAGCTCCCCAGCGTAGTTGCTCTTCAAAATGTGCTCGGCTATCCGGGAGTCCCTGTTTGTGTCGGGGTCGTCGGTCAGGACGAAGATCAGGTCGAACCTCGACATGAGCGCCGGAGTGAGGTTGATCTGAGGGGCGATTGGCTCATACTTGTCGAAGCGCCCGAGCTTGGGGTTGGCTGCAGCCAGTAGCGAGCAGCGGGACTTCAAGGTTGCCATGACGCCGGCCTTGGCAACGCTGATGGTATTATGGAGCACGAGTCCTTGGGAGATAAAGGTGTGGGTTGGCTCGACGGTTATGTCGTAAACGCATTTAGCAAAGCATTTGCCTTCATTTGGCACAATTGCCGCTTTTGTGATTTTTAAATGCTTAATCTCATCAGAGCTTTCTGAGAGTGCAGGAGCCATATCGCCTGCCTTAACCTCACATGCAGGAACGCATGCGATTCCGCCTTTGTCGATGTAAACAGGATGCTCAGGTGTAACCAGAATTTCACGATCGTTTGAATACCTAACCTTAATGAAGCAATTGGGTGCGACGTGTCTGCTCACCCTGTTTATGGGCAGCTTAAATATTTTGTCGAAGTCCGTACTCTGTATCTTGACATCTCCAACAAGCGGCAGTATCTCACAATCCACACCCTGGATGATTTCTTCACGGTGGGCCCTCATCAGATCATCTACGAACTCGCCGATGCGGACCTTGCGGCCGTCGGAAAGCAAAATCTCGGTTAAAGGATGATAGCTCTGCTGCTCCATCGCCTCATGCAGTGCGCTTTTATCCTCGTTGTCCATCTTGTCCATCTCATCCACGGCGGCGATGCCCTTGTCCGCCAAAACGAGCGCGCCCGCCTCTATGGTCCACCTGCCGTCCCCAAGCTCGTCCTTTACGGCCGTAGCCGTCAAACCTGCAGATGTGGAGCTTTTGCCCGATGTATAGATTCCTCGGGGCGATATCTTTGTCATGTACCGCAGGAGCTGGCTCTTGGCGATTCCCGGATCGCCCACCAGCAGGATGTGGATGTCTCCCCTGATCCTGGCTCCGTCGGGCAGCCTCTTCTCAAAGCCCGATACCAGCTGCAACGCCAGCGCCTCCTTCACGTCGTCGTAGCCGAAGATCGAGGGAGCGATAGAGCGCTTGATCTTCTCGTAGATTTCCGGATCGCGGGACATCTCAAGGATCTTTTTTTCGTCCTCAGGATCGATCTCTATCTCCTCGAACTCCTGCTCCTTCATCTCCGTTGAAATGCCCTTGTGAAATAGGTCGAAGTAGGTGCTCTTCCCCTGCTGCGGATTGGATCTCTGGTATGATTTGAGAATGCCGTTTACGATGACCCTGTCTCCGGGAAAGATCCTTCCCGCCAGGTCGTCCTCAAGCTCGACGTCCAGCGTCTGGGGCTGCTCTCCGCCCCGGAGGTCTTCAGGGGATTCCTGGACCCTGATCTTCTGGGCGTCCACGAACTTGCTCTTAGTTAGAACCAGCTTAAATGGACCTCCCCTGTCGCAGGCCTGGTTCTGGCACTTGAGGTTCTGGTCCTCGAACTTGGTTCCCGTCTGCTCCTTGAAGAATGTGTAGCCGCATCTCTGGCACTGGAAGGCGGCCGACACGATCTTGGGCCGGACCTCTGTTGCCGTTCGAACCAGGCCCTCGATTGCGATCAGCTTGCCGATATGGTCGGAGCGAAGCTCACGCGTCTTGTAATGGCGCGGAAGCTCTGCAATCCTGACGTGGGCCTGGTCCAGGTAGACATCTATCGGCAGGTCCAGCTCCAGCAGTGCCGCCCCTGCAGCCTCCATGATCTGCTCCGGGTTTTCCAGAAGCTCCTCGGCGAAGTCAGGGTCATATCGGTCGAGGTCCGGGAACTTCACCACTAGGCTTCTCTCGTCCGGGTATGTATCCGCAAGCTCCAGAAGCTCGTCCCAGTAGCGTGATCTCAGGAATTCCTCCCATTTGGCGACAGGATCGGCAGTCATGATCTAAAGTAACTAAGATGGGGCAAAGTATCTAAAGGTATTTAGTGCGGGGCGGTAGTGTTTCAGACCTGGTTGATCTTTATCGAAAATCCATTTCTGGCTAAATATTCAAGAAAGAGACTCATTTTCGCCTCACCTTCAGCACCGCCCCGTCCTTAGCCATGATCACCACCTTTTCCCCCACCTCTACAGCCTCATCGCTCTCTGCCCGCCAGTACTCTCCCTGGAACATCACATAGCCTTTCGGGTCCAGCCTGTCCAGGACCTCGGCCTCCTCGCCCACGATCTGGCCTATTGCAGGAGGCGCGAGCCTGATGCGGGCGATCTTGTAGACCGCAAATGCCAGAAATGCGCCGAGGATCAGCGACGGCAGGATGAAGGTCGCAGCCAGTGTCCTCTGGTACTCGCCCGGCAGATACCACTGCGGGTAGCTGGTAGGCACCAGCAGGATGCTCCCGACGATTACGCAGATGAGGCCTGCCACGGCCATAATGCCGAAGGAGTGGCTGTGAAGCTCTGCTAAAATGAGGCCCATTCCAAGAAGGATCAGGAAAATAGCAGCGAAGTTGAGGTTGAATCCCATGCCGATTAGTCCCAGGGCCAATGCTACGACGCCGAATGCCTCTGCCCCGATTCCGGGACTTGACAGGCCGAAAATGAGGGCGTAAAGGCCGATTAGCAAAAGCAGCCCGGATATCATCGGGTCGGAAAGCAGGGCGAGAAACTGAAGGTTCAGGGGCGGCTCGAAATAAACCACCTCGGATCCTTTGGTCATCAGAGTGGTGTTCTTGACTTCCAGACCGTCGATCTGGTCCAGCAGGTCCTCTGGGCTTTGGCTCACGTACTCGACGACTCCATACTCCAGAGCCTCCTCGGCATTGAGGTTGAGGTTCGAGACCACGAACTCCCTTGAAGCTGTTGTATTTCGCCCGTGCGCCCTGGCCTTTTCCCCTATCAGCGCGACTATGGCGTTTGTGGTCTTGGTATCGTTTATGGGCTCGGTTCCGCCTGTGGGCGACAGCCTGACAGGCTGGGCCGAGCCGATTATGGTATGCTGCGCCATTGCAGCCACGTCAGAGCCCATTAGGATCAGCGTTCCTGCAGACCAGGCAGCTGCACCTTCAGGATAAACATAGCCGATGACAGGGAGCCTTGTTCTGTCTATCTGGTTCAAAATTTCAGTGGTCTCTGCAAGGCCGCCCCCGGGTGTATCCAAAAGGAGCATCAATGCCTGATAGTCTCCGCCCTCTGCCTCCTCCAGGGCTGCCATAACGATGTCATCGCTGGCCGGATTGATTGCATCCTCTATCTTGACGGCCAAAACGGGCTCCTGTGCTGACACTGGATGCAGTTGCAGTAGCGCGAGCAGGAGCAGAAAAAGGAGTGAATACGAGGGTACTGCAAGAGTTCTGGGGCTCATTTTTCCTTTTCAGCAGACTTTCTTGCGGCAGCTGCCCCTGCTCCGGCAGCAGCTGTGGCTCCTATGGCTGTCACCCTTTCCGGAAGCTCTCTTTGGAAGGCCGCAGTCATGGCAGCTATTGACCCTGCGCTTGACTCTCCGACGGGTGTCACTACTATGAGGGTCTTCTCTCGGGCGATGTCCACGAGAGTCTGAAACTCCCTGAGCCTCAAGGCCGCAGGAACCTCCTCGTAAAGCCTTGCAGCATCGGCCATCTTCTGAGATGCCTGGAGCTCTCCGTCCGCCAGGATGATCCGTGACCGCTTTTCTCTTTCCGATTCTGCCTGCTTGGCTATCGCTCTTCGCAAATTTTCCGGCAGGGCTACGTCTCGCAGAGTAACGGCCGTGACCTTTACGCCCCACGGATCGGTATGCCTGTCTAAAATTTCCTGAAGCTTTTTATTAAGCTCCTCTCTCTTGGCCAGCAGATCATCAAGCTCGATCTGGCCCAAAACATCGCGCAGAGTGGTCTGAGCCAGCAGCGAGGTAGCCAGGTTGTAGTTATTAACTTGAACCACTGCCTTGGCCGGATCCACCACTCGGTAGTATATGACTGCATCTACCTCTACGCTCACGTTGTCCCTGGTTATAACCACCTGCTTTGCTACATCGATGGTAAAGACTCGCAGGTCCATCTTTATAGCTCGGTCGATGATGGGAATAATGAAGAATATTCCCGGACCCTTGACGCCGCTTAGTCGGCCCAGGCGGAAGATTACCACCCTCTCGTACTCGCGGACGATCTTGATCGCTTGAGAGAGGATGATCACCACAACTAAAAGCGCAATTATTGAGGCAACATCAAACTGAACCACATCGACACCCTCTGCTAATTAGTGTCTTCTATATTAAATAGCTACCTTTGGCAGCTACCCTTTAATCGCTGACCTAACAAGAAGCGGATAAAATCGCTTAAGCTAAAAGAATGTAGAGTGAATCTACTTCTTGAACTCCGTGTATCCGCATTTTCCACAGCTCATCCTGTTGGCATGCTCGGCAAGGAAGACGCCGTTTCCACACCTGGGGCAGACGGACTTCTTGGACTTGACGGCATCGCCGCTTACCTGATAATAGCTGCCGACGCCCATTTAGCTGGCCTCCTGCTTGCCTTCGGCCTTTGTGAAGGTGTTTCTCTCTATGATGTGATTTCTCTCGACCTCGTTTGCCCTCTCAGCCGTTTCATAGATCTTGGCATATCCGATAGTCTCACGCTTTCCGAAATCAGTCTTGAGGCTGTCCACGATTACCAGGCCCTCCTTGGAGTTCATGGTGGCAGCCAGCCTGTCGACGACGCTCTTTCTGGATGGAGTTGCCTCATCGTGAAGAACCTTGAAAACAATCTCACGCCTGTTAAGCAATGGATTGTTTTTGTCTTTTATGACCTGTATATCCAAACTTCATTCCTCCATAATCATTTTCTCAATTAAACCTTCGATTTGCGCTTTCTTTTCCGGCGTAACAATAACAATAACGCTTCCCTCATTGGGCTGGCCGTAGACCACCGCCGATCCCAGGGGGGCATAGAGTATGGCTGGCAGCGTTGCCAGATCCTCCTCGCCATCCACCACTATTTTTATGCGCTCGTTACCGTTCAGCGACTCATCAATTAAATCTATGAGATCTTCTGTGAGCGTGGCGGGTGGGTTCTTGACCTCAATCGTCCTGTAGCTGTCATGCTCCAGGCTTTTTTGCACATGGCCGGGAATCGGCATCCTCTTGGTCTTGTTATCCACAATGGCCAGGTCGGGCTCAATTGACGCCTCCATGAGGTAGAAGGCCGTCATATCGCCTACGGCTGCAACCTTCTTGGCTGCGCGCAACTCAGGCTCCATGGCCCTGACGCACTCCAGGCCGTTTCCGGAACACAGCTTTCCCAGAGGCTCTTTAAGTAGAGAGCGCAGGCTCTCGGGAAGACGCAGCAGCTTCAATCTATCGCACCTTCAGGACGTATCTGCCGGGAAGGGTAATCTCCAACCGTTTGGCGATCTCAGATCCCTTGGGATCGATAACCAGCACATATCCGCCCCAATCTTTGCTAAGAGCGGATGAACCGCAGATGGGGCACACAAGCCCTTCGACTATTCTATGACATTCTCTGCAAGCCTGCTCTGTCATTCTGCCTCTGATTTCTGGATTCGAGCGGCCTCAAGCCACTCAATCTTTCCAAGGCCCGTTTGCCTCATGGTAAGTCCGATCTTGCTCTCGCGGGGCTCCTTCTCATTGAGGCTCACGGCTATAATCCTGGCGCGAACCTTGTCCCCTTCTCCCAGGGATTTGTTCGACTCTTTGCTGACAAGCCGCGCGTTCTTTTCATCATATGATATATACTCATTGGTGATCTGGCTGACGTGAAGGAGGCCGTCGAACGGTCCCATAGATAGGAACGCTCCGAACTTCACTATCTCTACTACCTCGCCCTCGATTATCTCCTGCATCTCGGGCTTGAAGACGATGGCATCGAAGATCACCTGATAGTATATGGCCCCGTCACCGGCCAGGATATGCCCCTCGCCGATCTCATCGACGCCAAGGACTGCAACTATCGTCCCCAGAGTTTTGTCCACCACTGCCTCATATTTGTTCCGCAGTGCTCTATCCACGGCCTCTTCGAGAGGGTTACCAAGCTCGTTAGGCTCGATCTTGGCCACGCCCTCCAGCTTCATCTTCTTGTACATCAGTACTCCTTCACTGCCGCCTCTAGATACCGGCCCCGGCGCAGGTATATTACGGTGATGCCTTTACTAGATAACCTTTTCTTCAGGACTTTATCGTTGGTGAAAACGGCCGCATTACTTGAAACGGCCATCTCCTCTATTGCCCGATCGGCGTTTTCAATTGGGGTCTCCACAACTCCGCACTGTTTTGCCAGCCCAAGTCCTACACGCGCAGCTGCTTTATCGCGCCCCTTATCCGCCCCGGTCGTCAGCTGTTCAAGCTCTCTCATGACGGGCGCGGGCACGAGATATTCGGTGAACCCAAGGCGCAAAAGCTCGGAGAATATATCCACGCCGAACTGCTCGGGTACCATCAGGGCGTTGGTATCCAAAATCACCTTCGTGCTACTCGACAATGGTTCCGACACCAATAAGCCGCCACCTGGCCCCAATGCGTCTGCTGACGGCAACGCTGTCGCCTGCATCTGCGCAGACCGGACGCTTCAGCTGCACCTGAACCACGCCGCCTTCGCGGGCGCTTGATACAACTCCTACGGTCGTAGCCGTGCCGACGTTCAGCATAAGCGGCTCGCTCGAATGAATGGGCTCGACCATTGACTCATCGCTTACTCCCACAACCCGCTCCAGGAGCTGCATATTCATGGTGAAAGTCGTTAGCGCCGGAGGAAGTTTTCCTGCCTCGCCCGCCACCTGGCCGACAAGGGCGTCGCTCTTGGTCATTACGGGATCGAGCTGAGTTCCAACGCCCACAAGGCCGCCGGGCGTGATCTCCTCTTGAGCCTCGTTTCCGGCAAGCAGCCTCACGATCTTTGTCTTGATGGGAACCCACTGTTTTCTCCCCTCGTATTCAACCAGCCTTCCGGGACATATCTCGATATCATCGCCCTCGCGCAGCACTCCCTGGCTAAGAGAGCCGCCGATTACTCCACCTTTGAGGTTATCGGGAGCTGTGCCGGGGCGGTTTATGTCAAAGGAGCGAGCAACTTTCAGCAGTGCAGGCTTTTTTACATCCCTGGGCGGCGTCGGGATGGTCTTCTCAATGGCCTCTATGACCATGTCTATGTTGATATTTTGCTGAGCCGAGATGGGGACTATGGGCGCGTTCTCTGCGACTGTGCCCTTCACGAACTCCTTGATCTGACGGTAGTGCTCAACCACCTGTTCTCTGGGAATTAAGTCTATCTTATTTTGAACTATTACAATTTTATCTATACCCGATATGTTCAGGGCCATGAGATGCTCTTTGGTCTGGGGCTGGGGGCAGGGCTCGTTGGCAGAGATGACGAGAACAGCACCGTCCATGATGGCTGCGCCGCAAAGCATCGTGGCCATCAGCGTCTCGTGGCCGGGGGAATCAACAAACGATACTGTCCGCAAGACCTCCGATTCTGCGCCGCAGTTGGGGCACTTTTTCGAAACGGTGTAAGCATCGGGCTCAGGGCAGTTGGGGCATTTTCTAAAAGTTGCGTCTGCATATCCCAGGCGAATAGAGATGCCTCGCTTGACCTCCTCGCTGTGCTGGTCTGTCCAGACACCCGACAGAGATCTGACAAGGGTTGTCTTGCCGTGATCGACGTGGCCTACCATACCGATATTTATTTCAGGCTTCATGGATTTTGTTTCTTTAACTTCAGGATTGGATTCGGGTTTAACATCCGTTTTAGCTGCAGATTTCACCAAATTGGAATCTCCTTAATAATTGTGACCGCCTAGGGATGATGGAGATCACTATATAAATACTTCATGCTGCCTTTCAGCCATAGCCTGCGTTCGCATCTCTCAGGTTGGCGCAGATCTCTCGGACGAAGAGATCATAAGTCGAGTGCAGCCTGCGAGTAGACAGAGGGGAAGAAGACTACGGCATTGGTCTCCATCACCATGTAAGAGTATATTCTTTCCCCAGCGAGACGCCTTACTCGTTCAGGATCCTGGATCCGATGGAAGACTGCCTTTGGGTCCTTCTGGACTGAGTACTTCTTTAAAATGTCGCTGGGCCTTTCCGGCATTTGGGATAACAGCCTGTGTGCCGCATCCCTTGACATGAGCAGGAGCCAGTTCTCTGTAGTCGCGTTCGAAGGATTCGCGATCTTTCTCAGGCACTTTCCACCTTATCCAGGATGGCCTTGAAATCCTTCCATTTGTCCACAGATATCCGGATCCCATTTTTAGACCAGCCGGTGTATCTGTCGGAGGTCACGTATTCGCGTATGTCAATTCCGACAGACCCCTTGTATTCGGTCTTCTGCACCACTATTTCTGTGGTATCGTTCTTTCTTATTCTTCCAATCTCTGCCATATTAATTTCTTGGGTTGAAGGTTATAGAATATCTGGTTTTCTACGATGGCAATTCATCGCCCTGTGAATTGGAACGCAGCGGGCATACGTGCCTGAAAGATCGTCCCAAAAGAATATATATGAAATTTGTTTCAAGTCCCAATATGAAAACTTTAGTCATAACTTTTATATTAATGTTGTTAATAGGCACTGCAGGAGCATCTATCCCCGAATGGGTGCAGCCGGGAACCTCAGCAACCTATGACATGTACTCAGCCTTCGTCAAGAACGGACAGTATAACACCGCAGTCCACGCCCTGGTGACTTTGCAGGTTGATTCAGTCACAGAGGAAAGGGTCGTCGGCACAACCTACATCTACAATCCTACAACCGGAATGACGACAACTCAGCAATCAAGCTGCCCTGAGGGAGATGTAGGATGCTTTGGCAGATTCTGGGTGGACCCCAACAACCCTACTGCATCGTTTAAGGGCGAGACCGGAGTGCCTTTAAGCGTGGCTGAAAGCGGTCCGTTTGAGGTATCGGGCAGGACCTGGGACGCTACGACTCTGAGTTTCTCCCTCCCAGGCAGAATGGAGACTTACATAATATTCGAGACAGAAACTGGACTCATCCTGTCTCAGGCGGTCAAATACCCCACCCAGGAGGTCTATATGTACCTCAACTCGGTGAATTACAATTAAAAATAATTTAGATGCATCCCAAAATTTTTAATTATGCTAAATCCTATTGATGCTGGATAATGATAATATTCCGATGAAGACTTCGGCCAGATAATCGATCAAGCCTTATCGGTCCCATTTGTGCTCTACCTTATCTGCTATGCAGCGCAAGCCTTAAATATGATACGTGCTAGCATGCTACATATTAGCACGCAAGAGATGGTGAGATTTGAGCGAGATTGGCAAGAGAGTTAGAATCGAGAGGATAATCGACAGAGACAGCGGAAACACAGTCATAATTCCCCTAGACCACGGCATATCGGTTGGGCCGATAAAGGGGCTTGTAAACCTGCCGGAGATGGTGAACAAGGTTGCCAAAGGCGGCGCCAATGCCGTGCTCCAGCAGAAGGGAATGGTCAGACACGGACACCGCGGCTACGGAAGGGACGTGGGCCTGATAATCCATATGAGCGCCTCCACATCGCTTGGGCCTGACCCCAATAACAAGGTTCAGGTGTGTCAAGTTGAGGAGTGCCTGAAGATGGGTGCAGACGCCGTTTCCGTTCACATAAATGTGGGCTCTGAGACTGAGTCGGATCAATTGAGCATTTTAGGATGCGTCTCAGAGCGCTGTGATTTCTGGGGAATGCCGCTGGTGGCAATGATGTACCCTCGCGGCAAGGGGATTGCCAATCCCAATGATGTAGACCTGGTAGCTCACGCGGCGAGGGCCGGCGCCGAGCTTGGAGCCGACATCATCAAGACCAACTACACAGGAGATCCGGAATCCTTCAGGCGGGTTGTTGAGGGCTGCCCGGTGCCTGTAGTTATGGCCGGCGGACCGAAGACCAATACAGACCTGGAGTTCCTGCAGATGGTGGAGGGTGCCATCCGGGCTGGCGGACGTGGAGTGGCTATCGGAAGAAACGTATTCCAGCATAACGATCCAACAAAGATGACAATGGCCATTTCGGCTATCGTACACCATGATAAGACTGCGGAAGAAGCGGCTAAGATATTGAAGTAATGCTTATGCCTAGGGGTTTCGTGAAGAAGCCTCTCCTGCCTCTTATCTTTGCGCGTTTTTATTGCAGGTTTTCCCTGGGGTTGATATTTTTAAAATGCTTTCAAAATACTGATCAAGCCCATTGGAAGTACTGTAGGCAAACTTTTTAATATTGAGGCAAGAAATTGGTGGATTTGGTGGTATTTTGCCGATAAAAGGTATCCTGCTGGCAATCATTGTCACAGGGACTCTGCTTATATCTCCGGCATTGTCCTGGGGAGAGACCTCAGTCTTCCAAGCGTCTTTTGGTCAAGATGATCTGGGAAAAGAAAACTACTCAGAGATCAAACGAGGCGACAGCCCCGGCGGGAACGGGGAAGTTCACAGGCCGGACATGCCTTTGCAGGAGACCCTGCAGGCTTTTTTAAAAAATGATACTTCAATGGAATATTTAGGTAAAAATATATCTGTTTGCCAGAGCGGATGCAACTGTACTAGCATCCAGGCGGCAGTGTATGCGGCCAGGAAGGGCGACAAAATAATAATTCATAACGGGTACTATAACGAAAGCATTTTTCTCACCAAGGATCTGGAGTTTGTGGGCCTGGGCGACGTACACGTATCGGGCGGCTTTTTCAGCACCGGCTATTCCATCTCCATTTCAGGATTTGGACTCTCTTCGATAAACCTCGCGAGTTTGCCTGATATAGACACCGTAGAACCGGATGGGGCTGTATACTGGTATCTCAAGGGAAATCAGTTCAAATCCAATGCATCGGATAAAGAGGCACTCAAATGCTATAACAAAGCCGTCCAGCTAGATCCAATATTTGTCCTGGCGTGGAATAAGAAAGCTATGGTCCTCGAAAATATGAGCAGATATAAGGAGGCAATAGATGCATTGGACCGGGCCACCGCCATTGATCCCTACTGGTCGTCGCTCTGGCACAATAAGGGCGTCGCGTACTACGGGCTGAAGCGGTATGATGAGGCCGCCTTTGCATACGATCGTGCAATAGAGTTGGATCCTGATGCTTCGGATACCCTGAATCTTAAAGGCAATGCGCTCCATTCTCTGGGGATGTTTGAAGAGGCGCTTGAATGCTATAATAAATCTCTTGAACTTAACCCCCGAAATGATATTGTCTGGGGAAATAAAGGAAGGACGTTGGCAGCTCTTGGACATTTTGGCGAGGCTTTGCTGGCAGAGGGCGCATCGTATCACATTTCAGGAGAATACGCGCAGGCTGTGGAAGCCTACGATGAGGCCATCCGCATTAATTCGAAGTCTGCACTTGCCTGGTACTTCAAAGGCAACGCCCTTTTTGATTGGGGAAGGTATGGCGATGCGGCTTCGGCTTACGATGCGGCCATTGCAATCAACCCTGCATCGGCAGAGGCCTGGTATAAAAAAGGTAAGGCCCTCTACAAGGCTGAGAGATACGGAGAGGCGGTCAATGCCTATGTGCAGGCGGCAAAAACAAACTCGCAACTGCAATATCCAGATGTGCACAGCATGGATAGCAGCTATCCGCATCAGAGTTTATACAGCGCTCAGGAACTGGCCACCAGTGCACTGAGCAATATAGATTCTCCGCGGGCGCTCGAAGCCTTGATCCTGGCCCTCGAGAACACGAACATTACAGTCAGGACAAGTGCGGCCATGTCGCTTGGAAATATTGGAGAAGCCAAAGCAGTCGATCCGCTGCTGCAGGCACTAAACGACTCAAATGTCCGGGTTCGGATAAATGCTGCAGAAGCTTTGGGGAAGATAAATGATCCCAGGGCACTGGATGCTCTGGCGGAAGCCCTTGGTGATGAGGATGACTATGTGAAGAAGGCTGCAGCTCTTGCCTATGCGAAGATCGCCGGGCAGCCGGAGAGGGATACTGCGAGGGAGTGGAACAACGAAGGAACTTCTCTCTACGATTCCCAGGATTACGAGGGAGCAGTCAGGTGCTTTGATCTGGCTGTTGCTTTAAATCCGCTGGATAAAATCGCCTGGAATAACAAGGGGATGGCCCTGGAAAGGCTCAATAAAAATGGCGATGCACTTGATTGCTATGATAGAGCCCTGGAGATAGACGGCACTTATGCCCTCGCCTGGGAAAATAAGGGATATGCGCTTAAGGCCTTGGGAAAGAGCGCAGAAGCGGAGGATGCGTTTGCCAAAGCCTCACATTTAAGATCTGAGTCCTAGATCTTGGCTTTTGCACCTTTTGGAGGGAAAATGATCCGAGTACAAATGATCGCAGCAATTTTGCTGATGATTGGGTCGGCACATGCCGGAAACATAACGGCATGCGCTAGCGGATGCGATTACGACAGCATACAAGAGGCCGTCTACGGCGCGCGCCCCCATGATACCATAGTGCTCTTCAGCGGATCGTATAATGAAAGCACGTTTCTGACAAAGCCGCTGAATTTCAGCGGGGTCGATACCGGCAGCGGAGAGCCGGACGTACAGGGCGACCTTTACACAAACGGATATGAATTTACCCTGGAGGGTTTTGGCTTCTCCTCCATAAATGAGGCTCCCGCTTTCGAGGAAAATTCATCGGATAAAATGGGTGCTGCCGCATGGTTCGGCAAAGGCTATTCTCTCTCATCTGATAGTGAGTATGAAGAGGCAATAAAAGCCTATGATGAAGCACTGAAGTTGAACCCTGACCTGGCTGCCGCACGGTTCCTAAAGGCGAGAGCTCTTTATGAGGTTGGCAGATATGATGAGTCGATAATTGCCGTTCAGGCAGCGCTCCGCATAGATCATAACTGTTCCTCTGCCTGGAACCACCTAGGAGCTTCGCTTGCCATGCAGAACAAGAACAATGAGGCGGTGGATGCCTACGATAAATCCCTAGATCTGGATGCGGAATTTGCCTCAGCCTGGGGCAATAAAGGCTATGCGCTAATGTCACTGGGCAAGTATGAAGAGTCGGTACAGAGCTTTGAACAGGGTTTAAAACTTAACGCAAAAAATGCATTTGCCTGGAATGGAATGGGCCAATCCCTAGATGCGCTGAATAGATATGACGAGGCTCTGCAGGCCTTCGACAAGGCAATAGAATTGAACCCGGAATATTCCGAGCCATGGAGCAACAAGGGAAAAGTCCTCTATGAACTGAACAAATACGAGGATGCAATAGAAGCTTGCGAAGAGGCCATCCGCATGGACAAGAATTATTCTACCGCCTGGAATAACAAAGGTGCGGCGCTGGCGGCTTTGGGCAAGTACGGTGATGCAGTTGCGGCTTATGATGAGGCCCTTCGCTTGAACCCGACCAACGAGGCAACTTTGATGAACCGGGAAGATGCCCTGAAAAAGCAAGAATCTGCTAAGAAGGCCGATATACCTTCTGTCATTCCCACGGCGTTTGCACCTGCAGTGGAGACTCCCGTGAAGTTGCCGATAGCAGCGACGGCGATATCGAAGGAGGACAATACGGCGTCGGCTACTGATCTTCTCTACTCCGACGACTTCTCCGGCAGCTTCAACTGGAAGGATAAATGGGCCACCCATGTCAACAAGGACGGCAGGCTGTATATCACCATTAACAAGAGGCAATATGCGAGCATGCGTGATCCCACCATAAAGGCGTTCAAGGATTGCATCATAGAGGCAGAGGCCACTTTGGAGGACGGTTCCCTGGACAACGCCTTTGGGCTGCTGTTCAGGAACGCTGGAAGCAAATTCTATCGGTTCAAGATATCAGGAAAAGGGGAGTTTGGATTTGACCTGTACTTGAATGGTAAATGGGTTGACCTTGTCCCCTGGACAAAGTCCGAGGCCATCAACACAGGGAAGGCATCCAACCTGATCAGGGCACAGTGCCGGGGAAACAGGTTCACATTCTATGTAAATGGCGTCAACCTGGGAGAGTATATCGACGATACGTTCCCTGATTCGGGAAAGGCGGGATTGTTTGCCGACTCGACGACGTCCAACGGCGTAAAGGTCAGCTTTGACAATCTGAAGATATGGGCGGTGACTGCATAAATGCCCGGCATGAGAAAGATTTTAGGCCTGATCTTGGTACTTTTGCTTGCGGGAGGGCTGGCAGGCGCAGCCAGCTACATGTATGAAATAGCCCATGTGAAGGGCGTTGGATTCCAAGATTACGGTTCAGGGTCAGGCACTGTAATTAGCGAAAGAACAGAGCTGGAAACGGCGCGGGATGGGCAGCTTCCGATTGAACGTGAATTGTCGCGAAATTTCAGCCAGTCTACTCCAGTCTATTATGACCCACAAATCTATATCATAGCCTCCTGGAAATCGCACATCGGAAATGAATCAAATAGCAGCGCAGGGAAGAAGGCCGCAGGGCCTGCGCCCCCAGCAACCTTAGACTCACGCTGCATATGCAACTCATCCGGCGACCAGAGCGATCCTGTCGTGGGAGGCAACGACCAGGTGGGATACTATGCGGCCTGGATGGACAACCTCACAGGGAGTCCTGACATCTATGTCTACAGCCTGGCTTTGGAGAAGGAGCTTCCCTTTGCAGTAGGTCCGTATGAGGATCTGTATCCGGATATAGATGGAAGCAACGTCACTTGGATGTCTCGCAACCCCTCGAATAGATACTGGGACTCCTGGTCCATCTGGGCCTTTGACATGTCCAATGTCAACGCTACTGAGCTGGTCTACGGCCTGGCGGATGTCACATCCATCTCGCTCCGGGACGATTATCTGACCTACGTTGGCCTGACCGTGCCCGCTTTTGGCACAAGGATCTACAAGAAGCCGCTCATTGGAGCGGAGACTGCGCCAGTCATTCCTCCAGCCGGGTCAAACTCGCGTGCTGGAGGAGACTTTGTGGCATTCCAGAGCAATAAAAACGATAGCTGGGATATCTATATTTGGAAACGAGGCGGCAGTCCTGTGCCCCTGCAAAGCGATGGCTACGACCAGATTAATCCGTCCACCGATGGGCATATTGTTGTCTGGCAGGACAACCGCAGCGGAAATTGGGATATCTATGCTTACGACCTGAACAGCAGCCGGGAAATGCAGATAACCAAGAACCTGGCAAACCAGACCCAGCCAGATGTGGATAACGGCGTCATCGTCTGGCAGGACAACAGGAACGGCAATTGGGACCTCTACGCCTATAACCAGAAGGCACAAAAGGAGAGGGCCATCTGCACTGATGCCGGGAATCAGATCGAGCCCCGCATAAAGGCCGGACTGGTGGTCTGGACTGATGATCGTAGCGGAGATCTAGACATATATCTCTCCAAAAATCCTGAGGTTTGAAGGCATGTTGGCTTCAAATAAAGCCGTTGCGCTTAATGCACTTGGCCGCACCGCCGAAGCCGAAGCAGCCTTCGCCAGAGCTAAGGAACTGGGCTACGTGGGATAGTGGCCTTACCTCTTTTTCGATGATTATCTATCTATTCTCATCAGATCTAGATCACAGAGTTTTTCAGCACCCCTATGCCCTCGACCTCCACTTCCACCGTATCTCCCTTCTGCAATGGCCCAACACCCGGCGGCGTGCCCGTGGCAATTACATCCCCCGGCTGAAGCGTCATGACGTTGCTTATGAATTCCACCAGCATTGGGACGCCGAAGATCAGGTCGGATGTACTCGATTTTTGCTTTACAATGCCGTTCACGCGAGTCTGGATGGCGGCATCCGATGGATCGATCTTGGCAATCCACGGCCCAAAAGGTGCGAAGGTGTCGAAGCTCTTGGCGCGCGTCCACTGGCCGTCCTTCTTCTGCAGATCGCGGGCTGTGACGTCGTTGAAGCAGGTGTAGCCGAGGATGTATTTTTCTGCCTCGTCTGCGGGCACGCTCCTGCAGAGCTTTCCAATCACCACTCCAAGCTCTCCCTCATAGTCCACCTGCTGGCTGGATGAGGGATATATGATCTGTCCGCCGGGCGAAAGAACTGCAGATGGCGGCTTTAAGAAGAGAATGGGCTCCTCTGGAATTTGCATCTTCAGCTCTCTCGCGTGCTCGGTATAGTTCAGCCCCACGCATACGATCTTACTGGGCTGGCAGGGAGCCATAAGCTCCACGTCGTCCGGGCTTAAAATCTCGCCGCTGGAGACTATTCTATTGTCCTCAACGCTCAGCGATCCGCCACAGACCTTGCCGTCTTTTTTAAATCTGACAATCATAAGTCACAATCCTGATATAAGGTACAATCCCGACCGTTTGATACGCTCTCTTCATCATCCCCGGCAGGGTCCTTTGATGCCCGAAGGGTTTCGTCTGTACCTGCCGAACTCGCTTTCCAGCAGCTTATCTGCCATGATGACCGGCCCCTCAACGCAGACCCTCATTCCGTCGGGGTCCATGCAACACGAGCCGCAGACGCCTAAAGCGCACTTGAAGTACCTGTTGATACAGGCCTGAGTCTTTCCTGCGTGCTCTTTTGTCCTGGTGATTATATCCCACATCATTACCTCTGGGCCGCAGAGGTAGATCTGGCTGTAATCATTCAGGCAAAGCTCCTTTAGCCCTGCAGCTACCCTGCCGTGGATTCCGATGGAGCCGTCGTCTGTGGTAATGATTGAGTCCCCAAGGCTCTTGAACCTGGACTGAAAGATCAGGTCCTCAGAGGACCGAAACCCTATAAGCGACGAGACCTCTATGCCTGCCTTCCTTGCCTGCTCTCCGAGGAATGCCAGCGGCGCGGTTCCGACGCCTCCGCCTATCAGGAGAATCCTGTCGCCCCGGAGCACGAACCCGCTGCCCAAAGGCCCTCGAATGCCGAGGCTGCTGCCCGCTCCCAGTGAGAATAGTGCCCTTGTGGCCTCGCCCACCGCCTGGACCGTTATGGTATCGGGGCCGGAGAAGCTCATGGGGATCTCGTCCACGCCGCGTACCCAGACCATGCAGTACTGGCCCGGTACCGGATCAAGCTCAGAGGAGAGCCGATAGGTCCTGATCAGCTGCGTCTCGGATCTTACCTCCTGAATGATCGTGTTTAGGGGCCTCATGAATGCCTCCAGGCCTTGCCGATTAGATCTTCCAGGTTCACAGATTTTCTCTCCAGGTATCGAGACAGGCCGTCGTTGATATCCCGGATGACGTCATACCCTCTCATCAGCGCCGTTCCCACCTGAACACCGCAGGCTCCGGCCAGGATCATCTCCAATGCATCCTCCCAGGAGGAGATGCCGCCAACTCCAATTACGGGAACATCCAGGTTGGACGACAGCTCGTAGACGCACCTGACGGCCACCGACTTTACCGCCGGACCTGACAGCCCGCCGAATCTGTTTCCGAGAATTGGCATTCCAGACTCTATGTCGATAGCCATGGCCTTAAGGGTGTTTATGGCCACAACAGCGTCTGCCCCGCCCCTTTGCGCTGCGAGCCCCAGCTCGACGATGTCTGCAGTATTGGGCGTAAGCTTGACCCAAATGGGGACATGGGTATTGGCCTTGACAGCCCCTGTTACGGACTCGACCAGATCGGGATATCTTCCAAGCTCCGAGCCGTACTTCTCGGCGTGAGGACAGGACAGGTTCAGCTCGAAGGCGTCGGCCTTCAGGCCTCGGGCAATCTGGGCAAACTCCTCGGCGCTGGAGCCGAAGATGCTGGCTATCACCGGCACGCCGCCGGTTCTCGCAATCTCGATCTCCCCCTGGAACTCCCGATAGGAGGGATTGGGCAGGCCCATGGCGTTTAGGAGGCCGCACTCCACCTGAACTACGTTTGGTCCGGGATGGCCCTCTCTAGGGTGCGAGCCCAACGACTTGGTGACCACTCCGCCTGCACCCGCAAGCGCGGCACGGCGCAGAGAGGCTCCTGTGGTCCCAAGGATGCCAGCGGCCAAAATGACGGGGTTTTGAAGCTGCAGGCCGCCGGCGTCGACGGTAAGGGATGGCATGATGGGTAGGATGGATATATGAGATAAAAGAGTATTTGTTTAGTCCTTTTCAATTATGGTCATCTTAGCTCTGGTGGCGCTGTTATATCTGTGCAGCACCCGGCTCAAAGAAATCATAAACGACGAAAGGACGGAACTGGTAAGGGAAAAGGCATCTCTAAGAGCATTGCAGGCCTTTGCCAAAGTTGGTGCAGCTTTATCCATTGTGCTCATCTCCACGCAAAGAGATGGCTCAAATCTTCTGTACCTGGCTACTGTTTTGGCCCATTTCGTATCAGCTTTAATGGGCCTGTATCTCGCGTTTTATATATACTTCGGGAAAAAACACGGAACTGCATAGCGGTATGAAGAACAATATCAAGGTCTACAGGGCGATGAATGACCTAACACAGGAGGAGCTGGCAAAAAAGCTGGGTGTAACCAGACAGACGGTAATAGCTATAGAGAAGGATAAATATGATCCCTCTTTAAAATTAGCTTTCGAAATAGCTGACTTCTTCAATGCCAAAATCGAGGACATCTTCGTTTTTCATCCTGCGGATCGTGGCTGACATCGCTAAAAAAAGGGGGATGTCTTTCATCCCCAGTATAACGCCCTTCTATTATGAACCGCTTTTACACGGGAACATCGCCTCCCGTATCCGTCCTTAAAATCGCCCCGCATTCGCCAGCTACATATCCTGTCTTCTGGTCAACCATATCGATGCTTTTGAGCCAGCAGTCGGGAGATGCGTCGGGCATTGGCCTCCAGGTGCGGCCCCCGTCATCTGTAGCGATGACATGGGCGAACATGCCTACCTGCCAGCCGTGGCTTCGATCAACGAAATCTACCTTGAACGAGGCATCAATGGGAATCACTTCGCGGATCCAGGTAGCACCGCCGTTCTCAGTCCTGTAGGCAACGTTGCCGTCGAGCAGCAAGCTGGTCGTGCCGCAAATCCAGCCATATTTCGAGTCGACAAAATGCACATCCTGGAAATTGCCGCCGGTAATCGTAATCGCATTCCATGTCCGGCCGCCGTCTGTTGTGCTTAAAACCGCTCCGTCTTCGCCAACAGCCCAGCCGTTATGGTCATCTACGAACGATACTGCATATAGGTGTGATTTCACGGGAGAAGATTGGTCTTTCCATGACACGCCACCATCCGAAGTATGGATAATGGTGCCGTCGCTTCCGACCGCCCAACCGCTATCTCGGTCTACAAACGATACGCCGTACAAATTGCGCAATGTGTGGCTGCGCTGCCTTCTCCATGTGTTGCCTCCGTCCGTGGTGGTTAAGATGCAGCCCATCTCCCCAACCGCCCAGCCGCGAAGGTAGGAGACAAAGCACACGCTGTGGAGTTCTCTGGTTGTGCCGCTGCTTTGCTCTGTCCATGTCTCGCCGTCGCTCGTGTGGAGGATGCAGCCGCCTTCGCCAACAGCCCACCCGGTCTCTGCATCGCGGATTGCAATATCGTTAAGTTTCAAAGTCGGCCCGGATCCAAGCCGCGTCCAGGTTACTCCTCCGTCTTCGCTTAGCATCAGAATGCCCCAGTCTCCTGAGACAAGAACATCGTCAATTCCGTGGAATATGGCCTTAAACAGCGTGGCCGATGTTGGAATTGCAGCCTGCTCCCATTTATTGCTTGTTACTAACTCCGTCCTAAACGCCGTGCCGTCAGTTCCTGCGATGAAGGCCTGAGCACCGTGAAGCGCAACAGTGTTGAGGTTTGCAGTAGTATCGATATCGATGTCGACCCAGTCCAGCCCGTTCTCGCTCATCTGGGCAAACCCGTCCTGGCCCACAACGCATATCATTTGTGCCTGGGTCATCGCTCCAGGTTGAGCGGCCATTGCATACAGATTAACGTCCGAGCCCCAATCATAGATCGCCTCCCAGTTTTGGCCTGCATCCTTTGTGTAATAGAGCCTGTTCGTGGTGAGTGCAAACCCGACATCTTGATCTATGAACACCAGTTGCACTACGTTAGTGTTATAATCCGGGTCTATCGGAATGCTGGCATCTACGAAGTTCTCGCCGTAGTCATCGCTGTAGGCTACGAATCCATCGCAGCCTCCAACCCACAGCCTGGCATTATCTTTGTCAAAGTAGAGGCTGTTGATGCCGTCGGTATCAAAGGCGATCGGGTCACCCCAGGTCTCGCCACCATCTTTGGTAGGGAGTATCCTGCCTTGAATATCGGTATTTGCTACAATCCATCCGTTCTGCTCATCGGCAAAAACCAGATCTACAATTGTCTGGTACACATCGACATCTGCAGCATTCCACTTAGTCCCACGATCAAATGACCTATAAACGGCCTCTGTATAACCGGCGGTCCAAATTCTATCGCCCACTGCATCCAGCGCTGCCAGGGCGTTGCCCTGTGGAAGGGGATTTTGCCATACCCAGGCACCCCATGGCCCCGGCAATCCCGCCTCCGGGGGTGAAATAGCATTTGAGAAATCAAGTTCAGGTGCATTGGACATATATCCTGCATAGTTGGCATAATCGCCATCGTTGGGCACGATTTCCTCTGAATTGCCAGCATTGGAAGTGATGTTTTCATCAAAATCCTGAAGGTCTGCATTCGAGTGCCCAAGAGATGTTGTTGCCACAATGAGAATAGCAGTCGCAATAATTTTCTTTAGTACGATAGAGTGTGACTCCTTATCCTTCACGACATCATCTCCTTTGTGCAGCATTTTTAGCTCAGAATATTTTTTGCACAAAGTATATATATTTTTTCTGTAAGAGATTGAATGATCCATTTAACAAGTCTTCACAGGGGATGCAGAATAACCGTGTCTATTCGTTGACAGGTCATCGGAAATGCCTTGAGTGCAAAGATGCCATTGTAATCATTTTAATCATGTGCATCTGCAGCTGGGATACATTGAAATGCAAAATTAGGCTCTTCGAGGAGCCTTAGAAACTCATCTACTTTAACAGGTGGATTATCTTCACATCCAGCGCCCTTTCCTGTACCCAGAGCACAGCCGCCGTCGCCATCTGCCCGAACCTCCTCGGTCCGGCGCTGCCTGGATTCAGGTAGAGAACTCCGTCCTTCCTTTTGGCGGAGGCCCTGTGAGAGTGGCCGCTGATCACGCAGTCTACTCCCATTAAGTCCAGCTCCAGGATTCTAAGGATGTGAACCACGGCAATTCGAGACTCGCCGATCTCGACAAATCTCTTTTTGGGAAGCTTTCTGGCCCACGCTTCTAGGTCATTATTGCCCCGAACTGCCAGTACCGGAGCCGAGGCTTCGAAGGCCTTCAGCACCTTTTGGCCGCCGATGTCTCCTGCGTGAATTATCAGCTCAACACCCTGAAAGGCCTCCAGCGCCTCGGGCCGCACTAG
>CAZHNU010000022.1:0-48757 GCA_964534145.1 uncultured Methanotrichaceae archaeon | reverse complement strand
TACATGGCTGCAATCAGCAAAATAATGCCAATCAAGGACAACATTGCAAATTCCAGCCTCTCTGGAATCTTCAAGCTGAACAGCATCTCAAATATATAGCTAAAATACACAAAAATTGTCAGCATAAACAGGCGCCAGGATACCATCCCTCCTACAAAAGCGCTGGCCTTGAGAAGTCCCCGGTCTGATTGCAGGAAAAGAATAACGAGGATTACCAAGCTTGGAACGACAGCTGTGCCAATGATGAGCGGGAGCAATTGTATTAATAGATCCAGCGTAATTTGTGTCATATTTCCATCTTAGTCATTCCATGTGGGATGGCCAATTGCGTCCAAGTACTTCCAGGATCATCTCAAGGGTTCAATCTCCAGAGAGAGTAGTTCAAGTAGGCTGCAATGCTCACCCAGACAATATATGGCAAAAGCAAAAGTGCAGCTGTTTTACTTATCGGCCAGAACCTCACAATAGTTATAAGGATCAAGATCCATAAAACAGCGATGACCACTAGGCCGCCGGCTGGGGATCGAAGGGTAAAGAAGGCCACATTCCACAGAACATTGACCACAAGCTGGGCAGCAAAGAAATACAGGGCGGTCCTTGCTGCCGGATTTCCGGGAACTTCCTTCCAGATAAGGAAAAGGGATATGCCCATAAGAGTGAATAGGATGATCCAGATCAATCCAATGGTTGAGCCCGGTGGGGTAAAAGAAGGCTTGATAAGGGTCGGGTACCAATTTGCTACTGATTCAGCTGTCAATGCCGAGCCTATGATGCCTGCCATTTGACATATGATTATGCTCAAGACGAGACGGAACAGGTCGTTTTTGTCCATAGCGCACCAGCCCTCAAAGAATGGAGCCACCATCTTTCAGCGTTAAATATTTGGCTTCTAAGTGTATAAACTTTTTGGCGTTTTTATTCGAATTTCATAGCTGTAATCTAAGGTGATTGCGAAATATTTTTAAAGATTGATTATAAGATCAAAAAGAGAGAACGAAAATGCCTGATCCCAAGGACCTTGGCAGAGACCTTATCGGCTTCGTGAGCTTTCGCCTCTGCCTGTTACTTAATTTTGACCTTTTCTGCAGCCCTGGCTCCCTCCGCCAGCTTTGCGCCGAGGACAACAAGCGCCTCAGGCTGTATGAAGCCCTGAGCCAGCACTATTCCATCCTGGTTTCTAACCAGCTCCTTCAGTTTTTTAGCCCATAGATGCTCCACGAGCAAAAAGCCTGCAGCTGTGCCTTTAGGGATATCCTCCGCAATTTCCATTATTTTATCCTGGCTGAGCCCGAATTCCTTTGAGGCTACTCTCTCGGCACCTGCCCTTGCCCCAGCCTTGGCGCCCTCCGTGCCGGCCGCACCAAGGCCGATAAGCGCTCCAATTCCAGCGCCTAGTTTCATCCTATCCTCATCGGAAAGCTCAGTAATTTGAGCAGCCTCGATGTTCCCCTTCTCATCCTTTACGATTGCCAAGAGCCCTATAACCCTTATGATCTTGGCCTCACTGAGCCTGAATATTTCCTTTAGCACTTCGCCTTTAAGTTTATTCACTTCTGGGAATCCCAGAGCGATCATCTGTATTGGACCAAATTCGACCAACTAGATTCCTCCTTAAATATTATCTTGCCATTTTTTAATGGTTAAGATATATTACTAATACTCGTTATATATAAACTTTTGAGACATGTTCATAAAAGTATGAAGCGTTATGAAGCATAATTCAGCATTTTGAAGGAAAGCAATTATTGAATAAGACTACCACCCAAAGTAATATGTTACCGATATGGTAATTAATGCCAGTATTCCCAGAGCCAAGCCAGCTTTAACCATATTTTTATTCAGATACTTGGCCCATGCCATACCTATTAGAACGAATATCAGAATTGCTACAAGATGGGACCAGAATACGGCAGATTGAGAGTCGTCTACGACGTATAGGGGAATTACCACCGGGAAGACGGTGATGACGTCCATCAGGAGAATTGCCAGAAAGACCTTGAGATCGTCTCCTGTGGCGCTGTATTCCCCGATGCTCTCAGGCGTTCCAGCCGAAATCATATCCACAACCCTGGCCTGATCATCATCGGTCAGTTTTCTAAGGATTGTCCCTTGGAGGATTTCCGCAACATTTTCCCTTTGTTCTTGGTTGTTTCTGTCGCTTCTAAGAGCATTGATCAGCCTGTCTTCTTCAGCTCTGTCCACAAGTCCCCCGTAAACAGAGGTTGCTCCATCGATTATTCCCCAGGTGAGGTTAACTCCAAGTGCCAAAAGGAACAGAATATAACTCAATTCCCTGTGCCCAAAATAACCGTAATTTACCATGCCGATGACGACAGACACCATCGTGATTCCATAGAATATTTCGCTTAGTCTATCCCCCAGGCTTGTATTCTTGAGAATCAGCTGTGCAATCCTGTTTTCCAATGCTCTGTGAGGTATTCGATGAAAGCCTATTAGGCCAATAATTAATGCGGTAATTATCAGAATTATCGCTATTGCAACCAACGGTATGGTCATCTTGTCCCTACCAATTCATCGGCATTTACTTTTTCTCTGAAACATTCGAGGCAGCCGCAATTTCCGCTCCGATATTTACCAGCGAAAGGGGTGATACCTGCCCCTGGGCCAGCAGCACTCCGCCTGCTCGGGTTATATTGTCCTTTAGTTCAATTGTCCAGCATTGCTCAATCAATACCACGGCAAATGAACTATCTTTTGGAATTTTCTCAATAACGCCAGCGAGTTCCTTGAGATTGGATCCAAAATCATTCTCTGCCAATGCAAAATAGCAAGTATCTGCGGCATCTCCACCACCTGCATCCTCGGTTATTCCGAGGCCAATCAAAGCTCCTGCGACAGAGCCAAATCGTACTGCCTCCTGAGCAGTCAGTCCGTTCTCGTTCAAAGCAAAAATGTTTCCTTTAAAATCTTTCTTTGCAAAGAGAACATCGATTATTCTGATAAAACCCTTTTCGTCCAGGATGCGAAGGTTGGGGAGGATTTTGCATGCAAAATCATCTCTTGAGAATCCAGCAATCAAAATTTGAATTGGGCCTAAGTTCATAGATTCACCCGTATTAATTTGACTGGCATCTACATATGTACATATTTGAGGCAATATCATAAAAGTATGAAGTGTTATGCGAGGCCTTAAAAAGCATCATTCCAATTATGTTTGAAAGTTGTCTGCGTAATTTTTTTATGTACTAAAGATAGTTTATCCAGTTAATTATCATTAATACTAAATATATAATTAATCGCGATTTTATCAATAAATCTCTTAGAAATTTTAAGGATATCAAGCAAAAACGCGATGCTTTGGCCCATGCATTTTGACAGAATTTATATGAAATTGTATAAAAGGAAAAACTATGAATAGGAGCTTTATCCTTAAAAGAAATATACTGATAACTGTACGGAGATCTCCATTTATGTCATCAGCTATCCAAATTAGCGAGTTTAGCATGGAAGCCTGCCGTGAACTAATCGGCAATGCTCTTTTAGGACTTGCAATAGTTCAAGATAAAAAGCTGGTTTATGCCAACAAGGGCTTAGCTGATATTATCGGAATTGATTTGGAGGATATGCTCGCCCTTTCTTCCGAGGACTTCATGTCAATAATCTATCCCGCTGATCGAAATAGGGTCTTGGGAGCCTTAATAGACGGTATCTCCAGCAATAGGCTGCCGCTCCGGCAGGAGTTTCGCATTATCAGGAAAAATGGAGATGTTGCCTGGACTGACGCTCGGGCAAACTTCATCGAATTTAATGGAAAACGCGCCATGCAGGTTGCATTCATGGATATTACCAGCCGCAAAAATGCTGAGATCGAGGCAAACGCAGCAAAAGAGGAATACGGTGAGATTTTAAGCAGTATTAGCGATGGCTTCCTTGCTCTTGATGATAACCTATCAATTACCTATCTTAATAAAGCAGCAGAATCTATGCTTGGAAGGATTGCGTCTGATGTTCTGGGATGCAACCTATTCGATGCCTTTCCTGAATATAAGGGTTCTATTTTTGAAGACACCTATAACTGGGCAGTAAAAGAAAAACGTCATATTTCCTTTGAAACCTATTTTGAGAAAAACCCGTATAAAAATTGGTATGATGTTCGAGTATACCCCAGAAAGAACGGAATCTCGGTGTATTTCCAGGTGATCACCGAGCGCAAGGTAGCAGAAGATGAGTTAAGACAATCCGAAGAGCAATTTCGCCTCCTCTTTGAGACTATGGTGCAGGGTGTGGTCTATCAGGATGCCGAGGGAAAAATAATCTCTGCAAATCCGGCAGCAGAAAGAATACTTGGTTTATCCATTGATGCGATGAATGGAAGAACATCCATTGATCCTAGATGGAAGGCTATACATGAAGACGGCTCGGATTTTCCCGGAGAGACTCATCCATCCATGACAGCTTTATCGACAGGAAAAGCAGTCGAGAACAAGATAATGGGAGTTTTCAACAATGTAGATATGGATTATAGATGGATAAATATAAATGCCATACCCCAATTCCTGCCGGGAGAGACAAAGCCTTATCGGGTATACACCACCTTTGAGGATATAACTGAGCGCAAGCAGGTTGAAGAGCAGCTGCGAAAAACGCTGGAGAGCATCGGGGACGGCTTCATAGCCCTTGATGCTAATTGGCGGTTCATTTATTTCAATGCGTCCGCGGAGCGAATCTTGGGCATTCACCGTGAGGAGGTGCTCGGCAAGAGCCACTGGGAAGTATTTCCCCTGACCCTAGGGACGAACCTGGAGCGCGAGTACCGATTTGCAGCGGCAGGAGATGTCAGGGATTTCGAAAACTTTTATGAGCCCTATGGCCGCTGGTTCCGCAACCGATGCTTTCCCCGTGAGGGTGGCGGCATATCGGTCTACTTCGAAGACATCACCGATGACAGGCAAATGGGAGAGGCCTTAAGGAAAAGCGAACAGAAGTTCCGAAGCATCGTGGAGAGCTCGGAGGCGGGTATAATTCTGATAGATGACGACGGCAATATCGCTGAATGGAATACATCCCAGGAATATATCACCGGCCTGAAGAGAGAAGCAGTTCTTGGTAAGCCGGCATGGGATATCAAGTTCCAGCTGATCCCTGAGAAGCAAAGGACACAGGAAGCTTTTGATAAACTTAAATCCTTTTTACTTCGGCTTACCGATAAGGGGCGATTGGCACTGAAAGGATGGCTCAGCGACCAGGAGATTCAGAGTGTTGACGGAAAGCGCAAAACTATCCATGAGGTGATCTTCCCCATAAAGACTGACAAGGGCTATAATATCGGCATAATCGCCCATGATATCACTGAACGAATGGAGACGGAGAAGTCTCTGAGAATCAAGGACGAGGCCATTGAGTCAGCCCTGAACGCCATGTCTCTGGCCAATCCGTCGGGAGGTCTATTCTATGCAAATGAATCCTGGCTGAAGCTGATGGGATATGAAAGAGAAGAAATAGCGGGGCGATCTCTCCTGGATTTCCTCCAAGATCCCAAAGATGCCGATGAAATAGCGGGGCAAATATCAGCAACAGGCAGATGGGAAGGTGAGCTTGTTGCCAGGAAAAAAGATGGTTCTGCATTCGATGCATATTTCTGCGCAAACATGATTGAAAATGCTGCGGGCAAGCCCTTGTGCTTGCATGGTTCAATACTGGATATAACAAATAGAAAGAAAATGGAAAAAGAATTGAGGGAACGCGAGGAGCGATTCAGGAAGATCTTCGAGCTTTCGCCCATAGGGATCCAGCTATATGACGCGGAAGGCTTTCTGGTAAGCGCCAATCAGGCAAGCAAGAGAATAATGAGCACAATCGAAGCTAGCGGGCACAAGAGATACAACATATTCCGCGATCTTCTGTCTGATGTTGAAGATCAGCATAGGCTGATGAGCGGCCAAATTGTAAACGAAGGCAATTGGATTAAGGTTAAAACCGATAAGGCGACCAAAAACGATCGGGATATTTCACAAGATCGAAAAGGAAAAGTCTACATTGAAAACACAATGACATCCTTAGGAGGAGATGGGGGTGAACCAGAGGGATACTTATGTCTCCAACAGGATCTTACGGAACATAGGCTGGCTGATGAACTTATGATCAGCGAAAATGAACGGCTGCAGATTATTTACGATATATGGAAGACGCGCGTTAAGACCAGCAATATGAGGATAGAGGATTGATATGGAGCAGATGAGTTGTCCTTAAAAAAATTTTGCCGGGGAAAGACTATCCGATGTCCAAGGCAAAAGTCAACTGCTTCTTCTGTTACATTTCATATTTTTATGATGTCATCTTAAATAACTATATCTATATTGAAAATCAATGTCATAAGTATGAACGACAAAATGGCTTTTATATTGTTGACTATCGGAGTGATTGTCAGCTTGGGCATAGCAGCGTCTGACTGCATAGATGTGTACACAGTAGACCGGAATAATGAAAGCATTTCTGGCGCAGAGGTATTTTTGGATGGCCTGGGTTATAAAGTCGGAGAAACCGACTCCAATGGATACCTGCAAATACCTCTCGAGAACAACACCGATGCAATCGACCATGTTTATAACGTAACCACGTCTTATAGGACGAAAATAGGATGGGCAATGGTAACTGTTCCACCAGGAACATGCCAAAATGTCACCATTCGTATGCTGTATTGAAAGAAGACTGGTCCAAAATTTTAGATCCATCAAATTTTTAGATATTTTTGGCCAAGCACTTACATGATGCGATTATAGCATTTTCTCGATATCTTCCAGCCTCTCCTTAAGCTCAGAGTTTGCCTTTTGCTGCTCTTCAAGCATTGCTTTGATCTCAGCGATTTTTGTCTTGGGATCGCTTGGCTCAGCAGTTTCATCAATGCTTTCCTCTTCCTTCTTTCTTGGAGCCAGGAAGGAATTGGCTATGAAGCCTGTGAATACGCTGAAAATGCCAACGCCGCAGACCATGAGTGTAATGCCAATCAGTCTACCACCGTTTGTTGTGGGGTATCGATCGCCGTAACCGACAGTGGTTATGGTTACAAATGCCCACCATAGAGCATCCGAGCCTGTTTTTATGTTGGCATCGGGATTTAAGTTCTCGAATCTAAGCACCCAAATGCCTCCTATCTGAAGTACGAGTACTACCAGAATAACCACGAGGTAAATGGCCATTGCAGCCCGGTTATCTCTAATCTCACTGATGATTCTCTTGTAGCCATAGCGCTTCATCAACCGGTAAACTTTAAACAGGCGGAATATACGAAAGATCCTAAATCCGCCAGGCAAGCATGAAAGAAGGTCGGCCCAGCCAAAGTCATGGATAAAATATTGGCTTTTCGATCGAGCAGTACGAAATCTGTATAGAAAATCCACCAAGAAAAATATGGTTAAGAATATTTGGATAATAGTTAGTACATCTTTGGTATCAGAAGAAATACTTGGTATAAATAATATAATGGAATCAATAATAGATATTATCGCCAGGAGGCCGATGAATATTTCATAGCCTAAACCCTTTTCGTTGCTATCCACATCTGCGGTCATTTCAACGCCTCCAGATATACCTAAAATAAACTACGCCCTCTTGGATAAATACTTATGTATGTTTCCGGTTCACCCAGAATTGCTATCTGACCTGCAAAATACAGATGGTGCATTCATAACTTTTCATAATCTTATGACTGGATCTCAAATATATATTTATTCCCACAATAGCAATATGAAATATGGGTGAGTTTCTTGGTAATAGTCAACATAAAATATATTTTATTTGCCGCAGCCATGTTATTGGCATGTATAGTTTTTGCATCAGAAGCCAGCACGAGCCCATCAGGTATCGATATTTCGACCTTAAATGCCACGCTGATTAAGGATGCCTACGATGGCTCTATCGGGGAGTTTCCCGAAGAGTATAAAGCTCTGATTGGCGATAACAGAATTTCAATTAAAATTATTGGGAATGATAGCACAGTTAACGCCCTCGGGCTGGTCATAAAAGGAGGCCAGCTTGAAGAGGCGGTTGAAGGAGAGCTTGCGAGCCCCACAATTGAGATAAATGCCAAAGAAAGCGCAATCCTTGAACTTCAGGAGGCTGAAGATCCAAAAGAAGCCTTTGACAATGCAATTGCAAGGAACGATATATCGGTTAAGGGGAACGGTTTTTTAAATCAATTGAAGGTAAACGTATTGCTGGGTCACCCTGTTCTGCCGGAGATGATTATTCAGATCTTGACCCCTCCTGCACAACAGGAAACGACTGGATAGTCATTAATAGAAACAGCACCAATTATTAAGATAGGTGTGCAATTGAAATGATAGCGAAAACGTCCTTAGGGGTGATTAACAAACTTCGAATAACTTTTTATACATTATTTTCTATATATCTGCTCTATCTCCTATACGATCTGTTTTGCATCGATTCGGGCCGCTACCTATGGACGCTATTTGCCATCACCCTGATATTGATTCCATTTGGCTTCGAAAGGCTGGCAGGAGTGTACTTCCCATGGGAAATTAAAAATGTGATAATTATTTCCCTCCTCCTCCATACTGCAGGAGAATTCCACAGATGGTACTATACTTTGACTCATTTCGACAAGCTATCTCATATGTTTTCTGCTGCAGGAATAGCGTATTTAGTATTTCTTTTCATCATCCTAATCGAGCTTTACTATGGGCTGGAATGGAAACCAACCCGAATAATTTTTATCATAGTGCTAATGACCGCATCCTTCGCTCTTTTCTGGGAATGGTGGGAGACTTTTAGCGATAGCTATTTTGGCTCTAAATTCTTCTGGGATATGCAGGACGGCATCGGAGATGCAGCTGCAAACATCGCTGGCGCTATCATCGTATCAGTGGATGTAAATAAATACCTAAAAAAGAGGTCCCCCAAAGAGATAGCAGAGGATTTCATAGTCGCAGATGGGTGCGGGCATTATGCAATGAAATGGGCAGTTCTTCCAAATGAGAAGGCGAAAGAATGCGAAGATATCGAGGAAAATATCCAAAAGGATATGCAAAAGGATGCTTATGCTGTCTGATTTGCTTGCAGGATCGATTATAATCCTGACCCCATGAATCAAAATTTTGATATGTAAAAACGATCCTATTATCAGTTATAAAGATTTTAAGGTGAGAAAATGGAGAGCAACAATCCGGCAAAGTTAAAGGATCTAAACGATATATCGGCACTAAAAATTGCGCTTCATGATAAAAAAACCTCCATTGTTAGGGCAGCTGCCGCTGAGGCACTGGGGGAAAAGCGAGCTGCAGAAGCGCTTGATTCGTTGATTCAATCATTGAACGACGAAGATCCAGCCGTTCGAAGCAAAGCGGCAGAGGCTCTGGGGAGACTGGGAGATCCGAGGGCCGCAGAAGGCCTGATCAGGGCCTTGAATGATGATAACGGCGAAATCAGGTTCTATGCAGCAGAGGCCCTGGGGAAGATCGCAGATCCAAAGGCAATCGAGCCCCTGGTTAAAGCTCTGGGCGACGGCGAGCCACTGGTTAGGAGCAAGGCCGCCGAGGCATTGATGAGGCTGAGGGAACCGGCCATTGATCCCTTGATAGCGGTGCTGGGCGATGAGGACATCGGAAAGAGGCAGGCGGCAAGGGAGGTTCTGGAGCGAATGGGCGATGCTGCCATAAAGCCGCTCATCTCGGCCTTAATGAGCGGTGACTCCCAGGACACCCAGCTTCGATCTGCTGTAGGGTATGTGCTGGTGAGAATTGGAGCAGAGTCCGCAGAGCCGCTGGTCCTGGCAATGAGAAGGGCGGACCGGGATCAAAGAGAGGTGATTGGAGAGGTCCTGGTGAGAATTGGAGAACCGGCAGTTGACCCTCTGATCTGGGCAATGAAGGATGAGGATGAGGCGACTGGGGAACTATCATCTGAGATTATCGTCCGGATAGGCGAGCCGGCAGTGAATCCTCTGATCAGGTCTCTGAAATATAACGATAAAGATCTTCAGGAACAGGCTGCGGTGGTTCTTGCAAGACTCGGAACGCTCGCAGTAGAGCCTCTCATTCTGGCATTAAGGGATGAGAAAAGGGATGAGGCGTTTAGAGCCGTGACAACAGGGACTCTGGTTCGCATAGGAGAGCCTGCAGTAGAGCCGTTGATCAAGGGACTTGGCGATGAGAGCAGGGAAATGAGAGTCTTTTCGGCTAAAGCTCTGGGAGAGATTGGCGATTCAAGAGCAGTAGGTCCTTTAATCCGTGCATCAAGAGATCCTGAGCGGGCAGTAAGAGTTGAAGCTGCCGGCGCACTGGCATGCATGGGCGCACTGGCAGTTGATTACCTGATCGGCTCTCTGACAAAGGAGGATGAGTTCAGGGCCTTTGCGGCAGAGACTCTGGTGCGTATCGGCCTGCCGTCTGTAGTCCCGCTCATCGGAGCGCTATCCAGCGAGGATGAGTCCATCCGCCGGGCAGCATTGGAGATCCTGGTGAGAATTGGGGCTCCTGCGGTGGATCCACTTGTTAGCAGTCTGCAGGCAGACGAATCCGTTCGAGCACAAAAAGAGGATGTTCTGGCGAGAATCGGAGCACCCTCCGTAGGTCCCATTATTCAATCGTTTAAAGAGGACTCGCTGGCAAGAGGAAGTCTCTCAGAGATCCTGGTGAGAATTGGGGCCCCTGCTGCATGGCCGCTTATCACTGCAATGGAAGAAGGCGGGGATGTTCGAGAGGCGGCCAAAGAGACATTGATACAAATCGGCCCCTCTTCTGTAGATCCTCTCATTGGCGCTCTTTCAAATGAGGATGCAGATATGAGAACTGCTGCTGCCGATGCCCTCGGAAGGATAAGGGACACAAGAGCTGCAATGCCTCTCGTTCAATCCCTGAGAGATGATAACGGGCCGACTAAAGTAGCAGCAGCAAGAGCTTTGGGCATCATTGGCGACCAAAGAGCTGTTCCGGCACTAATTGTTGCTTTGGGCGATGATCACAACGAGGTCAGGGGAGAAGCAGCGATCTCTCTTGGGCACATCAGGGATTACAGGTCGGTTGAACCCTTGATATCGCTCCTGAATGATCAAAATCCTTGGGTCAAGATACAGGCTGTGGAAGGCCTGCAGGCCATTGGCGACATCAAGGCATTTGGACCTCTTGCACAGGCATCGATGGATAAGGAAGCAGACATCAGAGGCCAGATCTGCGAGGCATTGGGAAGCCTTCGTGACCCACGGGCGCTGCCTTCCCTTATCCTTGCATTAAAGGACGAGGACCCCTGGGTGAGGCTGAAATCTGCCGAAGGGCTGGCCAAAATCAGGGATCCTAAAGCGGTTGATCCTCTGATCGGGGCTTTGGAGGACGAGGACCCGTGGGTGAGGGCTAAGGCGGCTGAGGCACTCGGATCCATAAAGGAAGGCAGGGCAATTCAACATCTCATCCCCGCTCTAAAGGACGAGTCTCCTTTTGTTAGAAACAGGGCAAAGACAGCCCTGGAACGCATAGGCATGCCGTCAGTGAGATCGGCCCTTTTCATTTCTCCAGAGGGCGAAGGAGTGGAAGTAAAGCTTGAGAAGGACAAGGTGAGCCTGCAGGATCTAAAGAGCATCAAGCTTATCGATAATTTAGAGCATGAAGATCCGCTAGTTCGGGGAGAGGCGGCAGAGATCCTGGGAAAGAGAGCAGATCCCATGGCAGTCGGCCCATTGGTTGAAGCGCTGAGGGACGAGAATCACTGGGTGGCGAGAAAATCAGCAGAGGCCCTGGCCAAAATGGGTGCGACGGCTGTAGGGCCCCTGACCATGGCTCTAAAGGACGAAAATGAGGCAGTCCGACTGGAGGCGGCCCTCGCTTTGGGAAGCATAGAGGATGTCTCCGCCACAGGATCGCTTCTGGAGGCCTTGAGGGATGAAAGCGCTGAGGTCAGGACGGTAACGGCCGAATCCTTAGGAAAGATCGGGGATGAAGCGGCAGTTGTGCCTTTGATTGATGCGCTGAAGGACCAGGATGTCGATGTCCGGGGAGAGGCTGCCAGAGCTTTGGGCAGAATAAAAGATCCAAGAGCAATAGATCCTCTAATTTCCGCCCTTGGCGGGGAGGTTGATGAGGTCCAATGCTACATAATCGATGCCCTGACCAGCTTCGACGATCCAAGGGCATCAAATGCCGCCAGGAGCGCCTTAAACGATGAAAATGCGCTTGTCAGAATTCATGCAAGGAGGGCAGCTGGAATGCCTGTAGGGGAAAGCAAGTAACTCATCCAGTCTTACTTTTTGGCGGTTCTAAATGGGCTGCTAAAAGGTGCTCATAGGCTTACGACTGCACCAGCAGCACCTGAGCGCCGTCAGGACCTTCATGGATTCCAGATATAGCGCATCCTCTTCTATCTATTAACTCTGCTTATTAATATCATCATTCATAACAATTCATAAATTTATGATGACCTCTTAAATAGTTATAAATTATTACAGATCCAATAGAAATCATCTTTGCATGGGACAGTATAGTTTTTGGATTGACAAAATTGACGATAGGAGAATCAACAGATGATAAAGCATGGACCAATTGATGTGGTCGTTTTGGCCTCAGGAGAGCCACGCTTCGACGGCAGCGTATTTGCTGAGCTAAAACGGCAGGCGGGAGCCGGGACGATCAGGCTGCTTGATGCAATGCTCCTGATCAAGGATGAGAAGGAAAAGAGCTGGCGTCTCGATCTAAAAGATCTATCAGAGGAAGATAAGGCTGCAGTAGGTTTTGCCCGGACAGGCACACAAAGCCTCTTCGATTCCATGGATGCCAATACTCTAATCGATGGCATGGTTCCCGGCTCGGCCGTGGTTGCACTGGCCATTGAGCATGTCTGGGCGGTTGCCCTAGTGAATGCCATGAATAACGCAGGCGTAGAACTGGCAATGACCTACCGCGTGCCGGCAACTATCGCCGACGAGGTTTACGCCTCGCTCGATGCAAAATGATATTGGAGGCAAAATATGCCGGGATTACTTCGAGGAATGGCCAAGACCGCGGTTGTTGTCGGTACTGCACAGGCAACCCGGAATGCCGTGAACCGCAGACAGGCAGATAAGAATGCGGCAGCATATACGAATGCTATGAACGCGGCCAATGCACAGCAGGTCCCACCGCAGCAAATGCAGCCTGTTTCGGCAGCTCCACCGTCTCAGGAAGATGCGATCACGCAGCTTGAGAGGCTCGGCGCCCTCAAGGCTCAGGGGCTCATTACCGAACAGGAGTTTGCAGCCCAGAAGGCAAAGCTGCTTGGACAGTAAGTGCACATTTTTTGGCTAATTTATTTTTCCAAATTTTGAATACTTCATGAGGGAGAGAATATGCAAAATGCCGATAAAAATGATACAAAGGCCTATAGGTCATTAATCCTTCCGCTAGCGCTTGCCCAGTTCATCTGCAGCTATGCCGCCACAAATATGAATGTTGCTATCAATGACATAGCCAACGATCTTGGAACATCTGTCAGCGGAATCCAGGTTACTATCACCCTCTTCACCCTAACGATGGCTGCCTTGATGATTCCCGGCAGCAAGCTGACCGATATCTGGGGACGCAAGTTCTGCTTTAAGATCGGCCTTGTCGTTTACGGCATAGGTGGGCTGATAGCGGCGTTAGCCACAAGCTTGGGCATAATGACGCTTGGCTATTCCCTGCTTGAAGGCATCGGCACAGCGCTCTTAATCCCGCCAGTCTACATCCTGCTCACAGTCTCATTCCCAGATATCAGGTCGCGGGCCAAATCTTTTGGCGTCATCAGCGCTGCGGGAGGAATCGGAGCAGCAGCCGGACCGCTGATAGGCGGCCTCATCACAAGCGCGATAAGCTGGCGGGCCTCCTTTATTTTTCAGGTTCTAATAGTTGCATACATTATCTACCTCTCCAAGAGCATTTCCGATCCGGGAATAACCGGCACGAAGCCTCGCTTTGATCTCGTCGGAGCGATCCTTTCGGCTGCTGGCCTATTCTTCATAGTTCTTGGAATCCTTCTTTCCTCAACCTATGGTTGGTTCAGGGCAGAAATGGATTTCGCAGTAGGGAATGTAGTCCTGATCCCGGAGGGTGGAATCTCGCCCGTATGGGTGTCGGTCGCCATCGGCCTCGTTATCCTGCTGTTGTTCTTCTTGCACATCAGGTCCAGAGAACGCCGCGGCAAGGATCCCCTAGTATCAATCCACATATTCCGCAACAAAACCTCTAACCTCGGGCTGGTGACGCAAAACGTCCAATGGCTCATCATGCAGGGAAGCTTCTTCGTGATTTCCGTCTTTTTGCAGACGATCCGCGGATTCAATGCAATTTCAACGGGCCTGGTTCTCACCCCTGCTACCATCGGCATACTCATCTCATCGATGGCGGCCAGAAAGCTTGCGCACAAATATTCTCAAAGGACGCTCATCAGGGGAGGCTTTGTCATCACAACGCTTGGCATGATCCTTCTGTTATGGCTGGCCAGCGCCACCTCTCCCATCCTTAATTTCGTTCCCGGTCTCCTTCTGATGGGTCTTGGCATCGGTGTCATGCTGACCTCATCCGTCAACATCGTGCAGTCTGCCTTCCCCGAGAAGGACCAGGGCGAGATCTCCGGCGTGTCCAGAAGCGTTTCGAATCTGGGATCGGCGCTTGGCACTTCAATCGTCGGCTCGGTTTTGCTGACGACGTTTCTCCCTCAGACCCAGACATTCGGCCTGGCACTAATTACGCTTGTCGTCATCGCCTGTATCGGCCTTCTTGCAGCTATCCTCCTTCCCCCTGACTCCGCTCAATCGGATGATGTCGCGGCCGCTGCAGCCACTGAGACCGGGGGAGCGGTTTGAGCACATAACAGGGTCATGGCGCGAGAAGCTATAAGGCGTGAAGGGAAGAAGGGAAGTAGGGAATGAAGAATTGAATGGCAAAGGGACTTCGATTATGCCAGAGAGCCCAGAAGCTGCGGGGAGACATTGGCCCTTTGCCCCTTACCCTGTCCAGCTTTCTTTTGGCTCTTCGCTAAATTATGTGGGTATGGCCCAGGTTACCCATACAGGATAGCGAAGAACCTTTCTTTTCATTTAGTCCTCGTTTGGACTCTTGGGAACAACCTTGAAGAAATGCGTTATCCAGCCCTCAAGGTCCACATACAGTCCCGGGTTTTTCATCTCGCTCCCGTTCCTTTCGAACTCTTGCCCGGAAAGCACGTCCAACAGACGCCAGTTTCGCCCGCCCAGCTCCTGCCAGGGAACCTGTACCCTTCCCTGTGAGCGAACGGAGGACAGATTAACGATGATGAGGCGGCGCTCCCGACCCTTGTGCCAGCACCAGGATAGAAGGTTCTCCTGGCTCTGGTTATCAGGCCAGCCGCTCTGCATGCAAAGCTGCCACTCACCCCTTCGGATCGACTCGCTTTGAATAGCCTGCATCAGCCTCATGTAGAACGCCTTCAGCGAATCGTCCCTCGGCTCATGAGGACGCCTTCCCAAAAACACAGGCAGTCTTACCTTCCGCCCTTCAAACTGGCCCTCCTGAATAAGCTTGGCTCCAGGCAGCGTCAATGCGATAACGGCTGCAGCCCGCTCTTTCTCGGGAGAGAAGGCCGATGCCGCCCTGGGCTCATCGTGGTTCTCGATGAAGCGGATAAGCCATTCCTGATATGAGAGGTCGGCCTGGAGGTGCAGCCGAACGGTTTTCGCGCTTTCGTGATCCAATCGATCGTAAAGGCGCTTGTCGTAGCAGTAGTCAAAACCCTGCTGCATGAGTTCCCATTCGAGATCCCAGTATGCCTCGGCAATGAACTGGAAGTCCGGATGGCGTTCCTTGACTTGGCCGATGATCTCCTGCCAGTATTCCTTCTCCAGCTTTGCTCCGGAGCGTTCGCCCCAGGTGCCCTTAAAAACCGGGCTCATCAGCAGCATGGCCATATCGCAGCGCAGCCCATCGCACTGTGAGGCGATATCCTCCAGAGCCACGGCTACGGCCTGACGCAGTTCGGGGTTGAATGCATTGAGCTGGCAGACATCAGGCCATGCCGGATAATGAGGGTCCCTTCCGCAGGCAATGATTTGATCGCCTACCTCACAAAAAGCAGCAGGATTTGCGAGAAGCTCCTCCTTAGTTCCGTGAATGAAGTACTCGGGATGCTCGACAGTCCAGGGGTGGTCGGGCGCAACATGGTTCGGCACATAATCCAGGATCAAAAGCATTCCTCTATCGGCAAGCTCCTGCCGTGCAGCTGCCAGTCCCTCCATCCCTCCTAGCCGCTCGTCTGCGACATAGCGCCGCACGCAGTAAGGTGAGCCGACGATGTCCTCTGATTTGAAGTCGGGAAGGGCTCGCTTGAAGTCTGATAAAAGCCCGGCATTTGCCATTGCGGTGCGAACGCCTGCAGGGCTTCGCTCCCATACGCCCATGAGCCACGCAGCATCAATTCCGATATCTGCGAGTTCGTCCCACTCGCTGGAGGGGACATCTTCGAGGGAGACGGTCCGCCCATAGGTCCGGCTGAGGTCATCAAGCCATACCCAGGCGTTGATCTCATAGATAATCGGGCGTCTTTGCCATTTTGCCAAGTTTCTCACTCCTTTGCGGGACCGGGGGTAAACGCTGCCTTCTTCCCAACCTGCAGAGCCTTTTCTGGATCAAGGTTGCCGAAGAGCTGAATGCTTTTAGCCACAAGCCCGGTCCAGCCGGTCTGGTGACTGGCACCTAAGCCCGCCCCGTTGTCTGCATGGAAATACTCATAGAACAGGATATAGTCGCGCCAGTATGGATCGGACTGGAACTTTTTTGCTCCTCCATAAACAGGCCTTCGACCGTGCTTATCCCTTTGAAAAATAGAACCGAGACGGTCGGCGATTTCTTTGCTCACCTCGAATAAATTCATCATTTTTCCTGAACCGGTTGGGCACTCCACCTTAAAACCGTCGCCATAGTAGAGGTAGAACTGAAGAAGCGCCCTTATGATTAGGATGTTCAAAGGAAACCAGATGGGCCCCCGCCAGTTGGAGTTTCCGCCGAACATGCCGCTGTCAGATTCCGCAGGTAGGTAATCGACGCGGTATTCTTTGTGATCCACATAGAAGATGTATGGGCTTTTCTCGTGATACCTGGAGAGCGAACGAATTCCAAAGGGGCTTAAGAACTCCTTCTCGTCGAGCATCCTCGCAAGAACCCGCCGGAGCCGGTCTGGCCTCAGCAGGGCTATAATTCCCCGATCGGAAACTCCCAAATGCTCCGGACCGGTCGGGTGGATCGAATCCATGAGTTCTGGCATCTGTTGCATGCGCTTTCGCAACAGGGCCATGACGCGGGGTATGCGGTCTCTCTGCCAATTTTCAATAACCGTTGTCGCACACAGCGGAAGAAGCCCTACCATTGAACGAACCTTCAGCCGTCTGGCGCTGCCGTCCGGAAATCGGAGAATATCATAGTAAAAGCCGTCCTCCTCATCCCACATTCCCTCGTTGCCTTGCCGGTTCATGGCAGTTGCAATCCAGAAGAAATGGTCTACGAACTTCCCGGCCAGGGCCTCATAGGTAGGGTCATAGCTGGCCAGCTCCACAGCCAGTTCTGCCATGTTCTGGGAGAATAGGGCCATCCATGCCGTTCCATCAGCCTGTTCCAGGTAGCCGCCGGTTGGAAGCGGTGAGCTTCTGTCGAAAACGCCGATATTGTCCAGCCCTAAAAAGCCGCCCTCGAATACGTTCTTGCCGAAGCGGTCCTTGCGGTTCACCCACCATGTGAAGTTTAGAAGGAGCTTATGGAAGACGGACTTAAGAAATTTAAGATCAACCTCTCCATGCAAGGCCTCCTCCGTTCGATGGAGAAACAGCGTCGCCCAGGCGTGGACGGGCGGATTCACATCGCTGAAGTTCCACTCGTATGCCGGTATCTGTCCGCTGGGGTGCAAATACAGCTCGGTTAGCATGAGATCGAGCTGCTGCTTGGCATAGTCAGGATCGACAATGGATAGGGCGACTGCATGGAAGGCCAGATCCCAGGCCGCATACCAGGGGTATTCCCACTTGTCGGGCATGGAGATGATGTCTTCGTTGATCATGTGGAACCAATCGCGGTTCCGGAAGTGGCGGCTTTTTTGGTGGAGAGGATGAGCGTGATGCTCTTCCAGCCATAGGTCGGCATTAAAATGATAGTACTGCTTGCTCCAGAGCATCCCGGCAAGCGCCTGCCGCATAACCAGAGCCGCATCTGGTCCGACTGTTGAAGGAGCAATGCTGCCATAAAACTCGTCTGCCTCTTCGAGTCGCGCTTTAAAGACAGAGTCGAAGTCCTCAAAGGGATCGCTCAATTCGTCAGGAGCATTTTTTGTTAGGCGCAGCCGCATGACTTGAGCCTCTTTGCTGCCTATTTTCAGCAGATAATGAGCCGAGGCCTTTGTGCCGGTTTTCTCGGGATTAATTGCATCCTGCTGTCCGTGAACGATGAAGTTGTTAATGCCGTCTTTTACATACTGGCTGGAATTCTGCCCTCCAAAAAGCCTTTGGTGGTTGGTTTCGTTCTCAGTGAAAAGCAATGGAGACATGCCCTCGCAGTATAGATAGTAGTCCTCCGGATGCTCTTGAGAGGCTGGATCTGCAGGGTGAGCGTGGATTACGTTATTGCCAGTTCCCTTTAGCGACCTGAGGACCGGCTTTGAGCCGCCTTCATGCCACGACCATGTATTGCGGAACCAGATTGTAGGAAGCACATGTATAGACGCGGCCTCCGGCCCTCGATTGCAGGCCGTAATCCTGATCAGCATATCCTCTGGAGAGGCCTTGGCATATTCGATGAAGATGTCGAAGTAACGGTCATCGCCAAAAGCCCCTGTATCGATAAGCTCATACTCCATCTCCTTCCTGGAGCGGCGGCGGTTCGTCTCCGCAAGATCATCATAGGGGTAAGCTCGCTGCGGATATTTGTATAGATACTTCATGTAGGAGTGGGTGGGTGTGCTGTCGATGTAGAAGTAGTATTCCTTGACGTCCTCGCCATGGTTGCCCTCGCTGTTGGTCAGGCCGAACATTCGCTCTTTTAGGATCGGATCAATGCCGTTCCATAAAGCTAAAGCAAAACAGAGGACCTGGTGGTCGTCGCAAATACCTCCAAGGCCGTCCTCGCCCCAGCGGTAGGCCCGGGAACGTGCCTGGTCGTGAGTGAGATAGCTCCATGCATCTCCGTTATCGCTGTAGTCTTCACGCACCGTGCCCCACTGGCGTTCGCTCAAGTATGGCCCCCACATGCGCCAGGGCATTTGCCTGTCCTTTGCTTCCTTCAAACGCAATTGCTCAGCATTCATGCTTTTATCCCTCTATCAAAATCAATTATAAATGGAAACGCCTGTAATTCTCTATATATTTATTTATACATTCTATGGTAAAAATCTTTGCTTTAGTTAGTCCTAAATAAAAAAGGAAAAAACAGTTGGCTGCTGGTAAGCTCTATTTTATGGAATGCAGCAGGAAAAAACGCTCTCTTATCTCTCACTTGCTTCAGCGAGCGCCGCTCCCATCAATACAACCATCTCAGGCTGCAGCATCCCTTGAGCAATTATTACTCCACCGGAGTCTCTCATTGCCTCTTTGATTTTCTTCGCCCACAGGTGCTCAATGAGCATTACAAGGGCCGAGCTATTTTCCGGCATTTCCTCGGCGATTCCGTCTATATCATCCTGGTCTAGGCCGAAGGTTCCCTCGGCAACCGCCTCAGCCCCGATAACCGCGCCGGCCTCTGCGCCCTCCAGACCTTCAGCGCCCAGGCCCAGCAATGCTCCGACGGCCGCACCAAGCTTGATCGCCTCCTTTTTTCCGAGATCAGTGCCCTCGATGGACAGGATATCGCCGTTCTTGTCCTTCATTACGAAGAGATAGTCAATTAGGCGAATGAGACCCTTTTCGCGTGCCTCATTTAGTGCAGGAACGATTTCTCCCTTAAACTCGTTGCCCGGAAATCCTATCACGAACATCTGTATTGGACCGTACATTACTGCCATGTCAAACCACCTTTGATGAAATTAGACTCAAACGATATCTGTTTAAATTAATCCTAATATTTGTTCCCAACTTTCAATTCAGATTTTAATTCAGGCTTTCGTTTCAGCTGCAAATGCTGCTCGCAGCTTATCCTCCTGTTCCTTAGACAGAGAGGTCTTTATGACCTTTACATTCTTGTATCTGCCTTTCAGCTCATCCATCACCTTATCGGGTGTGGACTCCCTGACAAGAAGGAAGAGCGCCGAATTGCCCGGCTGGATTGTGTTCCCAACCTCTTTAATGAATTTATCGTCAATGCCTACATCGGTGAAATGCCCCATCAAAGCGCCTATTGCGGCCCCGGCCAGCAGGCCGAATCCCGGGACAAGGAAGATCAACCCTATGAGAAATCCCCAAAAGGCTCCACTTAGTGCTCCCATTCCAGTCAGGCTCGTGAGCTGCTCGATTTTCACTTTGCCTTCTTGATTTCTAATTGCTACTGCGGCATCATCCAGCTCAATGATATGCTCTTTTTGCATTCGAAGCAGGTCCCCTTTCATCATGTCGGCACCGGCCTCATTGTCGAATGCTAAAACTACAAGATTTGCCATTTTTCTACTCCATTTTATATTACCACAATTTTTTAAATTCTTAAACTTGCTTTTGAAATTCTTTGGGTTTTTGTCTATGGATAAAAGATTAATATCAAAATATTTCCTTTCACCTCCGTGAATTTAGCCTCATTCAATGTAATTTAAATCAAACAGTACGTTTAGCTATAAAAAATTTTCCCAAACTTGCGGGTTTTAGGTGATAGAATAAACCTCAATTTAATAATGATAAGAAGAAAAAATTCAGTAAGCCTTCCCAGAACGCTATTGATGCTCGTAGGTTTATTGTTTTAACCTTACAAACATGCCTAATTTTTCCAAAACTTTATTAATATCCGTTTTGGCAGCCTCTAGAGTTATTGCGTTTTCTCCGTGGAGTATCATTATCATTTCGCCACCGTAAAATATCCAGCTGTGCCATGGATGCCAGCTTCGTGGCGCGACGCGAGATATGCTGTTAGACACTGATAAGAGCTCAGCTACAAGCTTGCCTGTCGCCTCTTTTATCTCAGGAGTCACAACACCCTTGGCCTTCCAATCTGTAATCCTGCCCATATCATCTATCTTAGCAACGGCTACGACTCCTTCCATCTGAAATAGTTCATCCAGATTTGCCATAAAAACTCACCACAAAATTTTGTGCATTATTAATAGATAATCTTTTGCATAGACCTGGTTTCGCAAATCTATATGGCAGCCATTATCATATCCTGCCTTCGGCCCAGCGACTCGATGGGTCATTTTTGCTTCGACCGCAGGAAGAGGGAGGCGATGGATATCGAGAGGCAAAAGCATGCGGCTCGCGACCCAATTGAGTAAACCTCGTCCAACTCAATAAAGGTTATTAGGGATAACAGACTAAATGCATTTGATAGGAGTGTGATTATGATCTTTGATTATGAGGAAGGAAACGTAATATTAAGCGCTCTATGGGATTACGACGAATATTTTTTGCCGAGGTTTATTTCAAGGGAGTTCCTCTACAACTTAATCAAACGATTTATGGATAAGATGCAAATTGAGTGCATTGACCACAGAGTTCCCCGGCCCGACCTGTACGATGAAAAATTCGATGCTACACGCCGCTTCGAGGTTCTGCTGAGCGATGACGAGCTGGATGTCATAAAACGTGCAGTTGATGCCAGCGGATTTAAGGGATGTGACCCTGCATATCCTTCTAACATCCAAAAGGCAGCAGATAGAATAATTTTAAGAATGGAAGAGGCTTTGGGAAGCAAAAATTATGAGGCCACAATCGAGAATAGAGATGCATTTTTAAAGGTATTTTCAGGATGCATTTTTAAAGAACGATCTTGATATTTCTTTTTTTAGAGTAATCTTGTCATATATTTTTAAAGAGAAATAACGGCTGGCTTTAAAGAGAAATGATGGCTAGCTAATGCAACAAAAAAAGTATGGAACGAATGGCCTGAATTTTTGCTTATAGGGCTGTTGCATTTGCCAAGTCCATGCTTGCGTTTCTATCGGCATTGCCTTCCACGAGCACAACGGTGCTGTCGTTATTCCAGAGGTAGAGGAATCTCAGGCCGTTATCTCGCGTCGCGTCTCTGATTTCAGTTGCCTCGTGTCCGTTTATATCAACTGTGCCGAAACGCTCTATGCCCTTGTACGGAGGGTTCTGGAACTCAGGAAGCGATTTATAATTGGATACTGCTGCATTGGCCATCTCCTCATCTTGCAGAGTGAGCAGCGTTACCTTTGCATCGTAGCCCTCGCCAATCGGGGCCCAGGTGTAAATTCCAACGGTCGCATTTGCCGGGCCGATTTCCTTGTCGCCATAGAAGTCGATGATCTCATCAGTAATATTTACGCCGGTCGTTGATGCGTTCTTCATAGCAAGGAAATCAAAGCCAACAGGCAGGCTTTCAACGGGCAAGGACGGGGTAGCAGCATTTGCCGAGCTTTCTTGGGCATAATAGACTGGGCTTGCCAAGAACACAAACGATATTATGGACAGCAAAAGAGTGTGTCTCATAAAATACGGTAATTCTTCTAACAATTTAACTTTTTTGTATTATTTCGGTTTTCTCAGAAAGGTGTCATCCGAGCAGATATATGGTTTAGCTATATAAATTTTTTAGGAATTAAATTAAGAAAACAAGGCAGCATTGCGATTTCAAGTTCAATATATCTGCAGTAGCTGAACTTGAGATCGGTATGGCTCCAACCTAAACAGCCCGCGACAATCGGCCAATCTCTTATGAAAGCCATCGCTAGGAGGGAGTGGCATGCATGGCATTCACATGGTTCAAAGAAAAATTTTTCCTGTAGACTAAATATAATTCCACAAGCGTTAAATACTACTACGACGGTTATTTATTTGGGTTCTATGCAAAGAAATGCAGTATTGTCATTGCTGATTCTTTCTATTCTATCATTACCGGCCATCTGTTCAACGGGCGGGAATCCAATCAAGAACCTACAGCAGGAGATCAATAATTTGCGTATCAGGAGGCAAAAAATGAAAAAAATTTTAGCTTTTGCGCTATTGCTCATGCTTTTGATGGGCAGTGCGTGGGCTCAGCCAACCCCACCGGCTACGCCCCCAAGTCCCGAATCGCAGGGAATTTCGATTCCTCAGGCATCGTCTACTGCCCAGGCTCCGCCAGCATCCGAAAGCGGACAGGCACTAATCGCCACCAGCGAGGCATCAGCAATGGCTGCGGCGCCGTCATCGAGGGGAACTGGCGTTTCGGCCACCTATGCAAGCACCTATATGGTCGTCCCTCCAGGAATATCAACGCCCAACGGATTCTACATTCCCTATACTCCATCTACCGTTGCCGGATGTAATTTCGGCCAGTGGCTGCCTATGTGGATGGATGTCAGCGGATACGGCCCGCTGTACAGCTATGAGTGGTATCCTGATGGAAGGCTGGTCACTCAGTACCTGGCCTATGTGCCATATCCGGGCTGGCAGAAAATGTGGTTTAACGGAGATGCCCCGGGCTGGCATACCCTTCAGTACTACTGCAACGGCTGGAGCAACTACATCTACGTCTATGTATACGGCTCTTCGTATTATCCTCAGCCTAGCCCAAGCCCTTACCCACCAACACCCAATCCCTACCCGCCAACTCCAAGCCCCGGCTGCAACGCCCAAATAATTATAACCTCCGATTACATGAGGGGCTATTCGGTTTACGTCGACGGCAACTATATTGGCGGTGATGGAAGGCGCGGAGATCATTTCGACGGAACCTTCAGCTTCACGGTTACCGGGAACCTGCCTCATACAATAAAGATAGATAACCAGGGTTTCAGCTATACGCAGACTAAAACCTATAATTGCGGGCAGACGTATGTGATACCCATTTAACTGCACTGCATGGAAATATCCTGAAATATTCCAGCTGATGCGGTTTGTAGCATGAAGCTTTCCTCTGTGCCCCGGCATCTCTGTGGTGAGATCCGAGCACCACGATCTCACCGCGGAGGCACAGAGAAATTCTGGCTCAGGCTCGATATTTTTTAACATGGCGCACGATATGAAGCATAACGCATGACATGAAATAATCCTGCTATCTTTCGCCACGCCTGCGCCAGATCCAGGCTGCCGGTAGGATGAATAACGCCGCCATGGCGGCAGCGGCAGTTGTCTGGCCTTCGTCCCTTATGCTGAAATGAGCCGCCTCCTCATGTCCCTCGCCGGAGACGATGAGCTTCCAGTCTCCAGTGCCCTTTCCAGGCAGGGCCATTTGGAAAAAGCCTGTGGAGTCCGTCTTGTTCTCTGAATAAAGCTCTCCGTCCCGGAAGACCTTAACGGATGCATCGGCCGCAGGCTCTCCGTCATCGTATATCGCCGATAGGGCAACCGTCATTCTCTGGCCTACGAACATCCGATGACCAGTGGCATTCATGCTGCATGCGATCAATGCCAATATCAAAGTTAGTAGAACAATTGATCTCAATTTCATCACCTTTATGATTCCGATAATTGATGGCTTTAAATTAACAGCTTGCATAAAAAAGGAAAAAACCAGGGTTTCAAATGGCGATTACTTCCTGACCCAAACCGAGAGAACTGTAGAGTATCTGGTGGTGTTGAACGGAACTACATCTCCCGTCTTGAATACCTTGCTGCTGGAGTCGTAGGTTGCCGTCCAATTGCCGTCGCCCAATACATCGTAGTAGCAGTTGAGGAGCCATAGACCAGTCTGGTTGAAGTTGATAACGAATGAGTCCTTGTCGCCAGTGAATCCCTTCTGTGCCTTCGTCTCGGTCATCTGGGGGAAGGCTGAGTAGGTGGCATTGACCTGCTGGTCGTTGTACTTTGCGGTGAATGTGACATTCTCGTTATTCTTTATCTGATAAAGGGGCTTCTCGGTGGCGATCTCAAGGGGCAGGCCTGACTTGAAGCTGCTGGAGCTATCGTTGCCCGCATTGAAAACGGCCTCAGCGGCTCCGTATGTCAGCCTGAGGGTTGTGTTGCTGTAAGAGGGAGCGCGCTGTGCCACATATACATAGTTGCCAGGCCAGAATGCGGTCAGAGGGCTTATGCCGACATCTCCTACAAAGCCGTATCCTACGAACCATTCTCCGACCTCTTTATCCATCCTGGTTGTGATCTTCTGGCCGTCTGGAGTCATCAGATATGTCTGATTCATGGCAGGAAGGGCAAATCCACCAGGATTATTGGCATGGCCATAAAAGACATATGCATCCTGGCTGTCGCCGACGTCTACCAGATCCTCCAGCTCCACCCAGATTCCGTGGGCGCTTGCATTCATGGTTGCCGCTCCTATGAGGAGCAGGAACAGTACTAATGCGGTTTTCGTGTTAATCACCAAGGAATTAGTAATAACAGTAAGTATAAAAAACTTTTGTCATTTCATAATTTGTAATATTAGATTATAGATCATAGGTGCGACATAGAGGCATCCTAAGAATCTAAAGACGTAATTCGCGTCCAGGTGATCGAGGCTATGAGAATTACCTCCTCGCGGTCTCCTCTTTCTCTAAGATAACTCATATTCAGCCCATTTATTAATCAATGTCACGAAAAAGGAAATATTTAATACCTAAGAGCATTTTTATGGCTATTATGAAGGTCGTCCTCCATCTCATAATGCTAATGGCGCTCATTGAAGCTGCATCAGCCCATTCGCTATACGCCGAGTTTCCCGAAAAGCTGAGCCATGGGTCAGAAAGCGATATCTGGGTAGCTTACGGTCACGCCGGAACAGCAGATTCCGAGCTTCTCGCGCTTTTGGCGGCAAAGGCCATTTCACCCGATGGAGAAGCTGTCGACCTTGAGCTTGAGCCATATCAGGGCGGCCTCAAGGGGCAGATATCTTTGGAAAACCAGGGATGCTACATCCTGGATTTGCAGATGGAACCCACCTTTTTCGATCCTGCCTGGTATGGATCTTCCGGCAGCAAAAGCCTGGTCGAGAAATACGGCCGCGCGCTTCTGCCCGCAGGGTCGGGCGAGGGATTCGGGTGGTCCAGCGGAAAAGGCCTGGAGATTGTGCCTGAGATTGATCCCTATGAGCTTAAATCAGGCGATAGTTTCCGTGCCCGCGCTATATGGAACGGCAGGCCTGTGTCCGGAAGCTACAGCGCCGTTGTGACAAGGACCCCTGATGATATTCTTGTCGTCCAGCACGCACAGGAGACCGAGTTAGAGGGGAGCACTGCCGATGGGGAAATAATCTTCCAGCTCACCAGGCCGGGCCTTTGGGTCTTAAGCTTTGAGGCCACATTGGATGAAACAGGAACTTGGACGACCAAAGCCGACGATCCCCAGGGCCGCTATAAGAAAGGGGATAAGCTGGAATACGAACAGTTAGCGCCCACCGCCTACCTGACATTCTGGGTAAATAAATAGGAGGATTGGATGGTCCATATCTCCGATGGGGTGCTTCCCCCGGCCATGCTGGCAGCAGGATTTGTTCTCACAGGCGTTCTGCTTTACTATTCCTTGAAGGGCATAGAGGCAGAGGAGGTTCCGAAGGTGTCTCTGATCACGGCCGCCCTTTTCGTGGCAAGCCTGGTTCACTTTCCGATTGGACCTACATCCGTTCACCTGATAATGAACGGCCTTGCGGGCATACTGCTCGGCAGAAGGGCCTTTGCCGGCGTATTCGTGGCCCTGACGCTGCAGGCGATCTTCTTCCAGCACGGAGGCCTCACTGCTCTGGGAGTAAACGCCCTGAACATCGGGCTTCCTGCACTTCTGGCTTGGCAGATCTTCGAGCATAGGAGGGGCCTCGTCAAGCCGAGGAAGGAGGTCGTCTTCGGAGCACTGGCCGGGGGCATGGCCGTTCTGGCATCTGTGCTCATGGTCTCCTCAGAGCTTCTGGCTCTTGGCGAGGCATTCCAGGAGATATCTATCCTGATCATTGCAGTTCACCTGCCTGTAATGATTATAGAAGCAGTTGTCGCAGGAGGTGCTGCCGGGCTGCTGGCAGACGTAAAGCCGGAGATGCTTGCAGACAGCCAAAAGGAAAAACTTTCGGGGTGAATTGAGATGAAAGGCAAATGCGTTCTTATTCTTCTGCTCTTTCTACTGGCCTGCAGCCCCTCGGATGCCCACAGAATGATGATGGGATACAGGGTTGACGAGCTTGAAATAACAGCCCTTTACGATGACGGAACTCCTGCCGCAGGAGCGAAGATTGAGGTGCATAGCGATGGAAGTCCAATTTTGGAGGGCACGACTGATGAAAACGGAACCTTCGCCTTCAAGCCCGGCAAAGACATGGAGGACATCACCGTTGTCAGCTCTTCGGCGGGACATAGGGCGGAGCTCTCCCTGAACCTGGCCCGAGAGAGGCAGGCAGAGGAGGCCCCTCTGCCGGCGCGAGTTCTCGCAGGGCTCGGGTACCTCGTAGGAATTGCAGGACTTGCCATGATCTATGTATCGAGAAAGGGCAGCAAAAAAGCATGAGCCGTTTCGATCCTGAAAGGTACTCCCGTTTGGGTTCGCCCATCCATAGATGGGACCCCAGAGCAAGGATCGTCTCCCTGTTCGTCCTCATCTTCTCCGTTGCGCTTGCGGGAGATATCCCCCAGGCCCTGGCAGGATTGTTCATCTCGTTTTTGCTGATCATGATCTCGAGGCTTCCGCTATCTCATGTTGCGAGGTTCATGAAGTGGCCAATCCTTTTTCTTTTACCCTTTGTGGTTATTTTGCCCTTGACGGCAGGGGGAGAACCGTTGTTCTCCATCTCCATTCTATCTCCGAGCGCCCAGGGGCTCTTCCTTGGCCTGCTGTTCTTCATCCGAGGGACGGGAGCAGCCCTTTTATCTCTCCTGATTGTTGGAACCGCTCCCTTCACAGTGACCATTAAGGCCCTGCAGGACCTGGGGCTGCCCGGTTCTCTGACGCAGATATTCCTTTTCGCCTACAGGTACGTTTTTCTTTTGGGCGAGGAGCTGCAGACCATGATTCGATCCATGGAGTCAAAGGGATTCGTCAAGAAGTCCAATTCCAGAACAGCGTGGGTGCTGGCCAAGGCACTGGCAATGATTCTCATCAGAAGCTACGAGAGATCGGAGAACGTCTTCTTGGCAATGCTCTCTCGCGGCTATTCGGGCAAAATTTCCTATGGAAAAACCTGCAAAATCAGCGTCAATGACTTCTTCAAGGGCTTCTTGGTGGTGGGAGCGGCCGTTGGCATTCAGGCTATTTAAAAAATGATTTGGATGAGCTAATCGGATCTGAAAAATATGAAGGCTATTGAGGTTGAAAACTTAAGCTACAGTTATCCGGACGGGACTGCGGCATTAGATGAAGTGTCCTTTTCCATTGAAAAAGGGGAATCGATTGCCCTGTTGGGGCCCAATGGCGCAGGAAAGTCGACGCTGCTGCTGCACATGAACGGCCTGCTGAGGGGAAGCGGTTATGTTCGTGTCATGGGAAGGGAGATTCTGGAGGACAGCCTTAGCTGGATTAGAAGCCGTGTGGGCATGGTATTTCAGGATCCTGACGATCAGCTATTCATGCCTACCCTTGAGGAGGATGTGGCCTTCGGCCCTATGAACATGGGACTCTCGCCTGAAGATGTGCAGGAAAGGGTGGCCTGGGCTCTTGAGTCGGTCGGCCTTTCAGGCCTTTATGAAAAAAGCCCTCACCACCTGAGCTTCGGGCAGCGAAAGAGGGCAGCTCTGGCAACAGTTTTGTCAATGAGGCCAGAGGTGCTTGTTCTGGATGAGCCCACATCTAATCTGGACCCGCGCTCAAAGAGGGACATGGTCTCATTGATCAGGGGAATGCAGATGAAAGGAACAACGATTATTACGGCAACCCACGATGTGAACATGGTTCCGCTACTGGCGGACAGGATTCTCCTTTTGAATCGAAGGCTCATCTTGGATGGAGATGTCAGAGAGGTTTTGCTAAGGCGGGATATTCTTGAGGAGCTGGGGCTTGAGATGCCCCTGCTGGCGGATATCTTCGAGGAGCTTCGAAAAGACGGACTATACTCGGGGCCGGCCCCTTTTACGAAGGAGGAGGTTATGGCGGCGCTAAAAGTTATTATATAGAGAAACATGTAGAGATGTGTAAAAAATGTGTAAAGAAATGTACAAAGGAAAAAATGAAAAAATCAGATAAAAATAAAGGGTCCCGGCTTTAGGCCGGGCTCGGAATGTAGTCGTTTCTAAGCGTCAGAGCAGTCCTGTAGACCGGCCCCACATAGCTCTTTTCCTTTGATTCCTTGCCCCTGGGCAGATCCTGCTGTTCCACCACGCGCGCGTCCATGCCAGTGTCGGTCCTGATCAGCCACTCCATGATCTCAGATGGATCTGCGAGGTCCAGCGTAACCTTTCCATCATCGTCCGAGACGGCCTGAAGCTTTGTATCGTTGCCAATCTTCTCTGCGGTAACCATGAGGTTTGAGAACGGCTGGCCCTGGAAAAGCACCTGGAACAAGAACTTGCCGTCTCCAACTGCCGTAATATTGTCGAGGGGAACTATCTCAAGTGCCTGTCCAATTGGCTTGGATGCTGAAGAGAAATCGGAGTTCGGGCCGGCTACGAATGCCTTGGCATAGCAAAGTTTTGGATAGGACCGCTCAACATACCAGTCGTCGGCCCAGCCGGTCGTGTTCAGCTCGGTCCAGTTAATCTCCTCGACGGTTTTGTGCTCCCAGTATCCTGTTGCCGGCGGATTGGTGATGAAATGGGTCCAGGCTCCTTCGGTATGGTAGAGGTCGATGATATAGAGGCCCTCCTCATCCGCATCGAAGTCATAGAGCTTCCAGAATCCATCGGTGGCAGTTTTCTCGCTGAGGGTATGGTTAAGCTCGCGTCCCGACTGGCTCATGACTCTCACGTATGCAAAACCCTCGGGAAGCTCGGTCGATGAGGTGTTGTGACCGCTCCCAATTGGTAGAAGGACGACGTCTCCAACATTTGCCCAGCCGGAGATGGGCCTAATAAAGGTCTCATGGGCATTTGCTGCGACAAAGCACAATAGCATTATGGAGATAATGCTTATTAATTTTTGTTTCAATTACATTTCCTCCATTAGCTGATAGTAATACAAAATATATAAGAATTCCGAAGAGATCCGTTAAGGACTGGGAGCAGCTTTTTAAATAGTCATCTATATAAGTTTTATTCTAATTTAAAAATAATATAAAATTAAAAACGTAAAAAAATATTTTTATTGGGATGTCTGATTTGTCCATTTCCTGACATTTTCCGCGTTGCTTTGGACCTCTTTTGCAAGCAGTGTTGCGTTATCTAATGAGTTAGATATATTCCTCTCAATTACAAGTGCTTTGCTATAAGCAACCGCAATGCTATCGTTGATTGCAGCTATGCCCAAAATATAATCTCTTATATTGGCTTCACTGAGGGCCGATTCATTGGCGTAAAACTCGGCCTCATTCACCAGGGCATCCATCTGATTGAATTTTTCCTCTGCATCCGCGGAAAGCCCTAGAGTCCTGCCGTAGACCTCTTCAGTCTTTGCATAAGCCGCTTCCGTCTTTGCATTAAGCTCCTCTGCCTTGGAAGCGCTTAGCTCGGACCTATTCGAATAGAATTTTGCCTCACCGACCAAGGCATTCATCTTATCGAGGCTTTCGTTCACATTCACGAAAAGCCCTAGAGTCCTGCCGTATGCGTCTTCCGTTTGGCCGTAAAGTTCCTCCGCCCTGGATGCGCTGGCCGATGAATCCTCTGCGCTGGATGCAGCATTCAGTGAAAGCCCATTAATGCGGCTCTCCGTCTCCTCTATTTGGCTCATAAGCCTTTGAGCGCCATCATGCTCGGCCTTTGCCTCGTTTCTGGCAGCAGCAGCCTCGTCTCTGATAGCCAAGACCTCGTCTCTTAGATCTTCGGCCTGCTTTATCATCATGTTAGGGCTAAGTGCCATGGGCTGGGGCATCTTTGGGGTCACAAAGCCCGATTTTCCGAAGTTATAGTTCTGATTAGGCTGCTTTGCGCCTGCATCGAGATTGATCACCTCATTGCCGGGTCCGCTTCCAATTATGATCGGTTCAAGAGCTGCAACCGATATTGCAAGCGCTAGAAGCATTAAGATCACTGCAATTGCTTTGGATTTCATGTATGGATCCCTCTTAAATTCAGTCATTTTCTTAGTATATAATACTTCTTTTTAAGTTAGTATTAATTGCTATGATTATCATATATCAATTTATGATTAAATATAATTAATGATTCTAACTCTCGTAAAAATAGTGGCGCAAAGTATTAAGCAGTAAAGCCGAACATAAATATAAAAATTGGTAAAGTCTTTAACGCTTGAATATCTAAAAGAGATATGGATGGATGTGGATATGCCAGAGGCTGGAGAAACAAATATCGAAGTGGCTCATAAGCTGTGCGAAAAAAATGATAAGGGCAGGGGGCGTTCAAACCGCTCGGAATTTATCATCGAGATTCTTGAAGCCATTATCCTGGCCCTGGTTGCGGTAGCAACTGCCTGGAGCGGCTATCAGGCTGCACAATGGGATGGACAGCAGGCGGAGCTTTATGCCGAGGCGAATATGCTAAGCGTCGAGGCGGAGGGTTTGTACACCATCGTGGGAGAAGAACGCATATATGATGCAAATACCCTTGAGGCCTGGATCAACGCCAAGCTGGAAGGACAAGAGCGTCTGGCCGAGTTCTACGAGCGCCGCTTCAGGGATGAGTATAAGCCGGCCTTCGAGGCCTGGCTGAATACGGACCCCATAAACAACACAGATGCCCCGCCGGGACCAGGTTTCATGCCCGAGTATAAAAGCGCCAATCTTGAGGAGGCCATGAACCTCAGCAGCGAGGCTTCTGCCAAGCTCATCCAGGGCACAAAGGCCAGGGCGATTGCCGACGATTATGTAAGAAATACAGTCTTCCTGGCAACCGTTCTCGTTCTGATGGCTATCAGCCAGCGCTTTGAGATCAAGTCAGTCCGAAATGGGCTCATTGTTTTGTCCTTTGGCCTGCTGTCGTTTGGGATAATAAGGCTGTTTTTGCTTCCAAGATGCTGAATGATAGCCATGATTTGGAGTTGAACAAATCTTTGCAGCTGCGAGATTGATGCCTATTGGACGGCAGGAGGAACCAGGAACAGGAACCAGATTGCGAGGATGAAATAGAGAGAAATCAGTTGTGCTCCTTCCATCCAGTTGGATACATTATCGCTGGCTATGACGATTGCGGCAAGGACTGCGATTCCAAGGCCGATGATCTCGGAGAATTCGAAGTAAAGCGTCATATCCTGGGCAAAAAGCAGGCTCAAGAAGGCCAGCAGGGGCGCGACAAACAGCGATATCTGCATGACCGAGTTGGAGGCAATCGACAGGGAAAGGTCGAGCTTGTTTCTCTGCGCAGTCCGGACCCCTACTATTATTTCGGAAATGGCTCCGGCCATGGGCATGATAATCACTCCGATAAATATGGGGCTCAGCCCCAGGCTCTCGCCAAAAGGCTCTACAGTACCGCTAATTATCTCGCTCATTATGACGATGCCGATAGTCGATACCAGAAGCAGGCCAACGGCCCTGTGGAGGCTCCAGGTAAGGGCCTTTGAAGGGTCTTCTGCCTCAATGACCTCCAGCTCCTCGTCCTTTTTGGCATTTTGAGGCTGCCTGAACTGGAACACAATCTGAAGGCCATAGAGCACCAGCAAAATCGCGGCTATTCCCAGGCTGACCATCTCAAGCCCAACGTCCTGAAATGTGCTGCTGAAACGGATGCCTTTCTGAGCCTGATGGGAAATGCCGAGCAGTGTAGGCAGCGCGAGGCCGGCCACTGCCAGCGTCATCATGGCGGCTGCCATGCCTCCCCTCTCCTTATCGAAATGCTGGATTCCGTTTTTAAGTCCGCCCATCAGCTGGCTTAGTCCCACTACCAGAAGCAAAGTCGTCAAAACCGATCCGATGATTGAGGCCTTCACAACCTCCATCTGGCCGGAGCGCAGGAGCGCAAAGAGAAGAATCAAATCCACAGCGTTGCCGAAGGTTGCATTAAGCAGAGATCCGATTTTAGGTCCTGTCCGATAAGCCAGGACCTCCGTCGACTCAGCGAGAATTGTTGCCAGTGGGACCATGCCGATCATTGACAGGATGAAAACGAGCTCAGGGCCAAAGGACAGCGCCCAGGCTAGAACGGCTGCGGGAATAAAGACCAATAGATAGCGAATATTTAGTCCCACTGGAATCACCTATTGAATTTTCTTAATACTCTATCAACTCAATCTATTAAGATTCTTGGTCTGGTCAAGAAACCATATAGACTCCGATCACTATCAACAATAGCGCAGACAGCTTTATAGCCATAGTCTTTGAGTCCAGCTCCTCTATCAAGATTCCTGGAATGAACACCCCCAAAAGGATGACATAGACAAGGGTTAAAAAAGGCTGGAGAGCGCCAACACTTGAGACAAGGGCAACGGAGCCAAGGGCATAGGCAAATATAAATGCGCATCTTCCAAGGAAATCAAAGACCTCATCCGCAAGCAGGGCTGAAAACAGGAAAGGCCCTGTCCAAAAATATTGCCGAACTTCGCATCTGATCTCCTTTTTAGCAAGCAATGGCAAAACTATTGCCAGATTTCCAAGAGATGACCACATAATCAGGTGCCATTCATCCATGAATGAAAGGAGGTATTTCGCAGCTATTGCATAAGCTGCCGAAAATATCCAGAAGGCGACCATGTACTTAAGCGCCGGGGAAAGGATAAAGGCACTTTTATCCTTTTGGGGCCGGTAGGAGATCATAAGCGCGCTGATAACAAGCAGGGTCCCGCCTGCATAGTATCGCATCGACAGGGCCTCTCCTAAAAAAAGGTAAGCTCCCAAAAAGACGAAGATAGGATAGACATAAACCATTGCTGAGACCCTGGATACCTCCTCTACCTGAAGGGCTCTAAGATATGAAGCCCAGAGCACAACCTGGGCAGAGCCGGCGGCCATGGCGTAAAGGGACTCGGGATAAACGAAGCCCGCACCAAGGAAAAGGATGATGCCTATGGCAAATATTTGCTGAAGGATGATCAGAGCCACCATGTACGCTATGTGGCTGGTCACATACCTGCCAAGTATGAACTTGTCTATTATCCCGGTAACGGCGAGAGATGCTGCGCCTATAAAGGCATACAAAAACCAGTCCACAGATAAATTCCTAATCAGGCCCAAATTAACCTTTCGCATGCCCCCTATTCTGTGATCAAAAAACAAGATATATCCCCATTATTATTAGAACTACTGCAGCAAGTTTCATCGATAGTGTCCTTCTGTCCGTCTCCTCCCTGAGAACTCCCGGGATAAAAATGCTCAGAAGCAGGGCATTGCTGAAAAATTATGGTTTTCGGATCTAGTGCAAATGCCTGGGTGATCTTCAATTCATCAAAAATATATTTGAGCTATTCCGTTTCGGCGAGGATCTTCTTAAGCTCCTCTGGCGGAGGCGCGTTGATGGTGAGCGTAATATAGCGATCTCCAATATAGACGTCCTTGATCATGAAACCCTTCTGGAGAACAGATTCTGTGGCCTGATTGGCTGCATCCTCTACAGCTGTCATGGCCGTATTTAGAGGCCCGATCCAGACACTTCTCGGAAGGTTCAGCATGCCTATGGCTATTGACTCCGGCCGGACTCGCAAAGTATTATTCTCGGCGGTCAGGTTGGCCTCGACCTTTACCGCCGGCCTCAATGTAGCGATGCCTACTGGTATCTCAAGCTCTGCCAGAACCTCAACGGGCCCTCCTTCATTTAGGAAGACCGTTACATTGCTGACGCCCTCTGGCCTTCGCTCTTCAAGCTCTGACTGCAGAATGGTATTTATGAAATCAACGCTTACGGAAACGATCAGGTCGGTTTGATTGCTCGCGTTAAGCAGATCGCCCGTGGATTGCCCTTTAACATAAGGCTCCGATAGAGCCAGGAAACCGATTACAAGCATAATCAATATCAGGACAGCAAAGCCAGTTGCCAAGTATTTCTTTATGGAGCCCATGGAATTCAGCCTCTGCAAATTCTGTCTTGCATAGATTCTACAAAGGAAGATATCTGCTTGAAAAACATGAAATACTGGTTACTCGGCGAAACCATTTGAACTTTTTGTCCAGAAGCTCTCAGCGATATCAAAAATATTTTATAATTCAATAATATGCTATAATGAATCATATATTCTTATTCTGCAATCGCTTATCCAACAGCTTATCCCTTTAATGAGGCTTACTATCCTGCATTTTCCCTATGGCATTGATCGCGATTATTGCGGTCACAATGTTAAGGGGGATGAGATCCCGATTAAATCCCGACTAAAGCAGAAATTTATTTGTACTGATTCAGCCCATAACTAGTTAGGCTCAAAACAATTGAGGCGTTATATGTTTCCGACAGAAATGAATCCGATTTTCTACATAGTTGGAGAGGTGGTAATACTTTTTGGATTGCTTTTCCTTACAGCAACAGTTATTGGGGCTGTTTTGGTTCTTTATTCATACAGGACCGGAAACTTCCTTGCTGCCCGGTTTATGCTGGCGAGCCTAATTTTCCTGGAGAGCTCCATTAAATCCATCTTCCGCCTGGCCAGAGTCAATGAAGATATTGTGGATGATGTGGGAGTTCTCCTAAGAAACACCATTAATCGCAGGGAGTTCCTGCGCGTTCCAAAAAAAGAGCGGATAATATTCATCCCCCAGTGCCTGCGAAGCACCGACTGCCCTGCCAAGCTGACGCCGGAAGGGATAAAATGCCTTTCCTGCGGGCTGTGCGGAATTGGAAGGGCGAAAGGACTTGCAGAGGGGCTGGGCTACAAATTTTTCGTTGTCCCCGGTTCCAGCTTCATAAAAAGGATTGTCAAAAAATACAGGCCCAGAGCAATCGTTGGCGTAGGCTGCCAGATGGAGATAAAAGAGGGCCTGGACATGTGCCGCAGCCGCGGGATACCGGCAGTGGGCGTGCCGCTGCTTCAGTCGGGGTGCGTGGCCACGAAGGTGGATTGGGACAAGTTCCTGGAAGTGATCTCTGAATAGGCTTCAAAACTGCAAAATGAGCAAGGTTAGCAAGTGTGCATAATCTGCTGCCGAGATCAAACTCAAAGGATAAAAAAGGATTGGAAGCCCAAATCCCTTGAAATTTAGGCGCCAATGCCTAAGGCTGCCGAAATTTCGTTCAGGACGGCCTTTTCAGGATCGCTCACGGCAACGCCGTGCTCCTTAGCGGCCTCAGCCACCTTTTGACCTATCGCCAGTACCCATTTCTTGTAGGCCAGCGCCTCCTCCGGGGTTGTTTTGGACAAAGCTGCAGCTGCGGACTTGCTGGCTTCAATGGTCTTGATTCTATAGCCAGTCTGATCGTGCTTAAGCATATCCTGCTGCTCTTTGATCAAATCCTTGGCCTTTGATTGCATCTCCGCCGATATGATGCCAACAAGGCCGCTCCCGCTTGTGCCTGCCAGCTTGGCCGGCTCCGTCATCATGGCCTTGGACTCGCCCCAAGCCCCCAAAAAGGACGGGGCAGCAGCGATTACAGTCATTGAAACTGCATATGGTAAACCAAGCAAGCCCTTCCACTCATCATCTGTAAAGCTATCGCGCATTCCCATCTTCCCATCACCTGCTGAGCCAATTAACTCCGAGAGTTGTTTATCCTAACCTCTATTTAATGATTTTGAAATTGGCTATGAAATTGCGAAAATTGTCTTAACTGTTTTTGCATTTATATAATTATTAGCCTGATGCACAGCCGTCCACTATACCCAAAACTTCATATTTAACAAACCGTCTTACCAAATTATTGGAATGCCTGGAAACGTTATGAACCCTGAGATAGCCAGTGTCAGGAAACGGCTCAAAACTCCACGCTCGGCTGCAGTCGCAGGAATAGTCTTCTCCCTGCTGCTCATGGCAAGCCTTACCATCATCAGGCTTTCCATCCCAGCCGATCAAACTGCGCCTGCTGAATGGATCGCAGAGCCCTACATTGCTCGCAGGATTCTAATCGCCCTGAACATGGTACCCTTCGCAGGCATTGCATTTTTATGGTTCATCGGCGTTGTGAGAGATCTCATCGGAGAGCTTGAAGACAGGTTCTTTGCAACAGTTTTCTTAGGCAGCGGTCTTCTTTTTATCGCCATGCTCTTTGCCGCTGCAGCTGTGGCGGGAGGCATTCTGGCCAGCCTATCGGCCGAGCAGGGCGCACAAATAAACTTTGGCGTATTTGCCTTTGGTCGAGCCATAACCTATTCTATTCTAAACATATTTGCAATGAAAATGGCAGGAGTCTTCATGATATCCACGTGCACCATAGCGCTCAGGACTGAGAGAATACCCAGATGGCTGGCATTTCTGGGATATTCATTCGCAGCCCTGCTGCTCATAAGCATCACTTATGTAGAATTGATTGCCCTTCTTTTCCCTCTGTGGGTCCTAATGCTCAGCACTCACATTCTCATTGAGAATTATCGTAGGAGCAATCAGTCGTGAATCGGATCGGAGGATCATGCTGCATTAAAAATTTGCCAATTGACATCGAGAATGATTTTCGATGTCAATGGCTTATGCCCTTTTGCGTTTCCGTTGGCAAAAGGCCTTTTTAGCAAATGCTGCCCTATCCCGGCAGCTCAAAGGCGTTTTTGGTGCTCGGCAGCAGGCAGTAGATCAGTATAAGGCCGTTGATGATAATTGACCCGGCCATGGCATCCCATGTTGAGCCTCCGAGGACGGACAGAAATGCCAGTATGAGATTTAAGCCGGATATTATGACCATAAACAGCCATCCCTGTGGATCTACATTCCAAAGCATCTTGAAAACCCAGAGATAAATCAAGAAGAGGATTCCCCAAAGCAGTGCTGCCCAGAAGTCAAAGGTCCAGAAGTGGAACTGTCCGACGAATACGGGAAGCAGGTGCAGCATCTGCAGCGTTACTATCAGGGCCCATGCAGCGCCTAGCAGGGCCAGTATCGCCAGAATTGTGATGCCCAATGGTCTATTTTTTGCCATTTTTATTCAACTCCTTACAGTACGATCATATTTAGACATTTTCGCATAAAAACGTTGTTACGTTAGGCCTGAAACTTTCTTTAAATTATTCATAATTCTCTAATAGATCAACTCAAATTATACATGATTTGCGCATCGAATCTCCTTGGTCGTTTCTGCAGCATTCATTTACCTTAAGTTTTTTTGATTTTTCCCCTTCTCTCTTTCTTTATTCAATTTAAATTATTCTTAAATATTATATAAATATGTACAATCTAATATGTCACGTCGCGACGACTTAAGCTGTTAACCGCAAAAATATCACATAAGAATAAATATATAAAAATTATGAACAATTAAAAATCCTTTTTTAATTTGAGTGAATATATTAAAATAGGAAGACAAAAGACAGGACTATGAAGCAAAGCTGTCCAAAATCCTTAAACTTTAAAGACGCGCTAGTGATTATGGTGACTGTATGTCCGGGAAACTATGCATATTAATCCTAACCCTTGCTGTTTTGATCGCTACTGCGCTGGCGACAAAGGATGTCTATAACGTCAATGTAACGAATAATAAAGACCTTGGACAGTATATGACCAACGAAACCTTCTTCACGCTTTACTTCTTCCAAAACGACACTCCAGGCAATGGCATAAGCCACTGCTTGGGAGAATGCTCAGAGAACTGGCCTCCGTTCTACGTAGAGGAGCTGCATGTCAACCCTGAGCTAAGCACCGGCGATTTCACTGTCATTTCCAGGGACGATGGCAAAAATCAGCTTGCTTATAAGGGATGGCCGCTCTACCTTTATAAAGGGGATACCAAAGCCTATCAGACCAATGGACAGGGAATAAATGATGCCTGGTCAGTGATCGATCCTCGCAACTTCCCTCCTGAAAAACGCCGAAGCAGTCCTGCTTAAAATTTTTAATTAAACGATCACCATTCATTTTTCTTTTATATATCGATCGAGCCGGATTTTGGGAAGCGAAGGGATTTAGCTATGAAGCAATAAGCTGAATAGGGCTGCTATTCAGGAGGCAAGTATCCCTCCGCAACCTATCGGTAATATCTATTGGGATATCTACTTTTTGTTCCGTAAATTTATTGGCGCTTTTGGTTCTCATCATTCTTAAATCCTAATGATTATTGAAGCCTTTCAGGGCCTTTTTTGGACATCCTCAGGAGATCGTTAAAGGCCTTTATGCGCGTCAAAATATCCAATCCCTTTGAAGTAATTTTATATTTGGTTGGGGTAGTGCCGATAGTCTCCAGGATGCCAGCATTTATTAGAATCTCCAGGTAGCGGTCAACATTTTTGAAGTTTAGGTTTGCGCGGTAGACTATTGCTGATTTATTGGCTGGTTCTTTGCAGATTTCCAGGATATTTTCTACGATCTCCTCCTTACATCTATTCATGGTAGTAGGTTTGAAATCTATTTCTTATAAATTTTTCTAATTTGGTGAATCTTATTCATAAATTGTTATATGATTCATGAATTTATCCTATTTGCATTTATAAGAGCGACCGGGCTTTTCCTGCCATCATAGCGCTATAATGCGGCTTTTTTTAAACAAAGGTCCTGCAAAGCGTTTTCTTATGATCGAAGCAGTCGCGATGGAAGGGAATCCTTTTGATAAATATAAACGGCATTTGAATATCAGTTTGATTTAGCAACTGAGACTGTGCCCGAGGATATTATCCGTCCGGTTTCAAATAGCAATTCCTTGAGATCTCGGCCGCTGGTATATGCTTGATCTCCCTCTACCCTTACCTTCATTGATGAGCTCCCAATTACCCACTCCCTCATCCAAACAGGGGCGCTGACCATTCCTGCCCTGCCCACAGGATCATAATACTCAATAGACCACGACCCATTATTCCTGCTGGCATTTACGGCGACAGCGCAGGCTCTCCACCGGAAGAGCGCAACCTTTGGCTGGGAATCGGCCAGATTCAATGCCTCTTCCAGATCAGAAAAATCCTCTTTGCTTATGGTGGGGTCCGCCTCCACGTCGCCATTTTGGCAACTGGTGGAGTTCAGATAGGAGACAAATTCGTAATCTCCATCGAGAAACTCCACGCGAAACCGCGGGTAAGATGCAAGATATGATGTCCTTTTACTTAGAAAATCATAGCTATAGACCTGGAAGCTGCTATCGTTCTTGTGAAGAACATTCCAGTGGAAAAGGCCCCAATCGGGAAAGACCTCGAAGTCTCCCTCAAGGTCTCCCGCCCTCAAAGCATCTCCATTATTCTCAAAAACAAGGGCCATTTCCTTTCCCTCCGCCCGCAGTCCTCCAACTGCCAGGATCACAATTAAAAGCAGCGCTAGGTGCTTGTTATTGGACTTTCTGGAAATGGGCATCTCTCTTATGAAGCCTCTGATCAGCCACAAGGCTATGCCTATGCTGTATGCGGGGATGATGATCTCATAATGAAAGAGCAGCTCTGCTGAGAATCTCTCTGAACTGATGGGAAAAAGCAGTGGCACTCCTTTGGTGATGAAATAGTCCAGGAATAGATGCAACATTACTCCTGCTAACGCGAGGCCAAGTGCCGTCCAGGAGAGTCTGAACTCAAGTCCCGTACAGCGCCTGAAAATATCTCTGCCCGGAGGCAGAGTGATCAGGAGCAAGGCCGCCAGGGCTGTTAAAAAACCGAATAACAGCGAATGGGTTATCCCCCGATGCACGATCAGTAGTTCCGGCGAGGGAAAGATTATCGCTAGCCAAAGGAGGAGGACGTCGAGGTCCGGGGCTACACCTCCGATTACAAAGGCTGCAAGCAGACTTCTGTCTATTCTGAAGAATCTTCCAAGGAGATACGGCAGCACTGCATGAGAGATTATATCCATTTTAGTCCTCGGGTCTAGAATATGGTTGAAGGGTCATTTCAAGGGCCAATCACGGCGACAGTAAGCCCATAGCCAGGGCCGGGCTCTTTATCCATAGCATCGCATCTCTATTGCGGCGTTATGCTCTCGCTCTATGTTTTGCCTTTGGTTTAAGCTTTTGGTCAGATACTATCCCAAAAAATAGATACATCGATGACCATGGCAAGACCTCCTATTAAGTTTTTCGAAACATTTATTAATCATTACAGAAATTACTTAATTCCGAAATTATCGCTAAATCAGCAGGCAATCCAGTAATGACGGGATGAAATGAGGGGAGATGCAATGAAAACGGCTTTTGAGATGGAGGTGAATTGGGGTTGACTGCAACCTCTGATCAGATGGTATTTTTGGCGGTGATAGTGGGCCGCTTCCTATTGCCGCTTGCCATCCCGCGATACCCTCTTCCTGCAATAATTGCCTGCATGCTCCTGGATGCAGCGGATTACCAAATTTTCAACTTTTTCACGAGCCTGCCCATAGAGAGCCTGGAAGGCTACCAGGGCTATGACAAGTCTCTTGACATCTATTATCTGACCATTGCCTATGTTTCCACGCTTCGCAACTGGACAAATCCGTTTGCCTTCAAGCTGGATAAGTTCCTCTTCTTTTACCGTCTCGTAGGTGTGGTGCTCTTCGAGCTAACTCACCTCAGAGCAATTCTCCTCATCTTTCCCAATACATTCGAGTACTTCTTCATTGCAATCGAGGCGTTCCGAATGAGACAGGATCCGATGAAGCTCACTAAGAGGCTACTAATCATAATCGCCGCATTCATCTGGATCTATATCAAGATCCCACAGGAGCTATGGATCCACATTATCCAGCCGAACTACCCTGATCTGATCACAAATAATCCATGGTTTTTATTAATTGGAGGCGTTTGGGCTGTGGGAATAGCGGCATTTGCATGGTGGCTGCTTAAAGAAAAGCAGGCCGGCAGAAAAGTCACGTTTACTGCCGATCCTATGCCTGCAAATTTTGTGCTCCGGGCTGAGCAAAGAGGCCAGAATGATAAGTCCAACCGATTTATTGATATAGCGCTTATTGAGAAAACCTTCCTGATATCTCTTCTAAGCATCATCTTTGCCCAGGTGCTCCCAGGAGTTAGGGCCAGTGACCTCCAGATCGCAATCGGAGTGGCCATTCTAATAGTAATCAACACTGTTCTCAGCCACTGGCTATCCCGCCATGGGAGTGGGTGGAGGTCCATTACGCAGGAATTTGCCGTCATGACGGTTGTTAACTTAGGCATGATCCTGACCATCGATGTTCTGCTGCCCAGATTCGACGGCTCGATAAATCTCGCAAACACGCTATTCTTCGTCCTGCTCCTGACGCTTAACGTTACCCTCTATGACTGGTATCGTCAGGCATATGAGCATCGGATTGCAGCCAGCGAATAGTTTGCTTTTCCGATTGCTCCATTTTTCAAATTATTTTCTAAGCCGCCATCCCTCTAATCGCCGCATATACGCGCCTACGGCCGGAAGCATCTTATAAATCCTTAGAATATAGTGTATATTATTAACTAATTTTTAACATTCAGGTGGCTTCCATGCTTCGCTTGATAGAGATGATACTTCCCGAGTCAGATCTTAACGATCTAAAAGACATCTTAAAGGACCAGAGGCCGATCAACCTCTGGGTGCAGCCCTTAACTGAGATCTGGATTTACCCGGAGGGCGATGAAGGAGCGGAGCTTGTTCAAAACAGCATTATGATCAAGGTGCTGCTCCGCGAGGAAAATACTGAGAAGCTCCTGGATACCCTCGAGAGGAAGTTTTCCCAATCAAATGGTTTCAGGATCAATCTGATCTCTCTAGCTGCATCGGTTCCGCTGCCCCAAGCGCTGCAGGCGCCTCAGGCAAAAAAAGAAGAAAAAAAGGATAAAAAGGAAAATGAAAGAATCAGCCGCCAGGAGCTTTATAGCGCGATCGAGGATAACGCCAAGGTATCTAAAGTGTATTTGGCGCTAATGGTGTTTTCATCAATTGTTGCAGCCATAGGGCTGCTGGGAAATAATCCTGTAGTAATTATCGGTGCAATGGTCATTGCTCCTCTATTGGGGCCGATTATGGCTCTCTCCCTCGCAATTACAATTGCGGATAGGCCCCTGGCGAGAAATGCTCTTATGGCCAGCATGGCCGGGCTTGCGCTGGCAGTGGGCATATCCGCGCTGCTGGGCTATTTCTTTTTAGCAGATCCTATGAACATCGAGATAGCCTCACGCGCTGAGGTAAACCTTGTGGATATTGCCCTGGCGCTGGCATCAGGGGGAGCAGGAGCTTTAGCTCTTACCTCCGGATTATCGGGCGCCCTCATAGGTGTGGCAATATCAGCTTCACTGGTTCCACCTCTTGTGATATTCGGGCTTATGCTCGGCTCCGGGAATATATACATAGCTCTCAGCGCTGTAATGCTGTTTTTAGTTAACCTGATTTGCATAAACCTCGCCGGGACGGCGGTCTTCATCAGCCAGGGGATTAGGCCTTCTACCTGGTGGGAGGCTAAAAGGGCCAGGAAGGAGACCTCTATCGCCATTCTGATCTGGATGGTCCTCTTGATTATGCTGGCGATAATTATCCACTTATCTCAAAGCGAAACGGAGATAGATTTGCTAAAGAAGATTTCATCAGCATCTGTGAATCTTCTGTTTCAAATAAGCTGATATGGAAGATGATGCAATCATGAACACCTCTATTGCCAAAAAGACTAATGTCTTCATAAAATCACAACCATAAAACCAATAATGAGCTATTTGCATATGAGAAATTGAGAGGGGGCATGGCAGCACCCCTGGCACTCTCATCTCTGCCAACCTGTGTATGTCTGGCCGTAAAACTTATGAACGTTTTCTGCCCATTCGGGACTTGCCATATCCGGCCAGTTATCCTTATCAAATCCGGGGGCATTCTCAAGCCTATCCTTGGAAACGTCCAGAGTGAACTCTTTCCTATCTCTATTGAAGGACAAAGCGTTCCATGGGATGGCAAAGAGCTTATTGCCGATTCCCAGTATGCCGCCAAATGATAAAACTGCATAGGCAATTTTGCCTGAATCAAGATGTATCATCAGCTCTTCGATCTTGCCCAGGTCTTCGTTTGACCTGTTCTTTACCTTGTTGTCCTTTAGTTCACTGGCTCTCACTAGGTTCATGGGTGTGCCGGCATAAGACGGCTTGGAGGATGAGTAGACCTCAGGACCTGCGCTGCCGGAGGGTGCTGCTGTGGAGGCAGTTGAAACGTTTCTGACGGGAACTCCTCTGGTCCCTTCGACATCCCTTCTCATGTACCCAGGACTCGTTCCGCTCGCTGAGCCTTGGCCTGCCCAGTAGGGCTCCTGGCCGTAATAGCTGTAGACATCCCTTCCCCAGTCAGAGTTATTGATGTCCGTCCACCTGCTTCTATCGAATGAGGGTGCGTTTTTCAGACGGTCTTTGTCCACGTCAAGGATAAACGCGTGCTTTTCTGTGCTCAGGTCCATGGTATTCCAGGGTACAGCAAACAGTTTATCTCCAACTCCCAAGAATCCGCCAAACGATAGGATGGCGTATGTCACTCGGCCAGCCCCGGCATCTACGACGAAATCCTCGATTTTTCCCAGATCCTCTCCCCGGGAATTGGTCACCTTGTTACCGCTAAGCGTTCCTGCAGAAAGCAGGTTTGGATGTTTTGGATATACCTTCAAATCTTTCATCTCCAGAATATTTGCCCTTAGGCAATTGTATTATAATAATAGTCTTCCAATCTATAAAAAATTTTCATAGTATTCTTGAATGAATACTTAAATGAATATATCTAAATCTTTGAATATCTCACTGATGAGGATGCCTGCAATGCGTTAGAGATATATGACCGCTTAAAAAATTTAAATGTTAGGGCTTCACTGATTACGGAATCCTCTACCATTGAGTTCGATCATCCCGAAAATGAAGCATTCAGATGCGCTATAGCTCATTCCAGGATTTCGTAGTCATCGATCTCGATGACCTTATCCTTGAATTCGCCGCTCGCCTTTGTCGAGCTCCTTGGCGGCCAGATGCTCCCCTTTAGCATCTTATTCGCCAAAGCAACTCCAACCGCGGCCAGCATTAATCCAACCAGAGGCGTCATTCACGAGTTCATATGTTCACACGCCGATATATATGTATCTTTGAACTACTCCATTGGTGGAGGTTCTACTTCGCCCCTGGCTGTGAAGGGCGACTCCAGCAGCAGCTCTCTCCAGGTCCCATCCTCGGCGTATGCTATCTGAGAGATTATCGTATATGATCCGCTCTGTATTGCCCTGATGGGGCTTCTGATGGACTCGGTTAATCCCGGATGCAGCTCTGCAGACTGGCCTTCGGGTAGGTCCGTCACCATACCCGAGGGGAGCCGCGGAGTAACTATGGCCTGCGCGGTATCGTTTCCCTCGTAGGTAAGCATAACGGTCAATTGCACTGTCTCTCCTACAGCAGCTATAGATGGCACGCTCTGGTTGGCCGTCAGATCTGCAGCTGCCGGACCAATGGCGACCCCCACTCCCAGGAGCAGAAGAATGGGCAGTATTCCCAAATGCTTCATCGGCCAAATATCTATTTCGATATAGATTTAAATCTACCTTTCATGCAAACCTAATATGAGGTCTCCAGATGCCATTTTAGCCGGGATTGGAGTACCATGCGATTCTCCGTGAATCTCCATGTCAAGGGATATTGAATAGCACTAAAATTTTCAAGTTAGCAGGCAATGCATGTCAAATTGTAGGGCGATATCTTATCGATCATGTCGATCATAGAGGGAAGACAGCTGCAAAGCCGAATGATCGAATACCGTGAAACCGACATTCTTGGATTGCAGCCGCCTTTCCATCCAGCATTCTCTGGCTTTGCAGCGCGTGTCTGCACTGCATCCGCAGCAAGCATCTATGACGTATCGCAGGCGAAGGCCGCAATGCCAAATGGATGGAATTTAGCAGGCTCATGCTTTGCTCCTCCGGAAGTGTTGATATTATCTCGACCAGTGTCCTTCCAATGGGGAAATCAAAGCCCTCAATATCTTTGCTGCCCGGCCAATATTTTGCGATCGCGAAAAAGCTGGGCCTATCCTCCGTCGGCTGCACATGAGCCAGCACAACCAGGCCTTCAGTTCCGTCTATCGTTGTCGTCGAAACATTGCCGCTGGTCGCATCCTCATCAGTTGCGAGAGCCATATCCATATAGAGAATCTCTGAATGCGGTATGCCTGCATATTGCCAGTTCGCATACTCCGTTATGCCTATAAACGCCTGGCTATTGTCTTGCATTTTAATCTCTACGCGTCCCGTTGTGTTGCCCAGTTCGCCATTATAAGACGTCACTGTGTAATCCATTGTTGTGTTTAAATCAAATGAAACGCTATACGTGCCAACGGACACTTCTTCAGGCTTTGCCGAAGCACATCCTCAAGCCTATCAATAATATTTAAATTATATTTAAATTGAGTTCATGATCAGAGAAGGTTTCTTCTACCAAAAGCGACCTTATATTATGACCAATGGGTGATAGTACATTCAGCGGTCAAGCGAAACCTCACAGAGCAAACAACTGGAGCTTTCCGGCATGAAGAGGGTTGAAAAATTTATGCCGGGAATAGGGCTTTTTAGGAGCTACAATAGAACCTGGCTGAGGACCGATCTAACCGCAGCGGTCACAGTTTTCGCAATTCTTGTTCCTTCGGCTCTGGCCTACGGTGAGCTTGCCGGTTTTGACCCCGTTGTCGGACTATATGCAGCTCTGGCAGCCATGATTGCGTATGCCCTCTTCGGCAGCTCAAGGCAGATGATCGTCGGGCCCGATTCCACAATTGCCATAATTGTTGCGACAGTTGTGACGCCGATGGCCGGCGGGGACTTCGCCCGCTATGCAGCCCTGGCAGCAGCTCTTGCCATCTCCATCGGCTTCGTATGTCTTCTTGCAGGCCGATTCAAATTGGGATTTGTGGCCGATTTCTTGTCGAAGCCTATTCTCACAGGCTATATAACTGGAACCGCCTTAATAGTGATAGCCAGCCAGCTGAGCAAGCTTTTTGGAATCACGCTTGAAAACGATGATTTCTTTGCGAAAATCTGGGAGCTGATAACCAAGCTGGACCAGACAAACTTCATTACGCTGGCTCTTGGATTGCTCACCATCGTTGCACTTGTAATGCTAAAGCGCTTTGCGCACAAGGTTCCGGGCCCTCTGGTGGTGGTAGTATGCGCCATTGTCATCTCCTCGGTATTCCAGCTTGAAGAGCTTGGAGTAGCCGTTGTCGGACTTATCGCAAGCGGCCTGCCCATGCTGGAGATCCCGCGGGTAGGCATCGCCGACCTGAGATCGCTTTTGCCGGCAACCCTGGCCATAGCAGTCCTGATCTTTTCCGATGAGGTGCTTATAGCCAGAGTGTTTGCGAGGAAAAACCACTATGAGATAGACACCAATCAGGAGCTTATTGCCCTTGGAGCCATGAACGTCTCCTCCGGCCTTTTCCAGAGCTTTCCAACTGCTGCCAGCTCCTCAAGGACGGTTGTGAACGACAATTCCGGTGGAAAAAGCCAGATGGTCGGGGTCGTCTCAGCCGGGCTGGTCGTCGTATTTCTGCTGTTCTTTACGTCAATACTTCAAAACCTTCCTGCAGTCGTTTTGGGGGCGATCATCATCGTTGCCGCCTTCGGCCTGATCGATATCCAGGAGTTCCGGAGTTTGAATCTGGTTCGACACAGCGAGTTCTATCTGTCCCTCCTGACGCTGCTCGGAGTTCTCGTCATAGGAATCGTCCCGGGGATAGTCATTGCCATAATATTCTCATTGGTCGATTTCATCTACCGCATATACCGTCCCCACAGCTCAGTATTGGAAGCGATGGATGGAGAGTATGGATATCTGTGGACAAAGTCCGGCAGCAGCAGCCAGCTGATGCCCGGCCTTATCGTATACGGGTTCGACGCACCCCTTTTCTTTGCCAATGCCCCGTATTTTATGGCTCAGATAAGGGATCTGGTTTCAAATGCCAATCAGCCTGTTAAGTGCCTGCTTCTCGACGCGGAGGCCATTCCCGACATCGACACAACTGCGGCCGACACTCTCAAGGAGATTTACCGGGAGCTTTCAACGAATGGCATAACGCTGACAATCGCCAGGGCAAACAAGCACCTGAGAGAAACCATGAGGCTTACAGGCCTTGAAGATTTGATAGGTGCTGAAAACTTTTATCCGTCCATTAGGACAGGAGTGCAGGCTTTTCAGGAGCGCTATATCGCTCCGGGAAAGCCAAGGCCCTGAAGAGCAATTATGACCGATTCTCGATGAATTCCTGGAAGATTAATTAATGGTTATCCCAATTGAGATCAGGACCTTTCCCCTGCAGGCTGCTCGATTGGCGGGAATGGCGGAATAGTTGCCTGGAGATTTGGGAGATGTGCTGTGGGGGCTATCCTTAGGCCGGACGGCTCCCGCGACCCCGTGGCCACGGGGGACCTGCTACAAAAAAAGTAGGATACGGTTGAGCAAAAACAGGCAGCCAGAAACGAAGAGCTATCTCTACTTAAAACGAAAGGAAATCTTTACTTTCTAATCAAGCTCCTTGGCGATTCAGGAAACGCTTGAGGCGGAATCCAAAACTCTTGCGGCCACAGATCGTCCTCTTCTGCCCCGACGGATTCAGACTGAGACTGAGATTGAGATTGGGAAGCCTCATAGCGGTTCTGGATCATCTCTTCTACATCTGAGGTCCTGATGCGAAAGACTTCAGATAGAATTTCCATGGCTGCCTGCAGCTCCAGGGCCCGAGGATCTGCCCGCGAAACGATGCTATGCCGCCCAACCAGCCGCCTCTGCGGTCCTTTCATCAGACAAAAGACTCCAGGCATAGTAGTCAATGAGTCCGCCAAAGATAAGTAGTTTCGCCGGAAAATGATAGCGG
>CAZHNU010000021.1:12341-51000 GCA_964534145.1 uncultured Methanotrichaceae archaeon | reverse complement strand
GAGATTTTGCAGGATTATCAGCATCTTAAAAAGATAACCACATTTTAATATCGAAATAGTTAAATACTAAGATGATTACTAGCTTATTATTAATAACATGTATGAGGGACGTGCCATCCCTCAGAAAGGCCCAGGGAAATCCCTTTACGTCATCCCCTCGCCCTGGGCCCGACTCTTCTACATTTCTTATTTGGAAAGTATTTTATGGATTGACAGGCTCGCCTTAAAGGCTGCGAGACCGCACAACTAAAGGAAAATTTATGGGAGTTGCCTATGCTCATCGATCTACACATACACACCAAGAGAGGCTCACGCTGCAGCTCGCTTGATTCCAAAGAACTGGTAAAGCAGGCGAAGAAGATGCGCTTGGACGCCGTGTGCATCACAGATCACAATACCTTTGAGGCCGTGCAGGTGACCAAAGAGGCAGGAAAAGAAGAGGGGCTCCTGGTGTTTGGGGGCATGGAGGTAAGATGTCGCGAAGGGGATATCCTGACCTTTGGGCTGCAGGAGCCGCCGAAGTCCGGAATACCTGCTTCGGAGCTGCTTGAAATTGTAAAAAGCTCCGGGGCGGCGGCAATCATCGCCCACCCCTTCCGCACTTCAGCTCCAAGCCTTGGGAGAAGGATATGCGAGATTTCGGGCTTCGACGCCATCGAAGTGCTGAACGGCAATTCCACAGAAGGCGAGAATGAGATGGCCGCTCTCGCTGCGGCAAAGCTCCGCCTGCCTGGAACCGGTGGCAGCGATGCCCACTTTCGCTCAAGCGTTGGGCGGTATGCGACGCATTTCGAGGACGATTCCATTGGCAGCGAACAGGAACTCATTGACGCCATCAAGAGCGGGAGGTATGAGCCCAAAAGGCTTAAAGAATAGCGAAAAAAAGGCGTTCGAGTCCTTCGTGTGACATTCGGGGAAGAACCGGCAGTTCAATAGTTCCTATTTTAAAAAGCTAACGCAAACGGGCCAGTATATCCTTCAAATTGAAATGCTCGTACCCGCCGCGCTGTGCCGGAAAATCCTTTATGGCCAGCCACAGGTCTCCGGTCTCGGGATAAGCCACCAGGCTCCACATGTTGGCTATATGGGCCTTGAAGTCTCCCAAGGGTTCCCTGGCATGGTAATAAAAATCGGGGTATAGCGCGCATATGGTGCAGAGCATATTATTGGTCCAGGAGGGCTGTTCTTCCGGCCTTGCCATGCAAGTATATGGATCATAGCGGTCGCATAGCATTTTTACGGCATTTTCAGGGTTCAAATTGCCGTAGTATTCGTGGATTAGCTGGCCGTACCGCTCGAAGCGGCTTGGGGCCTGAACGTAAAAGTTATAGGGGTCTTTGAGGCTTTTTTGCCAGCCCTCTACTGTGGAGATGTCCTTTAATTCGTTCACAGGAGCCTGATCGGCCACCATGTTATAGCCCGAATACCCCATCCACCCCGGGTAGCAATTGGAATGGTTGGTCTGCCACATGGCTTTGATGCCGGGCATGGGATACCGGACGCATACCATTTTCGAGGATGTCTCAACTACAGCCGCCTTTTTTCCTATCGCATCGGCGACATGGTAGGCAATGCCTGCGCAGCGGGGTTTCTCCCGAAAAATCCTCAAGGCATCATCGACCGTAGAGGCATGTGTCAGCAAAAGCCGGGTAAATATTGCTATGCCGCATCCCTCCATGCTCTCATGCTTCATGGAGTTGAGCTGCGTCATCATCTCAAAACCGCATTCGTTTACCCCTCCGTCAAGGCCGATCATGCCCGGATAGGTCATGAAGGCATGGCCGAATCCTCCCTCCGGGTCGGCAACAACCATCATTCGATTATCAAGCTGTTCAGGCATGTTGAAGTTATCCTCGTTCTTGCCGAAGATCAGCCTGCCATCGCCGCCTGCCCATTCGTCCCAGGCACAAAAGCTGCTGCAACCGCCGGCAGAAGTCCGGACCGAGGATGCAGAGGATGCAGGCTCATTTTTCTCAAATCCATCGCAACACCAGTAGTGCGGATGGCAGTAGATGCACCACTGATCATAATTGGTGTTCCAGAGCAGGATGTCCGGTAGATCGATGTTCGTGCCGGCATCTCTTGCGCCGTCGGCAATTCCCTTCATCTCCATTTTCTGCTCTGCGGGAATAAACGGCTCTGCCTTCTTCTGCCCTATCCACAGCAGTTCCTCAGCCCTTTTAATATCGCAGCCAGCCTGTGCGGCAACATAGGCAGCAGTCGCAAGTAGACTCCTGTTTACCATCAAGTCGATCTTATTCGCCAGGAGATAGCCGTGCTGATAACCCATATCATATGGCTTGCCTTTGATATGAAGAATCTTAACCCCCTTTTCCTCTTTAAAATACGACTTCCCGAGAATCTCGCTAGATGTCATGATCGTGCTTATACTCTTTCAATAAATATTAAGTGTTCGCCAGCGATCTTCAGCACCCTCTCTTCCAGCTCGCTTGCTTTTATATCGACTGCATTTTTGCTGCAAAATAAATCTTCTTTGATCCGCCTTCCGACCACGTCATCAAAACCAGGCTGCACTTTGATAATCACGCTCCCTGCAGACATTGATGTTTTCCGGGAAAGCCCGTCCACGTCTCCATCCACAATCCCAATTATAGGAATGCCCAACCTGTAGAGAATGTCTCCTGCAATGGCCGTGGTATCGTCTCCGACAGTAACGGCGATGCAGGTCCCCTCTGCCACATCGAAGGCATCTTCGGCGCAATGATCGATCAGCGCAGCCCCGCTGCCCTTGCACTCCAGCTTCGCCGGCCGCCCCTCGGTTCGCCTGATGCTGCCGCTGCGAATAATGGCATCGTCGAGGTCGACTGCAGAGAGCTTCTCCAGCCCGTGGGGCTTTAGTTCTGCGCCTTTGATCTCCACAACCACTCCATCACGGGCAAAAACCTCTACCTGTGAATCTGCAGCCTTTGCCACCACAGTTCCGTTTATTGAGATCAGCTCTCCCGGCCTAACACCGGTGAGCCTGCGCTTTTTTATGCCCCTATCCTGGACAACAACGCCGCTTCCCGAATCATTGTCATCCGGAAGATATGGGCCGATATAATCGAGCCCCAGGTCTTTGGACGCCGTTTCGGCGATCATCACCTCATCCAAGGACCCATAAAAGACCGCTACGAACCTTCCTCCGCAGTCAATGTGGATTATCGGCCTGGATGCCCCGGCACGAGCTGCAACCCTTCTGCCAAAAGCCAGGCCAGTCTCGCGGGTCTTCGCCTGATTCAGAATAACAATAATACCAGAGTCGGACTGAAGATCCCTAATCGATTGGCTCGGACGCCTCCTCGGGGAGATATTGATCAGATCCTCAAGGCCCGCATCGATGACCGCCAGCCTGCCCATTGTCCCGCCCAAAACGGCGGTTACGTCCCCAAACCTCTTGAGATAGCCCAAGACATTTCGGGCAAAGCCGGAGTCGATGACCTCCGGTCCGTGCACAGCCACGCCTATTTTATCCGCCCGACTCAAGGCTTTCATCCTGCATCTTGGCCTTATCCATCATTTCCTGCTGGGCCTTGAATCTCTCCTTGATCTGCTCCAGGGTCATGCCTTCAAGCTCCTTTCTCTCAGGAACGTGGTCTATGGCCTCCAGAGAATCAAGACGATAATAGAGCCCAGTGCTATCAAGCATGGCCCATTTCTCTCCGTCCTCCTCTTTTAGCACCTTTACTGTGCCGACAGTTCCCGTTCCCTTGTACCTAACCAGGGTATCCTCTTTTATTTCCGCCAAAACCATCACCAATCAATACCAAATATAGCACTTCTAAGATGTATATCTTCCGTCACCGGTTGACGCTATGCACTGCTTCAGGTTTGTCTGCCGGGGAAAAATGAAAAATTTTAATTAGATGAATAGCAAATAATATGCATGGTAAAAGCAAAAGAGCTGCAACAAGAGGGTGAGCAAAATGGGAAGACATTTTAATGATATTTTGAAGCTTGCGCTGAGCTTATCGATCCCCCAGGCGGCAGGAATATTGGGAGCGATTTTTACGCGCTCATCTCTTTCAAGCTGGTATAGATATCTGGAGAAGCCTGCTTTCAACCCTTCAGGGCGATTCATCGCCTTTGTGTGGACGGTTCTCTACGTGCTGATGGGTCTTTCGTCGTTTTTGGTATGGAGAAAAGGTCTGAATTACCCCAGCGTCAGGGGTGCCCTCGCCGTCTATGCAGTCCAGCTTTCAATAAACGTTCTGTGGTCCTGGGCATTCTTCTACCTACGATCGCCTCTTGCCGGACTTCTCGTGATTCCAGTTCTCTTCGCATCCATCCTTGCAACCATTATGAAATTTAGAAAGGTTTCCGGAGCAGCAGCCGTATTGCTTATCCCTTATCTTCTATGGGTCGCCGTTGCCGGCTATCTCAACTATGCTATCTGGAGGCTCAACAGGGAATAAGCGGACCGGTGCATGAAGGACATCCTCGTGGGGCTTGAATCGAGCACTGATATTTGGGTCAGCCTTGGATCTCTTGATGCCCTGCGGCAGCTTTCGGCGAGGACGAAGAGCGGCATGGGAGACGAGCTGAGGCACGCCTATGAGTGCTTGAAGGAGAATGCTGGAGACGAGATACCCGTAGACGGCCTCGACCTTGAGGCGCTAATTGATGAGCTGAAACCCATTTCATCCATGGTCGCTTCAGTTGGAGGAGGAGCAGCCATCGAATGCTCTCAGTTTATGTCCTTAGGCTCTAATGCCCATTATCTGGGAAACTATTACCCTTTGCAGATCCGCGGGACCCTCTTTTCCAAATCCGGCTTTTCCTTGGCGAGGGCCTCAAACTTGAATCCCAAATCGGTGGTTCTTCAATCACGGGGAGATAGGTTCATCCTGAGCAGCGGCAAAGGCCGGAGGATAGACGATCTGAGGGATTACATAGCCGGGCTTCCAAAAATGCTATCATCAGCAGCAAATCTGATAAAGCCCGATGCCATCAGCCTTGTCGGCTGGCATGTTCTTTTTGCGCAGGGCGTGGAGAAATCAGATGTAGATCTGGTTGTCTCTTCCATCGAAGGCATAAGAGATGGCATAAGGGCATTTTCGATTCCCACGTTCACCGACGCCGGCGGATTTGGAAAAATGGGCGATGCCGACATAAGGAACCTATGGAAAATATACGAGAGATTCGATATTTTGACGATGAACGAAAGGGAGTTTTCCAGGCTGTCCGGGGCACTCTCTTTAAGGGGAAATGAAAATGAGAGGCTAAAAGAGATTCTCTCCAGGGCGAAAAATGCACAAACAGTCTGGCTTCATGCAAAAGCATACCAGAAGAGCCTCTCAAGCGAGTATGATAAAAAACAGCTTGCATGCGCGCAGGAGTTCGCGTCGGCTGCAGGCTGTCTCAGAGTTGAAACAGGCGGATTTCCTTCAGTTGAGGAGATTGAGAGGGCGAATAGGCCGGAGAGGTCCTTCGAGTCTGATGGAGTGGTGACGACAAGAGGCCTTCAAAGCAGGAGGGTGCGCTCTGAAGTGGGCGCTGGCGACGTTAGCAGTGCGTCATTTCTCTGGAGACTTTTATCTTAAGCTTATAGTTGCAATCGCTTTTCAGCCAAATCCTCGCCCATCACGCCGGGCCAGCTATCCTTGTCAAATCCAGGAGCCTCTTCCAGGCTCTTCCTGGGGATATTGAGCACGAACTCCTGCTTTGCAAAATCTATGCCCAGGGCATTCCAAGGGACCACAAAGAGCTTGCTGGCCAGCCCCAGCACGCCTCCGAAGGCGAGCACTGCATAGTCTATCTTTCCCGTCTCCAGCTCAATCATTATATCGCTAATCTTTCCGAGGTCCTCTCCTTCCATATTCCTGGCTTTGAGCCCCTTTAGGGTGCTTCCCCTGGCAAGTACTGCCTTTCCCACGCCGGATATGGCGGACTCAGGGCGCGTTTCTTCGACGGCCACATGCGCCGGCGGCAGGCTTCCAGGTTTTGCAGAGGTTTCCGGCACAATGATGCCCCTGGGCGCCTCAGGCCCCTTTCCCATCTCTCTTTGCGTCATGACGCCTGTTTCCCTGAGACTCTCTTCTCTTTGCGATGACCAGTAGGGCTTCTGGCCATAATAGGCATAAATTCTCTCGCCCCAATCCAGGTTGCTCATATCGGGCCAGCTATCCTTCTCGAATCCCGGGGCGCTCTTTAAAACGTCCTTTTCGATATTGATTACAAATGCGTGCTTGTCGGTATTCAGCTCCATTGCGTTCCATGGAACGGCAAAGAGCCTGTCTCCAACGCCCAAAACCCCGCCAAAGGACAGGATGGCATAGGCAATCTGGCCAGGCCTGACATCTATGATAAAATCAATTATCTTTCCCAGATCCTCTTCATGCGGGCTTATCACCCTGTTGCCGCTAAGAGTGCTTTCTGACAGCAAGTTCGGATGCTTTGGATATACCTTCATGGCGTCTACCTCTCCAAAATTTCCAATTAAAAAGATTACTATTATTATAGTATCCACTCATTATAGTATCATTCATCTATAAAAATTTAGTTATGTTATCCAGAAAAAAACATAGCTATGGGCACATCAAAAATTATTTTCCATTATTTCCAGATAGGGCCATCTTCCAGGAGGTTATCGGCAGCCGGCTTCCAGATACCTTTCTATTCTATCAAGCCCCTCTGCTATGTTTTCCATTGAGTTGGCATAGGAGAACCTGATGTAGCCCTCTCCATTTTTGCCGAAATCAATTCCCGGCGTCACTCCGACATGTGCCTTCTCCAGGATGTCAAAGGCCAGGCGGTGCGAATCCGGGCAGATATGCCTGGCGTTGGCAAAGACGTAGAATGCACCTGTCGGCTCTACAGTTATGCCGAAGCCCAGTTCTTTCAGACGCCTTATCATGAACCTTCTGCGCCTATCATAGATGCCCTTCATCCTGATTACGTCCTCATCCGTTTCGTTTAGGGCGGCTATTCCAGCTCTCTGGGCAAGAGAGCTGGCGCAGATGAAGAAGTTCTGCTGCATCTTTTGAATGGGCCGGACAAAGGCCTCGGGCGCGATGATGTAGCCGAGGCGAAGCCCCGTCATTGCATAGAGCTTTGAAAAGCCGTTTAGGACAAATGCGCGATCTGTGAACTCCAGAATGCAGTGCTCTTTACCCTCGTAAACCAGGCCGTGGTAGATCTCGTCTGAGATTATGTATTGGGAGAATCCTGCTATCGTCCGCATGGTCTCCTCCGAAAGCAGGTTTCCCGTAGGATTGGACGGAGAATTGACGAGTATGGCGCGGACATTATCCTCGATCTTTTCCTCAATTGCCGCCGGTAGGTACTGGAATCCGTCCTCCTCATAAACGGGGACCTTTACAGGAACGGCGCCTAAGAAGTTGATGAAGTTCGGGTAGCAGGCGTAGCCTGGATCTGAGATTATGACGCCATCGCCCCTTTCCAGGAGGGCAGCAAATACGAGCATCATTGCCGGTGAGGTTCCCGAGGTCACTATCACCCGGTCGGGATTTATGCAGACGCCATACGCCTTCAGGTATCGATCGCAGATTGCTTCCCGAAGCTGCAGGTCGCCCAGGCTGTGCGTATAATGGGTCCAGCCCTCATCAAGAGCTTTATGCAGCGCCTCTTTAACTGCTGAAGGAACATCGAAATCCGGCTCACCCACCTCAAGATGGATGACATCGGTTCCCTTTGCCTCCATAGCCCTGGCTCTCTCCAAAACCTCCATTACCATGAAAGGCGAGATCTCATCCGCCCTCTTAGCTATCATCCCGGCACACCTGTCGCTATATTCACGTTCCATTCAAGCGATTTTATCTATGCGGATGGCGCATGCCTTGTATTCCGGCGTCTTCGCCTGCGGGTCCAAGGCAGCGTTTGTGAGGAGGTTGGTGAGGACATCCTGGTAGTGGAAGGACATGAAGGCCACACCGCGAAGCGACCTATCGGTGACTTTCGCCTTTGTTTTAACGGCGCCTCGCCTGGAGCTGACCAAAACAGTCTCTCCATTATCGACCCCAAGCTCTTTTGCATCTGCAGGGCTTATCTCTATTGCCTCCTCGGGCCAGACCCACATGATTCCGCTGGAGCGCCGCGTCATTGAGCCGCAGTTGTAATGCTCCCTCCTCCTGCCGGTCGTAAGAATCAGGGGATATTCGGGATCGGTCTGCTCGCTTGGGAATTTATGCTCGACGGCATTGAACTTTCCTAAGCCCCTGCTGAATTTCCCAATATGCAGCGTCTCGGTGCCAGGATGTTCAATGGACGGACAGGGCCACTGCAGCCCACCGACGCCCAGCCTCGCAAAGCTTACCCCGCCAAACATAGGCGCTAGAGATGCTATTTCGTCCATAATCTCCGATGGGTGGTTGTAGCTCATCGGATAGCCCATCTTTTGGGCTATTTTGCAGATTGTCTGCCAGTTCTCCAGGCCGCAAATTGCAGGAATCGCCTTGTTTACGCGCTGAATGCGCCGTTCTCCATTCGTGAAGGTTCCGTCGCACTCTGCAAAGCTCGCGGCCGGAAGGACGACATCGGCATATTTGGTGGTCTCAGTTGGGAATATCTCCTGGACAACAAGGAAGTCCAGAGATTCCAGCGAGTCGCGAATATGTTTGGTATCCGGGTCGGTCTGGGCGGGGTCTTCTCCTAAAATATATAGCCCCCTGATTCTCCCCTCTGTGGAGCTGTCCAGCATTTGTGTAGATGTCTGACCGGGTGTCGCGGGGAGTTTGACATTCCAGGCTCCTTCGAATTTTGCCCTTGCATTCGGCTCTGTAACCAGCTGGTACCCAACGAAGTTATTCGGGAGAGCGCCCATATCGCAGGCCCCCTGCACGTTATTTTGCCCTCGCAGAGGCATAACCCCTGTCGAATGGCGTCCTACGTTTCCCGTGAGCATTGCCAGGTTGCCAAGCGACATCACATTGGCGGTTCCGGTGATGTGCTCGGTAATCCCGAGGCTGTAGATGATCATGGCGTTCTTCGCCCCGGCATAGAGCCGGGCCGCTTTAATGATATCCTCCTTCGAAGCTCCGGTTATTTCGGCAGCCCTCTCAGGCGGATATTCCTCGACGACCTTGCGAAACTCCTCGAAGCCCTCTGTGCGCCCGGCAATGAACTCCCTGTCCTCCAGCCCCTCGTTAAGGATTACATTCATCATTCCGTTCAGCAGGGCGATATTGGTTCCAGGCTTAAGGTTGAGCCAAATTGTCGACAGGTCGACCAGCTCGATCTTGCGCGGGTCGGCCACGATGATCTTTGCGCCCTTTGAGACTGCCTTGATTATCTTCAGGCTGACGATGGGATGAGCCTCGGTCGTATTGGAGCCTATGACGAACAGGACATCTGCGTCCTCGATCTGATCAAAGGAGTTGGTGGCCGCTCCGCTTCCAAAGCATGCGGCAAGCCCTGTGACCGACGGGGCATGGCAGACCCGTGCGCAGTTGTCCACATTGTTTGTGCCGAAGACGGCCCGTGCGAGCTTTTGCATCAGGTAGTTCTCCTCGTTGGTGCAACGGGAGGAGGAAAGCGCTCCAAGCGAATTGGGGCCGTATTTATTTTTAATCTCTGTGAACCTCTTTGCAACCAGGTCGAGAGCCTCTTCCCATGTCGCCTCCACAAATTCGCCGTTTCGCTTTATCAGGGGAGATGTCAAACGGTCTGGGTGGTGGACGATCTCTTCCAGGCCAAAGTGGCCTTTGACGCATGCCTGTCCCCGATTTACAGGGCTTTCTCTGTTCGGAGAGGCTGAGATGATTCTGTCCTCGCGGATTTTAAGCTCTAACCGGCATCCCACGCCGCAGTAGGGGCAGATGGTGGCAACCGTCCTATCAGGGCGCACCCATTTCTCAGCCCGCGGGAAAAGCGCACCTGTGGGGCAGATATCCACGCATGCGCCGCAGAACTTGCACTCTGAATCCTGCAGAGACTCGGGGCCGATCCAGTGCATCCGGTGAAAATCGGGGTTGTTGAACAGCACGCCAACGCCTCGCACCTCCTGACAGGTTCGGACACAGCGGCTGCACATTATGCAGAGGTTGTAATTGCGGTCGAAGAAGGGTTCCCTTAAAACAGGCATATCTCTAAAGGAGATCTGATATCTGACCCTTTCCAGGCCGACGAACTCCACTGCCTCCTGCAGCTCGCATCTCCCGTCTTTCGGGCAGTATTTGCAGCCCACTGTCACGGGAAATTTCCTAAAGCACTCACGCAGGTCAGTGCATTCGTTTTTCCTATCGCAGAAAAGGCAGGAGGTGGGATGGTTGGTGAGGGCGAGAAGCATCTCCAGGGTGTGTCTTCTCATCTCCTGCAGCTCTTCCGTCCGGGTCTGCACAACCATTCCATTCTCCGCCAAAGTGTTGCAGGATGTGGGAAAATAGTCATAGCCCTCTACGGCGACGATGCACAGCTTGCAGGAGCCTATCGGCTTTAAATCCGGGTGGTGGCAAAGCGCCGGCACATAAGAGCCCGCCTTTCGGGCTGCATCAAGGACGGTTGACCCCTGGGGGACCGTTACCTCTTGACCATCGACGATCAATTTGATTTCCAACATGTTACCAACCGCGCCACCGCAGTTGTGATGATTAATCGTATTAGTAGGTTACTCTGATCATTCACATGATGTGCGATAAGCAAGGATGTCCGCATGGGAAAAGCCCGAACTGCAGCCTCCGGATTCCGGGGAGGAAGTCACATATATCTTGATCCACGATGACACAATTGATTTTAGAGGTGGTTACCGATGGATTACACGGAGCTTCTCGACAGCTATGGCAGCGTCATCGAGGCCGATTTAAGGGAGCAGCTTTCCCTTTTGATGAGACGCAGCGAGAGCTATCATCCTTTTATTGCAGGTGCGTACGGAACTCTGGGGGAGTTCGTGCTCAGGGGCGGAAGAAGGCTTAGCGCGTGCAGCACACTGATGGTCTATAAGGGCTACGCGAACGAAATTGGCGAGAGAATTGTCAGGGTCTCATCGGGGATCGAGCTTTATCGGCACAGCATCCTCGTTCACGACGACATCGCCGATAATGAGGCCATGCGAAGGGGCGGCAGGACGCTTCATGAGGCATTTGCAGAAGGCCGCGATATGCATTTCGGCGCCGCGTCTGCAATATTTGCTGGAAACATCCTCTATTCGCTGGCCATAAAATCCGTCCTGGATTCTGGGTTCGACAGCATTAGGCTGTCTGAGGTCATCGGCCTTCTTGCATCTGAATTTAGAGACGTAAATGAAAGCCAGATGCTCGATCTCCTCTTCGAATATAAAGAGCCGGGCGTTGATGAATGGAATGTAATGGCCGGCAAGAGGGCCGCATCCTTATTCAGGGCGTCGATGCTGACAGGAGCTATTCTTGCAGGGGCTCCCGGTGAGGATAGGAGCCTTCTGGAGGACGCCGGCAGGCATATCGGCTATGCCTTCGATATCCAGGACGACATAATCGATACCTTCGCCACAAAGGAGCAGTACGGCAGAGACCCATGCGGCGATATTTCGAAAAGGAAGAAGCCGCTGCACATCATTATAGCAATGCAGAAGGATAAGAAGAGGCGTCTGGCATCGATCATGGAGGCCGGGGCAAATATGGGCAGCGTAAATACCCGGGAGGTCCAGAATATAGTGCGGGAAAGCGGTGCGCTCGATGAGGCGAAGTCCATATCGAGAGAGCATGCGCAAAAGGCGGAAAAGGCGATCGTCAGGACAGGCATGAATGAAGAGGCAAAGGACTTCTTCGTCTCTTTCATCAGATACGTCGATGAGAGCCTTGACTGGTACAAATAGGGGTTCCTCGCTGTTCTGCATGGGTAAGCCTGAGCCGGAATTTCTCTGCCTCTAAGTGCCTCTGTGTTGAAATCGTGATGCCCAGACCTCACCACAGAGACGCAGAGGCACAGAGGAAAACTTTTCTGCAATGCTTTACAACATAAAAGCGATCATATTTTCCTGCGCTCATCGCTAAAACGGCCTCTGGCAACAAGACGACCAATGAATATATAGCGTTGCTCCAAAGAAGAGCCCTGGGGAGATGAGAGTGAATAACAAGAACAGGAATCTGGAGAATGCAAAACGCCTGATGATAATCCTGGCCCTGGCTTTAGCGATCGCTGGGGCCGCATGGGCCCAGAGCATGGGTGGCGGCGGATGTTATCATAATCCCAGAAACGCCGCAGAGGCATATTGCTCCGCTCATGGAGGCTGCCCAAAATCCGGATACTGCAACTTTCCCGACGGCACTTACTGCGAGCTTTGGTCCTTCTACAACGGAACCTGTCCGGGAACGGGATACATAGAGCAGGCTTTATGGAATGCCGAGGCCTACGCCTTCCTCTACGGGGATAGCTACACGGGATATCCGGGCTATGCAGATTCTGCAGGCCTACCAGGCTACGCAGGTTCCTCCGGCCAAGGAGACTACACCGGCTACTCGGGCCAGAATAGCGGCTATGGTGACGTCAATGGCAACGGCTACGGGGCCGAGGCCTATTCTGCAGGCTACTGGAAGTCCGAGGCCGACAGGCATTATCTCGCCAGCTCCTATGAGGAGGCTGCGGGGATGTACCTAAAAGCGGTGCAGATGGACCCATCGCTTGCTGCTGCCTGGCAGAATATGGGCAACTCCCTTTACTTCCTGACCAGATATCAGGAATCACTGGCCGCCTACGATGAGGCGATCAGGCTTGATCCCAACAGCGCAACTGCCTGGCAGGGAAAGAGCCAGGCGTTGCTGGCGCAAAACCGCATAAGCGAGGCGGAGGAAGCGCTGGACAGGGCCGAGGCGCTCATGAAGCCATTGGGGAATGACGGCTAAATCTGCAGAAGGAAAATTGATGAGTCGATGATAGTGCAGCGGCAGCTGGAGTTGCCCTGCCATTATGCTTTATCGTGAAATCCTATCTTTCATGTGTCCCGTCGCAGAATGGCTTCTTCTTTGATCCCTGACATTACAAAGCCATTCTGCTTCTTAAAAGTGCCAGGTCTGGGGGGCTGAAAGAAGGGAATCCCTTAGGGCCAACTAATCCACCAATATCTACAATTTTTGCGCTTGATACGGCAAAGAACTTAAGTAATGAGCAATGTACACATTATATCTTCAAAATAATAACAGGTAAACATAGGATGCATCCCGATGGCGGCAGCTGAAGATGAAACCATAAAGAACGGAGCCCTTAATCAAAAGGCCCTGGAGAAATCTCCTACAGGGATTAAGGGCCTGGACGAGATCATGTATGGTGGGCTGCCCAAAGGGCGCACCACGCTTATAGCCGGCGGCGCAGGCTCAGGCAAAACCCTCATCTCCATGCAGTTTCTCGCGCAAGGAGCTATGATTTATGGAGAGCCGGGCGTCTTTGTGACCTTTGAGGAAAACGCAGAGGAGCTGGTCAAGAACTTTTCATCGCTCGGCATCGACCTTGAGGACCTTGCATCCACTAAAAAGATCTTCATAGATCACGTCTACATCGATAGCTCGGAGATTGAGGAGACGGGAGAATACGATTTAGAGGGCCTTTTTATTCGCCTGGGATCGGCCATCGATTCCATAGGCGCCAAGCGCGTGGTTTTGGATACAATTGAGGCGCTGTTCGCAGGCTTTCAGAATTATGCCATATTGCGCTCAGAGCTTCGAAGGCTTTTTAGATGGCTGAAATCCAGAGGAGTGACATCCATTGTCACGGGCGAGCGGGGTGAACGCACCCTGACGCGCTTCGGCCTGGAGGAGTATGTTGCGGACTGCGTTATTCTCCTGGATAACCGGATGAATGAGCAGATTGCAACCAGGCGCCTTCGCGTCATCAAATATCGCGGATCGATGCACGGCCTGAACGAATATCCCTTTCTCATAGAGAACGACGGGATATCCATTCTGCCGATAACCTCGCTGGGGCTGGATCATCCCGCATCCAATGAAAGGGTCTCTACAGGCATAATGCGGCTTGATGCCATGCTGGATGGGAAGGGATTCTACAGGGGAACCAGCAACCTCATATCCGGAACTGCAGGAACCGGGAAGACCAGCTTTGCAGCCCATTTCGCCGCCGACGCATGCAGCCGGGGCGAGCGCTGCCTTTACTTTGCCTTTGAGGAGTCGCCAGCGCAAATCGCCCGCAACATGGGATCCATCGGCATAGACTTCCAGAACTGTATCGACAGCGGTTTGCTGAAGATTCGCTCGTCGCGACCTATGGTTTACGGCCTGGAGTCCCACCTTGTGGAAATGATGAGGTCCATCAATGACTACCAACCTATGATAGTGATAATCGATCCGATATCCAATCTCACCAACATTGGCATAGAAAGCGATGTCAAGTTCATGCTCACGCGCCTTGTGGACTTCATGAAAACCAAGGGGATAACGGCCGTTTGCACCAGCCTTGTAGATCGGGAGGACAACGTCCAGGAGCAGACTGCGCAGGGCATCTCCTCTCTCATGGATTCATGGATCAAGCTCTCTTTTGTCGAAAATTCCAGCGAGCGCAACAGAAGCCTCTCTGTAATCAAATCGCGCGGCATAGCCCATTCCAATCAGATCAGGGAGTTCCAGATCACCGACCAGGGCATAAAGATCATGGACGTTTACCTGGGCCAGGCATGCGGCCTTATCATGGGCAGTTCCAGGGCTGTTCAGGAGGCCAGGGAGAAGGAAGAGGCAGCAGCATACCGGCAGGAGGCAGAGCGAAAGAAGCGCGAGCTTGAGAACAGGCTCCGTTCTCTGAACGCTCAGGTGGCGTCGCTGCAGTCTGAGATCGATGCCGATAAGATGGAGCTGGACAAAATAATTAAAGAGGAGGGCCTGGGTCTTGAGTCCAGAGACCAGAGCCGCATGGAGATGGCACGGATCAGGAAGGCTGACGACATCCTCAGGAGCGGCCGGGAGAAATAGCCGGGTAAGGCAAACAACCGGTCAGGAGGAATAGCGATGGAAGGCAATGTGGGTATAAAAGCAGCCGATTTTGGCTGCAAGCCTGCGGGCAGCAAGCCTACGGGTGGCAAGCCTGCGGGCAATGAAAAGGACTACATACTTAGGCTTTATGTCGCCGGGCAGACCAGAAAGAGCCTGGCAGCCTTTGCCAATCTCAAGAGGATTTGCGAGGAAAACCTGAAGGGCAGATATAAGATAGAGATAATAGACCTCCTGGAAAATCCGCAGCTCGCCAGGGGAGACCAGATCCTGGCCGTGCCAACCCTCGTAAGACAGCTTCCGCCGCCCATAAAAAAGATCATCGGAGATCTCTCCGACACAGAGAAGGTTCTAGTAGGCCTCGACATTCGCCCTGCAGGAGGAACGTAATGGCGGAGGATCAGCAGGGCGAACCCCAGGACGATGCATCCTGCGATGCCTCTTGCAGCAGCTCTTTCGCTCCTAAAAATAGAATAGAGGAATTCGAAGAGGCCTTAAGGGCCATTAATGAGGAAAAATACGTTCTTCGCCTCTACGTTGCCGGCATGAGCCCGAGATCCATTGAGGCGATAGAGAACATCAAAAGACTATGCGATGAAAACCTCGACGGCAGATATGAGCTTGAGGTGATCGACCTCTACAAACAGCCCCTTTTTGCCAGGGACGGACAGATTGTGGCGGCGCCGACCCTCATCAAGGAGCTTCCACCTCCCCTAAGAAAGCTTGTCGGCAGCATGTCGAACGACGAGAGGGTATTGATAGGTCTTGACCTGCATAAAGGCAAAGAAGAGCTAAATAAAAGCAAATAGAAAAACCTGTGACTATTATGAGCGAAAATGAAGCCTCTATAGCAGTATCGGAGCTTCAGTCGGAGATAGAAATCTTAAAGAAGCGCCTGGCAGAGGCTGACGAGTTCATGCAGGCCATCCGCAATGGGGAGGTTGATGCGCTGGTGGTCTCAGGGATAAGGGGAGATCAGGTCTTCTCCCTGGAAGGTGCCGATCACGCCTACCGCGTCCTTGTAGAGGGCATGAACGAAGGAGCCGTCACAATGGCCCGCGACGGCACCATACTTTACTGTAACAGCAGCTTTGCAGAGATGGTCGGAGCCCCTCCTGGAAAAGTGTTAGGAAAATCTATCAAGTCTTTTGTTGATCCTGATGACCTGGATACGTTCAAGTCCCTGGTTTGCGGACCGGGACGAGGCGAGATCGGCCTGAAAACCGAAGATCGATCAATTCTTCCCGTATTTCTGTCTGTGAGTCCCCTACAAGTCGAGGGCTCTCAAGGGATCTGGTGTCTTTTGGTCACGGACCTAAGAGAGCAAAAGAGGCGCGAAGAGATCGTTGCATCCGAGAAGCTGGCCAGAGCCATAATAGAGCAGGCGGCAGAGGCGATTATTGTCTGCGATAACCACGGCAAAATAATCCGCTTCAGCAACGCTGCATCGCGGATAAGCCAGAGAGACCTCATGCAGTGTCGTTTCGATCGGGCATTCGACCTTCAAGCCTCAGCAGGCGCTAATGCCGGGAAGAAAATATCTCCGGTTGAGCATGCCTTGAAAGGAACTGCGCTCCTTCGCATTGAGGTGCAGTTCCTGCGGGATGACGGCAGGCTTTTCTATTTGATGCTAAACGCAGGCCCGCTAAAGGATGCAGAAGGCATTATAATCGGCTGCGTGGTGACTCTCACCGATATCAGCCTTTGCAAGCAAGCGGAAAGAGATCTGCTTGAAGCCCGGGAAAACCTGGAGCTAAGAGTTCAGGAGAGAACCCATGAACTGCAAAATGCCAAAGAAGAGCTGGAGCTCATCAACGAGGAGTTGAAGACCGAGATAGGCGAGCACGAAAAGACGGAAATAGAGCTTCTAAAGGCAAAGGACGCCGCAGAGGACGCGGTGCGCGTCAAAACGGACTTCATGGCCAACATGAGCCACGAGCTTCGAACCCCCATGAACGCTGTGCTCGGCATGGCGGGAATTCTCCTGGATGAGGAAATGGACCCTGAGCATAAGGAGTTCATTGAGATCATCTATAACAGCGGAAATGCGCTGCTTTGCATTATCAACGATGTCCTGGACTTCTCCCGGATGGAGAGAGAGAAGGTCGAGCTGGAGTATCAGGCCTTTGACCTGCAAAGCTGCATTGAGGAGTCCCTCGATCTCGCGGCGCCGGAGGCAGGATCAAAGAATCTTGACCTGGCCTACACGATTGAATCTTCTCCAAAGGCCATTATCAGCGATCCAGCCAGGCTTCGCCAGGTGCTTGTAAACCTCCTCGCAAATGCCGTCAAATTTACAGAAAAGGGCGAGGTCGTCCTATCCGTTTCCTGCCGACGGGTGGATCCGGGTTCCAGCTGCGAGATTCACTTCGCAGTCAAGGATACTGGAATTGGCATTCCTCCTGACAAGCTCGACGAAATATTCCAGCCCTTCTCCCAGGCCGACTCGTCGATCACGCGCAACTACGGCGGAACTGGCCTTGGACTATCGATTAGCAAAAAGCTTGTGGAAAGGCTTGGAGGAAAGATTTGGGTTGAATCCAGGGTGAACGAGGGCAGCACATTCCATTTCACCATTATTGCATCTGCGGTTACGGGAAATCTAAAGCCCAAAGATTTTGGAACTGAAGTGCTGGCAGGCAAACGGATTTTGATAGTCGACGACAGTAAAACCATCCGAAGGCTTATCGGCCGCCAGGCTTACTCTTGGGGAATGATCCCCACAGTTACAGGCTCGCCAATAGAGGCCCTGAAATGGATAATTAGAGGCGATCCGTTCGATCTGGCCATGCTTGATGCGAATTTGTTGGAGATGCACCGAAGCTCAATGGCCGGCGAGATTCGAAAATACAACAAGACGCTGCCACTGGTCGCTATGGCTTCCATAGGAGCGACCAGGCTTGAAGGGGCTTACTCGGCCCAACTAAGCAAGCCCATAAAACATTCCTCGCTCTTATGCCTCTTCAAAGAGGTTCTGTCGAAGCCTGCGGAGCAGGAAGTGACAGCGGAAGGCAAGCATCAGGAGAGCAAAAGCATTTTGCCCGGATCATTGCGCATTATAGTTGCCGAGGACAATATCTCAAGCCAAAAGGTCACTCTCCAGATGCTAAGGAAGCTTGGGTACCGTGCAGATGTTGCAGCAAACGGCAAGGAGGTTCTGGAAGCCCTGGGACGCCAGCCTTACGATGTCGTGCTGATGGATGTTAGAATGCCTGATATGGACGGCCTGGAGGCTACGCGCAAAATTCGCATGGGAATGCCTGCTGAGAATCAGCCCTGCATAATAGCGGTTACTGCCCATGCCCTCGATGGCGATAGAGAAAAGTGTCTTGAGGCTGGGATGGACGATTACCTGAGCAAGCCGGTTGCGATCAAGGAGCTTCAAAGCATCTTAGAGAAGCATGCGATTGGCAGAGATCTGCGCAATTTATAATATAAAAGGAGCAGTATTCGGGATTCGATTCTGGTTTTCCCGGTTACCCTTAACGAAACATCTTGATTACCTTGCTGTTACTACCTGCGGCCTGATGGGTCCGACGGCCTCGGGCTCGCTTTTATCTCCCAAAATGAACCTCTCGACCATCTCCTTTGCCACCTCATCGGGGAACTGCACAGGAGGGTGCTTCATTGTGTAAGCAGAGATTGCGAGCAGCGGCCCTGAGATCTTTCTGTCCATTGCCACCCTGCAAACCCGTACGGCATCAATCACACATCCGCCGCTGTTTGGAGAGTCTTCAACTGAAAGCCGCAGTTCCAGGTTTATGGGCACATCTCCGAAGATCCTTCCCTCCATTCTAAGGAAGCAGACCTTATTGTCCTTCTGCCACGGTACATAATCTGAAGGCCCGATATGAATGTTCTCGTCCTCTAAAGGCGCATCCAAAATCGACTGCACCGCCTCGGTCTTGGATATCTTCTTGGACTTGAGACGCTCGCGGTTCAGCATGTTTAGAAAGTCTGTGTTCCCGCCGATGTTCAGCTGGTAGGTCCTATCTATTGTGCAGGCCCTGTCCTTGAAGAGCTGGGCAAGGGTCCTGTGAACGATTGTAGCACCGATCTGGGACTTGATATCGTCCCCGACAATGGGAACGCCCCTTTCCTCGAACTTCCTGGCCCATTCGGGGTTGGATGCGATGAATACAGGCATGCAGTTGATAAAGCCTACTCCCGCTTCGAGAGCCGCATTTGCATAAAAGCGCGTTGCCTGCTCAGAGCCGACAGGCATGTAATTCACCAAAACGTCCGCGCCGCACTCCTCCAGCTCGCGTCGGACATCACATGGCGGCACGTCAGCCACCACAAATCTCCTGTCCTCCGGGTAGTTGGCCATGTGCGGGGCAACGCCATCGAGAACGGGTCCCATCTTGACCTCGACTCCTTTGGAGGGGATATCAGGATAAATGACTTTGGTGCAGTTGGGCGGAGCAAATATGGCCTGGCTGATGTCTCGTCCAACTTTTCGCGCATCGATATCAAAGGCAGCTACGACATCGATATCACTGGCTCCATAACCGCCTATATCATAATGCATCAAGCCGATGCAATCGTTCTTGTTTATGTGTTTATAATACTCAATTCCCTGGATCAGAGAGCTTGCGCAGTTTCCCAAACCGGCAACTGCCATCTTTATCTTTTTCAACCTCTTTCCCCCTCCTGGGTCAAGTGAAGCTCGATCGCCATAGTTTTCAAAGTCCGAGTTTCGTATAACTGCAGGACGTATATAACACTATAGGCCAGCGACATGATTATTCTATAAAGAATTCATGCCTGGGATATGGGGCTCAAGCGACAGGCAAAAGTATCGATTTCAGCATTTCAGACAGATCCTTTCCAAGCTTCTCGCGGCCTTGCTCGCTCTTTTTGTACTCAATTTTATGGGTCCTGGGGATGTCTACCAGATATTTCGAGCCTTTAGGGCATATGAGGATTGTATCCTTCCCGACAGTATGGGCAATGCCTAACGCATACATGACACCCGGATCAGCACCCGTGAGGTCGGCAATGATTAGACGGGAGCCGTTAATGGACTCCCAGAGATCCTTGACGGCGGCTCTGCCCTCTCTGATATCCCTCGCCTGCAAAAGATTCATACTGTTTTCCTCGGCCGCCTTTTCGATGATCCCGTAGTTTTTATTATGGCGCTCGTTAGAGGGCAAAAGCACGAAGGCAGAGCGGCTGTCCATGGCCTCCGGCGCAAGCCCGAATATCGGCCTCGTCCGAAGAAGGCTGAGGAGGCCCATAAACCTCATGAACTCAGAGTCTATGTGCTCCGCGGCTATCTTCTCTAAGGCAGGCCTGCGCTCTTCAGAGCTTTTTTTAAGCAGCCCGGCAGGAATCTGAATGATGAATGGGTCCTCGAAACCGAACTCCCATCTGGCGCTCGTTCTGCCCTTCTGCGCAGAGATGGCCATATCGGGATTGTAGAGGTAGGTGGAGAAACGGTTCTCGGTGCGGAACTGAGCAAGGATGTTGAGGTTCTCCCTGTCAAGCATAACAACAATGCTGCTGGGCAGCTGGCTTCGGGCAATCCCCCTTTGAAGGTGGCGATCGTCCGTTATGGCATCAACGGCGGACATGAACTCCCCAATCACGCTGTCCGCTTCGGCCTGAAGCTCGGCAGGCATATTTCCACTTATAGCTCTAGGCTTTTCATTCAACATATCGAACCATCCTTATCCCAACCTGCAGTAATAAACGCATGCCGGATATATGAAACCTGCCTGAGATTGGAAAAAGCAATCGCTTCATTGAAAGCTCGCTTAAATAGACAGCTCCTCACCCAGGGCTGAGAACTCGATCTCAACTGAAAAACCCTCGTCGGACATAGCGGTCTGCATTAGGCCTCCGCATAGGGCCAAGCTTCTCTCGAAGAACCTTTCAGATCTTCCCAGGGGATTGAATGCATTTGCGCCCTCAACTTTAACCGTTGCCCAATCGCCATTTTGCATGGTGAATACCTTAATATCGCTTGCTCCTGCGCCTCTGAACCTCTCGATGATATCCATCAGCGCATCGGTGAACCGTTCCCTGTCCATGCGTGCAAAGGGTCTATTGGGATCGGGCTCGAAGGCAAGGTTGACATTCTCAAAAAGATTTAAATGGGCAATTCTGGCCTTGAGGGCCAGGAGGTAATCCTCCTCGCTTTCAGCCTGTAAAATTGCCTCCTCATCGTAACGATTATCCTTCAACCCCCTTAGGCTCTCTCCGACTATGCGGTTGATATCTTCATAGGATACATAATAAGGCGGACGAAACCCCCTATAGGTCATGGAATAATCGTTGATAAGCCTGCCGGCCCTTCCGAGGATTGATGGGTCCATTATAGAGGAGAGCGTCCCAATCTCGAAAAGCCGTTCAAGCCTTCCCATAGCCTGTCCTGCCTTATGAACCAGGTCGATGCTGATCTTTTTTCCCTCCCTTAAAGCCGTGGAGAAGCCGTTGAAGTCGCTGAATATGGCGTCAAGGCGATTTGGGTCCAGGAGGGCCTCAGTCAGATCGGCCTCAGACGACTCCTCCAGCTCGTTTAGGACGTGAGCGATGAATGCCAGCCTTCCCGAGATTATGGTGGATATCCTTTCCATTTCCGCCATGAGGTCATAGGCATAATCCGCGGTTCTTCTTGCCCATTCGGGAGTGATTGTCTCAAGGTTTTGAAGAGAGCAGGTATCCGTGTACATGACCTCAAGGGTCTTCCTCGCCGTCCAGGAATCAATAGGCCTGCCGTGGCCTGAGCAGCACAGCTGGATATTTTTATTTTCAAGTATCCATAGCACCTTTTGAATTGACTGCATCAGATCCTCTCTGCTCCATCCGCAGGCTCCAGCCATTCCTGGATTTGGGGCGAAGAAGAGATCGCCGACTATCAGAAGGGATCCGATCTGCATGCAGATGCTGTCGGGGCTATGCCCCGGTGAGTGATAGATTTCCAGACAGTCCCCCTTTCCCAGGGGGATCACCTGGCTATGCAACATCAAGCCCGAAGATGTCTCCATCGACTTTATGGAATAATCAAAGATCCCTCTATCTGTCTGTCTGCGATAGCTGCCCTCTTGGGATATTTCCATGGGAGCCAGCAGCTTTAGGTCCACGCCGGCTTTGATCATCGTCCTACCCAGCAGGGACGACAGGGTTATCCCCAAGTCAGCATTCTCCAGCGCCTCTGCACCTGCTACCTGGACTGCCAGCGCTGCCCTATCCAGGTTCCTGTGTTTCCTTCCCTGCTTGAGCGAAACCCAGTGATCCATATGGACGTGAGTGAGGTACACAATGACCGGCCTTAGCAGCTCGTCCTGCAGCGATTCGACCACCTCCTCGATGTGATCGATCTGCTCATCCAGGCCGCCGGGATCGATAAGCGCTATCTGCTCATGGCCTGAAATGATATAGGAATTGGAGGACATAAGGTCGATCTTGCGGATATAAGGGTAGATAGAAGTTGCATGGCTGCCGGTCACTGGTTGCATTCTCATTGCATCTAACAATGAATATCACGCTCTGAAAAGCAGTTTTTTTAAATCTCAGCAATAATTGAGGATGTTGTAGATATTTAACGGTTATGTCTGCCGAGGGAGCTGCAAACAAGAACTTAGCCTATTTTTGTTTCAGTTTTTATGAAAAATTTATCCGTAATAATTTGAAAAAATATATTTGCGATATCTCCAACTGCCATCAATCCTTAAATATGATAGATGGCAGTAGTCTATTGTGGAATGCGGAAAAATGAATGTCATTTTGTTCAATTTTATCTGTCACAAGTTTATAGGACAGGAAACCCGGAGGCTTATCCTTGTGCAGCAAATGCGGAGATCGTGAGGAGGAGATGGACCCATTAGGCGGACAGGCAGGTCAGTTTCTGATGGGGGCCATGGGCTCACTTCCAGACGCCACTATGGCGATAGATGTTCTGGGAAAGGTCAGAGTCTGGAACAGGGCTATGGAGAAGCTCACAGGTGTTGCGGCCAGGGACATGATAGGCAAAGGCAACTACGAGTATGCTTTGCCCTTTTATGGAGTGCGCCGTCCAATACTCGTTGACCTCGTCACTCTATCGGATCATGAGCTGCAGGGAAAGTACGACCTCATTTTGAGAGAAGGAGATACCTTGACCGTTGAGATCTTCATTCCCACCTTCGGCTCCAATGGGGCCCATTTATGGGCAAAGGCCTCGCCCCTATATGATTCATCCGGCAATCTCCTCGGAGCTGTGGAATCCATACGCGATATAACCGATAAGAAAAGGACTGAAGAGAAGATCTGCAGCATGAAGAAGCACCTGGCCGAGGTCATAGACTTCCTGCCGGATGCCACATTTGCGATCGACAGGGAAGGCAAGGTCATAACCTGGAACAGGGCCATGGAGAGGATGACGGGATCAAAGGCCGAGGAGATGATCGGCAAGGGCAACTACGAACATGCTTTGCCTTTTTATGGCGTGCGCCGTCCAATCCTTGCCGACCTCGTTTTGATGCCGGATGACAGTCTTGAGCGGGAATACTGCAGCCTCCAAAAGGAGGGCAGAACACTTGTGGGCGAGATATTCATACCCACCTTTGGTCCCACAGGATCGTTTATCTGGGCGAAGGCCACTCCCCTTTACGATATTGAGGGAAAGGTTGCAGGGGCCATAGAATCCATTCGCGACATAACTGCGCGCAAAATTTCTGAGGAGGCGCTCCTTAGGTCCGAACAGGAGAAGGAGGCAATCCTAAGCGGGCTGAAGAACGTGGCTGTGGAGTACTTCGACCCGATGATGCGCATCATCTGGGTCAACAGCGCAGTGCAGAGGTTTTGCAAGAAAACGCTGGAAGAGCTGCGTGGCAGGCACTGCTACGAGGCCATCCAGGGGCTCGATGAACCTTGCCCGGGATGCAAGGCCGTGAAAACGCTTGCAACCGGCATATCAGAGGAGGGCGAACTGACGACTCCAGACGGCCGCATATGGGCTGCTCGGAGCAATGCGGTAAGGAACGCAGAGGGCGAGATCACGGGCGTGGTTCACGTGGCCATGAATATCACTGAAATCAAGCAGGCAGAGAAGAAGGTCTGCAGCATGAAGCAGCGCCTTGCCCAGGTAATTGACTTCCTGCCGGATGCCACATTTGCGATCGATGATGAGGGAAAGGTCATAACCTGGAATCGAGCTATGGAGAAGATGACGGGATCAAAGGCAGAGGATATGGTGGGCAAAGGCAACTACGAATATTCAATGCCGTTTTACGGCGTGCGCCGGCCTATTCTTGCCGATCTTGTCCTGCTCCCCAGTGAGGCGGCTCTGACGAAATATCCCAGCCTAAACAAGGATGCAGATGGAAAAACTCTAACGGCTGAGATATTCATTCCAACATTTGGCCCTACGGGATCGTTCATATGGGCCAAGGCGACGCCGCTCTACGATTCCAGCGGACAGATAGCCGGATCAATCGAGTCCATTCGCGATATAACCGAAATGAGGAGGGCGCAGGAGTCTCTGGAGAGAAATAGATCTGAGCTTCGCATAGCTTCAGATATCCAGAGGAGCTTCCTGCCGGAGCATATACCGCCCATCGAGGGCTTTGATCTGGCTGCCATATCGGTTCCGGCAATGGAGGTGGGCGGAGACTTCTACGACTTCATTCCCGGCGATGGAGGGAGGCTTGGCGTCGTCATCGCCGACGTATCGGGGAAAAGCGTTCCTGCCGCTCTGTTCATGGCCCTCTCCAGGACGATTGTGAGAGCCAACGCCACCCATCACGAGAGGGGGACGGAGGTTCTCCAGGATGCCAACGACATGATCTCTGCCGACTCGAGGTCCGGGATGTTCGTCACCCTCTTTTACGGGGTGCTGGATGAGATTAGCCGGAGCCTCGTGTACGCCAATGCGGGCCATCCTCGGCCGCTCCTGTTCCGCAGATCGTCGGGCGAATTCTCTGAGCTGGAGGTAACTGGAATTGCGCTTGGGACATTTGGCGGTTTGGAGTACGAGGAGCGCATGACGAGCTTTTCTCCGGGAGACGTTCTTGTCCTTTACACAGATGGCGTGACGGAGGCCATTAACCGTGATATGGAGCAGTACGGAGTGCCCCGTCTCTGCTCTGCAGTGCAGAGGTCGCATAACCTCTCGGCTCAAGAGATAATGGAGCACATTTTAGAGGATATATCCCTCTTCAGCGGCGAACAGGCTCAGTTTGACGATATTACAATGATAGTCATAAAGGCGGGATAATAAACGACGGAATGATTAACGGCGAAATGGCTAAAGGTGGATGAAGGCGGAACGAAAAATGCTGTATGGCCGTCGAACGGCCTGCTGCGCGAACAGTTCAATGAACGAATGGTCTCTTTGCAGATCATTATTTAATATTTTTTCAAGAACCACTTTTTATCTAATCCCTTGATTTGCCTCACAGTCGTATCGGGCTTCCAGACTACCAGCATGGCAATATCATCTTCCAAGTCTATCATGCTGTATAGCTCCGGGCGAACAAAGGCCGGAATCGTATAGGCGGTTAGGGCCAGCTCTGCTACATCGGCCATAAACTCATCATAACATTTTTTCCGGATTATATAAACGCTGTCGAAGCTATCCTCCATCATCGTATCTCCTGTATATTCTTAATAGTCATCCTTTTATCATTTATCCGTTTTGGTGGTAGAGATATCATGAAAATCCATGATTTAGCAAGCCTAGGCCCTATTTGCCCAAAGATCAAAAGATAGATGTATTAGCAGGAAGATTATACAGTTTTGAAGTGAGATAATGGAGATTAGCCAAAAAGTTATCGATGATGTTCCAGTGGTTGCCGTATCCGGGAGAATTGATGCCACCACATCCAAGAACCTGGAGACGGCGCTAAACGACCTCATTGACCAGAACAATACAAAAATTATAGTGGATCTTGCGGGAGTTGAGTATATCAGCAGCGTGGGCCTAAGGGTGCTCCTTGCAGCCCTAAAAAAGGTTAGGCCCCGCCAGGGCGATGTCTTGCTGGTCTCCCTGCAGCCGTTTGTTCGAGAGGTCTTTGAAATCACGGGCTTTACAAAGCTTTTTTCAATTTACCCCAACCAGGGAGAGGCCATAGGCAAAATGAAATCCCAAGTGATCTGATGGAAGAAGAAAGCGAGATCACCGTTTCCGCCAGGACGGAAATGATCCCAATTATTTCGCAGTTCATAGAGAGGCTGATGAGTGCATCGGGATTTGACTTAAAAAAGATAATGGAGGTACAGCTGGCGGCAGAGGAGGCATGTACCAACATCGCCTTATATGCATATCCCGGAAGGGAGGGAAATATCCATATAAAAGCCAGCGACGATGACCGCTTCGTCCTGACCATAGAGGATGACGGAACTCCATTTGATCCTACGAAACAAGATGATCCCGCGATGCAGGCAAAAGCTGAGGAGCGGCCCGTCGGCGGCCTCGGGATTTATCTTATCAAGACATATGTCGATGGCATCTCCTATGAGTTTAAGGACGGGAAAAACATACTCAGGCTTATCAAAATAAGGGATAATGGCTAAAAGATGTGTGAAAGAATCATTCATTCTTCGCTCATTAGTGCTGCAATCCATTTCCTTGCCGAACGTTTCGGCTGTTGCTTTGCCGTCACTATGCTGCTCGCTATGCCTTCAGGCTGGAATGCATTATTACTAGAATGACTATTAGGTAAGGAATTGCAGGCAAAAAATTAAAGGTAAGGAATTGCCCCTTTCTGGAAAAAGAAAAATAAAATGTATATAATTTTATTGCTATTAAAAATTAGAACGGTATTGATGAAAAAGAATTACACCGAAATGGTTAATTATGTGAGAGTTTATCCATTTGCCCTGGTGTGCCCCGATGGATTTTGCAGATGCGAAGGATTGCGCAATACAAGAGCAGGCAGAGGAGGAAACCTCCAGAACTTACGAAGAAATTGGGGCAAATCGCTATGCCAAAACATCGGATATATCCCGGTACTGTAAAAAATCGGAATTGAAAACTGTTTTGCATGAAAAGCCGGGAAGCATTGAGGATGGTGAACTGCAAAGGCTCCGGTCCCTCGCGAACTACTTTCCGATAGGAATGGCATTGATCGATTCTGATGGGATCATCTACTACTTCAATCCCAGGTTCAAAGAGCTATTCGGCTATAATTTAAAGGAGATATCTTGCAGGAAGGACTGGCTTAGGAGGGCCCATCCGGATGCTGCATACAGGAAGGAAGTCATTTCCTTATGGATCGGCGATTCAAAGATCTCCGCACCCGGAGACAAAAGCTCCAGAGTTTTATCCGTCAACTGCAAGGATGGGTCCGAAAAAATTATCAAATTTACAATTGTAAAGCTCGATGACGGCGGAGACCTTCTTACATGCGAGGATATAACTGAGAGCAAAAGGCATGAGGACAAACTTAAAACCATCGGCTACCGGCTATCAGCAATTATCGATTTTCTGCCGGATGCTACCTTTGTGGTAGACTCCTCGAAAAGGGTAATTGCCTGGAACCGGGCCTTGGAAGACATGACGGGAGTTTCCAAGGAAAATATCCTGGGAAAGGGCGATTATGCATACGGCATTCCCTTCTATGGAGAGGCCCGTCCAATGCTTTTAGACCTGATTGAAGGTCCTGGAGATGATGTTGAATCAAAGTACCTTCAAATCCAAAGGAACGGCAGGAGTATTTGCGGTGAGGCATATGTGCCGTCTCTGTTCGATGGAAGAGGCGCATACGTATGGGCTACTGCATCGTCGCTTCATGACGACACAGGCAAGCTGATCGCCTCCATAGAGTCGATACGCGATATCTCCGACCGCAAAAGGGCAGAGGAGGCTGTACGCGAGAGCGAGCAGCGATTTCGGGCAATATTTGATACCGCCGAGGATACGATTTTCATCAAGGACCGCAACCTGCACTACGTCCAGGCCAATCGGGCCATGGAGAGGCTTTTCGGGCTTCCCTCGTCAGAGATCATAGGAATGACGGATAAGGAACTGTTCGGGTCAGAGGCAGCCGCCATAATAAACCGGGCCGATCTATGTGTTCTGCAAGGCCAGACGCACCGGGAAGAGCACACCATTCCCGTAAATGGAAGGCCTAAAACCTTCCATACCGTTAAGGTGCCTATGAAAAGCCACTCAGGAGAAATCGTTGGAATTTGCGGCATAGCGAGAGACATTTCCGAGATAAAACGGGTTGAGGATGTTCTAAAAGCCGCAAAAAAGGCTGCAGATGAGGGCACGCGGGCGAAGTCGGAGTTCCTTGCAAACATGAGCCATGAGATCCGAACTCCCATGAACGCGGTCATTGGAACGGCTGAGCTTCTCCTGGGCACAGAGATGACCCCCGACCAAAAGGAATATGCAGAAATTATCCGCTCAAGCGGAGAGACGCTTTTAGCCATAATAAACGACATTCTTGACCTCTCAAAGATCGAGGGAGGAAAGATGGAGCTGGAAAGCCGGCCCTTCGACCTTCGACTTTGCGTTGAGAGATCAATTAAGCTGGTTGCTGCCAGCGCCGCCGAGAAAGGCCTCGAATTGATCTGCATAATTAAGGAAGATGTCCCAAGGATCATCATCGGCGATCCCACAAGGCTTCGCCAGGTAATAATCAACCTGGTGAACAATGCAGTCAAGTTCACTGAAAAAGGGAATGTAAAGTTAGTCGTTGCCGGCCGTAGGGTGAACGGTCCTCTTAGCGAGATCCTCTTCGAAGTCAAGGATACGGGAATTGGAATACCGGAGAACAAGATGGGAAGGTTGTTCCGGCCCTTCAGCCAAGTCGATGCCTCTACCACCCGCAAGTTCGGGGGCAGCGGCCTGGGCCTTGCCATATGCAAAAGGCTCGTTGAGATCATGGGTGGAAGCCTTCGCATAGAAAGCAGGGAAGGCATAGGCTCCACCTTTTCTTTCTCTATACTGGCCAGGGCTGCCGATAAAGAATCCTGCGATGATGCACAAGTATCTCCAAAAACTATTTGCCACGCGGGAGCGAATGAAAACCATGATCTGCGCATACTATTAGCCGAGGACAATGCAGTAAATCAGAGAGTAATGATTAAAATGCTCCTCAAGCTTGGCTATGACGCCGATATCGCATCTAACGGACTGGAGGTACTGCAGGCGTTGAGCCGCAAATTCTACGATGTAGTCCTAATGGATATCCAGATGCCTGAAATGGATGGCCTGGAGGCCGCGAGAGCCATTCGAAAAAGACTGCCCCTTTCCAATCAGCCGAAGATAATCGCCATCACCGCTCATGCCATGGAAGACGATAAAAAATTGTGTCTTGATGCAGGGATGGATGACTATATCAGCAAGCCATTGACCCTGGAAAAGCTAAAAGCTGCATTAATCAAACAAAAATAATATAATTATAAGAAAATATTTCCGATATTTTATCAAATAACAATCCATTGACGATTTAACTGAGTTTCACTCCCTAAAACATACATAATTTTATGATGTAGAAGTGTGTAAGGAATTCTAGAGGTAAACCATGAAAATAAGTTTAGGGCTTGCAGCTTTGCTGATCGCATTAGCACTATGCGAGGCTGCATATGCAGAAGAAAATAGCATAAATCAGCTAAAACAGACGATGGTTGAATCGGCGGATAATCTGACAACATATGCCTATTTTAGAACCGGTGATACGAAAATAAGCTATGATAACGATTCTCTGCATGATGAATTTCAGGCAGTCAAGGTTACTTCGGGAAAGGTGGATCTGATAAGGCATCTGGGGTCGTGGAGGTCAGAGCTGATGGACCTGGGCAACGGCGATGTGCTGAGCTGGGAGGGCTACTTCCTCAACGACTCAGAGTTCTGGAAGGAGGACGACAACTGGACAAAGTTTATCATAAACGATTCTTCTGCGATCATGGAGGAATACAACGAGCTTCCAGGACAGGTCAACCTCATCAACCATTCCCTAATGCAGATAGTTGGCCAGGAGAGCATCGATGGGCAGGAGCTCATCAAAATTGAGGGCACGCCCATAGAGCCGATATACGAAGGCATCATCGGCCTGCAGCTGCTGGCAGCTTTCTTCCCCTCTCCGTTCCCGCTGCCCGAGGACATCAAGGATGGAAGCCTTGATGCTGACGAAAGCGCGCTGATGAATAACAGCAGCATAGTTCTTACAGCCTGGGTTTCCAGGGACGACGGCATGCTGAGGAGGCTCGACATCAATTCAAGCCTTGCTATCACGCCGAAAATCCTGAACATCGAATCGCCGGATTTCCTGATTGTGAGCACTGTTAATGAGTCTACAACATACAGAGACTTCGGATCCCCTGCGGAGATTGTGCTGCCTGAAGAGGCGACGCAAAACGAATCCTTCCGCACTAAGGGAGCTGATTGGCGCTGGGCTGTCTTCGGAACTGTGAGACCCTGAAGAGAGTGAGGGCTATGACAAACGATCCAAGAAAATCAAAAAAGGGACCTGCCGTCTCAGGGATGGCGGGACTTTGCATTTTGGCCCTGATGGCTGCTGTAATTCCTCTGGCAGCAGCGCAGTCGGCCAGCGAAGAGGCAGCTCACAGCTATTGTGTGAAGATGGGATATCTGTACAGAACCTCGCCCAGCATGAACAACGGCCAGGGAGTTTGTGAGTTTCCGGATAAAACCTGGTGTGACGCACAGGCGTATCATGCAGGTCGATGCGGTCCGAGCCTGTCGTCAAATGCCCTGACAAGGCCCTATATCACATCGAGCATATCGGATCAGGCGCTTTGCAGCAGGAACGGCGGACGGTTGGAGAGCGTTCACACGCCCTATGGCGATGTCATGCTTTGCGTCTTTGCAGACGGAAGGGCATGCGATATTCAGTCTCTTCGAAGCGGGAGATGTGGAGGAGACAACTGGCTTCGTTACGCTGAATCCTGGCTGAACGCGCCCTGAAGTAAGGACCGGTCACCCTTTAATTTTTTTGCAAATTTTTCAGCTATTTGGCAAACAATGCCCAAATTTGGCCACAGCTATCTTTCGTTAGCCGATCTATCCTTCAATCCTGATATAGCCAGTAGAGACCACCAGATGGACAGCCCGACGGCTACAAACAGCAAAACGTATATGTAAAAGTCCATTTCAATTGCCTCTGGTATTCATTGGCCTGAAAGAGACATATAGACGATTGTGGTTGCCGAATGTGTACAAATGAGAATGAAGGAATGTCCATGAGGTTCTAACAAATTCAAAATTGATAATTGTTAAGTAACAATTGTAAGAATCCTGATATTCGAATCATTGTTCTTCACTGGGGCGGTCGGCCTTTCGTGGACTTGACCCCGATACTGCGGGAGTTCTTCCGATAACGATATCATGATGAAGGTTGAGATCGTTGGCCGAGGAGTCACTATGAGAGGGATTCTAATATGAGATGGACTTTGATTATTCTGGCAGCTTTGGCGTTGCTTACTCTTTTGCCTGCGATATCCCATGCAGGCGTGGTCATTAATGAGGTTGAGCTTAATCCCCCTGGCGACGAAATGGGCCATAAGGCTCCGGCAAGGGCATGGATAGAGCTGTATAACGACGACAGCGCGGCAGATATTGGCGGATGGAGCCTCAACGCCTCCGGGGGAAGGTATCTCAAGCTGCCGGAGGGCAAGATAATACCTGAACTAGATTATTATGTAATTGTTGTGGATCCCCAGTGGCTGGGATACGGCGAAATCCTTGTGCTGGCAAACGAAACCGGTGCAGAGGTAGACAGGACACCTGCACTAAGCGATACAAAAGATAACGATTTGGCCTGGACCAGGGACCCGGACGGAAGAGATACCGACAGCACCGATGATTGGAAGTTCCTGCCGTCCAGCAGCGGATTTTAGTCCCGCTGCGCTGATAGGTTTTTCCAAAGATATCTTTTTATACATATAATTTTTAGTATTATTAATTCATTTCCGGATCCAGTTCTAAAGGGATATTATGGGCAATGCTGATAGGTTCGACCTCATAGTAATAGGTGCGGGATCAGGGCTTCACGCTGCGTCTATTGCCGCAAAGATGGGACTAAACGTGGCCCTGGTTGATCCGGGGCCGGTCGGCGGCGTGTGCCTTAACACGGGATGCGTTCCCTCCAAAATATTGATGCGGCCGGCCGATGTCGTTAGATGCCTTGAAAATGCCCAAGAGGTTGGGATTTGCGCGGAGATCGTCGATAGGGATTTCAAGAAGATAATGAGCCGGATGCGCCATTTTGTAGATAACAGGAGACGATACCTGGAGGAGGCAATAAGGTCAACGGAGGGACTCACCTGGATTCAAGAGATGGCTGAGTTTAAAGGAACCGGGGTGATTCGGGTTGGTGATAAAGCCATCCAGGCCCAAAAAATTCTAATAGCATCAGGCTCTCGTACTCTGGTCCCGTCGCTTCCAGGACTGAAGGAGGCCGGCTTTCTGGATCACGCCTCGCTTCTGAAGCTGGACAGGCCTCCTCGAAGCATTGTCATCATCGGCGCCGGCTATATCGGATGCGAGTACGGGCACTTCTTCTCAAGCATGGGCACGGAGGTTACAATTCTAGGCAGGGGCAGGGAGGTCCTCAACAGAGAGGATCCCGAGATCTGCCGAATCGTCAAAAGAATTCTGTCCCGGCACATGAGCGTTTTGACCGGCCATGAGGCTCTTGAAGTCAAGATCGATGACAACAGCAGAGGAACAAGAGGATCGAGCAGAAGAACAAGAGAGTCGAGAAAAAAGGCCGTCTTGGCAAGGAACATCGACGACGGAAGGATCCATGAGTTTTTGGCCGAGGAGATTTTGGTGGCAGCCGGCAGGAGAGCCAACTCCGACATCCTGAGGCCGGACAGGAGCGGCGTCGAAACGGATGATCACGGCTGGATAAAAACTAATGAATATCTGGAGACCACCTGTCCCGGCATCTGGGCGATAGGCGATGCAATCGGTAAGCACATGTTCAGACATACTGCAAAATACGAGGCCGATGTCGTCGTCCAGAATATGCTCAATGCAAAGAGCAAAGAGGATATGGTAAAGGCAGATTACCATGCCGTTCCCCATGCTGTATCAGTCTATCCGCCTGTTGCGGGCGTAGGGAAAAAGGAGGCAGAAGCCCTGGCGGCCGGCAAAAAGGTGCTCGTAGGAAGAGTTCGCTATGCAGATATGGCAGCTGGCTATGCATCGGCGGAGGACGGATTCATCAAGGTCGTGGTAGAGGAGAAAACTGGACGGATACTGGGATGCTCGATTGTCGGATTGGAGGCGGCGAGCTTAATCCAACAGGTGGTATATCTTATGAATGCGAACCAGGAGGATTTAAGTCCCATGTTGAGGTCCCAGATAGTCCATCCGGCATACAGTGAACTGCTCGTCAGAGCCTTCTCACAGCTGGAGCCTCCTTCTACCTTGGCGCCACACGGTTGCGTCTTCCAAAGGGACCAAATCAAACGTGACCAAAGCGAAGGGGAAAGCAGCCATTAAGCATGGCTGCGCAATGGCTATGCAATATGGTTGTCCCTGATGATTTTGATGAATTTTGCGAGCTTATAGGCGGCAGCCGAAGGCGGCGGGGGCGAATCGCGGGGCTTGGAGCCCCAGGTCGAGAGGTCGCCCTCCGTATAATTTGTGCCTGTAAGATTCGGCGAGGCCTTGATCAGGCCGTCCAGCACCTCTTCTCCGTCTGTGCCGCTAAGTTCCGCCGAGAGCGGGGCATGAGAGAGATTGATTGTCGTATTATTGGCGCTCGTCAAATTGGCTCCTGCTTTGTTGTCCTCCGTCAGGTTCGAGGTTATATTGGCCATGGATTTCAGCAATGACAGGCCTTCTGCGCCCCCTATTGGGACCGTTGTCTTGCATGAAGCCAGCAGTGCTGCTGCTACCAGAATGATCAGGAGCAATGTCAGTCGTCCCATTACAGTCCCCACAAAAGCCCATTCGCCCCATAGTTTAAGAATCCTGTGCTTCTGGATTTATGCATCGAAAAGGATTAAGGCTACAATCATATCATGATAGACAAGATAAAGCGAGACTCAAAAATAGCGAGACGCAAAATGAAATCCATACTCATCAAAGGAGCCAGAGAGCACAACTTAAAAGACATCACCGTCGAGCTGCCCAGGGACAGGTTCATAGTCATCACCGGGGTCTCGGGATCGGGAAAGTCGACGCTTGCCTTCGACACAATCTATGCAGAAGGACAGCGCCGCTACGTCGAGTCCCTATCGGCCTATGCCCGGCAGTTCCTGGGACAGATGGACAAGCCTGACGTGGACTCGATAGAGGGCCTCTCGCCTGCAATCTCAATCGAGCAGAAGACGACATCAAAGAATCCTCGCAGCACCGTTGGGACGGTAACCGAGATCTACGATTATCTGCGGCTGCTTTTTGCCCGGATAGGCGTGCCCCACTGCCCGGAGCACAATATCAGGATCGAGCCTCAAACGCCGGAGAGGATTGCAGACGGCATCATCCAGTCGAGCTGCAGTAATGCGAACGCTCAATGCATGGTCACAATCCTCGCCCCGGTCGTGCGCCAGAAAAAGGGAACCTACGGCCAGCTCTTAAAAGACCTGAATGCAGAAGGCTTTGCCCGCGTTCGGGTGAACGGGGAGATCCGCCGGACCGATGAGGAGACCGAGCTTGACCGCTACAAGAAGCACGATATTGAGATCGTCATCGACCGGCTAAGTCCGGCAGAGGATCGGGCCCGTCTGGTCGAGGCATGCGAAAATGCCCTAAAAAAGGCTGAGGGACTCCTGATCGCCGTGGACTCGGAGGGAAATGAACGGCTTTACTCATCCAAGATGGCCTGTCCTGTCTGCGGCATGGCCTTCGAGGAGCTGCAGCCCCGCATGTTCTCCTTCAACAGCCCCTTTGGAGCCTGCGAGGCCTGCAACGGCCTTGGAATCAGGATGGAATTCGATCCTGATCTGATAATTCCCGACAAGGGTCTCTGCATTGCGGATGGAGCAGTGGCTCTTTACAGAAATGCCATAGACGGCTGGCGGGGCCAGTATCTGGGGTCTGTGGCCAAACACTTCGGATTTGATGTCTTCACGCCCATCAAAGACCTCACGCAGAAGCAGTACGATGCTCTGATGTACGGCTCTGACGAGCGCATCAGGGTCAATATGAGCATGAAGAACGGGGATGCCTACTGGTCCCACAACAGCACCTGGGAGGGCTTAATTCCACAAAGCATCAGGCTCTACGGCCAGACGAACTCGGACTACCGCCGGGAGGAGCTGGAGAGGTTCATGAAGGTCCTTCCATGCCCCAAATGCGAGGGACGGCGGCTGAAGGAGAAGGTGCTGGCAGTAAGGATTGCAGACAGGTCCGTTGTGGATGTGACAGACCTATCTGTTTCCGAAAGCATGAAGTTTTTCCGTGAACTGGAGCCGAAGCTCTCGGCGAAAGAGCAGGAGATTGCCCGGCAGGTGCTAAAGGAGATCCGCTCCCGGCTGGGATTTCTGGAGCATGTGGGCCTCGGATATCTCACGCTCTCACGAAATGCGGGCACGCTTTCCGGCGGAGAGGCTCAGCGCATCCGCCTGGCAACTCAGATAGGCTCCAACCTCATGGGCGTGCTCTACGTCCTGGACGAGCCCTCCATCGGGCTTCACCAGAGGGATAACGCCAGGCTGATTGAGACCTTGAAGGAGCTGCGAGATCTCGGAAATACGCTAATAGTCGTGGAGCACGACGAGGAGACGATACGAAGCGCTGATCACGTTCTCGACATAGGGCCCGGAGCCGGCATCCACGGCGGCCATGTGGTGGCGGAAGGAACGCCTGAAGAGGTCGAGAAGAACCCCGCGTCGCTGACGGGGCGATACCTTTCAGGCACGCTTGAAATCGAGATTCCTGCCTCCCGCAGGAGGAGCAAATCGTTCATCCGCATCAAGGGCTGCCGCGAGAACAACTTAAGAGATGTGGATGCGAACATACCAATTGGCGTCCTCACAGCAGTCACGGGCGTCTCGGGCTCGGGCAAGTCAACGCTGATTTACGATACGCTTTACAGGGCGCTGATGAGGAGGATATACAAGTCCAGCGAGACTCCTGGGGAGCATGACGAGCTTTTGTTCGACTCCGAGATCGACAAGGTGATCGTCATCGACCAAAGCCCGATCGGCAGGACGCCCCGCTCGAATCCGGCAACCTACACAAAGGTATTCGATCCCATCAGGCAGGCCTTTGCCGAGACCAAGGAGGCCAAGGTCAGGGGCTACCAGGCCGGGCGCTTCTCCTTCAACGTCAGGGGCGGACGGTGCGAGGCCTGCCAGGGAGACGGGCTGATAAAGATCGAGATGAACTTCCTGCCCGACGTTTACATCGAGTGCGAGGAGTGCAAGGGGTCACGCTACAACAGGGAAACCCTGGAGGTCAAGTACAAGGGCAGGTCGATTGCCGAGGTGCTTGACATGACGGTGGAGGAGGCGAGAGAGCACTTCAAGAATGTTCCGTCCATCAGGAACAAGCTCGATACGCTTTTGGGCGTGGGCCTCGGCTACATCAAGCTGGGCCAGAGCTCCACGACCCTTTCAGGAGGCGAGGCCCAGAGGATTAAGCTCACAAGAGAGCTGTCCAAGAGGGCAACGGGAAGAACGCTTTATCTGCTGGACGAGCCTACAACGGGGCTTCACTTCGACGACGTGAAGAAGCTGATCGCCGTCCTAAACGACCTCGTGGAAAAGGGCAACACAGTGGTTGTGATCGAGCACAACCTGGACGTCATCAAATCCGCAGACTACATCATCGACCTGGGCCCCGAGGGTGGAAATGAGGGAGGGAGGATTGTGGCTGCAGGGACGCCTGAGGAGGTGGCCGAAGTCGAGGGGAGCCACACCGGGAAGTTCCTAAAGGATAGGCTTTTCAAGAGGCGCACCATTGATAAAGGCGGAGAGCGTCTCTAAATCTGAAAATGCTAAATCTGATAACGTCAAAGTTTCCCGTAGGCCGTGAAGCGCTGGCTTTGGCGGCAGTGCTATCCCTATTGGCGATCGTAGTTTCATCCATCGCCTTTTCTTCCATCGCTTCAGGCGAGGAGTTCAACGGAACAACGTATCGCCTCGATAAAACCCAGATGGAGGTCACCGTTCCAGTCAACGCCAGCAGGATAAATCTCACCTTGAGCCAGCAGGCATCCAACATAACCCTCTTTGATTCCAAAGGGAAATCTGTCGGGATCAACAGCAGCTACAGCTTCTGGCGCGGAGATCACAACTACAATATAGTTTTTGATAGATTCGTTTCCGGAAGGCTCGTGTACCAGATGCCTCATCAGGGCCAGCAGTTCATTTTGCCCGTGAGAGAGACAGGTCCAGTTCGCGTGGTCCTTCCAGATGGGTATGCAACCGGCAATCACGTCCTTGGAATAGCGAGGCCCGACCCGGATGAGGTCAGCGTCGGCGACAAGGGAATGGAGATCACCTGGAAAAATGCCTCTCGCTATCAGATAATAGAGGTGAGCTACTATCAGGAAATGGCTCCTGAGGCCTTGATGAAGATATTTGCAGTCCTGGCGGTGGCCGGAGTGCTGCTGCTAATCGAGTATTACGCCAGCATTAGAAGGCTCCGGGCCGTCAGAGAGGATGCTGAGAAAAAGGGCAAAATTCGGCAATGAAGGGTTAGATATGAGCAAAGCAAAGGCAATTTGTGATAGGGTTTATGCTGTGGGCGGCCCGGGCCTATCGAGCCCCGAGGACTGCTGCATTTACCTGGTGGATGCTGGGAGCATGCTTGTTTTGATAGACTCCGGAACAGGCTACGGCCTGGCCAGGCTTGAGAAGAACATCAAGTCCCTCGGCTTCGAGCCCGCCTCGATATGGCACATAGTGGCCACACATTGCCACATCGATCACATAGGCGGCCTTGCCACCCTCAAGGAACGATACGGCTCTAAGGTCATAGCCCACGAGCTGGACAGGGGGGGAATCGAGACCAGAAACGATGAGCTGACTGCAGCCGGCATGTACGGCGTGGACTATCGGCCTGTAAAAATCGATACCTTGCTGAAGGGCGAGATGTCAAGCCTCACTCTGGGCGACCTTGAGTTCAACTTCCTGCATACACCGGGACATACGCCCGGAAGCATATCGCCTTATATCGACACAAAGGACGGACTGGTCCTCTTCGGCCAGGACATTCATGGTCCCTTCTCTCCCGCCTGGGGCTCAGATCTCAAGGCATGGCGCAGGTCTATGGAAAAGCTTCTTTCTTTAAAGGCAGATATTCTATGCGAAGGACATGCGGGAGTTTATAAAGGAGATGGGATTCAAAAATATATAGAGTCCTACTTAAAAAGGTATACCGCCTAGAATGGACTTAAATAAAATCCTGTGGTCATGTTTAAGGCAACGGACCTTGCCAGTGTTTTTTTAAAAAGATAAATTGGCCGGAGGTTACTGCTTTATTCAGGGTGCCATCTTAAAATTTTAATGAATATATATTCATAATTCAAGCGGCATCAATCCAGCAAAAGCCAATTGAGAAATGCTTTTCAACCCATTCTATGATTCAATGCATCCTCCAATTCGACACAAACTATTAGTATGTATAGTAAGAATAGCAATTTAGGTTAAAGTTATATTGCTAAGTGAATACATACTATTAAAAAAATAAAGGAGAGGGAAACCTATGAAATGGTTGAAATTTCTGTTAGTAGCCTTTGCTTTTTTTATAGCGCTAAATAATGCCAGCGCTAAATACAGCGATCCAGGATATTCGACCGGATGCGCGGAGCCGAAGGGTTGCTATGTCCCAACAAATCAAAACTATGCAACCGGCTGCTCGCCCACAGGTCATATGTCACCGACAACCAGCACCTATCCGACCGATTCCTGCTGTCCTACAGGCAGCTGCTGCCCGACAG
>CAZHNU010000021.1:0-12241 GCA_964534145.1 uncultured Methanotrichaceae archaeon | reverse complement strand
CTGCTGCCCGACAGGAAGCCGCTGCACGACCAACTCTGACTGCCCGACGGGAAGCACCTGTGCCACCTTCGGGAACTGTCCCACAGGATGCGATTGCCTCACATCTGCCTCCTGTCCGACAGGTAGTGATTGTGCTACAGGGGCCTCCTGCTCGACAGGAAGCGACTGCGCAACATGTTCCGGTTGCCCGACAGGATCGGATTGCGCCACAGGCTCCTTCTGTCCGTCCGGTTGTGAATGCGTGAGCGGCTATGACTGCGCAACTGGCATTGGATGCGCAACAGGACCCGGCTGCCCGACGGGCAGCGGCTGCAGCACCAACAATTACTGTCCGACTGGATCCGGCTGCGTTACCTGTGCGGGCTGCACGACCAGCGCCTATTGCCAGACCAGCAGCAACTGCATAAGCGGCTCTATGTGCGCCACGGGCGCTGGATGTGAAACGGGATCGTTCTGTCCGACGACAATGTACTGCGCTACAACCTCCGCCTGTCCGACAGGCTCCAACTGCCCAACAGGGTCGGGATGCGTGACAGGCCATGTATGCGCAACCAGCAGCATCTATCCGACAGCCCACCAGTGTCCGACCTCCAGCATCTACCCGACGCACACGTGCCCGGTCACCGGAAGCCAGCCGGGTTACGTCTATCCCATCGGATCTACTGCAGCGAGAGTTGGCAGCGTATACTCAACGACCAGCCGCATGGTCATGGTCGGAGGATATTGAATTAGAAATCTCAGCCGCTCGGCTGAGATTTCCGCCTCAATCTTTTTAAGGAACGAATAGGCAACTTATCGGATTGTTAATTTATAAAAGGCTCACTTTGCCTCAACTACTTTGCCTCAACTCTGAATAGATCCCCATCCCCCTCATGGACTGCGATCTTCCTATCGAGAAAGTGTTCTGCCGTCCATATGTTGGTCCTGGCATGCATTGAAATCTCTCTGACGGATAAGCTTCCTCCTGCCAGGGCCAAATAGGGAATGAGCTGGTCGGCAAGGTGTACATCAACTGCTGCTTTGGAGTCCATCTCTGTTATCATTTTCTCTGCAGCCCTTCTCCCGACAGTCTCTGCCGGAAGGCCCCTCTCCCCAAGGGCGCTTTCGCCGATGAACCCCGACCAGAGGGTAATTCCGCTGCCGGTGGATGGAAGGGTTAGGATTTCCTGTGCCACATCGACATTATAGCCTGCATCCTTCAGTGCATCTGATGCCGACTGTGCCTGCCTTTTGGCCACATGCTCGGGCAGGTTGGAGCAATGTGAATTGCCGAAAATCGCGCGCGCTTTTGAGCCCTCGATATGTGCGCCCAGATGCGCGGGATTGAGATCACAGGGCTCCAGCCTTAAAAGCACAGATCCCTGGCCTCTGGGATAATAGCCTCTCTGCCTGATCAAGATGTCCGCCTTCGCCCCGAAGCGGGCAAGAGCGGGCAGAAAGACATTTTTAAAATAATCAATTGTCGGAGACCATGAAACATCTGTACCGCCAAAAACCTCCAGGGACACAGGGCCGTCAGCCTTGAGGGCGGCAGGCATGAGACACTGCATCAAAAGGGTAACGCTTCCCGCAGTGCCTATATCGATGCGATAGCTGCCTCCCCGAATCGCGCCGGGGTCAAAGGATATCTCGGAGGAGCCCGGCATAGTGCCGTTTGTCCTGGCACCGCAAAGCCTTGCCAGAGCCGAAATGGCCTGGGCGTGCTGCGGGGCAAGGCCCGGCTTTGGCCGGCCCTGCCTTATCTTCTTTATCCGGACAGGCCTTCCCGTAACTGCCGAAAGGGCAACGGAGGTTCTTACTATCTGGCCTCCGCCCTCCCCATAAGAACCATCTATCTCAATTATATCCGTCATTTGGATGCTGCAGCAAACAGCTCGCCGAACTCACCGCACTGCGAGGAGATTCGGGATGCGGCCTCTCTGAGGGCAATGACCGGATCAACGTCCTTCGTCTTCAGCCGAAAGACCGGATTATCCATAATGGCGAACTTGGTGTCATAGGTCGCCATCATCACCCTTCCATCGGCCAGCAGCTCAGTTCTGAGAAGGTTTAAAAGGGTATGCCCCTCTCCCTCGAACTCTATGAGCATCTCGTCCGAGGTCTTTTTGATTATTTTCAGATTCACTAAACCACTCCCAGACCGTAGCCCGCGGAAAGCTTTCTGGTCTCAGTGTTGGCACAGCTGGGGCACACAAGCCGTCCGTCTTTTCTGACAAGGCCCGTCATGCAGCGGTTGCAGTAGGCCTTGATCACGCCTAAATCCTCATCTCCGGTTGAAAGCCGAAGCTGCCGCTCATCGATAATCTTGGCTTTAAGGATATCCCGGATAGAGAACATCTGCCTTAAGTCCTTGACATATGAGTTCTTCACATTGGAAATGTGAATTGTTGCCTCCTCGTCGGATATCGGCCGGTTTTCAAAGCCCTTTTTAAAGGCCAGGGAGACGATGACAAGGCTATCCTTGAGGTCCACGACCTCTCCTACCACGATATCGCCCTGACAAAGCTTTGGAGGGGCATTGGTCTTGGGCATGACGCTGGCCGATCTGTTCTGGGGATTGATCTTGATCAGGCCGGCTGTAGATGCATAAATTACTCCTCCCCTCACGTAGGTACAATCTCCGGGAACAAACTCCTCAGCAGATCCTACAGCATCTCCGGGGAGCACAAAGCTGCCTTCCATTTAAATTCCTCTTGAACACACTATTCGGTATAGCTCTACTTCTATGGTCTTTATATCCTTGCTGTGAAACTCGAAGCATCTCTTCAGGGGAAACGGAATTCTATATATCTCTTCAACGGTACAGGGTTCTACAAACCTTCTAATGAAACCTTCGCTTCCGCTGTTATGCAAAGTATACACCGTTTTTGCCGTCTCTATCGCTTTACGGAGAAAGGCGCGGTCTCCAATGCTTGCCTTCTGTGCTCCAAAGGGGGGATTCATAACCACAGTATCGACTCCCCTCAGGGCAATCGAGCCGACGTCGCTTCTAATGAATTCTACCTCTGCGCATAGCCTCTTCGCGTTGGCCCTGGCAATCTTTAAGGCCTCTGCGTCAATATCCACTCCGATGGCCTTTGCACCCAGCAGCGCTGCGCCGATGGCAAGCACTCCTGTACCGGTTCCCAGATCGCAGACAACCCCCAGGTCGCCCCGCAGGGATGCAAGGTAGAGCATATCTGCCGCGACGCTTGCAGGGGTGACGTACTGCTCCATCTCTGGAGACGGATTTTTGAAGCCTTCGAGACGCTCCAGCAAGATCTCAAGCTGTTTCTTCTTCATCTTGCACCTGAAGCATCTGTGCTGGAACTATATTAAATATAGTATCGCCCTTATGGCCAGAAGCACCAGGACCACTACGCTTAAGGCCCTGACGGCCTTCATCCCGTTTTCCGGATTGATGACATCTCCCAGAACTGCGAGAAGGCCCTCCTTCCACGCCCGAAGCTCCTCGCCTGCCTCCTTAATCGAATCCCTCTCCGGGTTCCCGCCGGTCTTTCCCTTGCGGGCATTCTCATTTCCCTTTGTTTCCTTTTTATCTATTCCCCTGCCTTTTTTGCCGTCGTCCGCCGCAGCAGGCTGATCCCCGATAGAGGGATCGATGATCTCAGACTTTGTGGGTGCGGGCCAGAGAGTGTTCCATGCATGCTCTTCAGGGGTCATGGGCACCTGCGCTGATGCACACTGCTGCGCGAGACACGCATTCAGCGGGGTCAGCCATACTCCCCCTGGCTCTTCATGCAAAGTTCCTGCCCTATTATCGAGCGCATCCTGAAGCAGTTCTTCCTCATCCTCCACCTCCAGCCCTGCCTCAGCCGTCGCTGTCCTAATTTCCGTCCCAATTTCGCCGTTCGCTTTAGAAGAGCCGTCTATAAGGTTGAAGGACTCATCCCAGGCGAAAACGTGAGGTGTATCGTCCACAAGTCGGATGGCATCCCTCGCCAGTGCCCAGCCGATGAGCAGCAGGGCTTCCCTGTGGACCTTATAATTGAGCGAATCTGAAATGCGCGACTGAGATGAGTTGGATCGGCTTATATCCTGGTTTGCAAACTCTTCAATTCGATCTGCAGCCAGTCCGACCTGCAAGGCGCTCACGCTGCTTTTGTTGGTGCTCTCGGCTAATAGCCTCTTTTCGGCTCTTCGCAGGTGAGATGCTGCAGCTTTCAGCTGCTCTGTCGGAGAATCTCTCCGCTTCTCGGACTCTACGGCACCGCTCATGCAGTGGAGCGCATCGCACAGACAGCGGCAGGCCTCGCTGCCGCCGCATGCTCCTCCAAGCATATACTCTATCGCGCCAGCCAGGGATTCTGTCATTCTCCAGGGCTCAGTTTCTAGGAGGGCGATCGACCATACCCCCTTCATGCCGCAAAGCGTCTTTTGCAGCGAAACTATGCCTGCTCTCTCACGGCCCTCGGAGTTGGCAACACCGTTTTCCAGGGATTGGATTGCCCTCTCAATCAGGCTTACAGCCTCTGCCTCAGATGGGCCCAACTGGAGTTTTGAAATATATGAGAGTCCTCTGGCAACCGATGCCGCGACCTTTATCCGCTGTAGATCCGTTTTGGGGAACGACGAAAGCCTCTGGTACATGTCCGATGAGCGGGAGAAATTCTCCGATGCCTTGAGCAGCGCCTCACTATGCTTTTCTGTGGATTTCGCCGTCAATTGGCCCAATCGGGATTCAAGCTCATCGGCCTCTTCAAGACAGGCTCTGGCAGCGAGGCTGTATGATGCAGCAAGAGCAGCCACCGCGTTTTGATAGGCTGGCTGCATATCTTTTCTCATAATCTTCAGGGCCTTTTCGAGGGAATCCCTGGCAGAGGGTGCATCCCCCTTTTCCAGATACATTCGTCCCAGGTTGGAGAGAACTACGCTGCTGCTCCGTTCCAGCCCCAGCTCATCGAGTATGGCGAGGCTTTTGCCGTAATAGCTGACAGCGTCGTCCCAGCTGCGCGACTTTGCACAGATCCTGCCCATGCGGTCCAGTATTCTGGCCACGCTTTTCTTATCGCCAAGTCTCTGAAAATCCCTCAGGCTCTTCTCGAAGTACCTGGCAGCAAGGTCTCGCTCATCCATCTCAGCGTAGATCCTGCCAAGGGATCCGGTCATCTGCGCTGCGCCGAACTCATCTCCAATCTCCTCGAAGATTTTTTGGCTGCGGTAGCAGTGTTCAACGGCCTTATCCCATTCTCTGCTCCGGCGATAGGATGCTGCGAGGTTCCCCAGTATGTGGGCAAGGCCGCTTTTATCTCCGATCAGCAGAAAGCCGTCTGCCGCCTTCTGATAATATACTGCCGCCCTTCCAGGGTCCCCCTGCCGGGAGTAAACCTGGCCTAGGTTGTTGAGGAGAACGGGCCGGATGGTTTGATCTCTTGTCGTCGAGAGCGCCTTATTGTAGCATTTGATCGCCAATGCATAAAATCCGGCCCTTCGGCAGATATCGCCCAACCTCTTGATCTCAAAAACATCCTCAAGAGAGTCTGACAGTTTTCTGCATAGCTCCTCATCGATCTCTCCACGCCTTGCTCTCTCCAAAAGCTGCCCAACCTGCAGAGAACAGCTCCCATCAATAGACCCCGGATCTGCCTCTAAAAGCGCATCCCCACCGGCAGAAGTGGACTCGTATATCTCCTGAAGAACGACAAGCTGATTCATGAGAATATAAGATAACTTATATCTTTATAAAGTTTTTGAATAATCCTCATTCAGGTCAAATTCATTATCATCCCACATTATCGATTTATTCGCTGCATTTTCAAACCGTCCATCAGAGCATAGGCAAACTTAATCAGAATAATTCTGCATAAGATAATAACTCTTTGAAATGATTGCATAAAGAAATGATCAAATGATTGTTGAGAAGCCTTTTATATCTTGGCCGCGACCAAATTTAGGAGATCCCCGGATGGAGTTCACTGCACAGGAAAAATATGAATTTAAGCGTCTTCTCGACGACCTTCGGACAAAGACCGGAAGAGGTACCGAGCTAATCTCTCTATACATACCTCCCGACAAGCAGATCTCCGACGTCACGTCGCAGCTGCGCGAGGAGTACGGCCAGGCATCCAACATCAAGTCCAGGGTAACCAGGCTAAACGTCCAGAGCGCTCTTGAGTCTGCGATGTCCAGGCTCAAGCTCATCCCAAAGCCGCCTGCCAACGGCGTAGTGATCTTTATCGGGAACGTTGACATCGGCGCCAACAGAACGGAGATGTACAGCGCAGCCCTCGAGCCGCCGGATCCAATTGTCACTTACAGGTACCACTGCGACTCCTCTTTTCTGCTAACTCCCCTAGAGGAGATGCTGGCTGAGAAGAAGACCTTCGGCCTGATTGTCCTGGACAGGCGCGAAGCAACCATCGGACTGCTGAAGGGCAAGATCGTGAGTCCTCTCAAGCATTTGACCTCTACAGTTCCGGGAAAGCAGAGGAAGGGCGGACAGTCGAGCCACAGGTTCCAGCAGCTGCGGTTGATCGCGATTCACGATTTCTACAAAAGGATAGGCGAGTCTGCGAACGAGGCATTTCTCGCCGTGGATCCAAAGGACCTCGAGGGCATAATCGTCGGCGGGCCGTCGCCCACAAAGGAGGAGTTCGTCGAGGGCGACTTCCTTCACCATGAGCTGAGAAACAAGGTTCTCGACGCTCTGGACGTTTCGTATACCGACGAGTCCGGGCTTTACGAGCTGGTCGATGCGGCTCAGGACAGGCTCCTGGACCTGGAGCTGACTCAGGACAAGCTGGTCGTGCGTAGGTTCATGAAGGAGCTTGTGAGCGACAAGGGGCTGGCATCCTACGGCGAAAAAGAGGTCAGGCACAACCTCGAGCTTGGAGCAGTCGATACCCTCCTTCTGTCTGAGGACCTGCGAAAGACAAGGGCCAAAATCGTCTGCACCAACAGGAGCTGCGATTTTTCCGAGGACCAGACCCGCTCTGCAGCATCGCCGCCTCTCGGCAACTGCATGAAATGCGGCAGCTCTCTAGGCATTTCCGAGGAGGAGGACATAGTTGCCAACCTGGCAAAACTGGCAGACGAGAGCGGCGCAGCAGTTAAGATAATCTCGACGGACTTCGAGGAAGGGGCACAGCTCTATCAGGCCTTTGGCGGCATAGCCGCTATCCTCAGATATAAGACCAGCCACCTGTAGGCTAGGTGATGAGAACGATAGAGATCTCTGTGCATGTTTTAGTCAGGCCGACGGAGCGTCTGGATAGGGTCGTGTCGGCAATAGAAAACATCTTTCCGGGCCTGATTATGGACATCAGAGAGGACAGGATTGAGGCCTATGACGGCCCCGATTCCATGAAGAATTTTCACAGATTGCTGAGAGAACAACAGATCCTGGATACGGCAAGATCGGTTATGACTAACGGACTTATGGGAGATACCGTTTCGTTCAGGCTGAACAAGCAGGCTGCATTTATGGGACAGGTAAATTTTCCTCCAGAGGAGGAGCCGCTAGGGTCCATTCATGTCCAGATTACAGGCGGTGAGAGAGTGATCGACTGGCTTTCCCCCAGAACCGAGGATGGCGTTCCCGTTGATGAGGTGGAACTGGAGGACCTGATCGATGTTTAGCTTCTCTTCCAGCAAGCTTGTGGACAGGCCCTTCGACTGGGCCTACCAGCTTGAGGATCTGGGATACAGCGGCTGGGAGATAGTAAACGAAGGCCGCCAGAAGCTGACTCCGGATAACATTTCCGAGGCAAAGCAGATTTCCGAGACGACAGGTCTCGTTATCACCATTCACCTGCCGTATTCCGATTTGAACCTGGCCAGCCTGAACCAGCCCATCTGGGATGAGACCGTCCGGCAGATGAAGGCCTGCTTAAGCCTTGCGAGCGACTTTTCGCAGCTGGCCGTGGTCCATCCCGGCCATCTCTCCCCTTTGGGAATGCAGATGCCGGATGCCGCCTGGGCGCAGAATATCCTTGGAATTCAGCAGATATGCGACCATGCGGCAGATCTGGGCATGAGGATTGCCGTTGAAAACATGGTGAATATGCCGGCCCTTCTTGGCCGAATGCCCGAGGAGATTGCGGGCATCATTGAGACCGTGAACAGGGACAACGTGGGCTTCATCCTGGATGTGGGGCACGCAAACACAAACGGGAATGTGGAGCAGTTTTTGGAGATGAAGGACAGGGTCATTCACGCCCACATTCACGACAACCACGGCCAGAAGGACGAGCATCTTCCTGTCGGAAACGGGACTGTGCCCTGGAAGAAGGTTGCTATGGCCCTCGATGGCTATAAAGGAAGGATTGTGACAGAGTCGCGGTCTCTCGAAGAGGGCCAGAGATCTCTAAATCGCTTCAAAAAGTTGATGAAGATGGAGTGAGCATTACCCTTATGCCACCTTTTAATGACCTGGCGGAGAATATGCTCTCCTCCTTTGATGCCAAGGACCGGGCCAGAGAGGAGTCGCTGAGGCTTTCGCGGGATGCCATACGTTTATGCTCATCGGCCATCAGATCCATTCACCGGGGGGAGCTAAAGGAGGCAGAAAGGCTGATGGACCAGGCAGGAGCCGCCCTTCAGGAAATCCAGAGGCTTCTTTCGGGTCATCAGGACATTCGCTATGCTGGCTTCGTGGACGGGGCAGAGCAGGAGTATGCAGAGGCCAGGTGCGTCTACAGAATTATAACCAGACAGGAGATATTGAAGCCCGAGGATATCGGAGTGGACCCGGTGAACTACCTCGGAGGCCTTGGGGATACAACCGGCGAGCTTCGCAGGCATATCCTAGACCTCATCCGTGAGGGAAGGCCGAAGGATGGAGAGTTTTTCCTTCAAACGATGGAGGAGATTTATTATCTTCTGATGCTTTTCGATTACCCAGACGCAGTGACGCGGGGGCTTCGCCGCAAGGGCGACCTGGCGAGGTCGATGCTAGAGAGGACCAGAGGCGACCTGACAAACGCCATCGAGATGGAAAAGGTAGGGACATCGCTTCGCATCTTTGAGGACAAGATTAAAAAGGCAGGTTTTCAGGAGTTCTAAATTATGAGATTTGATCCAGCCCAGATTCTGGAGGCTGCTAAAAATGATTTTGATAAAACCTGGCAGCAGGGAAGGGAGTATCTAGGTAGGCCCGCAATTAACGACAGATATCCAAGAAAGACGCAATCCTACGGCGTTACTCATCCCATATTCGACACCATCCATAAGCTGAGGGAGGCCTATCTCAGACTGGGATTTTCAGAGGCCATGAACCCGGTGATGGTCGATGCCCAGGATGTGTACAAGCAGTTTGGGTCGGAGGCGCTGGCCGTTTTGGACAGGTGTTTTTACCTGGCGGGCCTACCTCGGCCCGATATCGGAATCTCCGACGAGAGGATATCACAGATCAACCGTATGCTTGGACGGGAACTCTCAGGCGATGAGGTCGAGGCCATACGCCAGATCCTTCACGGCTACAAGAAGGGCAAGGTAGAGGGCGACGATCTGGTCCAGGAGATCTCAAAGTCCCTGGCAGCGCCCGATGCCCTGGTCTCCACGATCCTGGAGGAAGTCTTCCCTGAGTTCAAGGGGCTCAAAGCCGAGGCCACGACCAGGACGCTTCGGAGCCACATGACCTCCGGCTGGTTCCTGACGCTCTCAAACCTTCATTACAGGCAGAAGCTGCCTGTGAAGCTCTTCTCTGTAGACAGATGCTTCAGGCGAGAGCAGGCGGAGGATGCTGCACGTCTCATGAGCTATCATTCTGCGAGCTGCGTCATAATGGACGAGAACGTCTCTGTGGAGGACGGCAAAATGGTGGCAGACGGCCTCCTGAGCCAGTTCGGCTTCCAGAAGTTCCAGTTTCGGCCCGACGATAAAAGGAGCAAGTACTACATTCCCGGAACGCAGATCGAGGTTTACGCCTACCATCCAGGCCTTATCGGCTCCGGAACGAAGTACGAGAGCGGCTGGGTGGAGGTGGCAACCTTTGGCATCTACTCGCCCACAGCGCTGTCCCAGTACGATATTCCCTACCCCGTCATGAACCTGGGCCTGGGCGTCGAGAGGATTGCAATGATACTTCACAATGCCAAGGACCTGCGCGCTCTTTCCTACCCGCAGTTCCAGGCGGACTGGGAGCTGACGCCAAGAGAGATGGCTCAGATGATAACTGTGGACAAGACGCCCTTGACGGCAGAAGGGCGCGCTATTGCCGAGGCGATTGCGAAGATCGCTGTCGAGCACGGCGATACGCCTTCTCCCTGCGAGTTCGCCGCCTGGGAGGGCGAGCTTTTCGGCCGGAAGGTTAAGGTCTCCGTAGTCGAGCCCGAGGCTGATACAAAGCTCTGCGGTCCGGCATACCTAAACGAGATAGTCGTGTACAAGCAAAACGTAATGGGCATACCCCGCACCTCCCGCTGGGAGGAGGCCTTCCAGGAGGGCGTGACCACGGGGATAAGGTACATCGATGCATTTGCCGAAGCCGCAGCATCCGACGTTGAGGCCGCAGCTCAGGCAGGCAAGGAGTCGGAGACCCGCGTGAGGATCGTGCGGACACCTGCGGAGATCAACATCAAGATTGCGCCGGCGCTGGAGAGGTACATTACCAGCCACAAGCACAAGATGGACCTGAGAGGTCCGGTGTTCACGACTGTGAGGAGCCAGATTCTGGGTTAATAAGTTCTCCGTGTCTCTGTGCCTCTGTGTTGAATTGGAGATTACTGCGGTGCTCACCACAGAGGCACAGAGACGGTTTTAGTTCATCAAAGAGACAAAAGAAGATCTATCGGATTAAATTATAGGGATTTTAGAGGTTTTCATGAAAGACGCTTCAGCCAATGCGGATGCCAAAAAAGCGGTCGGAGAGTCGGCTGCAGCACTGGTTAAAGACGGGATGGTCGTGGGCCTGGGGACCGGTTCCACAGTCGCCTGGACCATAAAGAATTTGGGATCAAGGGTGAGGGATGAAGGGCTGGATATCCTGGGCGTGCCAACGTCCTACCAGGCTGAGGCCCTGGCCATTGCCTCAGGGGTCAGGCTCACGACCCTCAGCCAGAATCCCGTCCTGGACCTGGCCATCGACGGGGCCGACCAGGTGGACGCCCGGCTCTTTGCCATCAAGGGCGGGGGAGCGGCGCATGCCCGCGAGAAGGTTGTGTCCTGCTCGGCCAGGCGGTTTGTGATCGTCGCAGATGAGTCCAAGTATCTTGAAAAGATGAACCATCCCGTGCCGGTCGAGGTGCTGCCGTTTGCATCCAGATTTGTGGAGCAGCGGCTAAAAGATATCGGGGGCAAGCCCCTCTTGAGGATAGGGATGATGAAGGACGGACCGGTGATCACGGATAACGGGAACTTCGTGATGGACGTTGACTTCGGAGTGATCGAAGATCCGAAGGCTTTGGCCGCGAGACTCAGCCCGATTCCGGGGCTTGTGGAGCACGGGATATTCGATAATGCGGATGAGGTGCACCTGACTAGAGCAGGAAAAGTCGAGGTCATCAGAAGAAGGTAATGGGGATATGGGCGTCGCCCGACCGCAAGGCCTCGGCTGGCCGGTGCTGGCCAGCGGCTTCTCCGCATATGGTTCTTCAATCAAGCATTTCGCTACATTGCTACAGCTTTAAAGCCGAATGCGTTATGGAAGCAAGCGAAGCTCAACTAAGATGGCCCTCAAGTCACTCTTGATCTGAGGAAGTTCCTTTTCGATGATCGTCCATACCTCTTCCAAATCAACTCCCATGTAATTATGAATTAACACATCTCGAAATCCTGCCATTCCTCTCCACTGGATTTCTGGATGTAATTGTTTTAACTCCGGAGAAAGGCGCTTTGTAGCTTTGCTGATGATTTCGAAGTTGCGGACAATCGCGTCTTGTATCATTGTATTCGTCAAAAAAGCGGCTTTGCCTTTGCCTGCATAAAGCTCGATGCGTTGAATGCATTCCCAGATATGGATCAAATAGAGCTTATCATCCTTCATAGAGGAGTAGCCTCGGCTAGCACTCGGTCTCTTATGTACCAATGTAAGGCTCTATCGCTAACCACATCCACCTTTCGTTCTAAGAGGTCTTCGAGATCCTGCATAATGGCTACATGGTCCAGCAAACTCGTCCCTGGTTCCATCTCTACAAGAATGTCCAGGTCGCTCTCGGGCCTGGCCTCTCCTCTGGCAACTGAGCCTAAAATACGCACATTGCGGGCGCCGTGCTTGGCAGCTATGGCCAGAATCTCCTGGCGCTTGGATTTAAGCAACTCGTCAATTTTTATGGACATAATCTTGAAACCTTGATTGATAATG